>NC_014375.1:1376250-2064375 GCF_000144605.1 Brevundimonas subvibrioides ATCC 15264 | reverse complement strand
CTGGTGTCGATGGTGCTGGGCATCGCGCCGGACGGCGGCTGGTTCATGTATCCGCCCCTGACCAGCGCCATCTATTCGCCCGGCATCAACACCGATTTCTGGCTGATCGGGATCACCTTCGTGGAGATCTCGGCCATCGCGGCGGCGGTTGAGCTCACCGTCTCGATCCTGAAATACCGGGCCCCCGGCATGTCGCTGGACAAGATGCCGATCTTCGCCTGGTACGCCCTGGTCACGGCCCTGATGATCCTGACCGGGTTCCCACCGCTGATCCTGGGATCGATCCTGCTGGAACTGGAGCGGGCCTTCGGACTGCCCTTCTTTCAGGCGGAGTTCGGCGGCGACAGCCTGTTGTGGCAGCACCTGTTCTGGCTGTTCGGCCACCCCGAGGTCTACATCATCTTCCTGCCGGCGGCGGGGGTGATCTCGACCATCCTGCCCGTCATGTGTCGAACGACCCTGCTGGGCTACGGCTGGATCGTGGCCTCGGCGACGGGGCTGGCCTTCCTGTCGTTCGGCATCTGGGTCCACCACATGTTCACGACCGGAATCCCGCACATGGGGCTGGCCTTCTTCTCGGCCGCCTCGACCCTGGTGGCGGTGCCAACCGGGGTCCAGCTGTTCGCCTGGATCGGGACCATGTGGAAGGGCAGGCCCAGCCTGCGCATGCCGATGCTGCACCTGCTCGGCTTCTTCTTCACCTTCGTCATCGGCGGACTGACCGGGGTGATGGTCGCGGTCGTGCCGTTCGACTGGCAGGCGCACGACACCGCCTTCGTCACGGCCCACCTGCACTACGTCCTGTTCGGCGGCTTCGTCTTTCCGATCATGGCCGGGCTCTATTACTGGATGCCGCACGTCAGCGGCCGCAAGCGGTTCTTCCGGCTCGGCGAGCTGGCCTTCGCCCTGGTCTTCATCGGCTTCCACGTGACCTTCCTGGCCATGCACTGGGTCGGGCTGCTGGGTCAGCGGCGACGCATCTCGACCTATTTGCCGGAGGACGGCTGGACGACGGTCAACCTGATCTCCTCGATCGGCAGTTTCGTGCTGGCCATCGGCATCGCCATGGTAATCGTCGACCTGGTCCTGCACGCCTTCACCGCGCGCCGCAGCCGCCGCGATCCGTGGAAGGCCGGGACGCTGGAATGGGCGATGATGACGCCGCCCCCGGCCTATAATTTCGCCAGTCTGCCGCACGTGAACAGTCGCCAGCCGCTGGCCGACGATCCCGACCTGCCGATCCGTCTGGCGCGCGGGGAGGGCTATCTGTCCGAACCCGAACGGGGCTGGCGCGAAAGCCTGACGGTCGAGATCGCGAGCGGCAAGCCGGACTTCCACATCATCTATCCGACGAATACCCGCCTGCCGATCGTGATGGCGGCGGTCACCGGAGTGTTCTTCGTCTCCCTGCTGCTCAAGTTCTACTGGACGGTTCCGCTGGCGGTCGTGGGGGTGACGATCCTCGCCTGGCGCTGGGCCTGGTCGCTGGGGCGAAAGACCGATCTGCCGCTGCGCGCCATCGGCCAGGGTCTGGACCTGCCCAACGCCACCCAGGTCGGACGCTCGCCCAGCTGGTGGGGCTCGGTCTTCCTGCTGACGGCCAATGCGACCTTCTTCGGCTCCCTGCTGTTCGGGTTCGCCTTCCTCTGGACCGTGGCCCCGGCGTGGCCGCCGCCCGCCTGGTTCGGCACCTCGCTGCTGGAGTGGGCGCTCGGTATCCTCGGCGCGGGCCTGGCTGGGGTGTCGATCCGCCGGGCTGCGCGGGCCAATGCCCGGGGCGATGACGTCCGGGTGTGGCTGGGTGTCGCCTTCCTCGGCGCGCTGTTCGTGGCCGCGGCGGCGCTCGGGATCGTGGTCCGCGCGCCCACCCCCGCCGACCATGCCTATGGGGCGACGCTGCTGGTGCTGGGCGGCTATGCGCTGTTCCACGCCGCGCTCGTCGCCCTGATGGTGGCCTTCCTGGCCGCGCGGGTGGTCCGGGGCTTCACCTCGCCAAGTCGTCATGCCGAGTTCCCGGTCGTGACCCTGTGGGTCGACTACCTCGCCGCCACGGCCCTCCTGATCCTTGCGGTCGCCCATGCGCCGGGGCTGCTGGCGTGAAGGACATCCTTCGGATCCTGATCGCGCCGCTGGTCTGGCTGGCCAGTTTCAGCGCGGTCTATGGCCTGCACGGGCTGATCTGCGGGCACGGGATCGACGGCACGGTATTCGGCGTGATCCCCGTGCCACGCCTTCTGCTGGTGGGGGCCTACGGCCTCGCCATCGTGGTCCAGCTGGGCCTGGTCTGGGCCCTGCATAGTTCGCGCTTCGGCTCGCCGTCGCCCTTTGTGCGCTTCGTCAGCCGTGCCACGGCCTGGGTTGGCCTCGTCTCCGCCGTCTGGGCCCTGCTGCCGACGGTCACGACGACCTACTGCCTCTGAGGCGAGAAAGAGCGCCCGGGTAACCTCTGATACGCTGGCGCATTGAGCAACCTCTCAGCACGCCCCCACACCGGAACGCCATGCCCGATCCCTATATCCTCATCCTGTTCGTCGTCGGATCGCTGATCGCGCTGGTGGCCTGGCTGCCCCTCGTGTTCCGGCGCGCGCCCCTGTCTCTGCCGATCGTCTGCGTCGCCCTGGGGGCGGGCATCTTCAGCCTGCCGCAGGTGGGGTTCGATCCCATGCCCCAGGCCTATCCGGACATCACGGAGCGTCTGACCGAGTTCGTGGTCATCATCGCCCTGATGGGAGCCGGCCTGAAGATCGACCGCGTCTTCAATCTGAAACGCTGGGGTGTCACCTGGCGCCTCCTCGGCATCACCATGATGGTCTCGATCGCCGCCATCGCGGGGCTGGGTTACGGGCTGCTGGGCCTGGGACTGGCCGGGGCCATCCTGCTGGCCGGCAGCCTGGCCCCGACCGACCCGGTGCTCGCCTCCGACATCCAGGTCGGGGCGCCGCAGGAGGGCAAGGAGGACGAGGTCCGCTTCGGCCTGACCTCTGAGGCCGGGCTCAACGACGGCCTCGCTTTCCCGTTCGTGCATCTCGCCATCGCCCTGGCCCTGGTCGCGGCCGGCCAGAAGACGGACTGGTTCGTCGAATGGTTCACTGTCAATGTGCTGTGGGAGACCGGCGCGGGGCTGGTGATCGGCTGGGCCGTGGGCTGGCTGTTCGGCTGGCTGACCTTCATGATCCCGATCAGCACGCGGCTGGCGGCGACGCGGGACGGGTTCATCGTCCTTGCCGCGACCTTCATCTCGTATTCCGTGACCGAGATGCTGCACTGCTACGGCTTCCTGGCCGTCTTCATTACGGCCCTGGCTTTCCGGCATGCGGACCGGGACCACGACTTTCACGTCCAGATGCACGACTTCATCGAACAGATCGAACGCATGGCCATGATGGTCGTCCTGGTGCTGTTCGGCGGGGCCCTGGTCTCCGGTCTGCTGGCCCCGCTGCGGCCGATCGACATGCTGGCGGCGGTTCTGATCGTGCTGGTCGTGCGGCCGGCCGCCGGCATGCTCGGCTTCATCGGCTGGGATGCGCCGATGCGCGAGAAGCTGATCCTGGCCTTCTTCGGTATCCGCGGCGTCGGGTCCTTCTACTACCTCGCCTATGGGCTGAACGCCGCGCCGTTCGCGGGCGGTGACCGCCTGTGGGCTCTGGTCGGCCTGATCTGCCTGATGTCGATCCTGCTGCACGGCATCACCGTCACGCCGGTGATGCGGTGGTTCGACCGCAGCCAGGGCCGTGATCCGGACGCAGACGAGGATGCGGACCAGGCCACGACCTCGGGTCGAGGGGCCTCGGCCTGAGGCGGGCTCAGGATTGGGTCTTGTCGACCGGCGCGCTAGAGACGGAGTCGAACCGTGCGTCCGCGCCGACGAAGGTCGCCCAGTCCGAATCGCCGGGCGGGGACGGCAGGCCGTCCATGATGTGGTCACTCGGATTGGGGTCGATGCCGCGGCCCTGGCGATGGATATGGGCCTTGGCGATCATGTTGGCCGAGACGGGCGCAGTCAGGAACAGGAACAGGGCGATCAGCAATTCGTGGGCCGAAAAGTCGCCTCCCCGGGCGGGGAAATAGATCATGGAGGCGATCAGGCAGGCCCCGACCCCCAGGGTGGTGGCCTTGGTCGGTCCATGCAGCCGGGTCATGACCGAGGGCAGCTTGGCCAGGCCCCAGGACCCGACCAGGGTGAACGCCCCGCCGACCACCAGCAGCAGCGAGATTGCGATTTCGGCGAACAGGCTCATTCGACGATGTCCCCGCGCAGCAGGAATTTACAGTAGGCGACCGTGCCCACGAAACCGACCATGGCCAGCAGCAGCGCCGCCTCGAAATAGGCCGAGGTCGTATAGGCGATGCCGAACAGCACGATCAGGGCGATGGCGTTGATGGTCAGGGTGTCGACCGCCAGGATCCGGTCCGCCGACAGCGGCCCCCGCCACAGCCGGAACAGGTTCAGCAGGATCGACAGGCTGACGCACACGAAGGCGAAGCCCAGCGCCACGGGCAGGAGGGTTCCGGTCATATGAACACCTTCAACAGACGACCCTCGTAGCGGCGTTTCATGCGGATGACCTCCGCCTCCGGGTCGGACACGTCCAGGGCATGAACCAGCAGAAATCGGCCGCAGCCGGAGATGTCGCTGGAGACGGTGCCGGGGGTCAGGCTGATGGTCGCCGCCAGGGTCGTGATCGCCTCGGGGGAGCGGAGCTCCAGCGGGATCACCAGCCATCGGGCGCGCAGGTCGCGATTGCGTCGCGTCAGGATGACCGAGGCGACGTGGAAATTGGCGATGACGATGTCGAACAGGACGATGCCGACATAACCGATCAGGGCGCGGCCGAAGCGGATCCGGGGCTGATCGGGCCAGAAGCGATTGATGTACAGCGGCACCAGCACCCCGAACACCAGGGCCAGGAACAGGGCACCGAAGGTGAAGGCGTTGACCAGCAGCATCCAGACCGCGACCAGCATCGCGCTCAGAGCCGGATGGGGGAAGAGGCGGCGGATCATCGGCGACCTCCGGACTGCGGACCCAGGACGGCTGCGATATACTGTTCCGGGGCGAACAGCTGCGTCGCCGCCGCTGCCGTATAGCGGGTCACAGGCCCCGCCAGCACCGTCAGACCGGCGAGCGTCAACAACAGGGCGGCGGCCGCCCCCACCCCCCCGCGCGTGCCGCGCAGGGCGCGCAGCTCGATCTCGCCCTCGACCGCCGCGCTCTTCCAGAAGATCATGCTGCCGGCCCGGGCGAGGGCCAGCACGCCGAGGACGGTGGTGGTCAGGATCACGCCCCAGATCCAGACGGCGTGTGGCGCAGCCCGCACCCCATCCAGCACCAGCAGCTTGCCGACGAAACCCGACAGGGGCGGCAGGCCGACGGCAGCGATGGCGGCGAGGAAGAACAGGGCCGACAGGATCTCGCTCTGGCGGAAGCGGGGGGCCAGGGTGAGGGAGTCGCCATGCTGGGCGCGTCGCTGTGCGATCAGGTCGACGATCAGGAACAGAGCGGCCCCGGCCAGGGTCGAATGCAGGATGTAATACAGCGCCGGCCCCATGGCCTGGACGGTGAAGACCGAGACGGCGCACAGCACCGTCCCCATCGAGCCGACCACGGCCCAGGCGGCGAGATCGCGCAGGCCGCGGGCCGCGAACATCCCGATAAAGCCGATGACGATGGTCACCAGCGCGGCGGGCAGCAGCCAGGGGCCGACCAGGAACGCCAGTCCGCCCGCGTCCTCGCCGAAGATCAGCGTGCTGGTGCGGATGATGGAATAGGCTCCGACCTTGGTCATGATGGCGAACAGGGCCGCCACCGCCCCTGTCGTGGCCGCATAGGTGCCGGGCAGCCAGAAATGCAGCGGCACCAGCGCGGCCTTCAGCGCGAAGACCGTGGTCAGCAGCAGGCCGGCGGCGGCGAGCAGTGCCTGATCCCCCGCCGGTGCCGCGGCCACGCGCACCGCCAGATCGGCCATGTTGAGCGTGCCCGTGACCCCGTAGAGCAGGCCGACGGCGACGAGGAACAGGGTCGATCCGACCAGGTTGATGATCACATACTGCACCCCCGCCTTCAGCCTCTGACCGCCCTGGCCGTGCAGCATCAGACCGTAGGAGGCGATCAGCAGGACCTCGAAGAAGACGAAAAGGTTGAACAGGTCGCCGGTCAGGAAGGCTCCGTTCAGGCCGAGAAGCTGGAACTGGAACAGGGGGTGGAAATGCCATCCCTTGCGGTCCGTCCCGGTGCTGATGGCATAGACCATGACGATCAGGCCGAGGATCGCGGTCAGCAGCAGCATCATGGCCGACAGGCGGTCCAGCACCAGGACGATGCCGAAGGGCGCGCGCCAGTTGCCCAGGGCATAGCTCTGGATTGTGCCGCCACCCGCCTCGTTCACCAGCACGGCGGCGACCAGGATCAGGATCAGGCAGGATCCGATGGAGGCCAGTCGCGACAGGGTCAGGCGATGGCGCAGCAGCAGAACCATCGCGGCGCCCATGACGGCGGGCAGGAGGAGGCTGGTGACCACCCACCAGGAAACGATCAGGTTCATTGGTCGGCCTCCGGATCCGGGCGGCCATCGACGCGGTCGACGCCCGTCTCCAGGAAGCTGCGCAGGGCCAGAACGACGACGAAGGCGGTCATGCCGAAGGCGATGACGATGGCGGTCAGGACCAGGGCCTGGGGCAGGGGATCGGTGTAGCTGTCCGCCGCCTTGTCGTAGAGCGGCGGTCGGTCGATCACCAGCCGCCCCATGGCGAACAGGAAGACGTTGATCGCATAGGACAGGAAGGCCAGGCCCAGCACGACGGGGAAGGTCCGTCGTCGCAGGACCAGATAGACGCCGGCCGCCGTCAGGACGGCGATGGCCGAGGCGATCAGGAACTCCAGGCTGATCATCGGTCCGCCTCCGTCGAGGCAGGGCGCGGGGGCGCGCGGGACGGGTCGATGTCCATCGCCGCATCGGCCGGCAGGGGCTCCTGCTTCTCCGCGCTCTGCGCGACCTGGGACAGCTGGGCCAGGGCCAGGATCACCGCGCCGATGACCGTCAGCGCCACGCCGACGTCGAACAGCATGGCGGTGGCGAGCTCGAACGCGCCGATCACGGGCAGGCTGAAATAGTCGAAGGCCGTGGTCATGAACGGGGCACCGAACAGCAGCGAGCCCAGGCCGGTGGCGGCCGCGATCAGCACGCCCAGACCGATCAGGGTGTGGTGGTCCGCGCGCAGTCGCTGGGCCGCGAACTGATAGCCGGAGGCCATGTACTGCATCAGGATGGCGATGGAGATGACCAGACCCGCGATGAAGCCGCCGCCGGGCTGGTTGTGGCCGCGCAGGAAGATGTACAGGCCCACCATCACGGCCAGCGGCAGCAGCAGGCGGGTGGCGACCACCAGCATCATCGGGTGGTGCTCGGGCGAGCGCGGGGTATCCGGTGCCCAGGCCAGGATCCGGCGTCCGCTGGCCCCCGTTCCGACGGTTTCCAGCAGGGCGACGATGGCCAGGGCGGCGATGCCCAGAACGATGATCTCGCCGAAGGTGTCGAAGCCCCGGAAATCGACCAGGATGACGTTGACGACATTGGTGCCGCCCCCGCCCGAGTACGCGTTCTCCCAGAAATAGGCGGAGATGCTGTCCAGCGGCCGGGTCATGACGGCCCAGGCCGCGCCGCCGACCCCCAGACCCGACAGCACGGCCAGCCCGCCGTCGCGCAGGCGGCGGGGCAGGCCGCTCTCGCGTGGGCTGGTCTTGGGCAGCAGGTTGAGCGCCAGCAGCATCAGCAGGATGGTGACCACCTCGACCGAGATCTGCGTCAGGGCCAGGTCCGGCGCGGACAGGTGGATGAAGCCCAGCGAGATCACCAGCCCGACGATGCCGATATAGATCAGCGACAGGTAGCGCGCGCGGTGATGGAGCAGCACCAGAACCGTCGCCGTGATCAGCGCGGCCCAGGCCACGATCGCCATCGGCGAGGCCGGGGTCGTCGGCCGGTCGCCGGCGACGAATCCGAAGCCGAAGAAGCCGGCGAAACCGACCACCACGGCGGTGCCGATGAACATGGCGATGTAGCGCTCTAGCGAGCCGTTCTGGGTTCGGTCGGTGAAGGCCACCGTCGCCCGGGTCGCCGCCTCGAGCCCCCGATCGAACAGGGTCTTGGCATCGGGCAGCACCAGACGGTGCCAGACGGCGGCGATGGGCCGATGCGCGCCCAGGATCACCGCCCCGATGCCGATGGCGGCGAGGCTCATGAACAGGGCGGGGGTCACCCCATGCCACAGCGACAGGGAATAATAGGGGGTCTCGCCCCCGATCACGGCCCGCGACACCGCTTCGACCAGGGGCCCCGCGACGACGGCGGGGAACAGGCCGATGGCGACGACCAGGCCGACCAGCACCGCCGGTGGGCCCCACAGGCCGATGCCCGGATCATGCGGCGTCTTCGGATAGTCGGTGCGTGTCGTCCCGAAATAGACATGGACGATGTAGCGGAACGAATAGGCCACCGAGAAGGTCGCGCCGAGCGTGGCCAGGGCCGGCACCAGCCAGGGCTGGCTCCACCAGACGGTATGGGACGCCTCCTCCAGCATCATTTCCTTGGAGATGAAGCCGTTCAGCGGCGGGATGCCCGCCATCGACAGGCCGGCGACGACCGCCAGGGTCGCGGCGATCGGCATTAGGGTCGCCAGGCCGCCCAGCCGCTTGATGTCGCGCGTCCCCGCCTCGTGATCGACGATGCCCGCGTTCATGAACAGGGCGGCCTTGAAGGTCGCGTGGTTGAGGATGTGGAAGACTCCGACCACCGCCGCCATCGGGGTGCCGAACCCGAACAGCATGGTCAGGAAGCCCAGATGGCTGATGGTCGAATAGGCCAGCAGCCCCTTCAGGTCATCCTTGAACAGGGCCACGACGGCGGCGAAGACCATGGTCACCAGGCCGGTCGTGGCCACGAGGTAGAACCATTCGCCCGTGCCCGACAGGACGGGCCACAGCCGCGCCAGCATGAAGATGCCGGCCTTCACCATGGTGGCGGAATGCAGATAGGCGCTGACCGGCGTCGGAGCGGCCATGGCGTGGGGCAGCCAGAAATGGAACGGGAACTGGGCCGACTTGGTGAAACAGCCGCCCAGGATCAGCAGCAGGGCCGGCAGATACAGCGGTGACGCCTGGATCGCCTCGCGGTTCTGCAGGATCACGGTCAGATCGTAGGAGCCGGCGATATTGCCCAGGATCAGCAGCCCGCCGATCAACGACAGCCCGCCCGCGCCCGTGACCGCCAGCGCCATCCGCGCGCCCTGCCGGCCCTCGGGCAGGTGCCGCCAAAAGCCGATCAGCAGGAAGGACGACAGGCTGGTCAGCTCCCAGAAGATCAGCAGCAGCAGGACGTTGTCCGACAGCACGATGCCCGTCATCGCCCCCTGGAACAGCAGCAGATAGACGAAGAACCGCCCCATCGGATCCGCCTTGGCCAGGTAGAACCGGGCATAGACGATGACCAGCAGGCCGATGCCCAGGATCATGCCCGCGAACATCAGGCCGAGCGCGTCGAGAAACAGATTGAGGTTCAGCCCCAGCAGCGGGATCCAGTCGATCCGGGCCTGCACGACCTCGCCCGCCAGCACGGCGGGGGCGAACGATCCGAGGATCACCAGCGCCGCCAGCGTCACAGCACCGGCCGCCAGTGCACTGGCATTGCGCCCCCTGCGAATAGCCAGGGCCGGCGCGAGAGCACCGATCAGGGGCAACAGGGCAAGGACAAGCAGCAACGACTGACTTTCTCGTTCGAGATATTCGGGATCGGGCACGCGCTCGATCGAGACGCGTCGTCCGGACCCTAGCCGAGGCGGCCCCGAGGTGGCGACCCCGGGATCTTTCATCCGGTCGTTTTGAAGCAGGTCGAGCGTGATCGCCCGGGAGCCGGGATTGTCGACAACCGCTGCGGTTCTGCAGCCGCTGAGAGCGATCCGTCTGACCGGGCGCACCAGCGAAGCCGTGGACGATGGCTCAGAAGGGGAAGAAAATCGGAATGGCGATGACCCCGGCGATCCAGGTGACGAGGTTCAGGGGAACGCCGACCCGCACGAAATCCATGTACTTGTATTTGCCGACCTCGAACACGAGCACATTGGTCTGGTAGCCGAACGGCGTCGCGAACGCCGCCGAGGCCGCCATCATCACCGCGACGAGGAAGGGGCGGGGATCGACGCCGAGGCTGTCGGCCAGAGCCACCGCCACCGGGGTGATCAGGACCGCGACGGCAGCGTTCGACAGAAACTCGGTGGCGAAAAGGGTGACCCCGTACAGGATCGCCAGGGCGACGAGGGGGCCGAAAGGGCGAATGACGTCGATGAGCAGACCCGTGCCGGACGCGGCCAGTCCTGTGACTTCGATCGACAGGCCAACCACGACCATGCCGGCGATCAGAAGAAGGACTTCGGGGCGCAGGCCGGCATAGGCCTCGTCCGGGCTGATGACGCGCAGCAGGATCAGGATGACGGCACCGGCAAAGGCAGAAGCGGCGATCGGCGCGATGCCGAGGGCCGCGGCGATGATGACGCCCGCGAACACGACGAGAGAGATCGACGCCCGCCGGAGATCAAACGGGCGATCGACGGCGAACAGTTCCGCGTCTCCCAGAAGGCCATCGCCTGTCTGCTCGTGCGGGCCGTAGAGCGTCGCCTCCGCGTCGGCGCGACCGGCGAGCAGCCGTCCGCCGACGAGAAAAAGATAGAGACCGCCGACCGCGGCGATGATCAGGCCGACGGGCGTGATCTCGAACAGGCTGAAGACGGGCTGGCCGGCGTTTCGCGCCATGTCGTTGACCAGAAGATTGGTCGAGGTCCCGATCAGGGTGCAGGCGCCGCCCATGATGGTGATGTAGCTGAGCGGGATCAGGAACCGCTTGGGCGAGAGATTGAGCGAGGTCGCGACGTCTCGCACCACGGGCGCGGCGAGGACCACGATCGGCGTGTTGTTGAGGAAGGCGGACGCGCCGCCGCACAGGACAATGACCAGCCAGAGGCCGGCCGCTCCGAGGCGCGCGCAGAGCGCCGTGGCCTGGCGGATCAGCAGACCAAGCAAGCCGGAAAGCTCGATCGCGTAGGCGATGACGAACAGGCAGGCGAGGGCGATGACGGCGGGGCTGGCGAAGGCTCCCTGGACCTCGACAGGCCGTATGACCCCCATCAGCAGCAGAGCGGCGGCGGCCGTCAAGGCCGCTACGTCGGATCGCACCTTGCCATGGATCAGGACGCCCACGACCACGACCAGGACGACCAGAGCCGCGATCTGATTGAATTCCATCTTCCTTGCTGACGCCCCGAAGGGGGCCGGGTCAAGCCTTGCCGCCTGCGGTCGCGCTCAGGAACGTTCCCGTGCTAGGGTCGCGGGATGTCACGCTACGTTTCGATGTCGCGTCGCCGATCGATCCTGGCGGCGGCGCTCGTGTCCGCGGCCAGTCTTGCGCTCGTCCAGTGCGACCGCGCGGCCGATGCGCCGACCACGCCTGACACCGCCGACGCGCCCGTGGCGATACCGGAGAAGGCGACCCCTCTCGCACCGCAACCCCAGACCGCGCTTGGCCGCGGCGACCTGATCAGCGCCGCCGCACAGGCGGCCTCGGCCTATGCGGAGGGTCGGACCCCGACAACGGCTGATCCTCTGATCGGGCGCAGCTTCACGGTGCGGATGCCGTTCGGATGTTCAGGCCCTGCGATACCCGGTGCAGCCGAGGGAGAGCCAGGCGTCGCCCGCTGGTCCCCGGCCGACGACAACCGGGCCATCCAGCTCAGCTTGACGCCGGGCGACTGGACGGACTCCGCGCTCATCGCGGCTCCTCTCGGCGCGCGCGAGGCGGAGACGTGGGAGGCGGTCGAGGGCTTCTGGGTCCCGCGCCCCTGGATGGCGGCCGAAACCTGTCCTTCCGCTCCGACCGATCCGTTGCTGACCGTGGAGCCGGCGGTCTCGCCGCAGACCCTGGGCATTGCGGCGGTGTTTGAAGCGGGGGGCTCGCGTGTCGGACGGCGAAATGGTCGAGCCTACGCCTTCTCGGTCCGGCCCGCGGCAGGTCAGACGCTGTCCCCCCCGGTCGGCGGCTATCGCCTGGTGTTGCAGGGACGGATCGTCGGCTTCCCGGGAGGCCGCGCGATCCGCTGCAAGGCCTCAGGTCCCGATCAGCGTCCGGTCTGTGTCGCGGCCGCGCGCATGGATCGCGTCGCCTTCGAAGACGCCGCGGGCGCTGTGCTCACGGAGTGGCGGGCGGGCTGACAGGCCCCGACCGCATCCGGTCAACACCTTCGCTCCAGTGTCGTTGCGCTGGCACCGAGCAGACTGTGCGGGACGTCATCTTCAGCGGCCGGGGCGGGGTTCTGCGCGCTCGGAGCGGCGCCACGGCCAGCACCCCTCGATCTCTGTCTCCAGCGAGGTGCCTGTTCAAAGCGATAACCGCAAAACTCCAATACATCCGGTCCAGGCAGAGACCGGGCGAGCCAGGCCGGTCATGACCTGCTCTCATCCGCGTGGAAGGGTTGCCTGTACCGGAGTCTGGCGGCCGAAGGGCCCGACGTTGCGGGGCCTTGCACGACCGGCGTCAGATCAGAGCACGGTGCCGGGGGTGTGTGGCGGTGCTGTCAGTCCAACGCGAACTCGTCTCCATCGGATCGCGCAATACGGTCACGGACCCGGCGAGGCACCGTTTGCAGAGACGAAGCCCCAAACCGTGTGAGCGGTCAAACACGCAAGTTCGATTGCCGTCCCAGTCAAGTCTGACCAGCCACAAGCGCTAAGCCGGTGCCTGGAAGAATTCGAGGGCGGTATGATCTGCGATGAGACCAGGCTTCTGACGTTGACGAACGTCGGCCTTGTCCGCTTCGGCGAAGGGGTCGCGACGATGTGCGCGACGGATCTGGCGGATCAGGGCGTCCGGCGGGTTTTCGTCGTCACGACGCCGCCCACGCTGACGCACTGTGAAGGAATGGTCGCGGCGCTGCGCGCCCGGGGCTGTGCCGTGACGATCTGGTCCGACCTTGCAGGCGAGCCGACGCTCGGCGAGTTCGGTCTGGCACTCAAGGCAGCGAAGGATTTCGGGGCCGACGCGGTCGTGGGGCTCGGCGGCGGCAGCGCCATGGACGTCGCCAAGCTCGTGGCCGCCCTGCTGGACGGGAAGCAGGACCTCACCGACGTCATCGGGGTTGATCGTCTGAGGGGGCGAGCCCTGCCGCTCGCCTGCATTCCCACCACCGCCGGAACCGGCAGCGAGGTCACCCCGATCGCCATTCTGTCGGACGAGGACGAGGAGCTGAAGAAGGGCGTCGTGAGCCGCCATCTGGTGCCCGACGCTGCCTATCTCGATCCGGGCCTGACGGTTTCGATGCCACCCGCCGTGACCGCCGCCACCGGCCTCGATGCACTGACCCATTGCATCGAGGCCTACGCCAATCGCTTCGCGCACCCGCTGGTCGATGTGCAGGCACTCGCCGGCATCGCCTTGATCGCGGCGAACCTGGAATGTGCGGTCTACGACGGATCGGATATCGCGGCCAGGGCGGCGATGTTGCGGGCCAGCTATTACGGCGGGCTGTGCCTCGGGCCGGTGAACACGGCCGCGGTCCATGCCCTGGCCTATCCGCTCGGCGGGGAGTTCCACATTGCCCACGGCGTCGCCAACGCCCTGCTGCTCCCGCATGTCCTGCGCTTCAACTTGGACGCCGCGCCCGAACGCTACGCCGCCGTCGCCCACGCTCTGGGCGTGGCACCTTCTGCAGATGCGCGGACCGATGCGCTTGCCGGCATCGAGCGTATCGTCGATCTGTCGCGTCGCTGCGGTGTGGAAATGTCGATGGCGCGCTTCGGCATCACCAGGGACGCCATTCCCCGCATGGCGACGGCGGCGATGACCGTGACCCGACTGCTTGAGCGGAACCCGCGCGTCGTGACGCTCGACGATTGCTCTCGCATCTACGAGGCGGCGCTGTGACGATCGCATCAGCCCGCTGCCTTACGTTCCAGTGCGATGTTACGACATGCCCGGTGGATCAGGCTGGAGCATGCTAGTGGGCAAGGGCGTCTTTCTCGTCGTCGGCGGAAGTCGCGGCATCGGCGAAGCGGTGGCCGTCCGTGCCGCGGCTGCGGGTCACCCGGTGGTGCTGACGTACGCCGATCGCCCGGACCGCGCCGAAGGGGTTGTGGCGAGGATCGTCGCGGCGGGTGGCCATGCCGTCGCGGTGGGGGCGGACGTTGCCGTCGAGGGCGACGTCGACGCAATTTTCGATGCTGTCGCCGACATTGGACCTCTGACGGCGATGGCGTTCTGCGCCGGGGTTACCGGCCCTGCCTCCCCGCTGGCAGACGCCGCCGTGGACACGCTCTCCCGGGTCATTGCGGTGAACCTGTTGGGGGCGATCCTGTGTGCCCGTCGCGCAATCCAGGTCATGGCGACCCGGCGTGGGGGGCAGGGAGGTTCGATCGTCATCCTGTCCTCCCGCGCGTCCGACTATGGCTCGGCCGGGGAGTTCGTCTGGTACGCCGCCAGCAAGGGCGGGCTGAACTCGCTCGCCATTGGCCTTGCCAGGGAAGTGGCTGCCGACGGCGTGCGGGTGAACGTCGTGTCGCCGGGCCCGATCGATACCGAAATGCACCGCCCGGGCCGGCTGGACGAGGGGGCCCGACGTGCGCCGATGCAGCGCGCCGGAACGCCGGACGAGGTTGCCGCCAGCGTCATGTTCCTGAGCTCGGAAGACGCCGCCTTCGTCACGGGTGCCACCATCAACGTCTCGGGGGGACTCTAGAGTGCCAGCGCCCGACACCGGACCTGCGATCCCCGGAATGGGCCGCGTCGCCGCGCAGGTGGAGCGTGTCGAAAGCGTGCGTGCCATCAAGCGGCTTCAACACGCCTGGGCACACTATGCCCAGATCGGCCTTTGGGACGATATCGCCGCGCTGTTCGCAGCAGACGGCGTGTTCGTCCGCGGTGAGTTACGGATAACCGGGCCATCGGCCATTCGGGACCACCTGCGCCAGACAGTCGGGGAGGTGGCGCAGGGGCGCTTGCTGGTCGACCTTGTCATGTCGCCCGTCGTGACCCTGTCGGCGGATGGTCGCTCCGGGAAGGGGCGCTGGCACGAACTCACCATCGACGCGGTTGCCGGAGAGCGCGCGGACTGGGCCGGTGGCATCCAGGAAAACGACTACGTGCTCGAGGAGGGGGCCTGGAAGATCGCGAGCCTTCACGCCTTTCCCCAGTTCGCCGGGCCGTATCTGGACGGCTGGCGCAACGTCGTCGACCCGCCACAGGCGGTCGAATACCACTTCTCGCCGGCCTCGGCAGGCCGACCGGCGACCGATCTGCCCGATAACTGGCCGGTGCCGGACACGGCGGACGTCGCGCAGGACGTGTCGGTCAGGATCGTGCGGCTGGAAGATGAGGCCGCGATCGTCCGCCTGCAGAACAGCTGGGGCTACTACGTCGATCGCCGGCAATGGGACGATGTCGCTGACCTGTTCGCCGAGGACGGTCGTCTGGTTCTGGCCGGTGGCGACGTCGTGGGTCCAGACGCAATCCGTCAGCGCCTGGAGGCCGTTCATCCTGCGGGTCTTCGACACGGTGAGTTGAACGATCACCTTCTGTTTGCACCGGTCGTCACGGTCGATCACGGCGGTCAGACCGCATCGGCGCGCGGCATCGTGTTGGGGATGCTGGGCCTCAATCACGTCGAGGCGCACTGGACGGTGGCGACCTGCGAAAACAGCTACGTCAAGCAGGACGGCGTCTGGCGTCTTGCCGCAGCACGCCTGTATCCGCGGGCAGCCGCGGACTATGTCCTCGGCTGGGCCGGCAGCCAGGTCACCGACCATCCCACATGGGCGCTGGCTGCGGCATCGGGGGACGTGTGCCACCCGGTGGCCGCCTTCCCGGAAATTCAGTTCGAGCATCCAGTTCGAGGGGGCAGGCCCTCGTTTCCTCCAGCAACCACGGTGCTGGCGGTGTCGTCGGTCGATGCCCGCAGTGTCCGGGAAGCGCCCGATCCGACCCCGACCACGGACGGTCTGGAACGCCGCCTGGCCGCCACGGCGGCCGTCGATGCGGTGGAGAACATCGCCACGGCCTATGGCTACTACATCGACGAATTTCGGTGGGCCGAGGTGCGGGATCTGTTCTCGACGCACGGCTGGAAGGAACTGTCCTACATCGGCACCTATGTCGGCCGGGACCGCGTCTACCAGTCCCTGATCCATCGCTACGGCGACAAGGGGCGTGTTTCGTCCTTTCTGGCCATTCACCAAAAGATTCAGCCGGTTATCACGGTCGCCGCAGATGCCGGTTCTGCGCGCATGCACCTGCGGCTGTTCCAGGTGGGATCCCTGCCCACCGGGCCGGGGCCCTTCATCGGCGGCGTCTACGAGGACGAGGCCGTCCTGGAAGACGGCGTCTGGAAGCTGTCCGGCATGGATCTCGATTACATCTGGTTCTCCGGATACCGGGACGGGTGGGGAAGGGTCGATCCGGCCGCCGCCCGCCAGTTCGCCCCGGGTCCGGACGTTCTTGCGGACTATCCGCCCGACCGTCCGCTGCGCGGACCCGTGTTCTCGCCGTTCCCCGATGCGGAACCGCTGCCTTTCCATTTCCGCAATCCCGTGAGCGGCCGAGAGCCGCCGCTGCTGCTCGAGTAGGAGTCCTGACGATGTCCAGCGCCAGTCTGATGTATGCCAGCAGCGATCCGCGTGCCGGGCTGAGCACTGCAAAGGTCGGGGGCAGCGCGCCGGCGGACCGGGGGTTCGGGGCGTCGTCCTATGCTCTGTTCGGCGAACTCGCCCCCCAGATCGACGACGAGAGCGGACGCACCTGGCTGACCCGCGGCCAGAACTTCGTCGTTGCCTACACGGAAGCGAAGCCGGGCGCGCGGTTCGAACGACGGGACCAGGTAGATGAGTATGTCGCCCTGATCGAAGGCGCGGCGACTGTTCGCGCCGGCGCAGAAACCGTCCAGGTCAACGGCGGACACATCGTCATGATACCGCCGGGGGACAGCGATCTCGAGCTTCCGCACGGGGGCACGCTCGTGCGTCTGTTCACGACCCGGTCCCTGGATCTGGCCGCGCTGGCCGCCAACGCAGACGTCTATGCGGACCCTGCGCCCTTCATTCCGCCGCTGGAGCCCTGGCCCGACCCGGCGGGCGGCTTTCGCATCCGCGCCTATGACCTGACCGTGCCGCCACAGGAGGGCAGGTTCGGACGGATCTGGCGGTGCACGACCTTCATGGTCAACGTGTTCGAGCCCGCAGGCCCGCGGGATGTCACCAGGCTGTCGCCGCATCACCACGATGATTTCGAGCAGGGCTCGCTCGCGCTCGGAGGGTCGTTCATTCACCATCTCCGCTGGCCGTGGACGGAGAACTCGCTCGACTGGCGTGACGATGAGCACATGCTCTGCCCCGCGCCTTCCGTGGCGATCATTCCGCCGCGATCGATCCACACCTCGGCCTCCGTGGCCGCGGAGGACAATCGCCTCGTCGACATCTTCAGCCCGCCGCGGGCCGACTTCTCGGCCATGGCGGGCTGGGTACTGAACGCCGACGATTATCCGATGCCGGGTTGAAGGGAGGAAGAGCCTTGAACACCTCAGCATCCCTGACCGACGCCCCGATCGTCGACTGCCATGCCCACATCTTCGACGACAATCTGCCGCTCAGCGCGACGGCCTGGACCAAGCCGGCCTACGCTTTCAGCGCACAGGAGTACCTGAACCTGCTCGACGCGCACGGCGTGCATTTCGGCGTCGTGGCGGGGCTGAGCGTCTCGGGCTTCTACAACGACTACATGATCTCGGAACTTCGCCACCAAGGCAGGCTGCGCGGCACGGCGATCCTTCCGCCGACTGTGGATCGCTACGTCCTGGACGCCATGAAGGCCGACGGCATCGTCGGCGTCCGACTGCAGTTGGCGCGGTTGGCGGACCTGCCGGATCTCAGCGACGAGAGCTATCGTCTGTTCTTCCGCCGCGTCGCGGACCTCGACTGGCACGTTCATGTCGCCGTCGAGGGCGTCCGCCTCGAAGGTGTCCTGTCCCAGTTGGAGGAGACCGGCGTGAAGATCGTGCTGGATCACTTCGCGCATCCCGATCCGGGCATGGCGGAAGACTGCCCGGGCATAGCCGCGGCCCTGCGCGCGGTGGGCAGAGGCAGGACATGGGTGAAGCTGTCGGGCGACTATCGCCTGCACGACCTGGACTACGACGGCGATGCGCTGGAGCCCAGCGGCGAAGCCCTGGCGGATCGTATGGCCAGGATCATGCTGGCGGAAATCGGTCCGGACCGGCTGCTCTGGGGAAGCGATTGCCCCTTCGTCGGTCACGAAGGCCACGTGGCCTTCGACAGCGCGCTGCGCGCCTTCGAACGCTGGGTTCCGGATCGCGACCAGCGCCAGCAGATATCGCGCACCGCACTCAAGCTCTACTTTTCCTAGGGAAGGGACATGCCTGTGCCTTCAGTCGCGTGCTTCCGGGACCGCCTGAGCGGCGGCGAGCGAATGCTGGGGACGTTCCTCAAGTCGCCAGGCCCCCACGCCACCGAGATCCTCGGCGATGTCGGCTTCGACTTCGTCGTGGTTGACGCCGAACACGCCCCCTTCGATCGGGGTGACATCGACCTCATCGCGCTCGCGGGCAGGGCGGCCCAGATCGATGTCCTGGTCCGGGTGCAGTCGGCCGACCCGGTCGAAATCCTGTCAGCGCTCGATTGCGGGGCAACGGGCGTCCTTGTCCCCCACATCGCCGACGCCGGGACGGCCCAGGCGATCGTCGCGGCGGCGCGCTACGGCGGGGGCACGCGAGGGTTCTCCAATTCTCCCCGCGCGGGGGGATACGGGCGGCGTGGATTTCGCGATCACATCGAGCAGGCGGATGCATCGGTGGCCGTCCTGGCGATGATCGAGGACATCGCGGCGCTCGATCACCTCGACGCCATCTTCGCGGTGGGGGGCCTGACGGGGGCCTTCATCGGGCGCGGCGATCTGAGCGCGCAGCTTGGAGTGGGTGCTCCCGATGCGCCAGAGATCCGGCACATCGTCGAGCGGATCGTGGCCGCCTCGAAACGGCACGGTCTTCCGCTGCTCGCCCATGTCGGGGCCGTCGATGCCCCGGATGCGCTATGGTTGCACAGTCTGGGCGTCTCGAGCTTCATCGTTTCCTCCGACCAGGGACTGATGCGGCAAGCGGCCCTTGCCTCAGTCAGTAGATTCGTGAAGGCTCGCTAGAACGATCAGACTTCGGCGAAAGCCGGAAAACTGGCGACGCGAGATAGCGGAGGAAGCAATGGAAAGTTTCAGTACGGCGGGCTTGCCCGCCGCCAGGCGATCCGAAGCCTGGAACAAACTGTACTCGTCACATCTCAACCACGTCGATTTCATTCCGGCCGATCGCAGCCATTTCAACGCCGAACTGTCGATGAGCAGGCTCGGTCCTATTGGACTGGCTCGTATGGCTGCGGACTCCAGCAGTATCGAGCGAACACGACATCACATCACGGTCGGATCACCGCGCCTCTACACCTTCGTTTTGCAGACCAGGGGGGAAGGCGAGTTGAGCCACTGCGGGCATGAGGCCAGGTTGGAGGCGGGCGATTTCACGCTCTGCGACAGCTCGGCGCCGCATTTCTTTCGCGTGAACGACAACTCCGAAGTCCTGATGCTACGCGTGCCGGCGGAAACGCTCAGGGTCTATGTCCCTTCGCCGGAGGTGTTCTGCGGTCAGCTGCTGAAAGGCAATGTCGGACTGACCGGCACTGCGGCAGCGATGATCCGCAGTCTGGCAAGCCAGGCCGAGCTCGGGATCCCGTCCCCGTATGACCAGCGCGTCGCCAGGAACCTTCTGGAGGTCATGGCCACGTCCTATGCTCTGGCCTTCGATGACCAGATCCAGGGCTCGTCGGTGGTGCGGGGTCGCCAGGCCTGCATCGTCAGGCATATCGAGGCCAACCTCAGGGACCCCGGGCTTTCACCCGCCTCCATCGCCGCGGCGCTGCGCATCTCGCCGCGCTATCTGAGGCTGGTGTTCGCCACGGGAAACGAGACCGTGTCTGGCTATATCCTCCGGCGCAGGCTCGAGGAGTGCGCGCGCCAGATCCAGGAGCCCGGCTGGACCGGGCATACGCTGACGGAAGTCGCGTTTTCGTGGGGATTCAACAGCTCGTCGCACTTCGCGCGCAGCTTCCGCGACCGTTTTGGCGTGCCGCCTCGCCAGTATCGCCGGAGCGGTCTGACCCATTAGCCGGACAGTCACCCGAGTACCGTCTGGCGCAACTGTGCCTGCCTTCGTGGGCAAGCCAACGTGTCTCGCAGCCTCTAGGTCGTAACCGCCCGTCCAAGTTCGGGGGTGGCGAGTGATCCAGAGGATGACATGATCGACGAGGACCGGCTCAGTCTGACGGCCGAACTGGCGTTGCAGCTGGCCGACTACTGGCACGACGTCGACACCAACCAGGGCCGGGGAACGGGAGCGTTCTACACCGAGGATGCGGTGTTCCACGGACAGTTCGCGTCCTACGAAGGTCGCGCGAAAATCGAACAGTTCTACGCCTGGCGGGCCGCACAGGGGCCCCGGGTGTCCGTCCACGCCTTCACCAATTTCCGCGCCGCTCGGAGCGGCGATGACCGTGCCGAGGCGACGAACTTTCTGACGCTCTACGCCGCCGACGGTGTGAAGGCGCTGCGCAGCCACGTCCCGGTGACGATCTCGCTGGCGACCGACCGGTATCGCCGCGTCGATGGGCGCTGGCTCTGCGAATACCGACGGTTCGAACACTGGTTCGAGAGCGACACCCCGATCACCAATCCCAAACTCGACGATCAGGCGTGAGCGGTATGCCCAGCCCGGGCCAGGCCCGTGGCCAGATGCTCAGGCCCGATCTGATCCGGCACCAGTGCTACATCGATGGCGCGTGGCGGGCGGCAGCCAGCGGCGAAACGATCGGGGTCAGCGATCCCTTCACCGGAACGGGCATCGGCGACGTGCCGTCGCTGGCAGCCGGCGAGATCGATGACGCCATTCTGGCGGCCAAGCGGGCCTTCGTGGAGTGGTCGGGACGCAATCCTCGCGAGCGCGGCGGGCTGCTGCGACGCTGGCACGACCTGGTGCTGTCGCATGCGGAGGATCTGGCCTGCCTGATTACCCTCGAAAACGGCAAGCCGCTGAAGGAGGCGCGCGGCGAGATCGCGTATGGCGCGGCCTTCATCGCGCTCTACGCCGAGGAAGCGGGACGGGCGCTGGGCGAGATCATTCCTGCGCCGACATCCGGTCGCCGCCTGCTGGTCGAGCGGGAGCCGGTCGGGGTGTGCGGGGTCATCACACCGTGGAACTTCCCGGTGGCCATGCTGACTCGAAAGCTGGCCCCCGCTCTGGCGGCGGGCTGCACGGTCGTCGCCAAGCCGGCCGCCGAGACGCCGTTCAGCGCCCTCGCGCTGGCGGTGCTCGCCGAGGAGGCCGGAATCCCCGCTGGCGTGATCAACATCGTGACCGGCCAGCCTGCCATGGTGGGCGAACGGCTGACCAGCTCGTCCATTGTCCGCAAGATCAGTTTCACCGGCTCCACCCGGGTCGGAGCCCAGCTGATGGCCGCCTCGGCCGGCACGATCAAGCGTCTGTCGCTCGAGCTCGGCGGGAACGCTCCGCTTCTGATCTTCGATGATGCGGACCTGTCCGTCGCGGTCGAAACCGCCATGGTCGCCAAGTTCCGCAACACCGGCCAAAGCTGCATCGCCGCTAACCGGATCTACGTTCAGCAGGGCCTGCACGACGCCTTCGTCGAGGCCTTTTCGGAGCGGGTCGCCGCCCTGACGAGCGGAGACGGATTTGATCCGGCCACCGATATCGGCCCGCTGATCAGCGAAGCGGCGGTGGCCAAGGTTGATCGACATATTCTGGACGCCACGAACGGCGGCGCCCGGATCCTGAACGGCGGGCTGTCCGGCGAGGGGCGGATGTGTCGGCCGACGCTGATGTGCGACGTCGCGACGGACGCCCTCGTCACGCAGGAAGAGACCTTTGGCCCGCTCGCGGCGGTCATACGGTTCGACACCATCGAGCGGGGGATCCAGCTGGCGAACGACACGCCTTTCGGGCTCGCCGCGTATCTCTGCTCGTCGAGCCCCGCCACGATCTCGCGCGTCGGTCGCGCGCTGGAAAGCGGAATGGTCGGCATCAACACCGGCCTGATCTCGACCGCCTTCGCGCCCTTCGGCGGGGTGAAGATGTCGGGCCTGGGCCGTGAAGGCTCCCATCACGGCCTGAACGAATACCTCAATCTGAAATACCTCTGTGAAGCTGAACTCTAGGATGGGCCCGTGCTGAGACGCGACAAGGTTATCATCACCTGCGCCCCGACGGGGTCCATCCACACGCCCTCGATGTCGCCCTATCTGCCCGTGACACCCGCACAGATCGCGAGCGCGGCGATCGAGGCCGCAGAGGCCGGCGCATCGATCCTGCATCTGCATGCGCGCGATCCGGTGGATGGCCGTCCCAGTCCCGCCGCCGAGCACTTCATGGCCTTCCTGCCGCAGATCCGGGCGGCGACGGACGCCGTGATCAACATCTCGACCGGCGGCAGCGCGGTGATGTCGCTGGATGATCGCCTGGACGGGGCACGCGCGACCCGGCCCGAGCTGTGCTCACTGAATATGGGCCCTCTCATCTTCGACTTCTCCGGTGCGGGGAGCCGGGTCGATCACTGGCAGCATGACTGGGAACGGGACTACGTGGCCGGCTCTCGCGGCCGCATCATGTACAACGACAATGCCTATATCGAACGCATCATGGTCGAGATCGGGCAGGGGTTCGGCACGCGGTTCGAATTCGAATGCTATGACATCGGCCATCTTTACACCCTGGCCCACTTCGCCGATCTCGGTCTGATCAAGCCGCCCTTCCTGATCCAGGGGGTCTTCGGGATTCTGGGAGGGATGGGGCCCGATCCCCGCAACCTCGTTCACATGGTGACGATCGCCGACAGCCTGTTCGGCGACGACTACGTGTTTTCGGCCTTCGCGGCCGGTCGGCATCAGATTCCGTTCTGCACCCAGAGCGCGCTGCTGGGCGGCAACGTTCGGGTGGGCCTGGAGGACAGTCTGTTCATCTCCCGCGGCGAGCTCGCGCAGAGCAGCGCCGACCAGGTGCGGCTCATCCGCGGCATCCTTGCCGGTCTGGGCAAGGAGATCGCGACGCCCGCCGAAGCGCGTGCGACGCTCGGTCTCAAGGGTGCCGATCTGGTCAACTTCTGATGCCGTTTGGGACCGGGGTGGCAGCCCTTGGGAACTTTGGCTGCCGTTTGAGACAAGTCGCATCCCCCCCGCTCCATACATTGGCGAGGTCCAATGAGCTAAGGGCGAAACAAAAAAGGGGAGCAAGATGATCAGGAAATTATCGTTGGTCGGCGTGTCGTTGATGGCGCTCGCTGCAGCGCACAACGCATCCGCTCAGTCCGCAGACACACGCGTCCCGCCCGCCGATCCGGCGGCCCCGACCGCGGCGGATCCACAGGAGGATCCCGAGCCAGGACGCCCCGACGCTTTGTCCGATATCGTCGTCACTGCCACCCGTCAGTCCACCAATCTCCAGTCGACCCCGATCACCATCACCGCCGTGACGTCCGAGGCCTTGCAGGCAAGGGGCCTGAGCAACGCGGCGGACCTTGGCGACATCATCCCCAACGCCGCCTTCGAACGCTCGCAGGGCGTCTATGGGCCAGGCGTCTCGGCGTTCATTCGCGGGATCGGCCAGCACGACACCAGCCTGGCTCAGGAGCCCGCCGTCGCCTTCTACGTCGACGACGTCTATTACCCGCTGCTCTTCGGTTCGATGTTCGACCTGCTCGAGCTCGACCATGTGGAAGTGCTGCGTGGCCCCCAGGGAACGCTGTTCGGACGCAATGCCCTGGCGGGGGCGATCAACCTCGTCAGCAAGAAGCCGAACCTCGACACCACGACCGCCCTTGTCGAAACCACCATCGGCAGCTTCGACCGCCGCGACTTCCGTGCCAGCCTGAACCTGCCGATCTCCGACACGTTCGGCATCTCCGTTTCGGCGGTTTCGAAAGAACGCACGGGGTACCAGCGCGTCCTCGACTTCCGCTGCGAGATGGTTCGCCGCGGCACGCCGGCTCTGGCCGGGCTGTTTCCCTTCTCAAACCCCGACCTCATCAACGGCTCGAACAGCGCCGCACCTGACGACTGCACCATCGGTCACCAGGGCGGTGAGGACAGTCGGGCGATGCGGGGGCAGCTTTACTGGGAGCCGCAGTCCAACCTGTCGCTGACCATCACCGCGGACTACCTGAACGACGAGTCCGATGCGCCGGCGGATTCGCTGGTGGCGATCAACTCAACCACGTCCAACAACAACGCCAACACACGCGCGCTTTTCAATCGCTGGACAGCACCGGGCGGTCCCACGTTCGCATTCGACGAGCGGTTCATCACCGGCAATCCCTATACGACCTACGCCACGTACGGCGATCCCGTACCGGCCGGCGTGGCCGTCCCCGGAAACACGATCTACAACGGGTCGATCTTCCGCGGCGGCGTTCAGAACCCGACCAACAGCCCGTTCCGGAGCTGGGGGGTTTCCAGCAAGCTGATTTACGGCCTGACCGACGAGATCGACCTGACCGTTATCGGGGGATACCGCGAGATCGAGGCGACCTATTCCTACGACGTCGACGCGACGCCGGTCGCCCTCGAAAACAACCGGAACGATGTGTCCCAGAGCAACTTCTCGGGCGAAATCCGCCTGACGGGCAGCCATTCCTGGGTCGATTGGGTCGCCGGCCTCTTCTACTATGAAGCCGACGGCGAGCAGCGGTTCGCCGGGACGTCCAGCTACAACAACACCATCCGCTATCAGAGCAACAAGTATACGCCTGTGAGCAAGGCGGCGTACGTGAACGCCACCTTCCGCCCGATGGAAAACCTCGGCGTGACCGTGGGCGGACGATACTCCGACGACACCAAGCCGGTCGACTTCTACAGCGTGCTCGACGGCACGACGGCGGCGTCGACCCAGTTCACGGTATCTCCGACCGGCAGCACGATCTTCCAGATCGACCTGGCCGAACAGCGCTTCGACTGGAAACTGGGCCTCGACTACCGACTGGCCGAACACACCATGCTCTTCGCATCCGCGGCGACCGGGTTCCGGCTTCCCGGGTTCAACGCGCGCCCCTTCCAGGCCAGTCAGGTCCAGCAGTTCCCGGGCGAGGAAATCCTGACCTACGAGCTTGGGGTCAAGTCGGACCTCTTCGATCGCAGGCTCAGGGTCAACGCCACGGCCTTCTACACGGACTACAAGACGCGGATCCAAAGCCTGTCGGGCTCCGAATATCTGCTCGACGGTTCGGGCAACAGGATTCCCGGCACCCAGGTCGAGGTGAGCCAGGGCCAGCCCGGCGTCACCGTCTGTCAGAATGCGCCCGCCGGCACTACGGGCTTCCAGTGCGTATCGCGGACGTTCTACATCAACATTCCGGGCAAGGTTCAGGGCGTCGAATTCGAGGTCGAGGCCAATCCGATCGACGGTCTTTCGATCAACGCATCGCTCGGATATTCGAACTTCAGCTCGGCGGATCTGGACGCGCGGCCGGATACGGCAAACAAGAAGCTGCTGCGTATTCCGGACTGGACGGCCAGCGCGGGCATTCAATACGAGATCCCGAACCTTATTCTCGGCGGTACCGTGACGCCCCGGATCGACTGGCTGTACATGGGCGACATCGTCAACAGCATCACGCGAAAAGAGACCAATCAGGACGGCTATTCACTGGTGAATGCGCGTATCGCGTATCATCACGAGGCCAGTGACGTCGACTTCGCCCTGGGTGTGACGAACCTTTTCGACAAGTTCTACTACCGCAACTACTTCGTCTATCAGGACATCGGCTTCCCGCACACGAATGCGCAACCTGCGCCGCCCCGGGAATGGTCCCTGACGATCAGCAGACGGTTCTGACTTCCTTCCCGGGGCCGCCGGCGCGGCCCCGGGCACCCAACCAGTCGTTTTGAATGAAGGATACCCGGATGGACGGTCCGACCGTGGAGACCAGGCCAGCACCCGTGCATCCGTATCCCAGTGCGCGGTCGGCCTATTACACAATGTTCGTGCTGGGCGTGGTGGTGATGTTCACGATCCTGGACCGCCAGGTCCTGGCCTTGATGATCGAACCCATCAAGGCCGACTACCACATCTCCGACACCCAGGCCGCCCTGCTCCTCGGGGCCGCCTTCTCCCTGACCTACGCCATCGCGGGCCTGCCGCTTGCCCGGATCGCCGATGTCTCGAACCGGCGCAACCTGATCGCTCTGTGCATCGCCTTCTGGAGCACCGCGACCATGGCGTGCGGGATCGCGCAGAATTACACCCATCTGTTCATCGCCCGGCTGGGCATCGGCATCGGCGAGGCTGGCTACGCGCCGGCCACCTGGTCGATGGTCACCGACAGCTTCCCGCGCGAAAAGGTGGCGTTTGCCACCGGGACAATCGCGATCGGGGGCCATATGGGTAACGGTCTGGCCCTGATCCTCGGCGGCAGCGCCCTGGCGCTCGTGGCCGCTTTTCCGATGATGGAACTGCCCTTCATCGGCCAACTTCGACCCTGGCAGTGGGCCTTCATCATCGTCGGTCTGCCCGGTCTGCTGTGGGCACTGGTGGTGATGACCCTCAAAGAGCCGATGCGCCGCGGGCTGGTGGTTGGAATCAAGCAGAAATCCATTCCCGCGATCGAGGTTGCGCGCTGGCTGGCGGCCGACTGGCGTACCTACTTCGCCATCATCGGCGGCATGTGCGTCAAGACCCTGATGTCCATGGGCACCAGCCAGTGGATGCCCAGTCTGTTCCGTCGCGAGTTCGACTGGAGCCTAACCCACATCGGTCTGGCCCAGGGCAGCGTCGTCCTGGCCGTCGGGCCCCTGGGTCTGATCCTCGGTGGCAAGCTGTCCGAGTATCTTCACCGGCGCGGGATGATCGATGCGGACATGAAGATCGTCTTCTATGCCCTGATGGCATCGATCGGCCTCTCGGCGACCTTTCCGCTGGTGGGCAATCCGTACCTCATGCTGGCGCTGTATGGCTGCAACATCTTCGTGGCGTCCCTCGGCATCGGACCCGGGACCGCGGCCTTCCAGGTGATCACGCCCAACCGGATGCGAGCGCAGGTCAGCGCCATCTACATGTTCGCCATGAACGTCGTCGGTTTCGCGCTCGGACCGCTGGTCGTGGCGCTGTTCACGGACTTTCTGTTCAACGACCCGAAGGACCTGAAGTATTCCCTGTCGCTCTGCGCCGTCCTGCTGGGACCCCTCGCGCTTCTGGTGATCGCGCAAGGCATGAAGGCCTACAAGCGCAGCTATGCCCGCGCGATTGCGGAGTTCGGCTGATGAAGGGCCTTCACCCCGTTTTCGGCAGACAGGAGAGTGGTCGCCATGGAAATCATTGACGCCCAAATTCACAATCCATCGCCCCAGAAGCCTTTCGACGAGGATGTCAGCGATGCCATGAAACTGGCCATCGGGGTCGAGCTGGCGCGCGAGGCGATCGACTCCGTCCGTGTCGACAAGGCCGTCGTGTTCGCCAGCGCCGAGTTCAACGAGGCTGCGGTGGCCCGTTATCCCGAGCTGTTCGGTGCCGTGCTGGTCATGGATCATGCTGCGGAAGATCTCGACGAGCGGATGGCCGCGTTCAAGGCGAGCCCCGGCATGCTCGGCCTGCGGACGCTGCCCACGAACTACGGGCCGGTCCGGGTCGATCCGACCAGGGCTCTGACGCTCAACGAGACCTTCCTGGGGGGCGGCTTCGATCGATACTGGGCGCTGGCGGAAAAGCACGATCTGCCGATGTTCTTCTCGGCGCACGATTTCGCATCCGCGGTGGCGCCGGTGGCCGAGCGCCATCCGGATCTGACCATCATCATCGACCACTTTGGCATCACCCAGTCGCTGCGGACCGACATCGAAGGCGACCGCTGGCGCGCCCTGCCGGGACTGCTGGAGATCGCCCGTTATCCGAACGTGTACGTTAAATGCTGCGGCACGCCGCTCGTCTCGCGCGAGCCCTATCCCTACGCCGACGTCTGGCCGCACTTTCACAAGATCCTGAAGGCCTTCGGCCCTGAGCGCTGCATGTGGGCGAGCGACTACACGCGCATGCGCTGGGGGCTGCCAGACCACCCGCAGAACCCGGGGCCGCGTCCGCGCAGCGACTGGAAGTCCTACGCCGACAGCCTCCATTACCTGCTCTACACCGACGAGATCTCGCAGAGCGACAAGGCGCAGCTGTTCAGCGGCACCGTCCGGCGCGCTCTGAAATGGACGATCGCCTGATGGACACGCTGGCTCCGATCGCCATTCACGGCAACAAGTTCACGTTCGAGATCGCCCCCGTCCTGCTGGCGGCCGACCGCTTCTATCCCGGCCGGGCCAGCGTGAAGCTGGGCGGTATTCCGAACCTGTTCGGGCTCGAGGCGATCCCGGGCTTCGGTGAACCAGGGGAGGCCGATGTCGCGACCCACGCCGAGACCCAGGCGCTGCGCTATTCGGTGGCCAATCCCGATCTTCGGATCATCCTGACGGTCGCAGAGGGGCTTTACCGGCTGGTCGGCAAACGCTCCGCCGGCATCGCCTCCATCGCGGATCTGAAGGGCAAGCGTGTCGGCACGATCGCCCCCACGTCTTCGGGCTATTTCGTGCACCGGCTGCTCGCTTCGGCGGGTCTGGGCAGCAACGATGTCGAACTGGTCAAGATCCTGCCGCTCAGCGACATGGGCCCCGCGCTCGCGGACGGCCGGGTCGATGCGGTGGCGATCTGGGAGCCGTACATGGAGAATGCCGCCGCCGCGATCGGCGACGACGCGATCGAGTTCGGCGGCGAGGGCATTTATCGCGAGATCTTCAACCTGAACACATCCGTGGCCAATCTGGCCGACCCGGAACGACGCCAGCGCATCGTCGGGTTCGTGCGCGCGATCATGCAGGCGTCTGCTGCGATGCGGGCGGATCCGTCGATCGCCTGGCCGCTGGTACACGCATCCGGCGGGCATCCCATGGACGTCATCGAACGTGCCTGGCGGCACCACAGATATCCGGCGGCGCTCGCGCCGGATCTGCTCGATGTCATGGTCGAGGAAGAACAGTGGCTCGGCATGATGGACAGTCGACCGGCCCGTTCGCGTGACGATCTGGCCAGCCTCATCGACCCCAGCGTCGCGATCGAGGCGCTGGATCAGCTGTCCAGATGACCCTGAAAGGCAAGGCCTACATCGTCGGCGCCTACGAGCACCCGACGCGGAAGGCCGTGGATCGCTCGGTGGCCCAACTCCTTGCGGACGTCGCACGCGGCGCGCTTGCCGACGCAGGCCTCAGCCTGTCCGACGTCGACGGGTTCTTCTGCGCCGGTGATATCCCGGGATGGTCGGCTCCGGGCACGGGCCCGTTTTCGATCGTCGAGTATCTCGGGCTGCAATTGCGCCATCTCGACACGACGGAGAGCTGGGGATCGGCCTACATCAACCATGTCGAACATGCCGTCGAGGCGATCGTCGCCGGCAAATGCCGTGTCGCGCTGATCACCATGGCCGGGCGACCCCGCGCGGAGGCCGCAAGGCCTGACCGGATGCACGGGCAGGTGATGGACACGCCCGAGTTCGCCTTCGAGGCCCCCTACAAGCCCGTCGTGACGAACGTCTACGGCATGGTCGCGAAGCGCCACATGTACGAGCACGGGACCACGTCAGACCAGCTGGCGTGGATCAAGGTCGCCGCCTCCCACCACGCCCAGCACAATGCCCACGCGATGCTGAGAAACGTGGTGACGGTGGATGAGGTGCTGAACTCGCCCATGGTCTCCGATCCCCTGCATCGTCTGGATTGCTGCGTGATTTCGGACGGCGGAGGGGCCCTGGTCGTGGTGCATCCCGAGGTGGTGCAGGGGCTGAAACGGCCACTTATCACGCCCACCGGTGCGGGCTACGCCATCAGACAGCTGAACGGCGGGTATTTCGACATCCTGAAGTCCGGCGGCGTGCAGTCCGGACGGCAGGCCTTCGAACAGGCCGGCGTGACCCCGCACGATATCCAGTACGCGTCGCTCTACGACAGCTTCACGATCACGGTTCTCGTCCAGCTCGAGAACCTCGGGTTCTGCGCCGAGGGGCAGGGGGGGCGCTTCGTGGCCGACGGTGGCCTGATTTCCGGGATCGGCAAGCTTCCGGTCAACACCGACGGCGGGGGGCTCTGTAACAATCATCCGGCCAACCGTGGCGGGATGACAAAGGTGATCGAGGCTGTTCGCCAGCTCCGGGGTGAGGCTCATCCCGATGTCCAGGTGCCCGACTGTCGCCTGGCCCTGGCGCATGGAACCGGCGGTCAGCTGGGTGGCCGTCATGGCAGCGCGACATTGATCCTGGAAAGGGAATAGGCGGTGCAGATCCCGAATGACGCTATTGAGTCGCGACCATTCCAGGAGGCGGCCGAGCGCGGCGTTCTCCTGCTCAAGCGTTGCGTGGATACGGGGCGCGTCTTTCACTATCCCCGCGAGCACAGCCCCTTTACGGCGGGCGCGACGGAGTGGGTCGAGGCGACGGGTCTTGGCGAGATCTACGCCTGCAGCGTCGCGCGGCTGGCGAAGCCGCCGTACTGCATCGCTTACATCAAGCTCGATGATGGGCCGATCGTCCTGAGCAACATCGATGCCGACGATCTTGATGCGGTCGCCATCGGCCAGCGAGTCGGGGTCGTGTTCCGTCCGGACGACAGCGGACAGATGATGCCCTTTTTCACGCCGCAGGCATCCGGGAGCCAGGGCGCGTGAACTCCGGACCCGGGTCGCACGAGGGTGGACCGACATCCACACGGGCTGTCGCCTGGATCCGGCCCGAGGTCCTGCTGGAGACGACCCCCGACGGGTTTCTGGTCAGGTCGGCAACGGACCTCGAAGCCTTCGACGTCCGGATCGGGGATTGGCTCGATCGGTGGGCCACGGAGGCTCCCGATCGCGCCTGGCTGGTTGAACAGACCGGGGACGGCGAGCGGGTCATGACCTACGGCGAGGGGCACCGCCGTGTTCTGGCCCTCGCCCAGGGCCTGCTCGGTCGCGGGCTCGATGCGGAGCGCCCCCTTGTGCTCTTCATGTCGAACAGCATCGCGCACGCGACCATCGCCATGGCGGCCCATTACGTCGGCATACCCGTTGCCCCGGTCGCGCCTGCCTATGCCGGACCGGGCCATGACCCGGCGAAACTGGCCCACGTGCTCGATCTGCTGACCCCCGGCCTGATCATTGTCGATGACGGCCCGCTCTATGCGGCTGCGCTGTCCGAAGCGCTCGACCCGGCCGTGCCCGTCGTCGCATATCGCAATCCGACCCCGGATATGATCCCGCTCGAGGCACTGGCGGGAGACGGCCTCGGCCTGGCCTCCGTCGTGGCCGCTGCCCGGGCCGTGGACGGCGACACGATCGCGAAATTTCTCTTCACCTCGGGCTCCACGGGACACCCGAAAGCGGTCGTCAACACGCATCGCATGCTCTGTGCGTCCGCGCAGGCCCAGCGGCAGGTCTCGGCGTTCCTGGCCGCCGAGCCACCCGTGATGGTGGACTGGCTCCCGTGGAACCATACGGCGGGCGGCAACAGCATCTTCACCATCATCCTTTGCAACGGCGGCACCCTCTACATCGACCCGGGCAAGCCGACGCCCGAACGGATCGGCCGAACCGTCGACCTGCTGAAACGGGTCTCGCCGACGCTGTATTTCAACGTCCCGCTGGGATTCGAGGCGCTGCTGCCGCATCTGGAGGCGGACGCGAATCTCTGCAGGACCTTCTTCGGAGCGCTGAGGTTTCTCTGGTACTCGGCCGCCGGCATACGCAAGACGACGTGGGCCGATCTGGAGCGGCTGGCCAGGAATTCGGTCGGCGAGCAGATCCTGATCGTCACCGGCCTGGGCATGACGGAAACCAGCCCCCTGGCGCTGTTCGGAAACCGTCGTGCGACGGGACCGGGCGTGGTCGGCGTGCCGGTTCCCGGACTGGTCCTGAAGCTGGTGCGGGAGGAGGGCGGTCTGTTCCATGCCCTGTACAAGGGGCCCAACGTCACCTCGGGATACTGGCGAAACCCGGCGGTCACCGACGATGTGTTCGACCGGGACGGCTATTTTCGGTCGGGCGACCTGCTGAGCTTCGTCGACCCTGCGGATGCTTCGGCCGGGTTCCGCTTCGAAGGGCGCGAAGGAGAGGATTTCAAGCTCTCTTCGGGAACCCGCGTGAGCGCATCGGCTCTTCGGCTCAAATCGCTGGAGATCTTTGGCGATCTCGCAGCGGACGTTGTGGTGATTGGTTCAGGCCACGCCGACGTGCGCCTGCTTCTGTTCCCCGCACAGGGAGTCGTCACGGATGAGCAACTCGCGCCCGATGTGCGTTCGGTCTTGGAAGAGCGTTTGAGGTGCCTTTTCGAACAGGGAACCGGGAGTGCCAATCGGGTGGTCGCCGCACTCGTCGTCGACGCGGCACCGTCGGCGGCCCTGGGCGAACTCACAGAAAAGGGGACCATCAACGGCCGCGCGCTCCTGCGAAACCGCCCTCGACTGATGGAAACGGCCTTCTCGAATGACGACCACCCCTTGATGGTCAGGATCTGAGCGGACGTTGCACGGTGCGCGAAAAGCCGTGGCGGTGCGGGCAGTCCTTTGATAATTTGTCTCCGCTACTCCGATCCTGGTGAGCCCGCCCCACCGGTTCCCGATGCAATCGGATACTGGGGAGCGTATCGCTCCTCCGGCGTCTTCCACTCTCGAAAGAACGCCAGCGGATCCTGGTCGCCCAAGAAGCTGCGCGCGAGCGCCAGCCGCTCGAGCAGCTCTCGCCTGTCAGTCTCGGGGAGATCCCTTGCCCGGTGCTCCACCCCGGCCAGGAAGCGCTCGACGCTCATGACATCGGACCACTGCTTGATGACCTGGCCGAGTTCGGATCGGCTGTCCGCAACCGACTGCTTAACCCGTCGACGGTCGTCCTCCTGCCGTCGGCGTTCCTCTTCGGCCAACCATTGCTGGTGACGAAGCTCGGCCTGGCGGTCAGCCTCTTCCAGTTTGGCCACGAGGTCGGGCGCTGCCGACTCGATCGCCTGGACGATCGTCCTGATCTGACTGGATAGCGCCGCGGATTTGGATTCCTGCCACTGCATTGACCAGTTCACCCGCCCGTAGGGAGAATAGGCGATGATGCGCATTCGGCCGGACGGGAGGTCGCGGGTCGTGGTCCAACTGTGGTCAACGGCATGGCGACCGCGGGGAGGGACATAGTCGGTCTCGCGGACATATTTGCCGGCAAGGTATCGCAGCGTGACGGTCTCCGAGGTCTCAACAATCGCAAGACCAATGGCTACGGTTCCGACATAGACCACTGTCGGTCGGTATGGGGACCAGGGGCCGTTATGTTGCCAGTAGTCGCGAGGTTGGGAGACAACCTCGCGCTCGTCGAATTGCGACCGCCTCAGCTTCGCGTCGGACGGCGCCAGTACCACACGATGTCCGACGGATTCTAGCCCGCCGAAAAGGTCGTTGGCGAGGTTGAGCGCCTTGTCGAGACAAGCTTTGGAAGCAGTCACGTCCACCAGCAACTTCTTATAGGGTTTGAGGTAGTCGCCGTCATCGACCGGCCGGCCGTTTTCGAAATGGGTCCTTGCACCGCGGATCAGGCCATGAATCCGACTACGATCGATCCGAACGGCCACGCGTCTGCGTCGGGGCGGAGCTTTGAGTTTCTGAGGTGCGACATGCTCCCGGTCTTTGCTCCAATGCAGGGGGTCGCCAGGTTGCGCTACGGGCAGGGGTGTTTGCGCCGGCGCTTTGCCGACCGCCAGTTTGGCCCAATATCCCCGCGCCGGGCGCGGGACATTAAGCAGGGTGCAGATCCGGGCCAGATAGCTACCGGAAACGTCGAACTGTTCGGCGATCTGGGTCATCGGCTTCGTCCAGACGAGCCGGTAGAGTTCATCGCGAGCGATCATTCATTCCACTCCCGGCAGACCGCAGACCGCTCTTGAGAAAAAGAGTCGGCCGCGAAATCGCGGACAGCCCTCGCGAAACGCAGGGCCGGGATCAAGGGCTAACATCTGTTAGGCGCGTGCGGTCGAGTCCCTTCGTGGAATGCCGATTATGCGCATTTCGCGAACGAAGCGGGAACGCTAAGCAGGGGAGGGCGGCGGCGAGCGCGCCTCGGTAAATCGAGCTACGCGGACCCAGAACCCATGCTCTAGCCCCATTCGGTTCGGACGAACTCAAGAAGCCGTTGCGCGCGCTGATGCACATCCTGCTCGGTCCATCCCCGCCGTTCTTGGACCAGCCTGCCGACCGCGACCGTCTCCTTGATCCCGCATTCGATGTAGCGATCCGACTTCTTGGCGGGCGGCTTGTCCTTGAGCGAGGAGTTCACTCCGGGCGGCAGCATCGTCAAGTTGCCGAGATGGTGGATGTACCGCTTGTCCGAACTCTGGGGGACAATGTGCTCGATCGACTTCGAGGCGTCCATTGACCAGATCTTGGTCCACTGGGCGGCGTTGATTTGCTCGCCGGCGTCCTTCGCGAGCCGCTCGTCGTAGCGGAACAGCAGGTAACGTAGTTCCTCGCTCCATCCGCCGTAGCATTCAGACCAGTCGCCGTCGTCAATGATCTCGTCGATCTCGAACCCTTCGCCGAGGTTGGCGAGCGCCTTGGCGATGTCCGTCGAGGTCATCTTGCGCGCCAAGATGTCGAAACCCAGCCGCACATAGTCTCCAACCATGTGGCGAGTGTCGCGGCCGGCGAGCCCGAAGATCCGGAAGGTGACCTTCTCCCAGGCTCCGAGCAGGCCCTCTTGGGTCGCGGGGTCGAACTTGCGCAGCTTGATGGCGATCGCCAGCATCCGGGCATGGGCGATCTTGGTGACGGCGGACAGCCGCACATCCCCGTTCAGCTCATTGACCTCTCGGACGACCTGACGGAGCCACTGGGCCGCCTCTATGATGGACGGCAATTTTTCGCCCGCGCGACGCACGAGCTCGCGCGAGGCGTCCTCATCCGAAACAATGCGGTTCGGCTGGTTGAGCGCCGACCAGGTGCCGGCCAACCTCAGGGACTCGGTGCCCAAGCCCTCCCGCAGGCCAAGGATGCGATAGATGTCCTGCCATATGGTCTGCATCTCCCGCAGCCCCTCGGCGCGAGACGCAGGGTCGTCCACGTATTCGCAGATCGACGCCATCAGCTGGCTCTTGGTCTTGTCGATCCAACGCACATCCAGGCCTCGGCTGTTGAGCACCTCGAACACCCGGTAGACCGTCGCTTCGTCCAAGAGCTCGTGGTAGATCAACGAGAGCTTGTTCCGGATCGTCCCAAGTAGCGCGACCAGCTCTCCGGCGGCCTGCCAGCGCGCCACGACTTCCTCGCTCTCCCGCATCGCGTTCAGGAGGTTTTGGTCGGAGCCCGTGGCGACCGATCCGGTCAGTTCTCCCTTTCGCAGATAGTTCAGGAAGACGTCGCTGCTGTCGTGGTTGGTCTGCAGAAGCACCAGCGAATGGTCGTCTCCCTTGACCAGAAGATCCTGAAGGTCGCGCTTGCTCTTGCGTTCCGCACCGTCCGTCTCGCCGAGTGCTTTCTCGATCGCCTTGATCAGGATTACGAGCGAGGTGACGCGTTGCTGGCCATCGACAAGTTCGACGACCTGCAGCTCGTCGGCGGCGATGACGCGCTTTTCACGCGCGAGGGCGACCACCGTAGCCATGAAGTGCTCCCGGCCCGAGCGGTGCGCCTCCTCGATGTCCTTGAACAGATCGGCGCGCTGACGGCTCTGCCAAGAATAGGCCCGCTGGTAGCCCGGTATCCGGAAGAGTCGACCATCGAGCAGTTTGGCGACGGATAGGTGGAGGGGGGAGAGCTGCATGAGGGAGGCGCCTGGGTCTTGACTGAACCAGTCGCGATGACTGGACGCTGAGCCCGCATGACGAGCCCTCACTCGCTTGGCGTGAATCGTGGTTCGCGACAAGCATCCGAGGCTACCGGATCATGGGACGGGTCGTCGCGTCGGACCAAGGATAAAAAAGATGGACGGGAGTGAGCCTCGCGGCCCAGCCTCCCGTCCAAGGATGTGATCAGAAAACGTCAATCAAACCGATCAGGTAGAGAGAGGGCGCTCCGCTCAGGCGGCGGAGAGATGATCCAGCAGGCCAGCCAGGTCCGACGCGGCGGCCGGCCGGAAGGCAAGCAACTCCTCGTTCTTGAAGGTCGGAATCGAGTTCAAGTTGCTGTTCCGCCCGGACGGAGCGCCGCCCACGATCCGCGCGCTTGAGGCCAGGGAGGGCAGATTTTCACCATCCCGACGCGCGACGTAGACGACAGGCGGTCCCTTGCGCGCCTCGACCGCTATGGCCTTGCCCGTTCGCACGCTTTGGAAACGAAAGAGCTTGCGGCTGTGGCCCAACGCGAGCGGCCTGAAGCGAAGATCGGCCTTGATCGCCTCGACGATCTCCGATGTTGGACCGTCGACATGTTCCTCGCCCGGCGTCGCGAGGGCAGCCAGCTGGGCTTCGATTTCGCCGCGGGGAACGCGGACCCAGCTATCCTCGCAGGCTAGGGGGCCGAGCGCGGCATGCGCCCGAGGGTGCCGGAAGCGAGGGGCGCGCATGTGACTCAACGCATCCAGCGCTTCCCAGTAGTCGCCGATCACCTTGGAGCTCGCGCCGACGACGTAGCCTTCTTCAAGGCGGGCGTCGGGGGTGAACAGCTTGGGTTCGACATGCAGGTGTGCGCTGGCTACCGGGACGAACACGAAAGCCTCTGTCTCGTCTTCGGCCTCGGCCGCCTGGATCGGCTCCGGGAGCGCCCACATCGAGGGGAAATAGTCCGGAGCCTGTTCGCGGAGCCAGCTAATCGCGGAGGCTGGGGAGATCGAGCGGTTGGGCAGAACCTCAAGGTCTTTGTTCGACGACTTGCCCAAGGCTTCCGCGACCAGATTCTGGACCGTCTTGCGAACCCGCTCATAGGCCGCGGTCGAAGTCGCTCCCTCGTTCCGGGCCAGCGCCGACAGCGCGGCGAGCTGGTCGCCCGTGATGGGCCGGCCATTGTCGAGCGCCCAACGCGCGTTGGCGCCCATGGCAATCAGACGGAAGAAGTCCAGCGAGTGCACCGATGCTGGGGTTGTCTCGGCGATCCTGTTGGCGCGCTCCAGCCAACCCTCGATCCATGTCGACATCGTTTCACGAGTGGTGTCGCGATAGCCCGGCTCGACCATCCCGCTCGATGCGTAGCAATAGAGGGCGTGGGCGAAGCCACCGAGCTCGAAGTACAGGTTATCAACCCGGTCGAGGCTGTCCTTGAAAAAGACGCTCGGGACCTGGTTCCGGGTTTCCGCGAGGCGCTCCTCACCGTTACCGAAAGAACGGGCCCAAGCCTCCGCATCCACTTTTCGAAGAACGTCTCGAACCTCCTCCGCAGCCTCATCCGGGAGCAATGCTCCCATGGCCTCGTAATGTCTGGCCAAGGCCTCCAGCAGCTCGTGCGTGTGATCGCTGACATTGTTCAGATCGATCCAGGCATCAAAAACGTTGTCGTCGCGCATATCCAAACTCCATAAACCGGGAACAAACCGTTCCGCCATGCGGAGATAACTAGGCGGCTATCCAGTAACGGTCAAGAGGGAAACATATATTCCCGAAATTGGATAAATCTTCCCCGCTCGGCGCGACTGCGCGGTTCTCGACCGCGCTAGCCGGTCTGGCGCCATCCGTTGGGCGTCCGGTTCGCGGCCCGTCCGACACGCTCTCGTCACCAACGACGGCAGTGAATGGCCCCTGTGGGCCGGGAAAAATGATGGGCCCGCGCCGTGTGCACGATTTGACGGGCAGCCCGATCGCGGCTCGTGAGCGGCTTGGCGCCGTGCGGCGCCAGGGGTGTCATGGTTGCCGAGGACCAACGAAAACGTGGGTTGAAAGTCCTCGAGGACTAATCATAAGCTGAGCGATAGCGGAGGTGACAATCGCCGGTAGGGTTGGTCTGACCAGTATGGGCGTAGACATCACGCTTTCTCGATGGAGCGACGCGCTCGTCGAGGAAATCTTTCGGGATCGGGAAGGTGAGGGCAGGCCTGTCTCGACCATAGACGCGGGCGGAGCGCTGCTCGCGCGGGCTCTCGCCCGTGCCGGTGTCGATGTCGCCGAGGATGCCGCTCTCGCGATGTTCACCTCCGCGTTTCCGGCTCGCCCGCAGATGGTGCGGTGGTTCAGTGGCGTCGACAGCCCAGGCGCGAGCCTGCCCGCGTTCCTCATCCTTTGCTGCATCGCGGCCAGCGAGGCGGCCGGTTCCGAGGCCAACGACTACCGGGAACGTCTGCGGGAAATGATGGGCTGGGACGCAATCATCATGGATTGCGCCGCCCTTCCGACGTTGTGGCGAAGACTTGAAAGTTCGTGCGCGGCCGCGCCGCCGGATCGTCGACTACGACCGCTAGTCCTCCCCGATCCTAGGCACCGAACGCAAATTGGTCACGCCATCGAGCTGACCTTCCCATCCCGACAGGATGGTCGGCGCCTGAAGCGGGACCTTGAGCAGGGCGGACTCGCGGATCCCAACCACCCGGTGGCGGTGATGCGATGGCTCGGCGGACGAGTGGACCGATACTCACCGACCTTTCGGGAGACCTTCACCGACTTTCAGATCGCTTGGCGGTCGGGCGCGCGAGCGCTGACCGACCACCGTTTCTGGAGCGGTTGGCGAATGGTGGTGGAGACTTGGCGTCCGACCGACGTCCCGGAAGCCTTTCGGGTCGTCAGCGACGAATGGGGAAAATACCAGCTGATCGCCATGGACGGGGAGCCGACGACGCTAAGTCGGGTTGAGGCGGCATCCCCGCCGGGTCTCCGCCACCTGTTGACCAACGGATCTCCCGTGCTTCTGCGGGAGATCGATTGGGGCCAATGGACGTGGGTAGGCCGGGGCCGGTCCGCCGGTCGTGAGGCCCAAGCCGCTCTCATCCGCGAGAAAACACACAGCGCGAGCCTGTTGGCTCAACTGGATCGGGCCGTGGTTAGCGAAGCACCGGGGTGGGCCTTCACCACGGCCGTCGATCTCGTTGCTGGAACCGCCGTCCGGGATGCGGTCAGTGACGACGATCTGATCGACGTTCGGTTCGCCGGCGTCCCGAGGATCGATGGCGGCCGGTTGTCACGCCCCTCATTCCCCATTCGACTGCTCACGACGGGGCCCGTCGAGAGCGTCACGCTGTCGGGCGCCGTCGCGGAACAATTGGAACTCCAGCGGAGCGGGCCGCGTGAATGGTTGATTACTCCAACCGTCCCGGTCGAAGGACACGCCCAAGTTAGCGTCAAGGCCACCTGCGGCGACATCGTGCGATCCCTTTCCCTACGCCGGTCGGCGCTCGCGCCGGTGCTGGGCAAAGAGCTTCCGGACCGATTTCTCATTGACGAGGAAGCGTCGGGGTTTGCGCCGACTCGCGCGGAAGCCGTTGCTACCCGCTTCGAGGACCATGAGAGCGCCGCGACAGCCTGCCCGCAGCAGGGGCTGCTCGACCTCGTGGAATACTTGGCTGCCCGCCCTTGGGTGATGCCGCTCTCTGGCCTGCTGGAACTGGTGGACACGCTTCCGAAGGCGGACGCCGCTGGCAAGTGGTCCATACTGCGCGCGCTTCTCGAAGCCGGCGTGATAGAGCCCCTGCGCGTGAGGGGTTGGCGCGGTGGTGCCGCGATAGCGCGGTCCGCCCGAGCCGTCCTCGTTCCCCAACAGGACGTTTGCCGGCTACGTCTTGACGGTGTGATCAACGAGGTTCTGGCTTCTCGCGTTCAGGGCATCGCCGACAGACTTGGCCTGGGCGTGTCCATTGGCCCGGGCGTCGGGGATTGGTCATTGCCTCTCCTGTCGGTCGAGGGAGACCGGGAGGCCCTCCTCGCGCTCGCGGCGGAGGTGGGGGTCACCTGCGAATACATCTCACCCGACCTGGCCGGACACGTTCGCCCGCGTGACGCCGTGCCGAACGCCGACGGCTCGACACACGGAGCGCGCCAACTCGTCCGCATGGCCGACACCCGCCTCGCCGACCGAGGGATTCAGCTGAGCCTTTGCCGCAGGGAGGCGGAGGACGCGCCGCCGGTCTGGCTTGTTCAGGCCAGTGAGGGCGAGCCTCGATACTGGACTCACCGCCACCTGGCCCTCCTGGACGCGTGTGGCCTCGCGGGCGTCGCGCCTTTCGATATCCGGGACGGACTTCTGACCGCGAACGTGCCCGGTGTATTCTTGCCATTACCCGTGGCGCGCTGGCTCAGGCTCGCCACGGGCGTGCCCCCTGGGCCGTTCGATGGCGGATACGCCTATAAAACAACGCCATGCGTCGAGGCCATGATACGCGAGTTCATGGGGATGGACCGACCTGATTCGAGCCGCTTCCAACGCCCGCGCCCCGCGGGCCGCGGGCGGGGACCTGGAATGGCGTTCGCGAGCGGGTCATCCGTGGAGGTCCTGCCAATCTGGCGCTGGGCGCGCGTCAACCGTGGAGCCTCTCGTTGAGCAAGTCGAAGTTGGAGTACACCAGGTTTCATTTCGTCGGCCAGGTCGACTACGCGCAGCACAATTTCGCGCGCCTGAAGCCGCTGCTTTATTCGGAGACGGGTCGTCGCTGGGACGGCGTGGTCGATCGGACATGGTTCCCGAACGAAGGTCTCGTGTTCACGGTCCAAGCGGACTTGCGATACGCGGCGAACGGCTCTCTGTGGATTTTCCGCGTCGCGCCAAACGCTCGCGGCGAGGCGGTCGACAAGGATGTCTACAGCGCCATCCAGTCGAAGCCCGCCGTCGAGCTGATCGTCGGGATGGAACCCTTGGAGATCGAGCAGCTGCGCCAGCTGGTGACGGAAGAGGGGTTCGTCGGCGCGACCGCTGGAAAGGCGGGCGCGGCGGTTCCCGAGCTCAACGACCGGTGGGTCGTGCTGAACGAATTGGAGCGTGACGAGGAGGGGCGCTTCAGGCCCGCGCCCTCATTGAACCTGAAGCACCTCAAGGTACTGATCGGAACGCCGGAAGAGCTTTGCGGCATCCCCGCGCCGGGCGGTCAATTTGTCCTTCCTCCCATCCACCCCGCCAGCGGCGAGACGCGCAACTGGCTCCCGCCGACGCTGTTCTTGGAAACATTGGCGGCCGACCTGAAGCGCTGGATCCCGCACGGTCCGCAGCGGCCGAAAGCCCAAGCGGCGGCCCAGGCCCTCCGGGCGCTCGCGCCCGAGATGCCGGGGGTGTCCGCGCTTCGCGCCGACGACGCCAAGGTCGCGATGGCGCGGGCCACGAACCTGGCTGAATCCGCCGAAACGATCACGGGCGCGGCGGCCACGATCCTCGAACTGATCGTCGAGCAGGAACCCTTCAGGACCGAGATCGACCGACGGCGAGCAGCGATTACCACGGAGCTCGAGAGCGAGGCCTTGGCGGCTGTCGAGCAATTGGAAGGCGCGGCCCGGGACCGGCTGCGGGTCGAACAGGCTTCGCTGCAGGAGGAGATTGAAGGGGCCAAGGCTCGACGCGAGGCACTCCGAGCCGAAATCGAGGAGCTGGGAGCTGAAGCGGATCTCCTCAGGTCCGCTCGAGCCGACAATGTCGGCGCGCTGGAGGCGCAAGTTGACGCCGTCATTCAAAGGGCCGCGTCGGAACCCGCGCGCCTCCTCGCCGACTGGATCGGGGTCTCGGGTTTCGTCGTGGGAGGAATGAGCAGGGAGTCCGAGGCGCCCATTGCGTCCAATGTGGACCAGCGTTCGCCGGAACCCACGATAGCGCTCCCCGCCGCTCGTCCGATCTCCGCCGCCGACCTTGGCCCGTTGCTGTTCGCGGCGGGGCCGGCCATCAACCCTGGCCACCCGCGGCTCCTGATAATCGACGCCGCCCTCAGGGCCCGGGAACTGCCAGTGCTCATCGGGCCGTTCGCCCGCGAGTTCGCCGAGGCCTGGCTCGCCGTCGCCGGAGGCGAAATGCCGTTGTCCGTCATGACCGATCCCACGCTGCTTTCGATCACCGATCTGACCCCGCGAGGGGCGCGGGGAGACAAGGCGCCGCTTCAGGAGGCGTTCGAGCGCGCGCGATCCCGACCAGATCCGGTCGTCGTGCTTCTCGATGACCTTGATCCCGCCTCCGCCGGATTCTGGCTGCCCGAACTGGCGCGATCCCAGCGACAGCCGCAGCGGTACGGCTTTCCGCCCAACCTATTGTTCATCGCCGTCGTCGAGGCGGACGCCAGCCAAATGAACCTCACCCAGCTGCGGGCGGGGGAGCTCTTCCCATTGGTCTTCGACGACTGCGAAGTGATCGACACGAGCCCGTCGCGTCCGCCCTCTCCACTCACACTGATACCTGAAATCATGAATGGGCCCGCCACGTCGACGAGCTGGACCGCGAGAGTCTCCGCGCTGGAGTCGTCCCTGAGCGTGACGTTCAAGGCCGACGACGCCAAGTCGATCGCCGGTGAACTCTCGGACTTCCTGCGATGCTGCAAGGGGCGAGGCGCGCTCGCGCCAACCGATGGATCGCTTGCCAACCTTCTTCTGAAATCCGCGAGCCGCTTGCGTCACGGCGGCGCTGGGGAAAGCTGATGTACGATCCGATCGGGGCGTTCGAGCGCATGCGCGACTTCTTTGTCGCCTACCTCGATACGGCATTTAAGATTCGCTCACCGGCTGTCGCTGACGCGCGCCGCGAGCTCCTTTCGACCGCCGGACGCATGTGCGCCGAGGCGATGATCGAGCCCGTGCTCCGGTATCGCTCGTCGCCGCAACGGCTGGAGGACCTGATCGAGGCCCCCGGCGCGCTAGACCCCTTGTCCCGCGAGGCACGCATCGCCTTCACGGAGCTGGCCGGATCCGGGCTTTTCGAGGGTGAGGATGTGAGCGGAAAGCCTTGGCGACGCCGGCCGGCCTTCGCTCCCTATGAACACCAGGCACGGATGCTCGAGCGTGGCCTTCGGCCCGGAACGCCAGGCATCGTTACCTCTGGCACCGGGTCGGGCAAGACCGAGAGCTTTCTCCTCCCCATCCTGGCGCAGATCTCAAGCGAGGCCGTTGGCTGGCCCGCGCCATCCGCTCCCCTTGGGGCCGAGGATTGGTGGGAGTCCGACAGCGCGGATTTCCGACCCGCGCGCCGCGCCGAGAGCCCGCATCGCCCCAAGGCGGTCCGCGCGCTCATTCTCTATCCGATGAACGCCTTGGTCGAGGACCAGCTTACCCGTCTGCGCAAGACACTGGATTCCAAGGAGGCGCGGCAAACCTGCCGGGACCGGTTCAATGGAAACCTCATCTATTTTGGCCGCTACAACAGCCAAACTCCGAGCACCGGCTTCAATCGCCATCCGTATCGGGCGGGTGACACCTCGGAGCAGCGTGCCCGGCAGCGGCGTCTAAAGAGAAACCGCGAACATCTTAGGGCGATCGCCGAGGGCCAGGCATTGGCCGAAACCTACGATCGCGAGCAGGCGGCGAAGTTGGGTCGCGATGTGGAGGAGGAAACGCGTTTTCTCTTCCCGGCGATCGATGGAGCGGAACTCAACACCCGCTGGGACATCCAAGCGACGCCCCCCGACGTCCTGGTGACCAACTCATCGATGCTGAACGCGATGATGGCACGGGAGGTCGAGGAACCCATCCTCGAGCAGACTAGGTCCTGGCTGCGGGCGAACGACGACGCCTACTTCTACCTTGTCATTGATGAACTGCATCTCGTTCGCGGCTCGTCGGGCTCGGAGGTCGCCGGACTTCTGAGAATGCTCATAAACAGGCTTGGGCTTGATGATCCCGCCCACCGCCACAAGCTGCGGATCCTCGCCTCCAGCGCCTCGCTTCCGATCGATGGCGTCGGCGGCGAGGCATCGCTCAAGTATCTCTGGGACTTCTTCGGCGAGAACGGCACATTCTCGGCCGCCGGCGTTGGCGCGGAAGGACCAGCCTTCTGGTCCAACTGCGTGGTGCCTGGCGAACCTGAGGCCGGTGTCGAGCGGTCGGCGATCCTCGATCCCGCGCCATTTTCGGGTTTGCTGGCGGACGCGTGCGGGGAGGCGGCGGCGGTTCTTCGAGCACCGAGCCTCGACGCGCTCGACAGCGGCATTACCCGGGCTCTCGCCGCCGTGGGCGGCGCCGCGCCTGAACTTGATCAGCGCGCACGCGATCTGGCGGAAGCGGCAGCCGCTGTCCTGTTATCCGCTTGCCGGAGGGAAGACGGTCTCAGGGCGCGCGCGGCCAGCGAACTCGCGGTTCGAATATTTGGCGGTCCCGATCTACGCCCGCTTCGCGGGCTGTTGATAGCTCGCGCGCTGGGCGATGTGCTCGCGTCCGAACCCGGCCGGAAGGCTAGGGTCTCGGCCACCACGCCTTCGTTCCGCGTGCATTTCTTTTTCCGGGCGCTGGAGGGTTTGTTCGCGACGATTTCCCGGGGCGAGGATGGCGAGGTCGCCTATTCATCCCTGTCGATCGAACGGGGGTCGGGTCTGGCTCGAACGGGCACGGACGGGCCGCCCCGGCGCCTGATCGAGACCCTGTACTGTGAGGCCTGCGGCGAGCTCTTCGTGGGGGGCATGCGTTCGGCCAACGGGGCGGGTGGAGCGATAGACTTGCTCCCGTCCTCGGCCAACCTTGAGGCGCTTCCGTTCGGCGCGTCCGGCACGGAGTTCGAGGATCTCAGCCACCAAGAGTACGCGATATTCTGGCCGACAAGCCGGGCGGGCGCGGAGACTCCAGAGACTATGAGCGGCCGGGACGCCAGCCGGCCCAGGTGGGACGAGGCCTATCTCGATCCGTTTGGCGCGCGAATATGGCGCGATCGCCTGAACGAGGACGTGGTCCGAGGGCTCGTCTTCAATCGGTCGACCCAAGCCTCGCACAAGGACGCGCGCGATCGCGCGTTTGGTGATCGAGGCTCGGCGACACCCGCCGCCTGCCCGGCGTGCGGTACCTCATACGTTCTCAGATCGCAGGGGCGATCCTCTCCGCTGCGCAATTTCCGCACGGGTTTCGCGAAGACATCCCAGCTGCTCGCCACCGAGCTTTTCGAGGTACTTCACGCGCCGAGACCGGCGGTTTCGCCAAAGGCGATCGTCTTCTCGGACAGCCGGCAAGACGCGGCGAGAGCCGCGGTGGAACTCGAGGCGGATCACTTCAGGGCCCTGATCCGGGATGTGATCGTGCGCTTGACGCGCGAGAGGATCGACGCGGACTATCGGGCGGAGGACCGGGCGACCGTCGAAGAGGCCATGCGTGCCGCCGCCGCCGAGATGGACTACACCGAGGCTGCGCGGCTGAAGGCGATTTTGACCCAGAAGGAGTCGCTGGCGATCGAGACCGAGCCGCTCACGGCCCTCGCGCAGGATCCGGATGATACCGCGTATCTCGCGACGACGCCGGCCGCCGACCCCCCCATGGCGCAGTTGATCTCCCGCCTCGTCCGTCTCGGCATCCATCCCAGCGATTCCAGCGTCGCCTCCGATGATGAGTGGTGGCGACTGTTCACCATGGATGGCGAAAATCTCAAATGGGCGAGGCCCTCGGGAGCGCTGGACGCCAACGCGATCCAGGGCAAACGCCGCGAGATCGCGGAAGAGCAGCGCGAGGCGCTGCATGACACGCTCTTCAACAAGACCTACTTTTCATTCGAGGAGGCGGGTCTCGGCTATCCCACCTTCTTCACGCGCGGGGAATACAGCGCGGAGCGTGACGAACTTGACGCGCTGCTTCGCGTCTTGGCGGACACCTACCGGGTGGATGGATCGCGCTTCGTGGACGTCAGCCAAATCAAGCAGTGGTCTTCAGCGGCCGACGTACCAGTGGGAAATCGGGTGCGTCGCTTCTGCGAGGCGGCCTCGCCTGGAAATGGTGATCAGTATCTCAACACCGCGCTTGACCGCTTGAGGCAAGCGGACCTGGGGCACAATGGTGGTGTGGTCCGGCTGTTCTCACTGGGCGTGAGGCTGGCGAGGGCGGACACGCCATTCTGGCGATGCACGCGCTGTGACCGGGCACATCTTCATCGTGGCGCTCAGGTCTGCACTCGATGCGGTGACCCACTTCCCGCCACGGCCGCAGGGGTGGCGAAGGATCTGTGGCGGCACAATTTCCTCGCTCACCGTGTCGATCGCGCGGGCACCGGCGCGGAGGAACCCTTCCGTCTTCGTAGTGAGGAACTGACCGGGCAGACGCGAAACGGCGCGGAGCGTCTTCGTCGTTTCCGCGGCATCCTGGTCGAGGAAGGGGCTGGACAGGCGGCGAGGCTGCCAAAACTCGGCAAGGAAATCGACCTCCTGAGCGTCACCACTACGATGGAGGTGGGGATCGACATTGGGCCGCTGCAGGCCGTCTACCAAGCGAACATGCCGCCACAGCGCTTCAACTACCAGCAACGAGTCGGGCGGGCGGGTCGGCGCGGACAGGCGTTCTCGATCGTCGTCACCGTTTGTCGTAGCCGTAGCCATGACCTGCACTATTTCCGGCATCCAGAGAGGATCACCGGAGACGCGCCACCCCCGCCCTTCTTGGCCGCCGGCTATGAGGACATCCCGCTCCGCGTTGTCCGCAAGGCCTGGCTTCAGGCGGCGTTCAAGTATCTCCGCCTGAAGCACCAAGGGCGCTATCGCGGCTATGACGTCCAACCACCAGACATTCACGGGGAGTTCGTCCTAGTCGCGGACTACAAGGATAACGCCTCGCCCTGGCGCGATGAGCTTCGCGATGCGCTTGGCGCAACGGTCGCGGCCCGAGACGCCGCCGTTGTCCTCGTCGCGGGCGACTTGCCCCCCGCGCTGATCGCGAAAATGGAGGATGCGCTCGAGGTCAATGTCCTGATGGCCGCGATATCCGACGTTATCGCGCGTGAAGGACGGTGGGATATCGGCGTGGCTCACGCGCTGGCCGAGGGCGGGCTGTTACCGATGTATGGCATGCCGACCCGCGTCCGCCCCCTGTATCTGGGGCTCCATTCGTCGGGGCCCGACGATCTCGACTGGGATACGACCGACCGCGATTCGGACCTCGCGATTTACGAGTTTTCGCCGGGTGCGTCGTTGGTTCGCGACAAGCGCGTTCATACCGCCGTTGGTCTCACTTCGTCCCTTCCCAAGCCCCAAAAGCGCGGTGCGTGGGTGATGCCTGGCCAAGACCAGAGGTCGGCGCATGACGATGAATGGTGGATGGCCAGATGCGATGGCTGTGGCGGGTGGACTCGCGCCGATCAACCCGATGACATGACCTGCGTGGCGTGTGGCGCCGCGATCGTTCGCGACGCGTTCAAGCACTGCATATCTCCGGCCGCGTATAGGACCGATTTCAAGCCCAAACGCACCGGTGAGGAAGAACTGAGAATCGTTCGGTCGCGCATTGTCTGCGCGGAAGCGTCGGATGTCCGACCGGTCCGCGCGGAGGGTAGCAACCTCGCCGTCAGTCTTGAGAGAACGGCCAAGATCGTTCGTCTCAACCCGGGCTATGACCCGAATCCCCTGCAATCGGCGGGTTTCTCCTTCGAGCAGGGGCGGCAGCGCGCGGCTCCCAAGCCAAGCGCGTGGATGACCTTCTCGAACCAGGCGTTGGAAACCGAATATGCCTCAACGCTGCGCAGTCCCGACTGGACCCCGGATGCGGAACCCGTCTCCGGCTGGCTTGCGTCCAGGAAAACCACGGACAGCTTGTTCCTGACGCCCGCCGTGATGCATCCGCTGCTTGATATCTCGCGGGTCGCTGGCGCGGACGAGCGCGTCGCCGTCAGGGCGGCGGCCCTGACATCGTGCTTCTTGCTGGTCGATCGGGCCGCCCTGGAGCTGGACGTCGATCCGGGCGAATTCGATATTCTTCCGCCTCGGCTTTACCAGCCCGACGGCGTCAAGCGGCCCATGCTTCAGATCGCCGACACGCTGGTGAATGGCTCCGGTTTGTCGCGACGTCTTGCCCAAACACCGGAAAGGCCGTGGGCGATCGACCTACTCTCAAGCATTGTCGGAGATGGCGCGTCTTGGCCGCTGGGCGAGTTCATGACCACGGCGCATCGACAGTCTTGCGATCAGGCTTGCTATGAGTGCCTCCAGAGATATGGCAACCGAAGCTATCACGGCCTTCTAGACTGGCGCCTGGGCCTCTCCTTCGCCCGGGCCTTGGTCGATCCCGGTTACACAGCCGGGGCCGAAGGGGATTTCAGCGCGCCCGAACTCGTTGATTGGCGCAGCATGGCGGATGATGCCCTGGAACGCGTGGCGAGGGGAACGAGCGACCTAGAGGTTATCAGCAGTGGTCCACTTCCCGCCCTGAGGTTGAGGCGCACGGGTGGCGACGCCGTGATCGCGATACACCACCCCCTCTGGCGCGTTGAAGGTGTCATCTCGCCGCTCATTGATCAGATGCACAGGCTTCACCCCGGTCCGGTTCGCTTGATCGACAGCTTCGAACTGGCGCGGCGACCATTCCAGAAAATCGCGGGCCTTTCATTCTGATGTGGGTCCCGCCATCCCCCCGAAAGGGAGGGGCGGGAAGCACAGCATCCCGGCGCGCGAGGGGCACGGCGGGCGTCCGGGACTCGCGGCCTTCACTCGCGCCATCGGATGGCTGCACGGCCTGGACTTCCCAATCCAAACTCGGCTCATGGCTTGGACACGATGGACACCTTGAGCCCCCAACAGCGCTCCACCCGCATGTCCCGCATCCGCGGGCGGGACACAAAGCCGGAACTGGCCGTCCGCCGGCTCGTGCATGGCCTCGGCTACCGGTACCGGCTCCACCGCAAGGACCTGCCGGGTAGGCCTGACCTGGTGTTCGTCCGGCGCCGCGCCGTGATTTTCGTTCACGGCTGCTTTTGGCACCGACACCCTGACCCTGCCTGCAAGCTCGTCCGGCTGCCGAAATCACGCCTGGAGTTCTGGGAGCCCAAGCTCGCTTCCAACCGGGAGCGCGACCTCGCGGTCGAACAAAGGTTGAACGAATCAGGCTGGCGGGTTCTGACGGTGTGGGAATGTGAATTGCGCGACCCCGAGGCGGTCGCGACCAAGGTAAGGGACTTGCTTCGATGAGATCCGTGGAGTTGTTCGCGGGCGCGGGGGGCCTTGGGATCGGCGTGGCCCGAGCGGGGTTCGAACCCGCCGCCGTCGTCGAATGGGACCGGTGGGCCTGCGAAACCTTGCTTGAGAACAAGCCTTGGCCCGTCCATCGCGGGGATGTCCGCGAGTTCAGCTACGACCACCTCGCCAACATCGAGCTGGTCTCCGGCGGGCCGCCTTGCCAACCCTTCTCGATGGGCGGCAAGCACAACGCCTTCCTCGACCGCCGCGACATGTTCCCCGAGGCGATCCGCGCCGTCCGTGAGCTGCAACCCAAGGCCTTCATATTCGAGAACGTGAAGGGCCTGACCCGTCAGGCGTTCGCCAACTATCTCGAGTACATCCGGCTCCAGCTTCGCCACCCCGAAATGGAGGCGAGGGCCGGGGAGCCTTGGCTGGACCATCTCGCCCGTCTCGAGCGCCACGAAACCAGCGGGTCGCACGCGGGGCTGCACTACAACGTCGTGCTGCGCTTGCTGAACGCCGCCAATCATGGCGTTCCGCAGAAGCGGGAGCGAGTGTTCATCGTCGGCTTCCGCTCCGACCTGAGCACGGAGTGGAATTTTCCCGCCGAAACCCATTCGGCCCGAGCGCTCGCTTGGGCGCAGGGGCCCGAGGGCGACTACTGGGACCAACACAAAGTCGCGAGGAACAACCGACCACTGCTCGTGGTGCCGCCCAAGGAGAGGCCCGAAAGCCAGCCATGGTTGACGGTCCGCGACGCGCTGGTCGGCCTACCTGATCCCCAGACTCGCCCCGAGGCCGCGAAGGCCTTTCCGGATCACCGTTTCATTCCCGGTGCCCGGAGTTATCCAGGTCATACCGGAAGCCCCCTGGATCAACCGTCCAAGACCCTGAAGGCTGGGGTCCACGGCGTGCCTGGTGGCGAGAACATGCTGCGTCGGCCGGATGGGTCGGTACGCTATTTCTCGGTGCGCGAGAGCGCGAGGCTCCAGACCTTCCCGGACGATTTCCTGTTCCACGGTGCGTGGGGTGAAACCATGCGCCAGCTCGGAAACGCCGTGCCTGTTCGACTGGCGGAAATCGTTGCCCAGTCCGTGCGCGCGCAACTCGACGGTGTCGAGGCTAGAGGAAGCGTCTGATCCGCTCGAGCATCCACCGAGTTCTCGGATCGGTTGGTTCCTCGCCAAGCTGCCGCACGCTGTCGGTGATACGGTCCGCCGCCTCCGCTTGACGCCCGTCGCCGGCTGGGCGACCACCCCGGCCGGGGTGCAAGGAGTCCCACAGGGACACCGTGCCCGTTGTGCGGTTCTTTCCCACCACCTTGCTGCCAAAGCCCATGCCATTCCAAGCAGGGCGGAAGAGAGTGATCAGCACAGATTCTGCCAAGCCTATGTAAGCGTCGTTCAGAACGAGGTAGCGGCAGCGGAAGTCTGCGATGTCGAGACTCGATGTCGCCCGGATGGAGGCGGCGTGCTCGCTCAGCCTCCCATGAATGGCTTTCTCGGTCGTGGGTTTGGGATTGAACCCCTGCTTCGCGTTTCGACGCAGTGCCTTGCCGATGTAGACCGGGTACTGCCACCGAGCCTGATCCAAGTCCCGCAGGCCCGCATAGGCGACCTCGGGGCCGCTGTAATAGAGGACATACACGCCCGCCCCCTCGAACGGCTCCGGCGGAAGCCGGTGCAGCGGCTGTTGCACCAGTTCGATCCCAAGGATCACGCCGATGTTCTCGACGGCGAGCGGATCGAACGTTTGCGTGTCGTCGCCGGGGCGATGGACTCGGTTCATGGAACCATGAGTATCGGGCGAAGCAGCGAGCGGCAATCCAGGAGTTGATCTCGGCTAGGATGCCGAGCCGCGATCTATGCGCCATTTGCTCCGAGGCGTGTCGTCGTCATAGTTGTGCGCGGAACGTAGGGGGGCAGAGTGGCTTACCAGATCATCAGCGACGGCGTGGTCTTGGACGCGCATGTCGAGATCCAAGGCAGCGACATTCGGCTATACAGCCGGAGCGGCAGGATGGGCTCTGCGAACGCGAGGAACGTCGATTACGCGCCGGGCCTGCGAGCATTGCTCGAACAGTTGAACGCGGCGAGCGTAAAGGTAATCGAGGCGTATGTTGATAGCGGCCGAGTACAGACGATGCCGCTCGACGACCGCCGCATCCTCTCGGTAGAGGACGTGGGGATTGAACCGACCGAGCAACTCATACGGCTGAGCCAGCGGATGCGAAGGGTCGGTCGGACAAGCGACCAATCTGGAGGCAATAACAACAAGCTCATCAGACTTTGCACCGACGCGGGCGCTCAAGCCCTAAAGTCCGCTCTCCATCTCGCGCCGGCGTCGATCAACGTTCGAAGTCTCAATCGCATTCCGGAGGCAGATTTCGACCTCATCAAACCTCACCACGTCTGGATGGCCGTGGAAGCCTTAAGGACCCGGACCGACTGGTCCCCCTACAGTCCGTCAATCGACTAAGACGTACTTCTGGAGGACGGAGTCCGGCTCCCGCCCAAGGCCGTCTTTGGCGGCGCAGCCTCGGAGGCGCTGGGATTTCCCGTGCTCCCGCGGCACTTCTCCGGAGGACTGCGCACAATCTGTTTCGTCGCGATCGAGGAGGCCGGTTTTGCGATTGTCTCGAAATCCGGGCAGCAGCCGGTTGCGACTGTGCCCGCATCCGAGGAGGACGGCTGGCTGGAAGGCACCCCAAAACTTCGAAACCACCTTCGGCGTGAACGTGCGCGCGGCCTGTCCAGGGCAAAGAAGAGCGTGTTCATGGAGGCGAATGACGGCCGGCTATTCTGCGAGATCTGCCAGTGCGAGCCGATCCAGGACCACGGCGATCCGTTAGCTGACGCGTGCATAGAGATCCACCATCGCGAGACGGCCATCGGCGCCATGGGACAAGGTCACAAGACCAAGCTCGATGACCTTCAGTGCTTATGTGCAAACTGCCACCGGCTCATCCACGCGAGGCTTAGGCATGCTGAAAATGCGGCTTCGGCCGCCATGGTCGCCGTCTAGCGAAGTATGCTGCTGACGAAGGGAAACAGTTCGCCCCAGAACTAAAGCGAATTTGGGTGGCGGTCCGCGAAGGGCTGCTTCTGACTCGTCAAAGACGTTCGGAACGTCCGCTTTCGGGACGCCACTCTAAGACCGGCTCGACGATGGGACCCCGCGGTTGGCTGCGGTGTCGAGCCTTGAAAGCTTGTCGATGTGTGCGTCAGGACTGCATCGGGCTCATCAGCAATCAAGCCCGCATGCCGGAAACCATCATGTTGGCGTAGGTCTCGCCGATTTCGCGCGCGCTTTGGGGCGAGGTCTCGGGGCGGAACCAGCGATGGGTCCAGCCGACCACGCCCAGCATGCCATAGGAGACCACGCGCGAGGGCCCGACGTCGCGCAATGTGCCGTCGGCATAGCCTTCCTCGATGATCGAGATGAAGGCGTTCTCGATGATGCGATTTACCTGCCGCATGTCCGATGACCATTTTGAACGGGTGCCGGACACGCGACCGAGGTTCTCGCGGATGTAGATGAAGAGCAGCGGGTAGTGTTCCCCGTACGATTCCATGATCGAGACGATCAGGTTCCACAGCTTGTCGGGCGCGGGCAGGGCGCTGGCGGCGATGTCAATGGCGATCTGCGAGTTGCGTTCGGCCACGGCGCGCAGCACCTCGTCGAACAGCTCTTCCTTGGACGAGATGTAGTAGTAGACCGAGGCGCGATCGATGCCGAGCTCGGCCGCCACCGCGCTGATGCTGGCACCCTGCAGGCCCAGACGGTCGAACACACGGACGGCGGCTTCGGCGATCTCGCGCCGACGCCGTTTGTAGGCGTCGGAACTCTCTTCCTTCGCCGCCTTGCGGCGTTTGCCGATGCCGCTGGTCTTGTCGCTGGTCGGGCTCATTCTGCGACCTGATTAGCGAGCGAGTGGCGAAAGACCAAGCGGGCCCATTCAGCCGCGCGGTCCACCCGCCACGAACAGGACCTGACCCGACACAAAGCCCGACCGCGGATCGGCGAAGAAGGCGACGGCGTTGGCGATGTCCTCGGGCTGGCCCGGTCGGCCTGCGGGCATATCGCGCACGACGTCCGCGATCATCGCCTCGAAGGTCACGCCGAGCCGTTCGGCCACGGCGGCCGTCATCGGGGTCACGACGAAGCCCGGTGCGACGACGTTTGCGGTGATGCCGGATTTGCCCATCTCCAGGGCCAGGGTCTTGGTCAGGCCGATCAGCCCCGCCTTGGCCGCGGCATAGTTGGCCTGCCCATAGGCCCCGAGCGCGGCGATGCTGGCCAGGTTGATGATCCGGCCATGTCCGAGGCGGCGCATCGCCGGCTGAACGGCCCGGCACATCAGGAAGGCGCCGCGCAGGTTCACGTCCTGGACGACCTGCCAGTCGTCGAGCGTCATCTTGGCCAGGGTCTTCTCGCGCAGCACGCCGGCGTTGTTGACCAGAACGGCCGGCGGCCCCAGCGCGGCCTCGGCCGCCTCGACCGCGAACTGGACCGAAGCCTCGTTGGCGACATCGACGGCCACGGCGATGGCCCGACGCCCCAGCGCCTCGATCCGCGCGACGGTGTCTGCGCACGCCGCCGGGTCCAGATCCATCACCGCGATGTCGCAACCGTCCGCGGCCAGGCGTTCGGCGATGGCGGCACCGATGCCGCGCGCGCCTCCGGTCACGAGCGCGACGCGCGAGGGTTGGGTCATGACAGGTCCAGACGTTCGATGGCCATGCGCGACAGCAGGAATTTGCGGGGTCTGCCCGACGGCGTGAGCGGCACGTCCTCGGCCCCGATCGGCAGGATGTGACGCGGCACCTTGAAGCGCGCCAGCCGCCCAGCGCACCAGTCGATCAGCGCCTGTGGATCCAGCGCCTGTCCGGCACGGACGACGACGAAGGCCACACCGACCTCGCCCATTCGGTCATCCGGCACCGGCGCGACGTGGGCCTGAAGCACTGACGGATGGACCATGAGCACGTCCTCGATTTCAGAGGGCGTGACCTGCTCACCGCCGCAGCGATAGCTTTCCTTCACGCGCCCGACCAGGCTCAGATAGCCGTCGGCATCGATCCGGCCCAGATCGCCGGTGTGCAGCCAGCCCTCGGCATCGAACGCCTCGGCCGTGGCTTCGGGCTTGTCGTAATAGCCAGCGGTCACGCCGGGTCCCCTGGCCATCAGTTCCCCGACCTCGCCGGGTGGAAGAACCGCGCCGGACTGCGGGTCGACGACACGGTAATCGACGATGCGGTGTCCGATGGCCGGATCGCCCGCCGGCCCGACGTCGCGCAGCCGGCCGTTGGTTGTCTGCAGCCGGTCGGTCGGGTCGTCCGGCCGGGTCACGGTGGTAGAGGCCGTGCATTCGCTCATGCCGTAGCCGGTCGTGATCTCGATGCCGTTGAAGGTGGCGAGAATGCGATCCCACAGTCCGGGTGGCGTGCGGCCCCCGGACGACAGCATGCCCTTCAGTGATGTCGTATCGACCGGCGTGTCGACGAGGGCATCGAGCACCGCCAGCGTCATCGTCGGGATCAGCAGGAGGTCGGTGACCCTGTGCCGCTCCACCGCCCGCAGCGTCGCACGCGGATCGAACTTGAGATGCGGGACGATCGCGCCGCCCACGAACAGCGCCGCCAGAAGCCCTTCCACATAGCCGTAAACATGGTTCATCGGCAGGCTGAAGTGGATGCGCCGGCCGTCTTCGAAGGCCCGGGCGTAGGCGCTGCCGAAGGCTGCGCGCAGCAGCATGTCGTGGGTCAGGACGACGCCCTTGGGCGAGCCGGTCGTGCCCGAGGTGTAGATGATGTCCGCGGCGGCCGCAGGGTCGCCATCCGGCAGCTCGCCCGCGAAGCCGTGGAGGTCTTCAAACGAGGTCGCCCCGGCCCGCCCGTCGCCCTCGGCGGGGAAGACCGCGACCGTGCGCAGGTCGGGCAGGGCCGTGCGGCCTCCATTGCGCTCCCACTCCGGAGCGATCTCGTCCAGCATCTCCAGGTAATCGAGGTCCCGGAACCGGTCCATCGTGACCAGCATGACGGCCCTCGACTGGCGCAACACATAGGCCAGTTCGTCCCTGCGGTTCAGGATGTTGACCGGAACGGCGACGGCGCCGATCGCGGCGACGGCAAATTTGAGCGCGGCGAAGGCGGGATAGTTGGCCATGACCAAGGCCACGTGTTCGCGCGGCAGGACCCCGGCCTTGACGAGGCCTCCAGCGATCGAAGCGGCCCAATCTGCCATCTGGCGATAGGTCCAGGTCCGGTCATCGGTGATCAGATATGGTCGATCCGGGTACCGCTCTGCTGTGTCGACGAGCATCTCATAGAGGGTGAGCGGCCTCCACGGATCGAAGCTCCGAGCCGTGGCGGCCTGACGCTCGGCGACGGAGGGGAGGGACGCGCTGTCAGGCATGATCGGGTCGTGGACGCTCTCGAAAGCCATGGTTCAGGGGTTCAGGATCTCATGATGCTTGCGATAATCCGGTCGTCCCCAGCCAAATGCCAGTGCCGCCAGAAGCGTGGAGAGCGTCAGGGTGATGCCGAGTGAAAGCCCGAGCGCTGTTTCGGACCGGAAGACGTAGTCGTTGAGGAGTCCGGGCAGCAGGGGCCCCATCGTCAACCCGCCGAGGTTGGCGACGAACAGGATCAGGGCCAGGGCCTGTCCCCGGACCTGGTTGGGCAACACCATCTGCGAGGCCGCGTAGCAACTGCCCGCCGGCATCGCCAGAAGGACCACCCCGATCGCGAAGACCGCGACCGTAGCCGGAGCCGAAACACCCTGGGCCCAGATCAGCGCACCGAAGGCGAGGGTGCCGAGGATGGAGCTGAAGGTCGCGATGCGCAGCGCGGCGTCCCGACGACCGGCCACGAGGCCGCTGTCGCTGAGACGCCCGCCCATGAGCATCCCGAAGCTGCCGCCGATCAGCACGACCAGACCCATGACCAGCCCGGTCTGTTGCGGTGTCCAGTCGAAGGAGCGCTGCAGGACGCCCGGCGACCACAGCATGAAGGCGTAGAGGGCCACCGCCTGGAACATCAGGCCGAGCGCGATCGAGGCCACGGCGACCCGTCGCTTGGCGATCTCCGCGACGGTCTCGCGAACCGTCAGACGGGCGACCGCCCCGTCAGCGGCCACGATGGTCTTGCGACGGGCCGGCTCTCGCAGGGTCAGGACCCAGAGGGCGACCAGGAGGCCGGGAATGCCGGTGACGAGGAAGGTCGCGCGCCAAGAGGCCACTTCGCCGAAGAAGGGCAGCGTCAGGGTCGCGGTCTGGGTGACCAGCTGGACCACCAGCCCGCCGACCAGCAGCGCCAGGCCGGAGCCCAGATAGATGCCGACGCCATACAGGCTCATGGCGGCCCCCAGCTTCTCGTTGGGGAAGGTGTCGGAGATCATGGAGACGGCGGCGGGAGCGAGGGTCGCTTCGCCGACGCCCACGCCCATGCGGGCGAGAAACAGACCGGGATACCCCATGGCGACCGCACAGGCGGCTGTCATCAGGCTCCAGAAGAAGACGCCGGCCGCGATGATGTTTCGACGATTGAACCGGTCGACCAGACGTCCCGCCGGCAGGCTGACGATGGTATAGAACAGCGAGAAAGCCAGGCCGCCCAGCAAGCCGACCTGGGTGTCCGACACCGCGAACTCGGCCTTGATCGGGCCGACGAGCAGACTGAGGATCTGCCGGTCGATGAAGGACAGGGTGTAGCAGACCGTCAGGACGGCGACCGTGTACCAAGCGTAGCCGGTCGCGGGCGGTGCTCTCAACGAAGAAACCGCCGGATCTTTCGATCCGGCGGCCTGGGGGCTGTCCATCATCAGAACTTTGCCGAGAACTGCAGGGCCACTTCACGGCCCCGCGCGATCACGCCGCGCTGCTCCCCGATCGCGCCGGGCACACTGGCCCCGCCCGTCCGGTCGGCCGCATAGAGGATGTAGTTCTCGTCCGACAGGTTGCGACCGATCAACTGGGCCGAGTAGCGGCCATCCGGCGATGTAACGGTGACGCCGGCATTGTATCGCCAGAAGGCCTCCTGCAGCGTCGCCGGGGCCATGGTTTCCGAGGCATAGTAGCTGTCGCTGTAGAAGCCGTCGCCGGTCAGGGCCACGCCGAACCCTGCGATCTGGGTCTCATAGGTGAAGCCGGCGCTGCCCGACCACTGGGGTGCGCGAGCGGGCGCGCGCCCCTCGAAGTCTTGCTGCAGCGTCAGCGCCGTCGCATTGACGAACGAACAGTTGGCCGGCGCCACGGCTGTTGCCCGCACCGTCCCGGTCGGGAAGGCGTAGGAATAGCACTGGCCCACGAAGTCCTTGAACTGCGCATCGACGTAGGCGATCGCACCCCGCAGTTGCAGGGCGTCCGTCGCCTGCCATGTCCCGTCGGCCTCGACCCCGCGCTGCTGGACCTCGCCGGCATTGTTGATCGTGTAGGCGATGCGCGACGGATCGTAGGTGTTCACCTGCAGATCCTCGAACCGGTAGGCGAAGGCTGCGACGTTGGCCCGGATCCGACCATCGGCGAAGATTCCCTTGGCTCCGGCCTCGAAGCCGCTGGCCGACTCCGGACTGAAGTCGATGTCACCGATCACGGTCGTCGTCTGGAACGGGCTGGTCAGTCCAAACCCTCCGGACTTGTAGCCCGTCTTGTAGGCCAGGAAGACGGTGTGGTTGCTGTCCGGACGCCAGGTGATCGTCGCTTCGGGAGAGATGTTTTCATCCTCGAAGCGGCCCTGGATCTCGCCGACGTTCGACGAGCCGGCATACGTCGTGTTCTGGGTGGCGAAGGTGCCGATGCCGTAGAGGTTGCGCTTGGCGAAGTCCTTCTGTTCACGCGTCCACCGCACACCGCCCGCGATCTCGATCGTGTCGGTCAGGTCATAGACCAGCTGGCCGAAGACCGACTGGGTCTCGCCGCTCTGCTTGGCGTAGTCCTCATAGGTAGAGAACCTGCCGGACGCGGCCTGGTAGTTGCTGTCCCGCAGCTTGGTGTCGTTCGTCGTGAACAGATCGGTGACCTGATAGAAGGCCCCCAGCATGAAGTTCAAAGGTCCGGCGTAATCGCTGGTCAGCCGGAATTCCTGGCTGATCTCCTGGTTGGTCTGCCGATTGTAGAAGGCCAGCTGCGAATAGGTCGTCTGATCCAGGCCCGACAGGAACTCGTACTGCGTCGAGTTGTAGCCGGTGGTGGACGACAGGTTCAGCGCGTCGGTCAGGGCCCAGTCGAAGTCGAGCACGCCTGTGAAGACGTCCAGCTCGCCATACGCTCTGTTGTTGCCGCGATACCCGCGCATCGTGCGCGCGATCGCGTCGGGCAGGTCGCCGCTTGTCGTGCGGTTGTCGGCGACGCAATCCGCAAAGGGGTCGGCGATGCCATAGACCCTCGGATTGGAGCCGCCGGAGCAGGATCCGATGTTCTGGGTGGCGACACCGGGGCCCGCGTCCTCGTTGTGGCCCATGAACAGTTTCAGTCGCCCGGTGATGGTCGGGGCGATCTCGGCCGTGAGGGTAAGGCGGCCGAGGATTTCCTCGTCGCCGGGGCGGCTGTCGGAGACGCCCGGTAGCGTCGCGGCACCGATCGGGGCCCCGGACGCCACCGTATAGAACGGGTTGGCGATGGGCTGGGCGGTATTGGTGAGCCAGCCGTCCAGGTTGCGATAGCGCAGGGCCAGACGGGCATTCAGGCCCTCCGCCAGGGGACCGGAGACGTAGCCGTCGATCGTGGCCTCGTCGCCCTCGAACTCGTAACCGGCGCGGAAGCCCGCCTCGAACTCGTCGGTGGGATCTGCGGACTTGATCGAAATGACGCCCGCGGGGCTGTTCTTGCCAAAGAACAGCGCCTGCGGGCCTTTCAGGACCTCGACCTGTTGCAGGTCGAAGAAGCCCATCTGGGTGATCCGGCCGTCGCTGGTCTGGACGCCATCGATAGCGACCGACACCGCCTGTTCAAAGCCGGTCTGATTGGCCGGGGAACTGATGCCACGAATGGCGATCGATCCCCCGCCGTTCGACTTGTACGCCCCGACGACGACCGTCGGGGTGAGCTCTCCGATGCGTGACAGGTCGTCGGCCCGGTTCCGCTCCAGGGTCTCGGCCGTCACCACATTCACGACGACGGGAACGCTGATCAGCGTCTCCGATCGCCGCCGGGCGGTGACCACGATGTCGTCGACCGACGAGGCATCTTGCGGGGGTGTCGCGCTCTGGCTGTCGGCCGACTGCGCGAACGCAGGTCCCGAAGCGACCAGCAGCAAGGCTGCGGCGCTACCCGCCATCAGCAGCGATTTCGTAGATACAGCCATGGCTCTCCCCTGACTTTCCAATCCCTGTCGCCATCCGCTCGTCTTGTGCGAGTCCTTGCGACCAGCTCAGGAAGACCGGTGCCGTACGATCTGTCAATACCGGTGTTGACAGAAATCAACGAGCGCGTTGATAGTGTGCTGGAGGGGCTCCAGACGGTCGTGCATCGCGATCATCGCCCCGGCAGCGGCCGTCAGAGTCGCGCAGATGGGAGTAGGAGTGGGCCATGGATGGCACTGGGGCATCGCTACCGCTGGACCTGGCGATCACGCCGGCGACACCGGTCGGCTACCGACTGCAGAGTCTGCGCAAGAAGGCCGCGATCCAGTTGATGGGTTCGCGTCTGTGGGGCCGGTTCAATCCGAACCACTGGGATCCGGTTTATGCCGCTGAGACCGGTCTCAAGGCTCCGATCCAGACCGGCGAGATGTCATCGGCCTACATCGCCGAGATGTGCGTCAATCATTTCGGGGCCGCCTTCTTCAAGGGCTCACGCGTGGTTCTCAAATACGTCGCGTCGACCTTCGCCGACGAGATCATCTCGACCCAGGGCGTGGTGCGCGAGAAGCAGCCGAAGGGCAGCGGTCATCGCTTCATCGTCGATGTCTGGGCCGAGAACGAGGCCGGCGAGAAGAAGACGGCCGGCTGGGTCGAAGTCGATGTCGGCGTCTGATCGCGCGCCCTGCAAGGAACTGATGCCATGACACCGCAGACCCAATCCCACCGCCCGGCTACCGACGCGCTCAAGCCCATGAGCCCCCTTCAGGCCCGACAGACGCGCACCTTCATCGACGGTCTCGCCTCGGAAGCGCGACCCTACTGGGACATGGTCGAGATCGGAGACGAGCTGTCGCGCGACCTCCACCTCTCCGCGGAGCTGGTGATCCTGTATTCGGACGGGGTCGAGGACTTCAATCCCTGGTACGAAGGCTGGCGGATGAACAGCTGGCACATCGAGGGTGAGTCACCGTTCGGCGGGGCGATCGTGCCGCCCTTGCTGGTCTCGCATTTCGTCCTGTCGGTGCAGTTCGACGCCACGCGACCGTTCTCGATCGGCTCGATCCATACCTATCATGACTCCGAGATCGTGGAGCCAATCCCCGTCGGGGCGACCGTGCGGATCACGACCCGGGCGACCGAGAAGTTCGAGAAGCGCGGCCGGCGATACGTGCGCCATGCGGTCGAGGTCACCGACGTGAACAGCGGTCTCCTCTACTTCCGCGAAACCCGCGACATCCTCTCGCTCTGAGGGGCTGCGCATGACCGACCAAGCCATCACAGCCGTCGTTGGCGAGTCGCTCGCACTGGACGAGGCGGCGCCGGCCTTGCTGGGCACCCGCTGCGGGGATTGCGGGTCGCTCTACTATCCCCGGGTCGTCAGCTGCCGGAATCCGGAGTGCCAGGACAAGCGTGTGGTACCCGCGCGTATCGCCGGACGCGGGAGGCTCTACAGTTTCACGATCCAGCGTTACCGACCGCCGGCCCTGTTCGCGCTCGAGCCATGGCAGCCCTATGCCCTGGGGCTCGTGGACGTCGAGGACGGTCTGCGGGTGATGGGCATCGTGGATGCGCCGCCGGACGATCTCCGGATCGGCATGCCGCTCCGCCTTTCCACGCTGGTTGTGAACGACGATGCCGGGACAGCCGTCGTGACCCATAGCTTCGTTCCCGACGATAGAGCGGACGCATGAGGCCGGTCTATGTGCTGGGTGTCGGGGCGCACCCTTGGGGCAAATGGCCGGAAACGACCCAGGTCGAACTGGCCATCCATGCCGTGAAGGCCGCGCTGGGCGAGGCGTCGCTGGAGTGGCGCGACCTGCAGGGGCTGGTCGCCGCCAGTTCGCGCTTCGAGGGCGGGATGGGATGGGGCCTGCACGCCAACGAACTGACGCAGGCCGTCTCGGAACACGGACTGGCCTGCATCAATGTCGGCGGAGCCTGTGCGGCCGGGGCCGTCGCCTTCCACACCGCCCATATGCTGATCGCCAGCGGCCAGTACGAGACCGTGGCGGCCATGGGAGCGGAACGGATGCCCAAGGGGTTCATCCCGCGCCCGCCCGGCTCTGCGGACGATCCGGCCGATCATGACTTCCTGCGCTGGAAGACCATGGGGGCCACCAATCCGGCCTATTGGGCGATGGAAGCCCGGCGCCGGATGCACGATCACGGTACCACCGCTGAAACCTACGCCGCCGCCTCGGTCATGATGCGCCGCCACGGGGCGCTCAACCCCTACGCCCGGTTCCGGACACCCTCGACCGTGGACGAGGTTATGGCCTCTCCCATGGTCAGCGACCCCTTGCACCTGCTCGAGATCTGCGCGGTCAGCGACGGGGCCGCCGCCGTTATCCTCGGATCCGAGGCGCAGGCGCGCCGCGCGGGAGGACCGATGATCGAGGTCGCCGCCAGCGCCATCGCCACCGGCCGCTTCGGCGACCCTGCCGCGCGCATCCCCACCGTCGGCGCGACGCCGCGCCCCGATGTTTCGCACACCAGCGAGGTCGTCTCGGCGGTCCACAGGGCGTGGGCCCTGGCCGGTATCGGGGCCGACGACATCGACTTGGTCGAGATCGCCGACAACACCGCTTGGCACATCCTGGCCTGGCCCGAGCTGTTCGGCTTCTTCGAGCCGGGGCAGGCCGATGGAATGCTGCTGTCCGGGGAGCTGACCCTCGGCGGCCATTTGCCGGTGAATCCCAGCGGGGGCTTCCTGTCGTTCGGTGAGGCCACGACGGCCCAGGCGCTGATGCAGGTCTGCGAACTGGCGTGGCAGCTGCAGGACCGGGCCGGCGAGCGCCAGGTCGAGGGTGCCCGCATCGCGATGTCGGCCGTCCTGGGCCTTGGAGCCAATGGCGGCTCCATCGTGCTGAAGCGATGACCGAAGCCGTTCAGGTCGAAGTTCGCGATCGCGTCGCGGTACTGACCCTGTCGCGCCCCGACAGCGGCAACGCCATCGATCAGGAGATGGCGGACAGTCTTCTGAAAGCGACCCTTCACATTGCCAGCGACGATGCGGTGCGGGCGGTTCTGCTGACGGGGCAGGGGCGGGCCTTCTGCGTTGGGGGCGACGTGAAAGCATTCGCCGCGACCGGGACCGGTGCGTCCGCCCTCGTCGATGGCCTCACGGCGTCCTTGCACGTGGCGGTCGCGCGGCTTGCCCGCATGGACAAGCCGCTGGTCACGGCGATCAATGGCGCAGCAGCCGGTGCCGGGTTCGGATTGGCTATCCTGGGCGATGTCGCCCTCGCGGCCAGGTCGGCGAAGTTTGCTATGGCCTATGGGGCGATCGGCCTGACACCGGATGGCGGCGCGACATGGCTCCTGCCGCGCCTGGTCGGATTTCGCCAGGCCCAGCGGCTCGCGTTGACCGGCGAACGGATCGATGCGACCGAGGCAGAACGAATCGGCCTGATCACCCGGGTGATCGACGACGATGCCTTGCAGGCCGAGGCGCTCGCTGTCGCCACGACACTCGCCCAGGGGCCGCGACTCGCCTTTGCGCGCACGCGGGCTCTGCTCCATCAGTCCCTGTCGAACGGGCTCGAGACACAGCTGGAACGCGAGGCCCGAGGCATCGCCGAAGCCATCGCCGGGCCAGAGGGACAGGAGGGCATCGCGGCCTTCGTCGCCCGACGTCCGGCGGACTTCAGCGGCCTCTGAGCGCCAATCAGGTCAGGGCTGAGACCAGCCCCTCCGACAGTCGATCAAGAGCCTCGTCGCCGCGTTTGCTGCCTTGAGGCAATCCGGCAAACCCATGGATCATATCTGGATAGTGGTGGCCGACGACCTGAACCCCCGCCGCTCGTGCCCGGTCAATCAGGCCCTGGCCCTCATCCCGAAGAGGATCGAACCCCGCAGTGATCACCACGCTCGGCGGCAGGCCGGACAGGTCGACCTTGGTCAGATCGGGCATGCTTTCGCTCGCGAACACGCTCCAGGCCCAGGCCATGAAGTCGCGCGTCAGCATATGGTCGCGACCGAAAGCCATCTGGGAGGCGCTGTCGCACCGCGCGTCGATCGCAGGATAGAGGAGGCCGAGCCCCGCGATGGGCGGGTGCTCGCCCGCGCACCGCAGGGCCGTCGCGATGGCCAGCCAGGCCCCGGCGCTGTCGCCGGCTAGCCCCAGGGGCGTACCGGGAAAGTTGGACCGGACCCACCGGACGGCCGCGAGCGCGTCGTCGAGACCGGCGGGGTAGGGGTGCTCGGGGGCCAGGCGGTAATCGACCGAGACGACGGTCAGCCCGGTGCTCAGGGCCAGGCGTCGGCACAGGGCGTCGTGGGTGTCCAGGTCGCCGAAGACGAAGGCTCCACCATGCAGGAAGACCACGATCGCGGTGTCCGCGTCGCCGGTCGACCGATAGAGTTTCAGGGGCAGGGGCCCGCCGGGTCCGGCGATCTCCAGGTTTTCGACCGTCAGGATCTCCGGTTTCGGTGCCCGGGCGAGATAGCCGTTCGCGCCGCTCCGGAAGGCCGCGAGATCCGCCGGCACCCGGAGCGCCACCCGTGGATCCTCGAGCCACCTCGCGAGAGCCGGATCCAGCGACCCGTCAGGAGGCGGCACGTATCGCCTCTCCGCCCCGCAGGTCGAACCCGTCGTAGCCTTGGGCCGCAGCCTTCTCGAGGATGCGGCGATAGCCACGGACGCCACCGGAATAGGGCATGAAGACGCGGGGCTTACCCGGCATCTCGGCCCCGACGTAGTAGGACGGCGTCTTCATGTAGAGGGTCTCATGAGCGCGGGCATTGACGTGATCCACCCAGTCGGACTGGGCGGCCTCTGTCGCCTCGATTTCTTCGACGCCTTGCTGTCGCGCGCTGTCGAACAGGGCCGCCAGCCAGTCGATCTGTTCCTCGCTCGACAGAATGACATTGCTGAGCAGCGATGGGCTGCCGGGTCCCCCGACGAAGAACAGGTTGGGAAAGCCGTGGACGCCGATGCCCAGATAGCTGGCCGGACCGCCGGCCCAGGCGTCCCCCAGGGTCTGGCCGTCGCGGCCCACGATGTCGATCTTCAGGATCGACCCGGTGAAGACATCGAAGCCGGTGGCGTAGATGACCACGTCGAACGGCAGGTCTCCGGCCGTGGTGCGAAGACCGGTCGGGGTGAAGCGCTCGATCGGCGTCTCGCTGATGTCGACCAGCGACACATTGGGTCGGTTGAAGGTGGCGAAATAACCCCCGTCGACCGAAGGGCGACGCGTTCCGAACGGGAAGCCCTGGGGCACCAATTTTTCCCTCAGGACGGGGTCCTCGATCTGCTCGCCGATCTTTCTCTGCACGAAGGCCGAGGCGATGTCGTTGGCGGCCTGGTTCAGCAGGATGTCCTTGAAGGTCAAGGCGAAGCCGAACCCCAGGCGGTTCCAGGCGGCCTCGAACGCGCGTTCACGCTCGTCCGGATCGACCTCGGCGGCGGACCGGGGATCGGGCGCAAACCCCAGGCCGCTGGGCGAGTTTCGCGCCGCCTCGCGACGGGCCCGGTAGTTCGCCTTCACCGCCGCATCCTCCGCGTCCGAGACGGGGGCGTTGGCGGCGGGGATCGAATAGTTTGCCGTCCTCTGGAACACCGTCAGATGCTCGGCCTGGGCTGCGATGATCGGTGTCATCTGCACGCCGGACGATCCCGTGCCGATGATCGCGACGCGCTTGCCCTCCAGCGCCACGGGCTCGCGCGGCCAGCGCGCGCTGTACAGTACCTGGCCCGCGAAGGTGTCCTGTCCCGGATAGGTCGTGGCCTTCGGCATCGACAACTGCCCGACGGCCATGACGAAGCGTTGGGCGGACCATGCGCGGCCGTCCTCCGCCTCGATCCGCCAGCGGCTGGTCGCCGGATCGAGCACGGCGCTGCGCACGCGCGTGTTCAGGCTGACGTCGCGCCGCAGATCGAACCGGTCGGCGACATGGTTGATGTAACGCAGGATCTCCGGCTGCTTCGCGTATCGCTCGCTCCAGCGCCACTCCTGTTCCAGCTCTTCGGAGAAGCGGTAGGAGTAGTCGAAGCTTTCGACGTCGCAGCGGGCGCCGGGATAGCGGTTGAAGTTCCAGACGCCGCCGATTTCGTCAGATGCCTCGAGCACCTGAACGCCGAAGCCCTGCGCCCGGAAGGTGTGGAGCGCCCGCAGTCCGGCCAGGCCTGCCCCGATCACGAGGATGTCGATGCGGACGTCTTCAACCATGCGGGTCTCCCTGCCGAAAAGCTGCCACGGCCGGGCGCATGCGTCAACGATGGTGTTGATAAGCGGCGAGCGCGTGGCTAGGACAGGCAGGAACCCGCTGGCGCGATCGCCCGTGCCCAGCCCTGGCATCCGAGGCTCAGCATGCGCGACATCCACCATTTCATCGACGGCGTGTCCTTCACCGGGTCGTCGGGCCGGTTCGCCGATGTGTTCAACCCGAACACCGGCGAGGTCCAGGCGCGGGTGCAACTGGCCTCGGTGGCCGAGATGGATCGCGCGGTGCAGGCGGCGCAGAACGCCTTCGAAGGCTGGTCCTCGACCAATCCCCAGCGCCGCGCGCGGGTGATGTTCGAGTTCAAGCGGCTGGTCGAAGCCAACATGACCGAGCTGGCCGAACTGCTGTCGTCCGAGCACGGCAAGGTCGTCGCGGACTCGAAGGGCGACATCCAGCGCGGGCTTGAGGTCATCGAGTTCGCCTGCGGCATCCCCCATGCGCTGAAGGGGGAATACACTTGGGGCGCCGGTCCCGGCATCGATGTCTATTCGATGCGCCAGCCGCTGGGCGTGGTCTCCGGCATCACCCCGTTCAACTTCCCGGCCATGATCCCGATGTGGATGTTCGGCGTGGCCATCGCGGTCGGCAACACCTTCATCCTCAAGCCCTCGGAGCGTGATCCGTCGGTGCCGGTGCGTCTGGCCGAGCTGATGATGGAGGCTGGCGCTCCCGCCGGCGTGCTGAACGTCGTCCACGGCAACAAACAGGCCGTCGACGCCATCCTGACCCACCCGCTGGTCCACGCCGTCAGCTTCGTCGGCTCGTCCGACATCGCCCACTATGTCTATCAGACGGGCGCGGCCAACCATAAGCGGGTCCAGGCCATGGGCGGGGCCAAGAACCACGGCATCGTCCTGCCCGACGCCGACATGGACCAGGTCATCAAGGACCTGTCGGGCGCCGCCTATGGCTCGGCCGGCGAACGCTGCATGGCCCTGCCGGTCGTGGTCCCGGTCGGCAAGAAGACCGCCGACGAACTGCGCGAGCGGATGGTGGCCGAGATCCCGACCATGCGGGTCGGCGTCTCCACCGACGCCGGCGCCCACTACGGCCCGGTCGTCACCGCCCAGCACAAGGCGCGGGTCGAGGGCTGGATCGACCAGGGCGTCAAGGACGGCGCCGAACTGGTGGTCGACGGCCGCGGCTTCAGCCTCCAGGGCCACGAGCGCGGCTATTTCATCGGCCCGTCGCTGTTCGACCACGTCACGCCCGAGATGGAATCCTACAAGGAGGAGATCTTCGGCCCGGTGCTGCAGATCGTCCGCGCCGCCAGTTTCGAGGAGGCCCTGTCACTGCCCTCGAAGCACCAGTACGGCAACGGGGTCGCCATCTTCACCCAGAACGGCCGCGCGGCGCGCGACTTCGCCGCCCGGGTCAATGTCGGCATGGTCGGGATCAATGTGCCGATCCCCGTGCCGGTCGCCTATCACACCTTCGGCGGCTGGAAGCGCTCGGCCTTCGGCGATACCAACCAGCACGGCATGGAGGGCGTCCGCTTCTGGACCAAGACCAAGACCGTCACCGCCCGCTGGCCGGACAGCGAACTCGAGCACGCGGACTCCAGCTTCGTAATTCCCACTATGGGGTAGCCGTCACAACTAGGTGACACCTTGAACTTCTCCTTTTGACGATCGGACGAATGTCCGCTCGTGGCGCATCTGAGCCGTTTGGAGCGTATCCTGACGAGGGGGCGTCGATCGTGGGAGGTGGCCATGAGCCAGCCCGATCTCTTTCGTTTACCCCGCAAGCCTTGGAACGCTGGCCGAATGACCGGAGCCAAAGCCCCGCTTAAGCCAAAGCACATCTGGGCAATCCGACAGCATCTCAAATCCGTCGGATCGATCCGAGATCTGGCGATGTTCAACATCGCATTGGACGCCAAACTGCGGGGCTGTGACTTGGTCAAGCTCCGGCTCGGCGACATCGCTCAGGGCGGCGTCATTCGGCAACGATCGACGATCGTGCAGCAAAAGACCGGTAGGCCGGTGCCGTTCGAGATCACGGAAGCCGCGAGGGAAGCTTTGGCTCACTGGCTGGAGCGCCAAGGGCGACGGCGCGACGACTGGCTGTTTCCTAGTCGCAGCCGAGATGGACAGCACATAGGCACGAGGCAGTACGCTCGGCTGGTAGATGCCTGGGTGAGGATGATCGACCTCAACCCAAGCGCCTATGGCACCCACAGCCTTCGACGCACGAAGGTGGCCTTGATCTACAAGAAGACCGGAAACCTACGCGCCTGCCAACTCCTGCTCGGCCACGGAAAACTAGAGAGCACCGTCCGATATCTCGGCATCGAAGTGGACGACGCGCTGCAGATTTCTGAGCAGATCGACCTTTGAGCCGGCTTGGGGCAGCCCGCCCGAAAGCGGACTGCCCCAATGTCTCGTAGGGGTCGGTAGCGGACATCTGTCCAGGCACCGAAAGCAGACCCTCCACGCCTCGGATCCATCCGAGGGGATGAGCGGTCCGGCCTCCTTGTAGGTGGGGACCCGAAGGGCCGGACCGCATACCGACGCCCGGGGTGAACGCTGGCGAGCGCGGTTGAACAGCTGTGTTTGGCGATTACCAATCTAGCAATCTGTCGCAGGCCACGGCCTAGCCATTTCGCGGATAGCGGTCGCGGCCGTAAGTCCAGTCGGTCTGCCACTGCCCGTCTGCGTCCCGAACCACGACTTCAGCGGCATAGCCCATCGCGCCCGTCACATTTGCGGCGTGGATAGCGTCATTCAGAGCTGAGACCTTAGTCCTGTAATCAAGGTCAGCACCGAGGTGCCGTACATTCCAGTTGGGGCCCTTCTTGGACACATAGAAGACCCCTCGCATCATGTGTTTGGTTATTCGACATTGACCCTCTGAATCGAGCGGATGCCTAGCGGGGCAAAGCGTCGCTTTTCTAGCTGTGGTATCAGGGCTGGCCCTATCTGAAAGGCGAGAAAATTAGCAGCCTCGGCCAGTGCGGCTGCAGACCCATGATCCGACGGTCAAACCGATCATGATGAGCGTGGCTACGACCATGAGGCCGATCCACACCCCTTCCCCTCGGTCGCGGCGCTTCATCGCCTGAGAAGGCGCCCAGCGTACGCCGTTCGCCAACCCCCACACATCACAGGAGACGACCCATGGACGTGCGCGACCTCCAGCGCCGGTTGCAGGCACTTGGCTGCTATGCCGGTGCCATAGACGAGGGGTTCGGCCCTGCGAGCATGGCTGCGCTCTAGAAAGCCCCCAGGCAACGCTTCGGCGTCATTGGCTTCATCGGCTGTCGTCGGAACTGGCGAATGACCTTGCCAAATCCAGCAGAAGGCGCTGGCGTTTGGGGCTCAACTTCGCGAACGCGTCCGCCATTTCGACACCGACCTTGCCCAGGCTCGCGAACACGAAGTCAGGGGTCCTTACCGTCCCCTCATCGAGCCCTTCAAAAAAGTAAGTGACCGGGAGGTTCAGCTTTTCGGCCAGCGTCCACAGAACCGACGCTGAAATCCGGTTCGTGCCTCTCTCATACTTCTGAACCTGCTGAAACGTCACGCCTACCAACCGACCGACATCGGACTGGCTCAAACCCATAAGGGTCCGAGCGGCGATGAGTTGGCGACCAACATGCACGTCTAGTTGTTGCCGCTCCTCGGCGGCTTGACTGCGGGCCATTGTTTTCCTGACCGATTATCCGAGACCAAACCGTCCGCTATCAGACCACTCATCTGACACTTACCCACGACGTCCGATAGGCTGAAAACCGTCGCCTTCGGGTAATCGATCAAACGTCATTCTTTTAGAGGGACTGCCACACCACGTGTTGGGTCCAAGCTCTGGTGCGTTGGGCAGTAAACTAGGGGATGATCGCTCCACGCCCGCGGGTCTGCGATAACGGTTGAGAGCTGCGCGCCTCGGCAGACATGGCCCTTGAGCGTGATCGCTGCGCACGTGAGTTTGCCGCCGGCAACAACCCAGGCCGAAAGGTGCGCCTCGTTCACTCCGAAATGCTGAGCCGCAACCCGGTCGGGGTCAACAGATTGACCGGCGTTCTCAACAAAGCCACCCCACGTGGCCGATACATGCTCAAGCAGATGGCCATTGGCAGGGTGAAAAAGGCTGTCGGCTTCGAGCTTCTTCGGGACTGGCGCGTGCAACAGCCTTGGAGCGTCACCATGCGGCGCGGATGGGGGTCTTTTCAGGACTGGAACTCCACCGCTCAAAAGGCGCAACAAAAGCCGGCGTCGGCGGCGTCAGCACAGTGCATAAGCCTCCGACATCGCGGACGTTCCAATGTGGTCCGCAGCACTTAAGCGGCCGCCCGTGCCCTTGCTCGTGAGTGGTGGAGCAACCTTAGTTTTCTTTATTGGGAACAACGCTCTGGCGCTCGCCTTAGCTAAGCATGGACAACGAGGTTGGACGGCTCCGCGCTCAAGCGGCAAAGGCCCGTCGCCTCTTGGCCACCGCATCGGATCTCATGACGCGCAGACAGCTATCGGACTATGCCCTGGAATGTGAGGCCGGGGCGGATCGGCTCGAGCGTGATGCCGATTCCGGAACTTTGGATTAGTAACCAGTCGTCAGCATCCGCGAATAGGTTTGACCGGCAGCTTATTGTGGCGCTTGGTCCCATCGCGCGCACAGAAAGCGGTCCTCGCCAAGACGGCCGATTACGGGTTGGGATGTGTACACAGACCTCTCCGAGCCAGTTCGTCGAAGGTTTGGGCCGCCGCGTAGCGGGCGGCTGAGCACCCGCTCAGACGTGCTTCACGCTTCATGCGCGCTTCGAGGGAAACGTAACTTCCCGATGGCCGAGCTTTCATCCGTCGACGCCGAACTGGATGCCATGTGGCGGAAGGTGTTCGGCCAACCCCTGCCGATGCTGGGTGCGCCGGAGATCGCGCGAAAGATCCTGGCGGACCACGTAGCGAAGACCGCCAACCTGGTGTGCGTCAAAGCCTAGGCAGCACGCGCCGGGCGGCGAGGCCGCTAGAGCTTTATCATCGTCGCAATGAAGGCTTCCTGCTTGGCCGCCGTCACGGCCAGCCTGCGCCAGTCGACAGCCATGATGCCGAAGGCGTCACGCATGTCGCCCGCGGGGCATTCCGCCGCCCGGCAGTCGAGATCGTGGGCCTTGTCGAGGCACTCTTCGGAGGTACGCATACCTTCGCAAGGCCAAGCGCCGGATATGGTTGCCCGGAAATCGGTGGAGGTCGTGGTTCGTGGCGAACTGATGCTGAACCCCCACGCCCCCTGATCGGTCGAGTTCCAAAAGCGGACGCCCTGGATGTCCGATATGGGTCGATAGCGGACGGTGGCCTAGGGGTGGAAAGCGGACGTAGCGCAACGCTGGCGGGTCGCTTGGTATCGTCTGGCTCAATGAGGAGGGGGCGGGCGGTAAAACATTTCAACCCGTTCGATCTGCTCGTAAAAGCCGAGAACGACCTCGACCTGCCAAACTGCCTGACCCAATCCGTTAGGGGTCAGTATCAATCGATAGGGCTTCCAGCTCGCGTTCTCTTCGGGAAAGCGCTGCACGGAAAATGGCTCTGTAAAGTCAGCTGCAAGGAACGTTTCCATCGGAGCTGTGGCGTTCGTCTCATAGGATGCGGGTGCGCCGGAGAGCAGATCAAAGTAAGCAAGGCGACCTTGGCGAAGATTTTGCTGTGCCTCGACTAATTTGGCAATGAGAGATTGCGCTTCTTCTGGAGCTAGTCCTCGAAGCTGTGATCCGGATATCCGCACTTCATCGGCAGAAGGCGAACTCTGGGCTGCAGAGTGGGAGGTCACCCCCGTCAATGCCACGAGCAAGCAAACGATCAGCCGCGTTCTCATGCCAAGCTCCGGTCAGTGTCCGCTACGCTAGCGCAGCTGACATCTCATCCCAATGGACTACTGCAAGGCGGGTTCCAGCGGCTGTTGAGTGGCGATCCTGCGGCCCCCAGAGGTCCGCTATGGGTCGATAGCGGCTATCCCCATCTTGCCCGAAAGCGGACGTCCCCGGTGACGGTTCGGGGTGGGGAGCGGACGAAACCTATGATCCACCACGCCGCGTGCTAGGGTTTGCCAAAACGATGTTCAGCCTCGGAGGACCGTCATGCTGATCCTAAGACACGTAGGCTGGCGGCCCCTTGCTCTCGTCATCGCTCTGGCGGGCGTTACAAACCCCGTTTCCGCGCAAACGACGGGGCCGGCGCAGGATGTCGGCGACTCGATCCGGGACCGTTTCGTTGCCGCTGTGGAAGCCTGCGGAACCGCTTTGTCCTCGACCCCCGGGGTAGTGGTTGATACCTCATCGAGCATCGACATTCACTACAGTCCCGATGATCGATCGATCCATTTGGGCCGTTGGGCGGACCTGGACACCGACAGCCGGGGCGTCATCGAGGCCTGGGCGAGCAAGGGCACGATGGGGCTGAGTCCCGAGCAGATGTTTTCGGAGACGTTCAATAGCATCATGGCTCCCCATGAACTGGGTCACTTCCTGCAGGACATATCGGGCCGTTCTGCGAGCCTGGGTATGTGGGATGGCGAGTTGGAAGCCAACCGCATCGCGGTGGCCTTCTGGGCCATGCAGCCGGGCGCGGATGGCCGCGTTGTTGAGCGCGTCGGCAACATCACGCCTTTGATGGACGACGTGCCTGATCCCGTTCCGGCCGAAGAAGACCCGAAGGCATTCTTCGAGACCCACTACGACGCGTTTATGCGGGGCGAGGATGGCCCGCTGAACCCGGTAACCTACAGCTGGTTTCAGGCGAGGCTGCTCACAACCGCGTTGGAAGAGCCAGAAGCGTATCCCTTCTGCGACTTGGTGCAAATCAACCAGCCACTTTGAGGGACGCCAATGTCCGCAAATGGTCGGGAGCAGGGCACCGGACTGAAAAGCGGACGTTCCCAGGCTCAGACGGCATGGCTGAATGTCGTCGCTCTGGTGCCCAGTGAATGACCACTCTGGCGCAGAGCTGACCTTAAAGCTGACGCTAGTGACGGCACAGGCGGGTGGATTGCTGTCGCTTTTCCCCGTCCAAAGCTGAACGCTGATATTCGCCGCGTTGAGATAATCGCGGCGACTTAAGCTGTGTCAGCCAGCCTCGACAGAAGCGTGCGCGCCGATGCCGTCGGTCTTGCCGGCCAGACCAGGTACCTCGTCTCGTTGACGAAGACTGGTGAAGTAGCCCCGCTCCTCGCGATAGCGAACGATCTCGAAGCCATGGCCACGCAAACCTTGAATGGCATCGAACTCCTCAGCCGTCGGGGTGTTGAGGTCGATCATATCTGGCTTCCCTCGCGGATCCCGGCTGGGCGATGTCCAAGTGCGAAATCGATGGCGTCGATGTCGACCTTCAGCTTGACCAAGTCGCGGATGCGTTCGTGGTCGTCGGACAGCGCCGCCTCGACGGCCGTCGGCCAAACCTGCGCTTCTAGCTCCTGGCGGATCGCCAGAAGCCGGGCGGCGACCGCTGCGTTATCAGTGGTCATGTTACGCTATTTCAGGTCGGCGATCGCTCCGCCGGCCTCTTCTTCGTCGAGGAGGGCGGCGTTATCGGCGTTGGCGGACAGGCGGACTTGGTTGCCTTCGACCTCGGCGACCATACCCCCTGAGAGGTAGTGGTGGTGGTCGCTGTGCGACCCGCTGTCCGCTTTGGTGAGCTTGATCCGATCGCCTTCGATTTTGTCGACTGTGCCTAGGTGGACGCCGTCGGCACCAATGACTTCCATGTGCTCTTTGATCTGCGAAAGGTCGGTCATGGCGGTCTCCTTGGGATACCATAGCAAACGGGGACCCGACCGCGACGTTCCCAAGACCTGGGCGGGTCCCCACCATCGGGGCTGACGATCGCTTGCGACGGTGATCGTGCTGAAGCTCCGCCGACTAGACTCGCAGTAGGATGCTAAGCTCAGGGGGAGGGCCACAGCCGAGGCTTAGGGCTGAAACTGCCGATGCCTAAGGAGATTTGCCGTCGAAGCTCGAAGGTCTTCCTTTGGCGGGAAGACGACGCTCAGTGCACATTGCGAAAATCGCACTGAGAGCGGACAGGGCAGGGATCGCTGGACTCCCGAGCGATAGCCGACCAGAGCCCGACGGCGACATTTCACGCTGCGTGCCAATGTCCGTTTTCGGCGGAGGCCCTTAGGTTTGCTTTTCGACCCAACCGGACGTTCAGGCGCACCTTTTTTGGTTCGTCATCAAAAGCCACCGATATCACCACCAAAGGACCTGACCGCTGTCTATCGCTATGGGGGATCCACAGCGGTCAGGTAGGCTGGATCAGAAGAAGCCGAGCTTGTCAGGGCTGTAGCTGACCAGCAGGTTCTTGGTCTGCTGATAGTGATCCAGCATCATGCGGTGGTTCTCGCGACCAATCCCAGATTTCTTGTAGCCGCCGAAGGCCGCGTGGGCGGGGTACTGGTGGTAGCAGTTGGTCCAGACGCGGCCGGCCTCGATGCCACGACCGGCGCGGTACGCGGTGTTCATGTCGCGCGACCAGACCCCTGCGCCAAGGCCATAGATGGTGTCGTTGGCGATCTCGATGGCTTCCTCGAAGGTCTTGAAGGTGGTGACCGAAAGCACGGGACCGAAGATCTCTTCCTGGAACACGCGCATATCGTTCGTGCCCTTGAAAATGGTCGGCTTGACGTAATAGCCGCCGGCCAGGTCGCCGGAGAGTTCGGGCTGATCACCGCCCGTCAGGACCTCGGCACCTTCGGCCCGACCGATCTCGAGATAGCCGAGGATCTTCTTCAACTGCACGTCGGATGCCTGGGCACCCACCATGGTGTCGGGGTCCAAGGGATCGCCGGCGACGATGGCCTCGACCCGCGCGATCGCCTTCTCCATGAAGGCGTCATAGATGTCCTCGTGGATCAGCGCACGGCTGGGGCAGGTGCAGACCTCGCCCTGGTTGAGGGCGAACATCGCAAAGCCCTCCAACGCCTTGTCGAGGAAGGCGTCGTCGTGATCCATCACGTCCTTGAAGAAGATGTTCGGCGACTTGCCACCCAACTCCAGCGTGACCGGTATGATGTTCTGGGTGGCGTACTCCATGATCTTCTGCCCAACGGCGGTGGAGCCGGTGAAAGCGATCTTGGCGATGCGCGGGTTGGTCGCCAGCGGCTCGCCGACCTCCTTGCCGGTGCCTGAAACAATGTTGAGAACGCCCGCGGGGACCAGATCCTGTATCAGTTCCATGACTAGCAGGATCGAGGCGGGGGTCTGTTCGGCCGGCTTCATCACGATGCAGTTGCCGGCGGCGAGCGCCGGAGCCAGCTTCCAAGCCGCCATTAGAACGGGAAAGTTCCACGGAATGATTTGGCCGACGACGCCGAGCGGCTCATGGAAATGATAGGCGACGGTATCGTTGTCGAGCTGGGAGATCCCGCCCTCCTGAGCGCGGATACAGCCGGCGAAATAGCGGAAATGGTCGATGGCCAGCGGGATGTCGGCGGCCATGGTCTCGCGCACGGGCTTGCCGTTTTCCCACGTCTCGGCCTCGGCGATGGCCTGAAGGTTCTCCTCCATCCGGTCGGCGATACGGTTCAGCATGATCGCCCGTTCCGTGACTGAGGACTTGCCCCACGCCACCTTCGCCTTGTGCGCAGCGTCCAGGGCCAGTTCGACATCGGCGGCGTCCGACCGGGCGACCTCGCAGAGGACGCGACCATTCACCGGGGAGGTATTCTCGAAATAGCGGCCTGCCACGGGCGCGACCCATTCACCGCCGATGAAATTTTCGTAGCGGGGTTTGAACTTGGGCGTCACAGCGCGGACGAATTCGGGCTTGGTCATCTGAGGTCTCCGTTGTTTCCAGGTCGCGCCGGTTTGTTGGCGTCGTCGTTGGACACACAGAGCGCTTCGGCCTCCGGTTGCGCTAGATGAAGGCGTGATGGTGCGACGCAAACCTGTCGCAGGTGTGAGACAGTCGGCTAGTGACCACTCAGGCCCAGACGGTTCAGCTTCCTGTGCAGGGTGGCGCGACTGACGCCAAGGGCGCGAGCCGCAGCGGAGACGTTGCCGCCTGATCGGGCCAGGGCCCGGCGGACCGCTCCGCGTTCTGAGTCTGAAAAATCGGTCTCGGCGGCGCTCCCTAGAAGGTCCGAGGCCGGCAATTGGGCCGCGATCCGGGCGTCGGTGATCTTGAGTGCCACGCGAGCGGCGCGGGTGGCCCCGATTACCAGATCGTCGCGATCCACAGCCAGCAGGGCGGCCGATCGGTCGGCCCCGTCGGCGACCCCGCCTCCGGCCAAGACGATGCGAGCATCGGCGAAGGCCTGTCGGAAGGCCTGGGTCTCGATGGCGCGCGCTGCGTCGCCGACCGCGTTGGAGATCAAACCCAGCATGATTGCGGTGGCGTCCGCGCGCGCGGACGATACGTCCAGCGCTCCTGCCAGTCGCCCGAGGTGATCGTGGATTGGATGAGTGGTGCAACTGAGCGCCGTATTGCGGGTGTGGAAATGCTGGTCGCGGTGGATGGTCACCGCGCGGTGCTCGACCAGCGCCGTGCCGATCCCGTTGGTGCCTTCGGCCGCCTCGGACCAATCGGACCCCGGCCAAAGACCCCACAGATGAAAGATCTCGTCATCGACCGCGGCACCCCGCCGGTCGACGGCAATCCCCTGCGCGTCCGTTAGAAGAACGCAGCAGCCGGTGTCACCGACCGCCAGGAACAGGCGATCCAGGACGGGCTGGGCCGCAAGCATCAGGGGCTCCATTGCCTGGCGCGCCTCTTGTAGTTGCCGGTCCGTGACAGTTCGGGCGCGTCCTCTGTCCTCCGGTGCCAGCCCATGGACGGTCAACGATCGCCGCCACGACGCCGCTAGCGCCGAGCGGGCGGGTCCGGCGGCATCGTCGAGCGTGCGGCGGACGCGGTCGGGGTGGTCGGGTTCTGGATCCTTGGCCATCGTCTCTCCTTCCGGCTGGGTGGAGCAGATGTTGCGATCAGTGCCGCGTTAGCCTTGCACCTTTCTACGCGCCGGCAAAGAAAAACGCCGCGCTGGTGCAAGGAGGCGTGAGAGGTTGAAGGCAAACGCACTGTGTCGCTTGCGTAGGTGAACGTCTGCTTTCCACCCCTAAGCCTTGGTCAGCTCTCGACCCAAAGCAGACATTCCGAGCCCGCAGCTCCCGAGCCCGAAAGTGGCGCGGAGCAGCCGCTGGCCAGCGCCAGTTGAACGTAGGAAGCGGACTATCGGCGATACGTCGTCCATTGGCCGATGGTGCCCGGCGGGTAGAAGGTCCGCAATGGGTCGGGACCAGCCGGGCATCGTCAGCTTGTCGTCTGAAGTATGACCTGCACCGTCTCTTCGGGTTGGTCCCAATGGGGGAAGTGGCCGGACCTGTCGAACCAGCGTAGCTCAGCGTTCGGGAAGGCGGTCTGGGCCCGATAGGCTTGGCGCGGCAGCAGAAGGCGATCCTTCCGGCCCCAGCCGATTGTCACACGGCCGGGCGTAAGCGCGGTTCCAGCTTGCAAGGGGCCGGTCGCCAGTTCCTGCACCATGTCGTCGAAAACCGTCGTGGCGGCGAAGGTTCGCATCTCTGTCAGCACGATATCAGGCGCTAGCGCCCAGGGTCTGGCGGACAACTGCGCCAGCAGCAGCGTCCGTGTGGCGGCATGGCGCGACAGGAATGGCATCACCGGCTGGAGACCTCGGACAAGCCCGATGGACGCCGCGATTGTGATCTGGAAGAACTTCGTCTCCCAGCCTCGCCAAAAGCCACCCGGATCCAGGGCTACGCAGTGGCGACCAACGCCGCGACGGGAAAGCTCCAACACCAAGCGGGCGCCCACGGAGCTGCCAACCAAGTCAACCGCTCCCAGCTGCTCAGCTTCGATGAATTTCGTGAGAGCGTCCGCATAGGCGGAGATGGTCTGGCGTCCCGGAACCGGCGGCGACCTGCCATGTCCGGGCATGTCGATCAGGATCAGTTCCCGTGAGCGGCTGAGCGGCTTCGAAATTGTATCCCATGACCGCAAACTTCCACCAAGGCCATGGACCAAAAGGAGAGGCGGCCCCCTGCCTATGCGCTCACAGTGCAGGGTCATGCGGCTACCACGATGGCTGTAGATGGAGGGTCAATGTTGGCTTTTGGCCAGCCAGCTTAAAGCCACGAGTGGTGCAATCGGTTGCACTTACCGGGTCGGCCGTAAGTTCCGGTGAGGGTCGGCAGCGAACCTTTAACGATCGACACGCTGAACGTCTGCTTTCGGGACTGATGTCGATGTCCGGTCATGGCGCTTCTGAGACATTGGGGCAACCGCCGCTTTTGACTCATTGCGGTCTTTGACGACGTCCGCTTTCGGAGATCGACTAGCCTCCGTGGTGCCGCAAACTCTCACCCCTGCAATCGGCGCCGTAGTTCCGAAAGGCGAGTGTCGCCAGCCACCGCTGATTGAACCGCAAGGCGCTCGAGAACCAGGCCAATACCGTAGGGCCAACCCTCAGAGTCTTCTCCGAGCACTACCCAGAGCAGATCCAGCACCTCAAGGGCGTGCCGCTCAACCAGGTCACCGGGGTCTCCCTCATCGAGCCCGTCCAGTTGGCTCTCATACCGCCGGAGTGGAACGAGGCGGGGCAGTACAAGAGGCACGAGGCTCGCGAAATGGGTTGGGACCGAGAGGACGAGGTCGACTAGCCGGGCGGCCATGCCCGGCGTTCTGACGGCGCGTTGGCGTGGCCAGACGTCCCGTAGGAACGGCCCGATGCGGTCCGCCCAGATCGCGTCCTCCGCCGAGGCCCATCGTGACAAGGTCCAGAGCAGATCGCGGCGCATATCGTCGTCGGTATGGATCAGGACTTCGCGCAACTCGACCGCTGTGACGGCGGGGCCTGTGTGGTCGGGATGCAGTGCGCGCCCCCAGGCATCGAGCAACATGCCGCCGAGTATCCGGTCTCGCCGTGACGGGTCGGTAAGCCTTGCTCGAGCAAGCAGCGGCTCTTTAATATGAACCAGAAGAGCGTCACTGGGAGACCGCTCCGCCCACAGGAATCCTTCCCAGAAAGGCGTCGCTAGTGCGCTGTCGGCCGCCATGGCCGGTAGTATCCGGGTGGATGCCCAGTCCGGATCAACATGGAATAGCCACGTCAGTTGGAAGGCCGCCATCACCATGGTCTGGCTCGCCAGCGCGCCCGGCAGGTTCAACAGGGTTTCGAGCCGACTAGCCCAACGTTCGGGAAGGCCGTCGCCAGCGGTCAACTGGTCCTTCGACGGATCGGCCATTAGAAACTGGAAGAGGCGCCCGGCCGGGGCGTTCAGCGCCTCGTCCGCCCATGAACGCCCGACGCGCCGAGCGTCGGCATCGGCGGGATTGTTGCGCAACGCCGACGTCAACGCCCGCCAAAGATCATCGTCTAACGCCGGCGCCGCATTGAGCCGCGCTGCATTCTCGGACATCCACTCCGACACCGGGTAGGCGATGGCGAGAAGGCGAGCCTCCGGCAGGCGGACCAAACGACGCGCGATGGTCTCAAACAACCGGTCTCGGTCATTCGCGCGTGTGTCGCTGCGCAGAAAATCGCTCCAAGCCCAATCCGGCGCTCCGCCCAGCCTGCCCGCCAACGTGAGCGCCGCCAGAGCTCGGCCAGGATCGGAAGCGGACAGACCCGCAAAGGGTTGGCGGCGGACACGGTCGCGTATTTGCGGGCGGGCCGCCTCCTCAGCGGCATTGAACAAATCCTTGAGCGGAAGAGCCGCCAAGGGGGAGGGATCGGTGTCTGTAGCAATGCTGTAGACCTCGGGTGCATTTGATGCCGCAGCCTCCGCCGCCGCTTCCGGCCGCCAGTCGGTATCGATGAGGCGGCGCTGTGCGATCTCCGCGTCAGCATCAAAGCTGAACGCGACTCCAGCCGCTGACAACCAGGCGATCCGGTTCAGCTGGTCATAGGCGGCGTATTCATCTTGGCGATCGGCCTCCATCTCGCCTCCATAGGGGAAGGCCCCCGTCAGAATTCGCTGCTCCAGTCGGGTGCGGCGCTCTGGTGGTATGTCCGGCCATCGGTCACGCAAGGCGAACAGAAGGTCGCGTTGATGCTCGGAACTCCAGAATATTCGCTCGCCCAGACCCAGGAACGCATCCGCCGCCTCATCGCCGGCTAGAAGGCCGGGCAGGCCCGCCGCCCATATCCGCAGGCGACCGAACAGATGGTCGTCAATCGGCCAGCTGCCGGCCTGCGTCCGCGCGCGATCGCGATCGATATGAACCAGCCTCTGGAATAGCCGCTGGAAGGTGACCAGCACCCCCGTGACGCCGAACGCGTCATCGTCCACCAGGCCGCCGTCATCCGTTCGACTGGTGGTCAGGTACAGGCCTTCTCGGCCCCGCACCTCACGCTCCAGCGCCACGGCCAGGTCAAGGTTGGTCCGGAAACACTCAGCCGCATAGGGAACGAACTCGTCCGGTGGGGCATGCGTCTCATGAGGTCGTGGATAGTCGACATCGAGCCTGAGAACGTCGCCCACTCGCTCAATTTCGAGCGGCGCGCGACCTACCTCGACGGCGGGATCTGCGGTGAGCCGTGGACAAAACAGATGAACCCAGGCTCGGACGAGGGTTTGAGACCAGCCGTCGGCGGCGACCAGAGCCCGCAACTCATATTCGGCGCGGTCAACATCGTTCCGACCCCGCCGCGATGTCCGGAACAGCGCTCGCCAGCCCTCGCGCAACGCAGGGGTGAAATTTGCGGTCTGTGTCCGCAGCCTCCAGTCGATGCCGTCTTCAATGTCGGGATGCAGGCGTCCCTGGCGTGCGGCCCAAGCCAGAGTGCCGGGTTGATGGGCGATGTTGCGAATCCAGACGCTGAGTTGTCCGAGACGCGGCGGCAACGGGCAGGGTCGGTCGGCCGTGACCCCCGCCAGAGCTTGCGCGTCCGGGTCGGTTCGGTCCGCGCGAGTTGTCGCAAATCCGTCCCAGGCGTCGGCGGGGGGCTCTCGATTCTGGAGCCAATTCTCCGGATCCGGCGGCGGGGGAACAAGGTCGGAGTCTAGGCCAAAAACCGAGAACGGATCGAACCGAGGGGCCGTCGGATCACCATACCGGCCTTCAGGCGTCGCATACCGGCCCGTGGGATCAAAGACGTTTAGCCAAGCGGAGGGCAGAAGCGCCTCAGCGGTCACGATGCTCTTGGCCCCTTCTCGCGTACTGACCAGGTGAGCCACTTGGCCCCGTTGATGCGGCGTGAGCGTTTCTGGTCCCTGAGCCGCAGTCGCGAGCAGAGCGCGAACCCATCCTGCGGGGTCGCGAGCCCGGTCGGCCCACGTCTCAAGCGTGTTCCATAGAGTCGCGTAGTCCCCGGTGTAGGGGATCGCTTCGACACCCTTGTGTTCCCAGAGCCCGATGGCGTCTCCGTTCTCGGCGTTCTCGAAGGTGTACAGCTTTTTTCGTCCGCCAGCCGGCAGGTCGAGAGCCTCCAGCAGGTATTGGACCGGCGGATCTTCGGCGGAATAGCCCACAAAGACGACCTGGAACCGCTCCAGCAGTCGGCGGATGAACCGTGTAGCCCAGCCGTCGGACAGATAGGCACGTCCGAAATCGGCGCTGGACAGAACCAGCTCAGGCGCAACGCCGTTCACGGCGTCGCTACGTCCGTGGATGTGCACCACGCCGCTGAAATCGGTGTCATTGTGCGGATCGGGCAACCTGGGCGGTGCGGACCACGCCAATGTCGGATCGGCGAGCTCAAACAGACTGTCGAAGTTGGTGGTGACCAACCGCACGACGCCCGTGTTCGACCTGGCTAGATCCAGAAGTGTTCTATGCGCTGTCAGATCCACCAGAGGGTCGACAACAAGCCGACCGGCTACGGCTTCACGCACTTCACTGGTCTCGAATTCCCGTTCCAACAACCGGAAGCGTCGATCAACTGACAGGGCCTCGTCCCGCGCAGGGCTATTCTGAGCCGCGCCGAGTCCCTCAATGACCTGCCGCAAAAGCCCAGGGAAGTCGGGGAGGTTCGCGCGCGCCAGCGATACGCCTGCTCCGCAAAAGAATACGACGTCCCCCAAGTCGCGAGCGATTAGCAGGTCATCCGGAATGTCTGGACCGTCAGCGAAGAACTTCATGCGATGGATCTTAGCTCAACTGAGAACCAAATGAGATTTCGATGCTCCGGCAGGTGCTATTGACCTCGTTCAGCAACAATGCATCGACCGGGGTTCGCGTACTGGGATCTGCCTTTAAGCTGACGTTTCCGCCCGACCGTCGAACGAATCGAATCATGCAACCCTAGGCCTCACTTCAAGCGAGAATCGCCCTTGGTGCGACTGTCATATGGGTAAGAGCAGGAAATCCGGATCTCAGACGTCGTCGGGCGGGGGAAAGGGCTTTGACTTCGGCCAACCGCTCACGTCCTTCGTCGAGTCGGGTTTCGAACATCTAGTTCATTTCGCAGAGGCCGAGGTCGGCGGCTGCTCCTACGGTTTCGTCCGTTCGGCTGAGGTGGGTGCCGCTATCCCGGTGGTGACTCTTCTCGCGCGTCACGAGGCGCCGCTTCGTGCAGCGATGTCCGAGTTGAGGTCTTGGGGCGACGGCGTTGATGGCGACGCGGTCGAGATGACCGTTGTCTTCATGAAGAGCGGCGGATGGCTACTTGGACTATCGCCGGAACCACGCCGCCTCGCGGCGCGAACCCAGACCGCCGACCTGCTCCTCGATCCTCTCTATTTTGCGCCGACCTGGATCAAGACGCTCGATACGACCGACCCTTTTCTGCGGCGCTTCGAGCAATATCACGAGGCGATGTTCGCGCCGTTCATCCTGAGCGCGGCGGTCTGGCGCGGATCTCCGCCGGATCAACGCCGGCCGCACGACACGCAGATGGATCTCCTTGAGCAGCGCCTGTCGCTCCTCAAGTTTCAATGTACGTTTTCGGACGAGGATTCGGTCGAGGCGGGATCGCAGGCGGCCGTCATGCTCGCCACCTTCAAACGCGACGGCAAACCAAGGCGTGCCAAGCGTTCAAGCGGCGAAGAGGCACCCGGACGTCCGGACATCAAACGTATCAAGGCGAAGAGGGAGCAGGTGTTGGCCTCGCTCTTCACTGTTTCGCGTCGCCGCGCCGACAGGACCGGCCTGACCGCGGGGATGATGGAACAGCTCGCGCCGTTGGGCATCCAGCGGTGGCAAGTGGATCAGGCCATCGCCAACGTCGTTTTGAGCCGCAAGATGTGCGGCGAGGATCACTATGCCCCGCTGGAGAGCAAGTCGCTGAAGCGCGCAGTTATCGAAGGCGCGTTCAACCATGTGGAGTTCGCCGACGGAGAGCTCAGCCAGTTTACGATCGCGCCCGAAATTCTCGAGCGCCAGATCGATTTAGATGGACGTGATCTCCTGCGCATTTTCGGCCACCAACCGAAGCGGGACGGGGTGGCGGCGACGCTTGGTGAACTGCGGCGGAGGCGTCTGATCGATGCCTGATCCCGTCACGACCCTTTCCGACCAAGATCGGCTCAAGGTCTTCATCAGTTCGACCATCACGGAATGCGCGGCCGAACGCTTGGCGGCGCGTGCGGGCGTTCAGGCCACCAACAACGAGCCCATCCTTTTCGAGCATCTCGGGGCACGGGCCCATCCGCCCCGCGATCTGTACCTCTCCCGCCTGCGGAGCTCTCAGATCGTCGTCGCCATCTATCGAGACAGCTACGGCTGGATCGACGAGCAGGGCGGAATGACCGTTTCAGGCCTTGAAGACGAGTATCGACACGCGCGGCAGTGGGGAAAACCCGTTCTCGCCTATGTCAGGAAAGACGGTAGCGCCCGCACCGCAGAACTCACCGCCCTCGTGCAGGATATCCTCGCCGGCGACCTGACAGTCTCGTTTTATGAAGAGGCTGACGAACTCGCGGACCGGATCCGCGACGATCTCACCGCCCTAGTCACGCAGCGGTTCCTGGACACCTCGACGCAGGACGCCGCCCTCTTGGAAACCTCGCGCGCGAAATCCGGACCGCGGAATCTGGCGGGCGGTCTGGTGCCGCGCCCCAATGTCATGTCGGCAATCTCACAAGGTCTCTCGACCGCCCGCGTTGTTCAACTGGTCGGACCGGCGGGGAGCGGGAAGAGCGTGGCCTTGGCCGAGTACGCCAGTCAGTCCAACAGCGCCCTCGTCAACGCCACTTATCTGAGTCCGAAGGAGCTGTTTGGCGTTCTCGCCAATCTGTTTGCAGGCCGTGTGGCCGGCGATGCCTTGCAGTTCGCGACGCTAGACGGCGCGCGGGACGCATTTTCTGATGGCTGGCGCGCCGGCGGGACGGCGACAGTCCTCGTGGACGATCCCAAGGACGCCCAAATTCTGTTGGAGGCCATCCCGCCCGAACTCACTGAACTTGGCCCCCGCCTCGTGTTGGCGTCCCGCGAGCCATACCTCGCCGAGGCCACCTCGATCGTCGAGATGGGTTCTCTGTCCGACGAGCAGATTCGGGATTGGCTTGGACCGGCCCGGTTTAGAGCCCTGGTTCGCTCAGGCGCGCTTCAATCTGCTCACGGCCAGCCGCTTCGCATAAGACAACTCGCGTTTGAATCGGCGACGGCCACGCAGGCTTTCACGTCGCTGGAGCCGACCGCGCGCGAGTTGCTATCCTACGTCGTTATCGCGGGCTTTCCCCTGACCCTCGAACAGCTCCTGGAGCTCCGGGCGGATCCTTCATGCCGGCCGGATGAGCTGGCCGACGAAATGGCGCGGATCTCCGCTTTGGTCGCAGATACGTCGATGGGCTACGTGGTCGTCCACGACGAGGTTCGACGAGAACTTCTTGCGCTCGTCCAGGCGAGCCAACAGCGCTACCGCTTCGCGGCGACCCGCCTCGGTCGCCAGCTGGCGGATGGCGGCGCCATGGTGCGGGCGTTCGAGGTGCTCGACCCGATCGGCGGAGATCCGGATGGCGAGTTGCTGGAGGCCGCAGCCTACGAAGCGGGCCGGTCGGGAGATCAAAAGACGTCGCTGGCGCTCCAGCTCAAGCTGAGAGAACGCGCCCTCGGCCACGCCGACCGGTCCGAGGCTCTTTATTGGGCGCTCGCTCTATCCCAGACGGCGGAGGCGATCGGCGATCTAGACCTAGCCAGGACGCAGCTGGAAGACGCCGAGCGGCTGGCCGAGACCATGGATGAGAATACGGCGCTGCGCGTGCGGGAAACCCGCTTGGGATTCGATGCACGCCGCACGCTGTCGCCAAGCGTGGTGGAGGCCATCCAAGCGCTGCACGAGACAGCGAAGGCCAAGGGCAATCTGTCGGTCGCCGGACGGACGGCGACGGAGTTGTGCGTCATCTTCATGGGTACCCAAGACTACCCGGCCGCGGAAGCGTACGCCCGCTACGCCCGCGACACGTTCCGTGACCTAGGAGATGCCTACGGCGTGGAGATTGCGAGCCGAAACCTCGCAGCGGCGATCCTCATGCAGGCCGATCGTGAGGAGGAGGCCGACGCGATCGTTCGCGGACTTAGCGCGAACGTCGATCCGAGCGCGCGCCAACGACACCGTGCTTGGCTCTGCAATCTACTGGTGCGGAAGCTGCGCCGATCCGGTCAGACGGCGGAGGCCCTCGAGCGCGCAGAAGAGGCGATCTCCATCGGCGAAGCTCTGGGCGACCGCACGTTGATAGCCGTGAACCAGACGAGCAAGGCGAACGTCAAATCTGATCTCGATGACTACCCGGGCGCCATCGGCGACTATGAGGCCGCGGCCGGGAACGCGCGGAGTTGTGGACGGCCTGACCTTGAGGCGCACGCCTCCTACCTGAGGGCGCAGATTTACAACGAATGGCCCGACGACGAGGGGCGTCCGAAGGATGCGGCGGTGCTCGCCGAAGAGAGCGCGCGCCACGCGGTCGATCTGGTCAGGGGCACGGTCGCGCGCGACCACCTTTCGCGCGCGCTTGAGGCCCTGGGCGACGCCTTGCTCGCTCAGGGACGACGAATGGAGGCAGCCGAAGCCCAGTTCGAGGCGGCAGAGATCATCGTCACGCTGCAGCGATGGGGCCGGCTTGAAGGCGTTTTCATGACGGCGCTCTGGAACACCATCGATGACGATCCCGACGCGTACATCTGCGGTATTCGCCGGGTGTTCGGGCTGGCCCCGGAGTCAAAGAGCGACGGTGCGCTGACGGCGCGCATGTTCAGCACCTTGTCGGACGTCATGCCGGCGATCCCTGCGGCGATCGCACTGCCCTTCTACGGTGCCCATATGCGCGCCATGTTCGAGGAACTTCCCCCTCCGGTCCGGCGCAACCTCTTCATCCGCCAAGTCGAGGCCATCGTGAACGCCTTCCGGCCCTCCGCCGCGCCGGAGCCTTGGCAAATCCTGTATCCGTCGATGACGGTCGCCGCCGTCGGCGCTGAAATGCTGACCGCCGCCGACCTTACCATAATCGCCGAAGCGGTGAGCGACGTCGTCCCGGGTTTGCACCACCGCTCGATCCCGGACGCCGGCCTGCACTGGGTTGTCGAACTCGAGATGGCGGAGCCGGTGATCCTGTCGATCACAGCCATGGACGAGCAGCCTGAGATCACATTCGCGGCAATGGCCTTGGCCTTCTTCCTCAAGGGGTTCGAGGGCGAGCTGCGAAAGAAGGTCTTCGGCACTCTGAAGCCGCGACCGGAGCTCTGCATCTATGTGGTGGACCTCGCCGAGGCGCCGAACGACATCGCCCAGCCCGTGCGTGACGCGATCGGCGAGCGTTCGAGCATGGTCTCGCGGCAGACAGATCCGGCATTGGAGCCGCCCGCGCCAACGGCGGTCTTCATCGCAGAGGATTTCGTCGAGGGCTTGACCGTGGGCCAGGGCCGAGGCGGATCGCTTCAGGTTCTTCTCGGCTACGGCGTCCTCGAGATCGTCTACAGTCTGCTACGTGGCGAGGTCGAACACAGCGTGCTCTCCCCCAAACTGGTCGAGCTCGTGAAAACATCCATCTCTTAGGCACGCGCGAGCTCCACCTCGCTCAAACCTTGGGAGGCCGGCGTCCATCGGGGAGACTCTACGGTTGGAGTAAACCCTCGATCACATGCCTCCGCTCAAACAAGCCGAGCTGCGTCACGTCATCGACGTGATCCGGTCCTCTTTCGAGGTGGCGTTGGCATATCTGCACGGTGACGAGGACCTCCGCGACGGGTCGTGAGCGGCCTAAACGCCGCCGACCGGTCGGACGTCTGCTTTCAGGCATCCCGGTAATGTCCGCTGTTGGCGCATAGCCGCCATAACGACTGGACTTCGACCGGGCACCGAGCGGTAGTCGGTTTATGGAGCCCGACGACGACAACGCACTTTTCCATCCCCACGATGCGCTGGAGGCGAAGCTTGGCCTTGGCGTGCTGATGTCCTCGATCCTGGAGGGCGCGCATATTTTCTGCACTGACGTTGCACTGCTGAAGGCAGGAAGCGGCGGGGAGGGTGCTTCGATCCTATGCTGCAGATTTTGCGGCGTTGGCCGCAGCAATCGAGATCCTCGATAGACGCAGCAGGTCTGCCGTCAGTCGAACGTAACCAGGCTGGCCAAGGTGCGCCGAGACCGCAGGCGAGCTTGTCCAGGACAGTCACGGTCGGTTTGCGCACGCCGCGCTCCACGCCGGAGACGTAAGTCCGGAGGATGCCGGCTCGGTCGGCCGCCGCCGCTGCAGTCTGGACGCTAGTCTGGTGTTATGGGGTCTCCCACATTGACAATACGCCGCGAGCCTCAGGCCCGACAGCGGAGACCGCTAGCACGCCGGCCGTCTAGGCGGCTCTGGGCCTGTCGACCCGGCGCGGATCAAGCAGACGACGGCCACCGTTGCCGACCATCCAAGTGAGGAACTGGCTGACGCTGTCGACTTGGTCGTCGTGGCGGCCGTTCGGGAAGGCCATCATTTCGCGACGGAGGTCTTCAAGCCATGGCGCATCTCGAGCTAGGAGCGCCTTGCCGGCGTAGAGGGGATCGGAGGCAGCGGCGAACCGCTCTGCCTTGCCCAGCCGGGGCGAAGCGGCGAGACGGACGCACCAGGGGGCATGGTGCTCAGGCTCGCTTTGCCTGCGGGTGTCACGCGACAGGCTGTCCAGAATAGCACGCCCCACCCCGGCCTCCTCCGCGATGATAAGATCGGCCAGCCATCTGCTGCGCTCAAGGCGAACTCGGGCCAAGAGGTCGGAATAGGCTAGGCGGACCCGGATCAGGTCGAGCAGCTTCCAGGCCGTGCCGTCGTTGCCCCACACGGTGCCGACCGAATAATCGGCCGAAGGTGACACCGTGTCTGCTGTGTCCCAGCTGATGACCACTTTGTGCAGCAGCCGTCGGCCATCGCGGGTCCGATAGTCGATGGGATCGTCGTCATGGAACTGGAGCCGGTCCCAGCGGATGATGTCGCCGTCGGCGGGCGTGGGGTTCTGCTGGTACTGGGCTTCGAAGGCCCGCGAGCCCAAGCCGACCCGGATTTCATCCAGAACGGACAAGGGCTCGCGGTCGGGGTTCAGCACATCACCGATGCGGCGTGCGTGCGAGCGCCCCCGGGTGAGGGGGACGATCTCGTCGCGGACGGCGATGGCGGGCAGGTCTAGATGGCGATAGCCGCCCTTCGCGGTCAGGTGGGCCGAGACATCGTCTTCATGCAGGCGCTGCTGGATTGCGATCACCGCTCCGGTCGCCTTGTTGTTTAGGCGGGTGAAGAGCGATTCATCGACGAACCGCTGGGCCCTGGCCCTGGCCTCCGGGTAGGAGGCGTCCGCGGCCTTCATCAAGTCGTCGATGATGATCAGATCGGCACCGTAACCGGTGACGGTCGATCCCACGGCCGTGGCGAACCGGAAGCCGCTCTGGCGCGTCCTGACCTCGGTATCGGTATCCCGGACGATCGAGGTCGCTGTGACCGGGAATATCTGCTTGTACAAGGCCGAAGTGACCACCTTGCGGAAGTCGCGCGACAGGTTGGACGACAGCTCCTGGCCGTAGCTGGCGCAGATGATCTTGTAGGTCGGATCGCGACCCATCATCCAGGCCGTGAAAGCCACCGTCGTCGTGATCGACTTCAGGTGGCGGGGCGGCACGGTGATTTGCAGACGTCGGCTGGAGCCGTCGGAAACCTCGTTCAAGGCCTGGATCATGGCCGAGAGATACCAGCCTCTGGCCAGGGCCACGCCGGGGTTGAGGACAGCGAAGATCAGTTCGAGAAATACCCCGAAGTCGTTGCGAGCGCGAACAAAGAGGAGATCTTCGACGGGGATCGGGGGGGGCCTCACAGCCCTCCCTCCGCCGTATGATCCAGGACCAGCGCCTCGAAGATGGCGTTGTACTGGTCCGTGCTGAGTTCCGTCTTCTGCCCGTGCTCGACGCTTTCGGGCGGCGGGACGGCCTGCGCCATTGCTTTGACCAGGAAGGCCAAGGCCCGCAGGTCGCCCTTGGCAGCGTTATCGACCTGCTGGCGCACGGCCACTTCCGCTTTGGTTAGATGGACCCGACGCCCCTCTATCGTGACGGGGACACGGGCCTGCATGGCGTCGGACAGCAGGGTGTGCAGATTATGCGATCCCCTGGGCCGGCCCTTCGGGTTGCCGGACTGGCCGGTCTTGAACCGTGTGGCCTGGGGTGGTCGGCCGTAGCCGACATCGTAGTCATCAGACATGGGTCATCTCCCTTAGGCGGCCAGACGAGTGCGGACCCGCACCCGGGGGGCGGGCAGGGCGATGATGTCGGCGGATGGGGCCGCGACATCGGCCGTGGCTGTGGCTGGATTGGAATGCCTAGAGCGTTCAGCCTGCACCTGCCGAAACGTCTGACCCGTCGAAGCCAGACACGCCTCGCGGCCGGTGAACTCTTGCCAGCGCAGCACGCCAACATCCACGTATCGAGGATCGAGTTCGGTGGCGAAGCCACGGCGACCGACATTTTCGGCGGCGATGACGGTCGTGCCGCTGCCGCTGAATAGATCCAACACCGCATCGCCTTTTGCCGTGCAGTCCAGAATAGCATCGCGGACGAGCGCCAGCGGCTTGACGGTGGGATGCATCTCGCGCGCCTTTGCTTTGGCAGCACCGAAGCCGTTGACGCCCTCATAGGTCCAGACATTTGAGCGGTCGCGGCCATGCCTGCCCAGTTCGACGCGGTTCACATGCGACGCGCCGGGCTTTCTGAACAAGAAGATCAGTTCGTGGCGTGAGCGGTAGAAGCTGCCCATGCCCCCAGCCTTCTTGTCCCAGACGATCAGGTTGAGCCTGTCCAAACCGGCGGCCGACGCGGCATCGAGCGTATGCTCCATGTGGCGGTGGTCCATGCAGTAGTATAGCAGGCCGCCATCGACGAGGTTCTCGCGGGCCCGCATCATGACCTTGGTCGAGAAGGCGGTGAACTCGTCATCGGTCATCTCGCCCGACGCCATTACGAACTCGCCGTGCTTACCGCCGCTGGTCACGTGCCCGGCGATGGCGACGTTATAGGGAGGGTCGGTGAAGACGACCCGGACTTGTTCGCCGGTGAGCAGTTGCTCGAAGCTTGCAGGCTCGGTGGCGTCGGCGCAGAGCAGACGACTGTCACCCAACTGCCAGAGGTCGCCGACCCGACTAACGACCTGATCGGGCAGGGCAGGGATGGCGTTCTCGCTGCGGTCGCCGCTCTCGCCGCCAAAGACGATGCTGTCGATCTTCGCCGAGGAGAACCCGGTGAGTTCCAGGCTGAAGCTCAGGTCCATTCCAGAGAGCTCGTGCAGCTCGATCTTCAGTGTCTCGTTGTCCCAGCCCGCGAGCTGACCCAGTTGGTTCTCGGCGATGGCGAACACTCGCCGCTCGGCTTCGCTCAGATGGGTAACGCGAATGCAGGGAACCTCCACCATGCCGAGAAGGTGGGCGGCTTGAACGCGGCCCTTGCCGCAGATGATCATGTTGTCGGCACCGATCAGCACCGGGACTATGAAGCCGAACTGACGGATGCTCGCCGCCATGACCTCGAGATCCCGCTTTCTGCGTATGCGAAGTTGGCGGCCGCCAATGCAAAGAGTGGCGATCGGAAGGTCTTCGATTATCAACCGGAGCGCCGGCGGAATCTGTTGAGCGATGGTTTCGGGTGTGGCGTTATTCATGGGGCACTCCTTGCATGAGGGCGCAGGTTCGCGATCATGCGAACGGCTGACGCCTGGGTTTAGTCGGAGGCTTCCGATGCTGATCAGTGGCTCCACCACGCGCCGGCAACGTCGGACCTAGAGTTTGCTCGGTTTAGAACGCTTCAGCGTCAGGCCCTGGCATGGCCCACGGGTATCCCTCGGATCCCAACAACAACATCAAGCACAGCAAGAAGCCTACGGCTGAGAGAGAAGCTGGTGACTTTAATTCTCGACTTCAAGTTAAGGCGTTTCGCTGCAACACAGCACTGGACTGGCGCTCCATAGGAAGCCCTAGTGATCACGTTCCCGCCCGGCAGTCCGGGCTTGGCTCAGTAGGGCGCACCCCGCGCTCGTTGACCGAGGAACATTATCATGCCCCGCAAACTCAAGGCCGAAGCCGCCCCTGAAACGACAGCTCGCTCTCCGTCCAAGCTCGACCGCCTGGTCGCCATGCTTACCCGGGAGGAGGGGGCTGACATGCCCACCATGATCGAGGCCACCGGCTGGCAGGCTCATTCAATCCGCGGTGCCATGGCCAGCGCGCTGAAGAAGAAGGGCCACACCGTCTCCAGCGAGAAGGTCGGCGAGCGACGCGTTTGGCGCAGCAGCACTCCGACGCAGGAAGCTCAGTCGTGAGCGGCCTAAGCGAGACGCTTGCGCTCCTGGAGGGCATGGCCATTGATGATCTACGGGGCCTTTGGAGGGAGCGGCTCGGTGAGCCGCCCCCGGTCCGCTCTCCGGACGTTCTACGCCGGGCCCTGGCCGAGGCTCTGCAGATGAAGGCCGCTGGCCAAGGCGGTGTGAGTTCCGATCGCCGCCTGGCCAGTGCTGCGTCCCGGCACCGCATGGGCCATAAGCCCAAGGTGCGCGCCGCGTCCTTCAAGCCCGGCTCGACGCTCATTCGCGAATGGCAGGGTCGCCGCCACGAGGTCGAGGTCCTGCGTGACGGCTTTGTCTGGAACGGTGAGAAGCACGCTAGCCTATCGAAGGTCGCCCGGCTCATCACTGGCGTGCGCTGGAACGGCCCCCGCTTCTTTGGCCTGCGCGAGGTCGACGCCGCATGAGACCCGCCAGTCGTCCCCTCCGCTGCGCCATCTACACCCGTAAGAGCTCCGAGGAGGGTCTGGAGCAGGACTACAACTCGCTGCATGCGCAGCGTGACGCCTGCGCTGCCTATGTGCTGTCGCAAGCCGGGGAGGGGTGGACCCTCCTCCCTGAGGTGTATGATGACGGCGGGTTCAGCGGCGGCAACATGGAGCGACCGGCGCTCAAACGGCTGATGGCCGACGTGGCGTCGGGGCTGATTGATGTGGTGGTGGTCTACAAGGTCGACCGGCTCACTCGCGCACTACCCGACTTCTCCAGAATCGTGGATGTCCTGGATAAGGCTGGCTCCAGCTTCGTCAGCGTGACCCAGGCCTTCAACACCACGACGTCCATGGGACGGCTGACCCTCAACGTCCTGCTCTCATTCGCCCAGTTTGAGCGTGAGGTTACGGGAGAGCGCATCCGCGACAAGATCGCGGCCTCCAAGAAGCTGGGTATGTGGATGGGAGGCGGGGTACCACTTGGCTACGAGGCATCGGGCCGGACCCTGGTCATCAATCCTGTTGAGGCCGAGACCGTGCGCGGGATCTTCCGAAGCTATCTGGACACCGGCTCAGTCCACCAAGTCCAACAGGAACTGAACGACGCAGGTGTCGTATCCAGACGCCGAACGACCAAGGCCGGCGTCGAGAAGGGCGGCCAGCCCATGGATCGCGGCGCGCTGTTCCACATGTTGCGCAACTGCACGTACGTGGGCGAGATTCCTCACAAGACGACCAGCTACCCGGGCCAGCATCCCGCCATCATCGACCGCGAAACCTTCGACGCCGTTCAGGCCCGCCTTGACGACAACGACCGCAAGCAGCGGGTGCCGGGCGAGGCCCGCCGCCCGCACAAGGGCGCGCCCCTGATGGGACTGCTGTTTGATTCGGCTGTCAATCCGATGTCTCCGGTGAAGGCCGCCAAGCCCAACAAGCCCACCTACCACTACTATGTCTCGACAGCGGTCACGACCGGGCGGCCCGACCAGGCCGGCGCGGTTTCGCGGATCTCGGCACCTCTGCTCGAAGACATCGTGGCCCAGCGCCTTGGCGAACTGCGGATCATCGATACCAGCCCGGTTTCGCCCGACTGGGCAATTGCCCGGGACGTGATCGACCGTGTCGAGGTTGGCGCGGAGGCCGTGACCATCGTGTTCGACGAAGAGCGGCTGCAGATCGCAGCACGTGATCTAAAGCCCGAGAACCGGGTTGGCATTGACAGCTTGGAGCGACGAGGCGATCTGCCGATGACAGAGATCAAAGTCCGTCTTGTCCGCAGAGGCGGGACCATGGTCGCGGTCGGCCCCCAAGGCTCAGCCGCCGTCGCCTCCTCCCGGATCGACCGCGCCATGACCACCGCTCTGATCCGGGCCGAATCCTGGAAGCGGCGTCTCCTCGCTGGCGAGGTCGAGAACCTCAACGTCATCGCCGATGCCGAGGGCGTGTCGGATGCCTTTGTCCGCCGGATGATCCGACCGGCCTTCCTCGCGCCAGATCTGAAGGCTGAGATCCTTGATGGCCGTCAGCCGGTGGGCCTCACCCTGGAGGCGGTCACACGCTCGGACCTCCCCCTGGACTGGGTGGAGCAAAGGCGTCTTTACGCAGGATGATGCCGTCCCTGTTACGGCAGTGCGTTTCCCTGATCGCCTGAAATTATTCCCTGATACGTGAGGAAATTTTCCCTGTTCGTGTCACGGGAAATCCAAACGGCTCCGGCGCTCCGACCCAGTGGTGGCGGGCATTTGCGCGGTGTTAGGTTCGGTCGAGAATCACCGTGGGCATGCTTTTTCCCTGTACTTCCCTGCTATCAAGCATCCGCGCTCAGGCAGTCGAAAGCGACCCGCCACGCAGTCGGCGGAGACGGGGGCGGGTTATTCGCTGGATCAGGGGCACTTGAGGGGTCGCGGAGACCGGGCTTTGCGTCTCCGGTTCGGGACATGTCGCGGTAATGTCGGGGGTATTTCAGAGGTAACAGGGACCTGTCCGTTTCAGCACAGGACGGTGGCGGACAGGGTGGGATTCGAACCCACGGTAGGCTTTCACCTACGGCGGTTTTCAAGACCGCTGCCTTAAACCACTCGGCCACCTGTCCGTACGGCGAAGGCCATAGCAGCGGAGATCGCGTTAACCAAAACGGAAATCGTCGGCGCGATCATGCGGCCATGATCGCGCTGGCACATCCGCTGAGGCACTTTCGGCTGCTGGCCATCGCCGGCGCGATGAGCGGGCTGGCCGCCTGCGCCAGCGCGGGGGGAGGGGGACCTGCCGGAACCGGACGCGCGGCGATCCCGATCGTCACCGATCCCGCCCCGATCGTGTCGGGAACGATGCGACCGTATCAGATCCGCGGCCGATGGTACCGGCCCGAAGAGCAGCCCGGCTATGACCAGGTCGGCATGGCCTCCTGGTACGGCGACCAGTTCAACGGGCGGCCGACCTCGACCGGCGAGCGGTTCGACATGCACGCCCTGACCGCCGCTCACAAGACCCTGCCCCTGCCGGGACTGGTGGAGGTGACCAACCTGGCCAACGGTCGGACCATCGTCCTGCGGGTCAACGATCGCGGCCCCTTCGTCGACGACCGGATCATCGACCTGTCGCGGGGCGCGGCCGAGGCTCTGGATATGCTGCAACGGGGCGTGGGCGAGGTCCGGGTCCGTTATCTGGGTCGCGCGCCCCGGGTCGGCGGCGGCGCGGTCCTTCAGTATGCACAGGCCCGGCCGGAGCGCGCCGTCCCGGTGTCCGCGCCGCCCCCGCCGCCGTCCCCATCCGTGTCTCCGGGCAGGTTTTGGGTCGAGGTTGCCGCCTATCCGGCCCAGCCGGAGGCGCGCGCTGCGGCCGGACGGCTCGGACAGACGGCGCGGGTGCAGGCTGCGACCGACAACTCCATGTTCCGCGTGCTGCTGGGGCCCTGGCCCGACGCGAACGCCGCCGAACAGGCCCGGCAGGCCGCCGTCGCGCGCGGATTCGCCGACGCCCTGTTGATATCGGCGCGATAGGCCCAAAGCCCCCTTGGCCCGGGCGGCCCGGGTCGCCATGGTGCGCCGATGTCGCGAGGCCGTTTCATTACATTCGAAGGCGGGGAGGGGACCGGAAAGTCCACCCAGGTCGCCCTTCTGGTCGATCGTCTCGGCGCACGGGGCCGCGACGTGATTCGGACGCGCGAACCGGGCGGGTCGCCGGGCGGCGAGGCCATCCGCAGTCTGGTCGTCTCCGGAAGCGCGGATCGCTGGTCGGCGCGCACCGAACTGCTGCTGATGTTCGCGGCCCGCTCCGATCATCTGGAGCGGACCATCCGTCCGGCTCTGGAGGCTGGCCAGTGGGTCGTCTGCGACCGGTTCGCCGACTCCAGCCGCGCCTACCAGGGCCTCGCGGGCGGCGCGGAGACCGCCTTCGTCGAGGCGCTGGACGCCCATGTCGTCGGGACGAACCAGCCCGATCTGACCCTGATCTTCGACCTGCCGGCCGAGGTCGGTCTGGAGCGCGCCTTGGCACGGGCACAGGGCGACACCCGCTTCGAATCCAAGGGCCTCGCCTTTCATCAGAATCTCAGACGCGCCTTCCAGACGATCGCCCGGGCCCATCCGGAGCGTTGCCGTCTCATCGACGCGACGGGGTCGATCGATGACGTGCAGGCGCGGGTCTGGGCGGCCGTCGAGCCGGTGCTGGAATGACCGGCGCCCCCCGCGACCGTTTCGACCTGGTCCCGTCTTTGGACGCCGAGCTGGCGTTCCTCGACGCCCTGGATCGCGGTCGCCTTCACCATGCCTGGCTGCTGTGCGGGCCGGAGGGCCTGGGCAAGGCGACCTTCGCCTATCGGGCGGCACGGCGACTCCTCGGGGCCCAGCCCGACGCGACGCGCGGCCCTCTGGGTGCCTCGCCCGGCGATCCCGTCAGCCAGCTGATTTCCGCCCAGTCGCATCCCGATCTGCTGGTGCTGGAGCGTCTTTCGGAAGGCGGCAAGGTCAAGAAATCCATCTCCGTGGATCAGGCGCGGGACCTGCCGGAGTTCTTCTCGAAGAGCCCGTCGCAGGCCGCCTATCGGGTCGCGATCGTGGATGCGGCCGACGACCTGAATCCCAACGCTGCCAATGCCTTGCTCAAGACTCTGGAGGAGCCACCCGAACGTGGTGTGCTCTTCCTGATCACCCATGCGCCGGGCCGGCTGCTGGCGACGATCCGGTCGCGGTGCCGCCGTCTGGCTTTCGCGCCGTGGGACGAGGCGGCCGTGGCGGCCCTGGTCGCGCGCCAGACGGATCTGGAGGGCGACGAGGCGGCACGGATCGCGGGGATGGCGCGAGGATCGCCGGGCGCGGCCCTGTCGCTGGCGACCGAGGCCAATCTGGCGCTCGACCGGCTGGCCCGCCGCTGGGTCGAGGACCCCGCGCTGGACCGCGCCGAACAGATGGCCATGTCCGACACCTTTCGCGGGGCGGACGGGCAGGCGCGTTTCGAGGCCCTGATGGATCGCCTGACCGCGGCCGTGAAGGCCCGATCGCTTCAGACAGGCGACGGTGCCGCCTGGGCCGATCTGTGGACGCGGCTGAGCGACCTGCCGGACCGCACGGCCGCCGTGAACCTCGACCGGGCCGACGTCCTGTCGGGGGCCCTGGCCGACCTGGCGCGGGTGAAGGCGCGGACCGGAGGATGACGTCGCCATGCTGATCGACAGCCACGTCAACCTGCACGCCGCCCAGTTCGACGAGGATCGCGACGCCGTGATCGACCGCGCGCGCGCCGCCGGGGTCGGCCTGATGGTCGAGATCTCGGACTCGCTGGCCACGTTCGAGGCGACGCACGGCCTGGCCATGGCGCACCCGGACATCTGGTGCACCGTCGGGGCCCACCCGCACGAGGCGCGCCACCACCTCGAGATGACCGCCGACGACCTTGTCGCCCTCGCCGGGCGCCCCCGGGTCGTGGGGATCGGCGAATGCGGCCTGGATTTCCACTACGACCTGAGCCCGCGCGATCAGCAAGAGGCGGTCTTTCGCCGGCACGTCGCCGCCGCGCGCCGGACCGGACTGCCGCTGGTCGTCCATACGCGCGAGGCCGACGACCGGATGGCGGCGATCCTGGCGGAGGAGCAGGGGGAGGGGCCGTTCCGGTTCCTGATGCACTGCTACACCAGCGGTCCCGATCTCGCTGAAAAGGCTTCGGAAATGGGCGCGTGGTTCTCCGTATCAGGCATCGCCACCTTCAAGGCCGCCGAGGACGTCCGGGCGGTCATCCGGACCATGCCGGGCGACCGGATCATCGTCGAGACCGACTGCCCCTATCTGGCGCCGGTCCCGCACCGGGGGCGGCGCAACGAGCCCGCCTATGTCGGCCATGTGCTGCAGACCCTGGCGGACATCCGGGGCTGGACGCGGGAGGAGGCCGAGACGCGCACGACCGACGCCTTCTTCAACCTGTTCGACCGAATCCCGAGGCCGGCATGAGCGCGCTCGAGTTCACCATCCTCGGCTGCGGGTCGTCCGGCGGCGTGCCGCGCGGCGACGGTGACTGGGGCAGTTGCGATCCCGCGGAACCGAAGAACCGGCGGACCCGATGCTCGATGCTGGCGCGGCGGCGCGGCCCGGAGGGCGAGACCAGCGTGCTGATCGACACCTCGCCGGACCTGCGCCAGCAGATGCTGGCCGCCGGGGCGACCCGGGTCGACGCCGTCCTGATCACCCACGATCACGCGGACCAGACCCATGGCATCGACGACCTGCGCGTCTTCGCGCTCAGGCGTCGCCAGCGCATACCGGCCTGGATGGATGCCGCCACCAAGGCGGCCCTGACGCATCGGTTCGACTACATCTTCGAGATGAAACAGGGTTATCCGGCCATCCTCGAGGCGCAGGACCTGCCGGCGCACGGCGTCGACTGGCAGATCGACGGGCCCGGAGGAGCCGTGCCGGTCGTGACTTTCGACCAGGGCCACGGACCGATCCGGTCGGTCGGCTACCGGCTGGGGGGTCTCAGCTATTCCAGCGACGTCGATGCGCTGGACGAGGACGCGCTGCGGGCCGTTCGGGGATCCGAGGTCTGGATCGTCGATGCCTTGCGCTGGACGCGTCATCCGACGCACGCCCACGTCGATCAGGCGCTGGAGTGGATCGCGGCCGCCGACGTGGGCAAGGCGATCCTCACGAACCTGCATATCGATCTGGATTTCAACGCATTGCGCCGTTTTGTTCCTGCCAACGTCGAGATCGCGATCGATGGCTGGACCGGTGTTGCCGGGCTCTGACTGACATAGAATTTCGCATAATATATCTTAGGCGACAAGAGGAACCACCCCCATGGCGGGTCTCAAGGACAAGCGCGGCTTCATCGACAAGGACCGTCTGGACCTCTCCGAGCGTCAGGCCGTCGAATACTGGATGAAGCGCTGGGGCGTCACCCGCGACCAGATCACCGCCGCCCACCGCAAGGCCGGCCGCATGGTCAAGGACATCGCCGCCGAGCTCGGCAAGAAGCGCTAGCGCGCGACGACGGCGCGCCAGCAGATCAGGTCGCCGTCCTCCGCGTCCGTACGCACGCCGACCCGGACGAAGCCGTTTCTTTCGAGCACCCGGTGCGACGCCGGATTGTCGACGGCGGTCTCTGCCGTGACGCCGGTCAGATCCGGACGCGTCCCGGCCCATTCCAGGACCTCACCCACCGCGCGCGTGGCCGCGCCGCGCCCCTGTCGACTGGAGGCGACGCCGTAGCCGATACTGATCGAGCCGTCCCCGGAGGGCTCCGAGACGATCGAGCACAGGCCGACGATTTCATCCCCGTCGACGATCCACCATGCCGCCGGATCGCAGTGCGGGCGGACCCGCGCCGCGACGCCGCGCAGCATGTCCAGGACCGGGTCCGGCGCGATGCCGCCCTCTGCGACGGCTCTGCCCTGGACGCGACCGGCCGCGAGCAGGTCCGCGAAATCGGCGTCCCCGGCAGCGAGGATCGTCAAAGGTGGATGGTGCGCCCGTAGGCGTCCAGCGCGGCCTCGTGCATGGCCTCGGACATGGTCGGGTGCGGATAGACGATGCCGTGGATGTCCTCCTCGGTCGCTTCCATGGCGATGGCGGTGACATAGCCCTGGATCATCTCGGTGACCTCGTGGCCGATCATGTGGGCGCCGATCAGGGCCCCGGTCTTCGTGTCGAAGATGACCTTGACGAAACCGTCGGTGTCGCCCGCCGCCACGGCCTTGCCGTTCACCCGGAACGGGAACCGGCCGATCTTCACGTCGCGTTTGGCCTCGCGGGCCCCCTGCTCCGTGATCCCGACGGACGCGACCTGCGGCTGGGCATAGGTGCATCCCGCGATCGGCGAGACGACGTTGGGGCTCTTGTAGCCGGCGATGTATTCGGCCGCGTGAATGCCTTCGTGGCTGGCCTTGTGCGCCAGCCAGGGCGCGCCGGCGCAGTCGCCGATGGCATAGAGCCCCTTCACGTTCGTGGCGCAGTGGCCGTCGATGGTGATGTGGCCGCGGTCCATGTTGACGCCCAGCGCCTCCAGGCCGATGCCGTCGGTGTTGGCGGTGATGCCGACCGCCGAGATACAGACCTCGGCCTCCAGCGTCTCGGCCTTGCCGCCGGCCTCGATCGCGACCTGAACCCCCTTCCCGCCCTTGGACACCCTGGTGACCTTGCAGCCGGTGCGGAACTTCATGCCGCGCTTCTCGAAGGACTTCTGGGCCGCCTTGGAGACCTCTTCATCCTCCACCGGCATGATACGATCGACCGCCTCCACTACGGTAACTTCCGCGCCCAAGGCACGGTAGAAGCTGCCGAATTCAATGCCGATGGCACCCGATCCGATCACCACGATGGAGGCCGGCATGGTCTTGGGGGCCATGGCCTCGCGATAGGCCCAGATCCGGTCGCCGTCGGCTTCCAGCCCGATCTGGGGGATGGCCTTGGCGCGAGCGCCGACGGCCAGGATCACGGCCCTGGCCTCGAGCGTACGCGAGCCTCCAGCTTTCAGGGCGATGACGACCTTGGGAGCCGCCGTGCCCTTTTCCAGCCTGGCCGTGCCCTCGATCACCTCGATCTTGTTCTTCTTCATCAGGAAGGTGACGCCCTTGTTCATCGTCGCCGCCACGCCGCGCGAACGCTGGATGATGGCGCCGAAGTCGAACGTCGCGCCCGAGGCGGACAGGCCGTAGTCGTCCAGATGGCTGAGACTCTCGAACTTCTCGCCGGACTTCAGCAGCGCCTTGGTGGGGATACAGCCCCAGTTCAGGCAGATCCCGCCCAGGCTCTCACGCTCGATGATGGCGACCTTCTGGCCCAGCTGGCTGGCGCGGATCGCGGCAACATATCCACCCGGGCCGGAGCCGATGACGATAAGATCGAAGTCGGCCAAGTCTGAGCCTCCGTGAAATCAATGGGGTCTTGTAGCGGCCCGGGCCTTGAGCCGAAAGCTCCGCGTCCGGCTCCGTAACCACCCGTGACCGGCGTCAGACCGCCTCGATCCATGCGATCAGGGCCGGCCAGTCGGTCACGGTCGCCAGGATGGCCACCGCGGCGGGCATGAGCGCCAGCACGACATAGAGGCTGAGGTGGACGATCCCTCGCCAGAGCGCCTGCACAGGAGCCACCGCATAGTAGCGGGCGGCCGCGATCGTGAAATAGGCCAGGTAGGGCACCACCAGCCAGGCTGCCGACAGATTGGCGCCGGCGGCATTGATGCCCGCCAGTCCCATGGCCAGCAGGAAGCCGACGGCATGGGCCCACATGGCGAAGATGACGTGCTCCAGGAACAGCCGACGACGTCCGAAGAACGGCATCAGGAACACGGCATAGACGGGCATCAGCAGCCAGAGGACGTTCGGCAGCCAGCCCGACAGTCGGGCCGCCCAGTCCGCCTGCTCGGCATTCAGGACCAGTTCGTAGCGCATGCTGGCCCGGGTCGGTTCGTCGGAGGCCGCGCGGGCCGCGGCCTGGATCGCGGAGGTGACCTCGGGGTCGATGGCGGGCTCGATCTTGGGCTGCAGCCAGCGCTCGCCGTCCGTCGCCCCCTGAACCTTCACCTCCATCGATACGGGGTCGTAGAAGGCCGGGCCGACCTGCCCGCCCCGATCGACCTTCCACACATACTGGACCAGCGTCGTGTCGCTGAAGTTGAGCACCGACAGGAACAGGGCGGTCGAGGCGACGAACAGTTTCAGCGGCGTGACGTAGAGCGAGCCCGCGCCGCTGCGATAGGCCTCCAGCAGTCGGCCAGGACGGACGGCCAGAACCGCGAGCGTCCGCGCCAGCTTGCCGTCGATCGGGCTGTAGGAGGTCGCGACCTCCACCACCATGGCGCGCAGCGGAACCGGCCTGGCCCGGCTGTCCTGCCCACAGGCGTGACACCAGCGCCCGGTCAGAGGCGTTTCACAGGCCGCGCAGACCGCGCCGGCCGTCGTGGTCTCTGTCATCCCCGCCCCGAATCGTCAGCCAGCCGGGGACATCCTACGTGCCCGGGCAGGGCTCAGAGAAGCTTCTCGATATCGGGCGCGATGGCCGCGGGCTCGACCTGCGGCGCATAGCGGGCGACCACCCTGCCCTCCCGGTCGGTCAGGAATTTGGTGAAGTTCCACTTGATGTCGCGGCTGCCGAGGAAGCCCTTCTTCTGCCCGGTCAGCCAGGCATAGAGCGGGTGCCGGTTCGGCCCGTTGACCTCGATCTTGTCGAACAGGGGGAAGTCGACGTCGAAGGTGGCGCTGCAGAACGACGCGATCTCGGCCGCCTTGCCCGGTTCCTGTCCGCCGAACTGGTTGCAGGGAAAACCCAGCACCTCGAACGGCTGGTCGGCGAAGCGCCGGTGCAGGGTTTCGAGGCCGGCGTACTGGCCGGTGAAACCGCATTTGGACGCCGTGTTGACGATCAGCAGCGCCTTGCCGCGAAACCCGTCCAGCGGCACCTCGGTCCCGTCGATGCCGGTCGCGGTGAAGTCATAGACGGTGCTCATCGCGTGCGCCTCAGGCCAGCATGGTGACAGGGTCTTCGATCAGCGGCTTGAAGGCCTGCAGGAACCGCGCGCCCGTCGCCCCGTCCACCACCCGGTGATCGCAGGTCAGGGTCACGGTCATCACGGTCGCCACGGCCAGCTGGCCGTTCTTCACCACAGGCCGTTGTTCGCCGGCCCCGACGCTCATGATCGCGCCCTGGGGCTCGTTGATGATCGAGCTGAAGGCCTTGATGCCGAACATGCCCAGGTTGGACACGCTGAAGGTGCCGCCCTGGAATTCCTCGGGCTTCAGCTTCTTGTCGCGGGCGCGCTTGGCCAGATCCTTCGATTCGACAGCGATCTGCGACAGGGACTTGGTCTCGGCCTTGAAGATGATCGGGGTGATCAGGCCGCCGTCGATCGCCACCGCCATCGCCACGTCGGCGTTGTGGTGCATCGCGATGCCCTCGGGCGAATAGCTGGCGTTGGCCTCGGGCACGAGCTTCAGCGCCATGGCCGCGGCCTTGATGACGAAGTCGTTGACCGAGACCTTGACGCCGGACTTCTCCAGCATCGCATTGACCTTGGCCCGGGCGGCCAGCAGTGCGTCGATCTCGACGTCGATGAACAGCGGGAAGTGCGGCACGTTCTGGATCGAGCCGACCATGCGCCGGGCGATCGCCTTGCGCATACCGTCCAGCGGGATGAGATCGTAGCTGCCGTCGGGGATGCCCATGTCGGCCAGCGACTGGACCTTGCGGGCCTCGATGCCGGAAGCGGCGGTCGTGGCGGGCGCTGCGGCCGGCCGCGCGCCGCCCTTGGCAGCAGCCTCGACGTCGGCCTTGACGATCCGGCCGTGGGGGCCGGTGCCCTTCAGGGTCGACAGGTCCAGTCCGGCGTCCTTGGCCAGCCGACGCGCGAGCGGCGACGAGAAGACGCGGGCCCCGGTCGAGGCGGCCGTGCCGGAGGTTTTGGGCAGGACGGCTTCGGCGGACTTGATCCCGTCGGGCGTCGCCACCGCATCGCCGCTCTCGTGACCTGCGGGCGCGGGCGCAGCCTTCGGCGCCTCGGCTTTCGCGGGTTCAGCGGCCTTGGGTGCCGGGGCGGCGGAACCGCCCTCCTCCGCCAGACGGGCGATCGGCGTATTGACCTTCACGCCCTCGGAGCCTTCGGCCACCAGGATGTCGGTGATCGTGCCTTCGTCGACGGCCTCGACCTCCATGGTCGCCTTGTCGGTCTCGATCTCGGCGATGACGTCGCCGGCCTTGACCGTGTCGCCGACCTTGACGTGCCATTTGGCCAGGACGCCCTCTTCCATCGTGGGCGACAGGGCGGGCATCAGGATATCGGTCATGCCATCACCGCCTTGACGGCCTTCACGATCTTGTCGACGCCGGGCAGCGACAGGATCTCAAGGTTGGCGGCATACGGCAGCGGCACATCCTCCTGGTGCACCCGCAGGGGCGGCGCATCCAGATAGTCGAAGGCGTGTTCGATGACCCGGGCCACGACCTCGGCGCCGACGCCCATCGGACCCCAGCCTTCTTCGGCCGAGACCAGGCGGCTGGTCTTCTTGACGCTCTCGACGATGGTCTCGTGGTCCAGCGGACGCAGGGTGCGCAGATCGATCACCTCGACCGAGATGCCCTCGGCTTCCAGCTGCTCGGCGGCCTGAAGCGCGAACCCGACCATGCGGGCGTGGGCCGTGATGGTGACGTCGGTGCCCTCGCGGCGGACCTTGGCCTTGCCGATGGGGACCAGATAGTCCTCGACGTCCGGCACATCGAACTCGATGCCGTACATCATCTCGTGCTCGAGGAAGACGACGGGGTTGGGGTCGCGGATGGCGGACTTCAGCAGGCCCTTGGCGTCGGCGGCGTCATACGGGGCGACGACCTTCAGGCCGGGCACCTGGGCATACCAGGCCGAATAGTCCTGGCTGTGCTGGGCGCCGACGCGGCTGGCCGCGCCGTTCGGACCGCGGAACACAATGGGCGCGCGGATCTGGCCGCCGGACATGTACAGCGTCTTCGCGGCCGAGTTGATGATGTGGTCGATCGCCTGCATGGCGAAGTTGAAGGTCATGAACTCGACGATCGGCTTCAGCCCCGCCATGGCGGCCCCGACGCCCAGGCCGGCGAAGCCGTGCTCGGTGATCGGGGTGTCGACCACGCGGCGGTCGCCGAACTCCTGCAGCAGCTCGCGGCTGACCTTGTAGGCCCCCTGGTACTGGGCCACTTCCTCGCCGATCAGGAACACGTTCTCGTCGCGACGCATCTCCTCGGCCATGGCGTCGCGCAGGGCGTCGCGGACCGTCGTCTTGACCAGTTTGGCGTCGGCGGGGATCTCGGGATCCTTCAAGGCCGGCTTCGGCGTCGGCGTGCCGGCCTCGGCCGGGGCCTTCTCCGGATCACCCGTCGTCGAAGTCTTCGGAGTCTCTGCCGGAGGCGTCGAATTCTCCGCCGCAGGCGTCGTCGAATTCACCGCGCCCTCTTCCCCCGCCATACGGGCGATCGGCGTGTTGACCTTCACGTTCTCGGAGCCCTCGGCCACGAGGATTTCGGCGATCTCGCCCTCGTCCACGGCCTCGACCTCCATGGTCGCCTTGTCGGTCTCGATCTCGGCGATCACGTCGCCCGCCTTGACCGTATCGCCCGCTTTCACGTGCCATTTGGTCAGGGTGCCCTCTTCCATCGTGGGCGACAGCGCCGGCATCAGGATGTCGGTCACGCGGCGGTCTCCACTTGGGGGGTCTCGAGATAGACGTCGGTATAGAGCTCGGACGGATCCGGCTCGGGGCTTTCCTGGGCGAACTGGACGGCCTCGGCGACGATGGCCTTCACCTCGGCGTCGATGGCCTTGATCTCGTCCTCGGTGGCCTTGGCCTGGTCCAGCAGCATCTTGACGTGGTCGATGGGGTCACGGGTCTTCTTGACCTCGTCCACCTCTTCCTTGGTGCGGTACTTCGCGGGATCGGACATCGAGTGGCCGCGATAGCGATAGGTCTTCACCTCAAGAATGAAGGGCCCCTCGCCGGCCCGGGCGCGCTTGACCGCCCGCTCGACCGCGTCCTTGACCGCCAGCACGTCCATGCCGTCGACCAGCTCGCCGGGGATGCCGAAGCTGGCCCCGCGATGCGCCAGGTCGGTCGTCGACGACGAGCGCTCGATGCTCGTGCCCATGGCGTACTGGTTGTTCTCGATGATGTAGATGGCCGGCAGCTTCCAAAGCTGGGCCATGTTGAAGCTCTCGTAGACCTGGCCCTGGTTGGCCGCGCCGTCGCCGAAATAGATGAACGCGACCGAATCATCGCCCCGGTACTTGCCTGCGAAGGCCAGCCCGGTGCCGAGCGCCACCTGGGCGCCCACGATGCCGTGGCCGCCGTAGAAGCCGGTCGGCACGTCGAACATGTGCATCGAGCCGCCCTTGCCCTTGGACGACCCACCGGAGCGCCCGGTCAGCTCGGCCATGACCTCTTTCGGGTCCATGCCCGCGGCCAGCATGTGGCCGTGGTCGCGGTAGCCGGTGATGATCTTGTCGTGGCCCTGCTTGACGCTGGCCTGCACGCCCACGGCGACGGCTTCCTGACCAATGTACAGGTGGCAGAACCCGCCGATCAAACCCATGCCGTAGAGCTGCCCTGCCCGCTCCTCGAAGCGGCGGATCAGGACCATCTCGCGATAGAAGGCGAGCAGCTCCTCCTTGGTCGCGGTGGGAACGTTCGGGATCTTGGCCGAGGCCTTTGATTCCGTGGTCTTCTGGGCGGCTCTCGCCATCCGGCATCTCCCGGGTATGAGCTCCCGGGCGATACGCGCCGCCGGAGCCTCTTCTCGTTACGGAAAGCGGCTGTAGCAGCCTTCGTTCCCCAAAGGCAAAGCGCTCAGGCTCCGCTGTAACAAGAGTTCAGGAAGGGGTCACGGCCGTGGTTCGCGCAGGAGCCGCTGCAACGCGGATCACATAGTCGCGCGGGTCCGAAAAACCGAGCACCGCGCTGGCGCGTTCCTCGAGCAGGTCGCGGGACAGGCTGCCGGTGCGAAGGTAGCGCACGCGCACTTCGAGATCGGCGCGCTGTTCGGCCAGGGCCGCCAGCTGGGCCTCGCGCGCGTCGAGACGGGCGTCGCGGGCCGCGCCACTCAGCAGACCCCTCTCCCCCGTCAGAGCCTGGACGCCGAGGTAGCCGATCAGCAGCAGCAGGAAGGCGGACAGGGCGTAGGGTTTCATCCGTTCGAGCATCACGAACGCTCCTTCTGAGCGTGGACAACAGTTGCTCGTGTGTGACCGAAAATGCCTAACAAACCCTAGCTTGGCCGTAGGTCCTCGCGCGAAATCCGGCGTGTGGATCAGGAAATCGGCACGGCCGTGGTGGGTGCCTCAACAATCGCGCCATCCCAGACCCCGGGATCGCGCCCTCCCCCGAACCGGATGAGCGCGGCGATCCGCTTTTCGATCGGGGGATGGGTGGCGAACAGGGCATCGGTGAACCCTTCGCGCTCGTTATCGAGGAACATGCCCTGAACGTCGTCCGGCGCCTGCAGCTTGGAGCGGCCCGACACCTTGCGCAGGGCCGAGATCATGGCGTCGGGGTTCTTGGTCAGCTCGACCGAGCCGGCGTCGGCGACGAACTCGCGAGTGCGCGACAGCATCATCCGGATGACGATGGCGAAGACATAACCGACGGCGGCGATCAGGAACCCGATCAGGATCAGCGGCCCGGCGTTCTTGTTGTCCTTGCCGCTGCGCAGATAGAACAGGCCCCGGAATACCAGCTGGCAGACCACGCTGATGATGCCCGCGAAGATCGAGGCGATGATCATGGTGCGCACGTCCTTGTTGATGACGTGGGTCAGTTCGTGGGCGAGCACGGCATCCATCTCGTCGCGGTCCAGGGCGGCGATCAGGCCCCGCGTCACGGTCACGCTGTAGTGGCCCTCGCGGATGCCGGAAGCGAAGGCGTTCAGGCTGTCGCTGTCGATGATGCGTAGCGTCGGCGTCTGCAGGCCGCGCGAGATCGCCAGATTTTCCAGCAGGTTGTAAAGCTGCGGCTCGTCCCGGCGCTCGACCTTTCGAGCCCCCGTCATCACGTCGATCATGGCCTGGTTGCCGAACCAGGCGATGGCGAACCAGACCAGGGCGACCACGACGGCCAGGGGGATCGTGCCCGCCAGCATCGATACGGCCAGGCCGATGTCCTGCCCCAGCGTCCCGCCTGAGTTGGGCAGGAAGCCGAACCCCATCAGGACCAACTCCAGCCCGAACAGGACGAGAGTCAGCATGACCGGAAACCCGATCAGCAGAAGGGTCGAACGGGTGTTGTTCGCCCAGATGTGGGTCTGCAGCCCGACGGCGGCCATGGGGACCTAGAACTTCACCGAGGGCGGTGCGGCGGTCATGGCCGCGCGGTCGACGGCGTCGACAGCGAAGAACGGTTTCTCGGTCCCGAAACCGAACATCCCGGCGAACAGGACGGTCGGGAACTGGGCCCGCACGGCGTTGAACTCTGCCACGGCATTGTTGAAGAAGCGGCGCGCGGCGGCCAGCTTGTTCTCGATGTCGCTGAGCTCGCGCTGCAGCTCGAGGAAGTTGGTGTTGGCCTTCAGGTCGGGATAGGCCTCGGCCACCGCGAACAGCTTGCCCAGCGCGCCCGTCAGCATGTTGTCGGCGTTGACCTTCTGGTCGACCGTCGTGGCCCCGGCGGCGGCGGCGCGGGCCTGGGTCACCGCGTTCAGCGTGCCCTGTTCGTGCGCGGCATAGCCCTTCACGGTCTCGACCAGGTTGGGGATCAGGTCGTTCCGCTGTTTCAGCTGCACGTCGATGTCGGCGAACGACTGGTCAGCCTTCTGATCCAGCGCGACCAGTTTGTTGTACGCGCCCATGACCACGAAGATCAGGACGACGACGATGACGGCGATGATGATGAGCGTGATCATGATGGCTCCCCCGGTGTGACGCTGATTATCGCCCGACCATCGGTCGACGGATAGTGAAATCGCGGAAACGTCAGGTCCCGGCGGTCAGCGGAACTTGCGCAGACCCCGGGGGCCCATCCGCCCGGCCCCGGCCCGCTTGCCGAGCCAGTCCTTCCAGTCCGGCCAGTTGCGACGCCGCCCGCCGCCATCGACCCACTCCGGCCCGTGCGCGCCGTCGAACAGGGCGATGTCGGTCAGCCCGCCCTGCTTGAACGATTGCAGCTTCACACCCTTGCCCCGACCCATCTCCGGCAGCTCGTCGGCCTTAAAGATCAGGGTCTTGAGGTTTTCGCCGATCGTGACGACGTGATCGCCGGTCACGCGGATCGCCGCGAGAAGGTCGCCGTTCAGGACCTGCTTGCCGCCCCGCTTCTGGGCCAGCAGCTCGTCTTCCGGCGCGATGAAGCCATAGCCGGCCTTGGACGCGATCAACAGTTTCGCGCCCGGCTGATGCGCCAGAACGGCGACAATTCCGGCGCTCTCCTCCAGTTCGACCATCAGCCGCAAGGGCTCGCCATGCCCGCGCCCGGAGGCCAGCTTGTCGGCGCCGACGGTGAAGACGCGTCCGTCCGAGGCCGCGACCAGCAGCTTGTCGGTCGTGAAGGCGGGCACCAGGAAGCCCAGGGCGTCGCCTTCCTTGAACTTCAGTTCCGACGGATCCTCCACCTTGCCCTTCACCGCGCGGATCCAGCCGCGCTCGGACAGGATCACGGTGATGGCCTCGCGCGGGATGAAGGCCTCGGCCGGGACGAAGGCGGAGGCGTCGACGGCCTCGGCGATCGTGGTGCGGCGCGGCGAGATCAGGGCCTTGCGCGTCGCCGCCAGTTCCTGGCCGATCTTCTTCCACTGCTTGGCCGGCGAGGATGTCAGTGACTGCAGCGACGCAAGCTCCTCAGACAGGGCCTTGTATTCGTTCTCGATCGTCATTTCCTCGATCCGCGCCAGCTGACGCAGGCGGGTGTCGAGGATGAAGTCCGCCTGGGTTTCCGACAGGCCGAAACGGGCGATCAGGACGGCCTTGGGCTGTTCCTCCTCGCGCACGATGCGGATGACCTCGTCCAGGTTCAGGAAGACGATCCGCAGGCCTTCCAGCAGGTGCAGCCGCTTCTCGACCCGTTCGATCCGCCAGGCCGAGCGACGATTCAGCACCTCGCGCCGGTGATCGAGGAAAGCCTGGAGGCAGGCCTTCAGCCCCATCACGCGCGGCGTGCCTGTGGCGTCCAGAACGTTCATGTTGATCGGAAAGCGCACCTCGAGATCCGAAAGCCGGAACAGGCTCTCCATCAGGCTGTCGGCGTCGATATTGCGGCTCTTGGGGTCGATGACGACACGGATGTCCTCCGCCGACTCGTCGCGGACGTCACCCAGCAGCGGGGCCTTCTTCTGTTCGATCAGTTCGGCCAGGGCCTCGATCAGCTTGGACTTCTGGACCTGGTACGGCACCTCGGTGATGACGATCTGGTAGCCACCGCGTTCCAGAGGCTCGCGCTCCCAGCGGGCACGTAGCCGGACCCCGCCGCGGCCTGTCTCATAGGCGTCCAGGATGGAGGCGTGCCCCTCCACGGCCACGCCGCCTGTGGGGAAGTCCGGGCCGGGGACGATCTCCGCCAGCTCCGCCGTGGTCGTCTCGGGCCTGTCGAGCAGGGCCAGACAGGCGTCGATCAGTTCGCCGACGTTGTGCGGCGGGATCGAGGTCGCCATGCCCACGGCGATACCCGACGATCCATTCGCCAGCAGGTTCGGGAAGCCCGCCGGAAGGACGGTCGGCTCTTCATCCTGATCGTCATAGGTGGGACGGAAGTCCACGGAATCCTGATCGATTCCCTCCATCAGAAGGACTGATGCGGCCGTCAGCTTGCACTCGGTGTAGCGCATGGCCGCGGCGTTATCGCCGTCGATGTTGCCGAAATTGCCCTGCCCGTCGACCAACGGGTAGCGCTGCGCGAAGTCCTGCGCCAGGCGGACCAGAGCGTCATAGATGGAGGCGTCGCCGTGCGGGTGATAGCCGCCCATCACCTCGCCCACGACCTTGGCGCACTTCCGCGCCGCCGCCTGCGGGTTCAGCCGCATCTGGTGCATGGCGTACAGGATGCGGCGGTGGACCGGCTTGAACCCGTCGCGCACGTCCGGCAGCGCCCGATTGGTGATGGTCGACAGGGCATAGGCCAGGTAGCGGCGGCTCAGCGCCTCGCCCATCGGCTCATCGACGATGCGGCCACCTTCGGGCGGAGGGGTGTGGATGGTCATGCAGGCTCGAATCACTCAGGCGAAGGCCCAAGTCTAGTCTCACCCCGCCAGAACGCTCTCGATTCCCGCCAGCAGGCTCGCGGCCGTGATCGGTTTGGGGACGTGAAGGTCGGCGCCGGCGGCCCTGGCCTCATCCCTGTGCTCGGCCATGGCGTTGGCGCTGAGCATGAGGATGGGGGTGCGCAGGTTCGTCTTGGCTTCGTGCGATCGGATGGCGCGGGTCGCTGTCAGCCCGTCCATGCCGGGCATCTGCATGTCCATCAGAATGACATCGAAGGTGCCCTGGGTGGCGGCGGCCAGGGCCTGTGCCCCGTCGCCGACGATGACGAGGTCGGCACCGATCCCGTCCAGGATCAGTTGGACCACCCGCTGGTTGGTCGGGTGATCTTCGGCCAGCAGGACGCGCAGGGGGCGGTCGGTGGCCCGGCTGCCGATGACGCCGGCCCCCTGCGCGGGGTCGGACGGGGCCTGTTGGTCGACACGGGGCAGCGGCAGTGTGATGCAGAACCGGCTGCCGACGCCCGGCTCGGAACTCGCATCGATCTCGCCGCCCATCAGTTGCATCAGCGAACGACAGATCGACAGGCCCAGGCCAGTGCCTCCGAAGCGGCGCGTAATGGTGCTGTCCGCCTGGTTGAAACGACCGAACAGCAGCGCAGCCTGTTCCTCGTCGAACCCGACGCCCGTATCCTGGATGGTCAGCGACAGGAACGTCTGATCCTCGGCGTCCTCGGTGACCCATGCCGTGAGCACGACGCTGCCTTCGGCCGTGAACTTCACGGCGTTCGACAGGAGGTTGGTCAGGACCTGTTTCAACCGGGTGCTGTCGCCCAGGAAGGTCCCGCTGACCTCCGGAGCGATATCGACCAGAAAGGCCAGGCCCTTGTCCGCCGCCTTGGCGCGCATGACGTCGATCGGCCCCCGCAGGGCGTCCTCGAGGTCGAAGGCATGGAGTTCCAGATCCAGCTTTCCGGCCTCGATCTTGGAGACGTCGAGGATGTCCGACACCAGGCGCTCCAGCGTCGTGCCCGAATCGCGGATCAGATCGACCATCTCGGCCTGGGCAGGCTCCAATCCCGTCCGCGACAGGGCGTCGACGATGCCGATCACCCCGTTCAGGGGCGTGCGGATCTCGTGGCTCATATTGGCGAGGAAGTCGGACTTCGCCCGGTTGGCCGCTTCAGCGGCGGCGCGGGCGGCCAGCAGCTCGGCCTCGGCCGCCACCCGCTCGGTGACGTCGCGAGCGGCGCCATAGATGTGCTGCCCACGCCGCTGTGCACGCCATTCGAGGGTGAGGTAGTGACCATTCTTGTGGCGATAGCGGTTGATCTGGCCGCGCACCGGATCGCCGGCGCGGCGGGTCTCCACCTCGCGGACGCTGTCCCATGTGGCTTGGAGATCGTCGGGATGGACGAGGCCCAGCAGCGGGCGACCTTCGATCTCGGACGGTCGATAGCCGAGGATGGCCGTCCAGGACGGGCTGACCTTCACGACGATGCCGCGCAGGTCCCGGATGACCAGAAGATCCAGCGAGACGTCGAAGAAGCTGTCGATGTCGCCGCCCTGCCCGCCGGTCGACGTATCCCCTCCATCGGTGACCAACGGTATCATCATCTCGCACCCACGCCTGACAGGGGACCGATGTACACAACCGGACATTAAGCGACGATTGAGCCGGCGAAGGAATTTTGCCGTCCGGCTAGAGGCGACCCTCTTCTCCGAGCTTGTCGATCATCCAGGTCCGGGAGGTCGGCAACGGTTTGTTCTGCGGATGGAAGACGAACTGCTCGAGGAAATGCCCGGTCAGGTCGAGACCGTCCTTGACGTCACCGTCGCGCAGCCCCGCCTGGGCGCCGAGCATGAACGGGGGGAGTTTCAGCAACTTGTCGGCATAGGGCGCGCCGGCGGATGCGCTGACAGATCGGCCGGTTCGGGGGCTCACCCAGACCAGATCGTCCATCGTCCCGGTTACCGCGCATCGGCTGAGGTCGAGGCCGAACCCCAGATCCTCCAGAAGGCCGGCCTCGAAGCGGACGAAGATGGCAGGCCAGACGGCCGGGATCTGGAACGCGGACATCAGGGCCTCGAACGCCAGGAAGGCCCCGGGGTGGGGCTCGCGTTCCGGCAGGGCGCCCTGCGCGACGGCAGCAGCCGCCGACAGTCCGGCGAGGGCCAGGCCGTCGTCGAACAGGGCGCTGGGCCCCTCCCCCACAGGCTCCAGCCGCGCGGAGCCCAGATGATCGCTGGTCCGCGCCCGGTAGTCGGCGATGACCCTCGCCCCTGCCTGCAGAAACGGCTTCATCCGCCGCGACGCGCCGCCGGCCACATAGGCCGCATGACGGCCATGCGTCTCGGTCAGCAGGTCGACGACGACGCCCGTGTCGCCGTGTGCGCGGGCCGACAGCACGAAGGCTTCCTCGTGAAACTCCATCAGGGCGCGGGTCTCGTTTCCGCCAAGGCCTGCGCGGTCTCGAGTGTCTTGATGATGTCGGCGATCGGGCTGGCGATATCGTTCGGGACTGCCAGGCTGAGGACGTACTGCTCGATCTTCCAGCCTTCATCCGTCAGCCGCAAGACGCCGGAACCTCGCGTCCGACCATAGCTGTCGTTCGTCAGCTTCTCCTCGAACCAGGCGATGCATTTGCAGTCTATGGGCGCGATCGTGATCGTGCGTTCGGTCGCCGGGTAGGACCAGCCCCGGCCGCGCGCGAAGACCGGTCCTGCGTAGGTCCGGAACTCGGTCATCGTCCAGTGTTCGCCGGCATCCGTGCCCACGAAGCGGGCGTCCGGCGAGAACAGGGCGAAATAGGCCTCGCCATCGGCCGCCGTCGAGGCCGCGTTCAAGGAGTCCAGGACAGCCGCCACATCAGCTTCCGGCGTGGATGTCTGAAGGGTCAGGCCTGCAAGGGCGACAAGGAGGATGGACATCGGCGCTCCGGGCTGTGTCCATCCGTCCTAGACCTACTCCCCGCTTTCGGGAACCGGATAGGTTTCCGGCGTGATCGCCTTGGCGATGGCGATCAGATTCCGGGCCGCGTTGCGGCCCACGCGGTCGGAATAGTCGTGGCCCTGATCGGTCTCCGAATAGTCCGGCCCGGGCCCGGGGCCGAGATGCCAGTAGGTCCAGCTCTGGCCCGGAATGGTGAAGCCCATGTCGATCAAGCCCTGACACACGGTGGCGACGATGTTGTGGGCCCCGTCCTCGTTGCCGGTGACGACAACGCCGGCGACCTTGCCGAAGGCGACGGGGCGGCCGCTGTCATCGGTCTCGCCGAACCAGGCGTCCATGCGCTCCAGCGCACGCAGGCAGACGCTGGACATCTGGCCCAGCCAGGTCGGCGTGGCGAACACGACGATATCGGCCGCCTTGAGCTTGGCATCGATCGCGGGCCAGCCATCGCCCTTCCCCTCGTCGGCCGTCACGCCCGGCCGGATGTCGTGATCGACCAGCCGGATCATCTCGACCTCGGCCCCGCCCTTCTCCAGTTCGGCCGAGACCACCTTGGCGAGGGCTTCGGTGTTGGACGGTTCCGGGGAGGCCTTCAGGGTACAACTGAGGATGACGGCGCGCATGGTGATCTCCATTGGGGTCCGCTTTCAACGACGAGCCGCCGGTGGCGTTCCAGTGGCTATTTAACTCATCGGTTGACAGCGTCAGGGAACAAGTTCATTTAACCGATCAGTTGAACACGAAGCCTGACCATGCAACCCGATCCGCTCTCCGCCAAGTTCGCCGCCCTCGCCGACCCGACCCGCCGGGCGATCCTGGCGCGTCTGGCCGAGGGCGAAGCCAGCGTGAACGATCTCGCTGCACCCTTTGACATGAGTTTACCAGCCGTCTCCAAGCATCTGAAAGTGCTCGAAAAGGCGGGGCTGATTTCCCGGGGGCGAGAGGCGCAGTGGCGTCCTGCGCGGCTTGAGCCGATGGCGCTCAAGGGCGTCGCGGAATGGCTCGAACACTACCGGCGTTACTGGGATTCCAGCTTCGACCGCCTCGAAACCTACCTGAAGAAAATCCAGAAGGGAGACCCCAATGGTCCAAGAAACTGACAACCCCTGCCACACGCCCGGTCATCCGAACGGGTTCGACCTGACGCTGAAGCGCCACTTCGACGCCTCGCCCGAGAAGGTGTGGCAGGCCTGGATCAACCCCGACCTGTTGAAGCAGTGGTTCTGCCCCAGGCCATGGTCGGTCTCGGAAGCGGTCATCGATCCGCGCCCGGGCGGTGTCTTCAACACTGTGATGAACGGGCCCGACGGCGAGGTCATGCCGAACTCGGGCATCATTCTGGCGATCGAGCCGAACCGCCGACTGGTGACGACCGACGCCTTCACGCCCGAATGGAAGCCGACCGGGGTGCCCTTCATGGTCGCCGAGGTCACCCTGACTCCCGCGGCAGACGGGGGCACGGACTATGTCGCGGTGGCGCGTCACTGGAATGCCGAGACGATGCAGCAGCACGAGCAGATGGGCTTCGAGGCCGGGTGGAACGCCGCCGCCGATCAACTGGCCGACCTGCTCAAGACCCTGTGAGCGCCCCGATGTCGATGAGCGAAGCAAGCCTGCCCGATCTGCCGACGTTGCTGCCGCACAGGCTGGAGATGGAGCGGATCTTCGATGCGCCCCGGGACCTGGTCTGGATGGCCTGGACCCGGCCGGAGATGCGCATCCAGTGGATGGGTCCGGTCGAGTGGCCGATGCTGTCGGGGACCAACGACCTGCGGGTCGGCGGCCTCTGGCGCGCCTGCCTGGGGTCGGCGACGACCGAGGACGTCCTGTGGCAGGGCGGCATGTACCGCGAGGTGATCGCCCCGGAACGGCTGGTCTTCACCTTCAGGTGGGACGAGAGCCACGAGGATGGGCCGCCTGCGGACACCCTGGTGACCGTGGTCCTGCATGAACTGCCCGACGGGCGGACCCGGATGGTCTTCACCCACGAAGGCCTGAAATCGCAGCGCAGTCTCGAAGGCCACACCCACGGCTGGACCTCCACCTTCGGCCGGCTCGGCGTCTGGCTGTCGCAAAAACAGTCCTAAGGAGACGACCATGAAACTGGTGACGAGCCTGAGCTTCGCCGGAAACTGTCGCGAGGCGTTCGAGTTCTACGCGGCGGTCCTGGGGGGCGAGATCACCGCCGCCATGCCGTACGGGGACGGTCCGCCCGGGATGGAGGTGCCGCCCGCGATGCGGGACTGGCTCATGCACTGCTGGCTGCAGGTCGGCGATCAGGCCCTGATGGGTTCGGACATGCACTCCGACTGGGCGACCAGGATCAATGAGCCCAAGAACGGCTTCGACGTGACCTTCCATACCGAGAGCGTCGAGGACGCCCGACGGGTGTTCGAGGCGCTGTCCGAGGGTGCCACGGTCGGCATAGCGTTTGGAGAGACCTTCTGGACGCCCGGTTTCGGGACCCTGACGGACCAGTTTGGTATCCCCTGGATGATCAACGTCGTGCCCGCCGCCGGCTGGACACCGGGCACTGCGGCCTAGTCAGCCAGACCCGTCGGGAAGGGGTGGCCGAGAGCCTCCGCCATCCCTTGCTGGGAGATCAGCAGGACCTGCGGCTGCTGGTGATAGTTGTTGGACAGGACGATCACGGCGATCCGGGCGTCCGGCTGCCAAGTGACTAGGTTGCGGAACCCGGACCAGCTGCCGGTATGGTAGATCTCCCAGTCCTGGAACGCCGGCGTCACGCGCTGGCCCAGACGGTTGGCCATCAACCCATAGCCCCAGTCACGACGCCGGAGCCCGTTTCGCTGCCTGGGCTCGTCCGTCGGGGCATGGTCGGCGATCATCTGGGCGTAGCTGAACGGCTTCAGCACATGGCCGCCGTGCAGCGCCTGTTCCCAGACCAGCATGTCGTCCAGCGTCGAATACAGCGCCCCTGCCCCGGCCACGATCGAGACGTTCGGCTGGCGCTGAGCCGTCAGCCCCTCCGGGAAGGTGGCGTGGCCGGTCACGATGCCCAGGTCCGTATCGTCGTCGAACCCCGTGTCCGCCATGCCGAGCGGCTCGAAGAAGGCGGATCTCAGATACGCTGCAAACGTCATCCCGCTGGCCTTCTCGACCACGGCCGCGGCCAGGTTGAAGCCCGCGTTGTTGTAGGCCAGCTTCGAGCCCGGCACGAAGGAAAGGCCGAAGCTCCCTGAATCGTCTGTGAGTTCATCGATCGTCGCGGGCGTGACCCGGCGGTTGCCCCAACCGGGACGCGCCATCAGGTCGGGGATTCCCGAGGTATGCGACAGCAGGTGGCTCAACCGAATCGGGGCCCAGGCGGCGGGGCACGGCTGGATCCATTGGCAGACTGGATCCCCGATCGACAGCTTGCCCTCGTCCTGCAGCTTCAGGATCGCGGCGGCGGTGAACTGCTTCGAGACGGACGCCAGCCTGAACCGCGAGGTGATCTGGTTCGGCGCGCCGGTGGCGACGTCGGCGGTGCCATACGCCTGCCGGAACAGCACTTCATCGCCGCGCGCGACCAGGACGGCGCCCATGAACCGGCCTGCGTCAGCCTCGGCCTGAAGCCGCGCCGTGAGTTGGGGAAGGCCTTCGACGACCTCGACGGGCGCACGCGCCGGCAAGGCGGCCTCGTACGAAGACGGCGTCGGCAGGGGCCGGGTCGTCCAGGCCGCGGCAAGGGCGGCTCCGCCCAGCAGGACGGCGACGGCCATGAGACTGAGGACGAGCCGAGGATGAGCCCCCGAGGTACGCGGAACATGGAACATCAGGCTTGGTAGCGACTCCCGGCGATTCGTCACGCCCGACCGGCGTTTCCGCGCTCAACTCTGCGCGAGCCGCGTCCTAGACGTCGAAATCGAGTCCGAACTGGGCATAGAGGGCCCGGCTGTCCTGCCATTTCGGGTCGACCTTGACCGTCAGGAACAGGTGGACGGGACGGTCCAGCAATTCGGTCAGTTCCTCGCGCGACTTCTGGCCGATCCACTTCAGGGTCTGGCCGCCCTTGCCCAGAACGATGGGCCGCTGGCTCTCGCGCTCGACATAGATGGTCTGTTCGATGCGCGCCGAGCCGTCGGCCTTTTCGTCGAAGGCGGTCGTCTCGACCGCCGCCGAATAGGGCAGCTCCTCGTGGACGCGCAGGTAGACCTTCTCGCGCGTGATCTCGGCCGCCAGGACGCGGATCGGCACGTCGGCGGACTGGTCCTCGGGATAGAGCCAGTGCCCTTCGGGCATCGACAGGGCCAGTCGCTGCTTCAGGTCGTCCACGCCGTCCCCGGACAGGGCCGAGATCATATAGACCTCGGAATAGACGCCAGTCTCGAACAGGGCGTGCGAGAGGGCCAGCAGGGTGTCGCGGCGCATCCCGTCGATCTTGTTCAGCGCCAGGATGACCTGGGTGTTCGAGGCCTTCAGGTTGGCGATGATGGTCTCGGTGTCCTCGGCCGAGCGCCGATCAGCGGCCTCGCCCTCCTTGCCCGCTGACGCGATATGGGACGCTGCGTCGATCAGGTGGACAACCACGTCCGCGTCCTGGGCCCCGCCCCAGGCCGAAGCGACCATGGCCCGATCGAGACGCCGCCGCGGCGTGAAGATCCCGGGCGTGTCGACCAGCACGATCTGGCTCTCGCCCTCCATCGCGATGCCGCGCACCGGGAAACGGGTCGTCTGGACCTTCTGGGTGACGATGGAGACCTTGGACCCCGTCAGCCGGTTCACCAGCGTGGACTTGCCGGCATTGGGCGCGCCGATGATGGCGGCGAAGCCCGCGCGGGGGTTTGTGGGTTCGGTCAAATCACGCCTTCTCGTTGAAGCAATGCGGTCGCGGCCGCCTTTTCCGCGTCCTGACGCGAACGCCCGACCGCGGTCAAGGGTTCGACGCCCTCGATGGAGACCTCGACCGTGAAGGTCGGGGCATGGTCGGACCCGGTCTGGGACGCCACACGATAGCTGGGCAGCGGACGCCCGTGGCCCTGGGCCCATTCCTGCAGCGCGGATTTCGGATTGTTCAGGGCCCGCGGCGCGGGCGAAGCCAGTTCATGGGCCCAGGCCCGGTCGAACACGGCGCGCGCGGCCTCCAGGCCACCATCCAGAAACACGGCGGCCAGCAAGGCCTCCACGGCGTCGGCCACCACGCCTTCCTTGCGCCGGCCGCCGGTCTTGGTCTCACCGGGGGACAGGCGCAGGGCGTCGCCGATCTTCAGGGCCTCGCCCACCCGACCGCAGGCGTGCTTGTCGACGAGCGCATGCAGGCGAGAGGACAGTTCACCCTCGTCCGCCGCCGGAAAGTCGTGATGAAGACGCTGCGCCACCAGCAGGCCCAGAACCCGGTCACCCAGGAACTCCAGCCGTTCATTGTGTCGGGCGGGCTTGCCGGCGGCCTTGTCGGCCCCCTCCCCCACGCTGGAATGGGTCAGCGCCCGCTCCAGCAGGGCGGGATCGCGAAAGTCATGGCCAAGGCGTTGGACCAGCGCGGTCACTGCCTCGGCGCGGATATTTGCCATCAGTCGAGGATCTTGAAGAAGCGGCTCAGACGGATGTTCTGGAACCAGCTGACCGGGTTCCACAGCGAGGCCCCCGGCTCCCAGGAGAACATGATGATCTCGGCCTTGCCGACGAGATTCTCGTCCGGCACCAGGCCGACACCGGCCGATTCCTGCACGCGGCTGTCGATCGAGTTGTCGCGGTTGTCGCCCATCATGAAGTAGTGGCCGACGGGGACCTCATAGACGCCCGTATCGTCCAGATCGCCGCCCGGACCGAAGTCCTGCGTCATGAAGGTCCGGCCGTTGGGAAGCGTCTCGCGCACCTGGGTCACCGGACGGGGCCCGAAGACGTCGGCGACTTCGGACGCGCCGACGGTCACGTCCTGAACCGCCGTGCCGTTGATGTAGAGCTTGTTGGCGATCATCTGGATTCTGTCGCCGGGCAGGCCGATCACGCGCTTGATGTAGTCGGTCTTGTCGTCGCGCGGCAGTTTGAACACGACGATGTCGCCCCGGTTGGGCGCGCGGCCGAACACGCGGTCGTCTCCCAGCGGCAGGTTGACCGGCAGGCCCGACGAGAACTTCGAATAACCATAGGCCCACTTCGACACGACGATGTAGTCGCCCTCGTAGAGGTTGGGCTCCATCGAAGCCGAGGGGATGGTGAAGGGCTGAAACAGCAGCACCCGCAGGACGAAGGCGATGGCCAGGGCCACGACGATCGTTTTCACGATTTCCAGCGTCTCGGAGGCCGCCGAGCCACCCTCGTCGTCGTCGTCGCGGGTCGCGACGCGGGCGGCCGCCGGGATCTTCTCCTTGCGATCGTCGAACGGCGCATCGCCCTGATCGCTCCAGATCGGGCGCGGCGCGGAGGTGGAGGTCACGGGCGGCGGGGCGGCCGGCGCAACGGGCGTTTCCGGCGCGATCGCAGCCTCGACACGCGTCGCGTCCGCCTCGGTATACGGATCGGGATCCTGCGCCGGCGCCTGATGCGCATCGAGCGCTTCGGGTGCGTCGCTTTCGGAGGCGGCGAAGGCTTCCTCGGTGGTCTCCGGGGCGCGGTGATCCGGGCCGTGCTCCGCCGGGGCCGCGGTCTCGTGGGCGGCCACGCCCGGGGTCTCCGGCGTGGTCGTCGGGCCGTCGTGCGTCTCGTCCGCGCGCGGGTCGCGCTTGATCTCTTCGCTCATCGTCTGAAAGCCTGTCCCCGGCCGCGCGACGCGGCCTCGTCTCCGCACGCGTATATATCGATTACGCCATCGGCAAGGCTTCGATCACCACGAAGGCGAGTGCATAGGGGTGTTCGTCCGACAGGGTCAGATGAATGTGCGCGGTGTGGCCCGGCGGCGTCAGGCGGGCCAGATGGTCGGCGGCCGGCCCGGTCAGGGCCAGCGTCGGCTGACCCGACCGCAGGTTCACCACCCCCATGTCCTTCCAGTAGACATCGCGGCGCATGCCGGTGCCCAGCGCCTTGGCACAGGCCTCTTTGGCGGCGAACCGCTTGGCGTAGCTCCAAGCCGCATCGGGCTTGCGCTCCGATCTTGTGCGCTCGATCTCGGTGAAGCAGCGTTGTTTGAACCGATCGCCGAACCGATCGATGGACGCCTGGATCCGCCGGATGTCCGACAGGTCTGCGCCGACGCCGATGATCACAGGGCAGGCTCCGCCGCCCGGGCCTGGTCCATCAGGGCCCGCATCCGCCCGATCGCCGGGCCAAGCCCGACGAAGATCGCCTCTCCGATCAGGAAGTGGCCGATGTTCAGTTCCATGATCTCGGGAATGGCGGCGACGGCGGCGACGGTCTCGTAGTCGATCCCGTGACCCGCGTGGACCTCAAGGCCCAGGGCATGGGCCTGGGTCGCGCCTGCCTTCAGCGCGACCAGCTCGCGCTCGGCATCGTCCGGCCGGCCGTCGCGGACCGCGTCGCAGTACGCCCCGGTATGAAGCTCGACCACGGCCGCGCCTGTCCGGTGCGCCGCCGCGATCTGGGCCGGATCGGCCCCGATGAACAGGGAGACGCGCGAACCGGCCTCGTTCAGACGACCGACCACAGGCGTGATCCAGTTGTGTCCGCCGACCACGTCCAGGCCGCCCTCGGTCGTCCGTTCCTCGCGCTTCTCGGGCACCAGGCAGACGGCACGGGGCCGGTGATGCAGGGCGATGGCCAGCATCTCCTGCGTCACCGCCATCTCGAGGTTCAGGGGCCGGTCCTGATCGCGCAGCACGGCCGACAGATGATCGATATCGGCGTCCGAGATATGACGGCGGTCTTCGCGCAGATGCGCCGTGATGCCGTCGGCTCCGGCCTCCAGCGCCTCGCGCGCGGCACGGACGGGATCGGGATAGAGGCCCCCGCGCGCATTCCGCACGGTGGCGACGTGATCGATGTTGACGCCCAGGCGGACCCTGTCGGTCATTTCGACAGCCTGCGGCTGCCCGGATCCTCGACCGGGAGGGCGGCGAGCTCGGGCGGCAGGGCGTCGGCGGGATAGGCCGGCACGTCCAGTGTGGCCAGGGCGACAAGCGGCACGCCGACGTCGGCGCGACCGCCCGAACGATCGACGATGCAGGCGGCCGCCACGACCTCACCGCCCGCCTCGCGGATGGCGACGATGCATTCGCGGCTGCTCAGGCCCGTGGTGACGATGTCCTCGACCATCACGACCTTCTGGCCCGGCTCCACGTGAAAGCCGCGCCGCAGCTTGAAGCTGCCGCCCTCGCGCTCGACGTACATCGAGGGGACACCCAGATGCCGCGCGGTTTCGTAGCCCGGGATGATCCCGCCGACGGCCGGCGAGATGGCGACATCCACCGGCCCGACGGCGGCGACGATCTTGTCGGCCAGCGCCTTGCACAGGCGCTCGCAGCGGCGGGCGTCCATGAACACGAGGTTCTTCTGCAGGAAGACGGGGCTGTGCAGCCCGGAGGACAGCACGAAATGCCCCTCGCGCAGGGCACCGGCGGCCCGGAATTCGTCGAGAACGTGTTCGGAGGTCATGGCCCGTTCTAGGACCGGATCGCGCTCAGGTGAAGCGTGGCCTTATGCCATGCGTCAGTATTCCCGACCCTCGGCCGGACGTTCTTCCAGATGGCCGTCCTTCAGGGCGAAGACGCGGTCCATGTGACCGGCCAGCTCCATGTTGTGGGTGGCGATCAGGGCGGCGACTCCGGTCTCCTTGACCAGCTTCTGCAGGGCCTCGAACACCGTCTGGCTGGTGGCGGGATCCAGGTTGCCGGTCGGCTCGTCCGCCAGCAGCAGCCGCGGGCTGTTGGCGAGGGCGCGGGCCAGGGCGACGCGTTGCTGTTCTCCGCCCGACATCTGGGCCGGTTGATGAAGGGTGCGTTCGGCCAGACCCAGCGACCCCAGGGCCACCTCGGCGCGGGCACGGGCGTCCGTTTCCGAATAGCCGGCGATCCGCATGGGCAGGGCCACGTTGTCGCGCGCGTCGAACTCCGGCAGCAGATGGTGGAACTGGTAGACGAAGCCGATCCGCGACAGGCGCAGCCGCGTGCGCGCCCGCTCATCGAGGCTGCCGACGTCTTCGCCGTCGATCCGCACCTCGCCAGAGGTGGGCCGTTCCAGCAGACCGGCGGCGTGCAGCAGGGAGGATTTGCCCGATCCCGAGGGACCGATCAGCCCGACCAGTTCGCCCGGGAAGATGTCGAGGTCGACGCCCTTCAGGACGGTCAGACCGCCCTGGCCCGTCGTATAGGTGCGGGTGATGCCGCGAAGGCTGAGGACAGGACTACTCATAACGCAGGGCCTCGACCGGATCGATGCGCGAGGCGTTCCACGACGGCGGCAGGCTGGCCACGCAGCTCATGATAAGCGACCAGACGGCGACCCAGAAGACGTCGACCGGATCGACCTCGGCGGGGATGGCGTCCAGCATATAGACGTCGGCGTTGAACAGCTGGACGCCCGTGATGGCCTCCAGGAAATGCTGGATGGGGCCGATGTTCAGGCAGAACAGCAGGCCGAGTGTCAGGCCCGCCAGCGTACCGGCCACGCCGATGGTCGCGCCGGCCATGAAGAAGATGCGCAGGATCGACGAGGGACTGGCCCCGATCGTCCGCAGGATGGCGATGTCCCGCCCCTTGTTCTTCACCAGCATGACGATGCCGGAAATGATGTTCATGGCGGCGATGGCGACGACGAGGCCCAGGATGATGGACATGGCGACCCGCTCCACCTTCAGGGCACCCCAGAAGGCGGCGAGACGGTCGCGCCAGTCCTGGACGAAAGCTGCCGGTCCGGCGGCCGCGCGCACGGGCGCGATGTACTCGCCGACCCGGTCGGGGTTCGCGACCTTCATCTCGATCACGTCCCAGACACCCTCCTTGCCGAAGAAGAGCTGGGCCTGCTCCAGCGGCATGAAGATGAAGATGCGGTCGTAGTCGGCCGTGCCGGACGAATAGGTGCCACCGACGCGATAGGTCTTGGACAGTCCGCCCAGGTTGCCGAAGGCCGAATCGGCCCCCGTCGGCGAATAGATCTGGATCGGATCGCCGACCCGCAGACCCAGCTGATCGGCCAGGGCCTGCCCGATCAGGACATTGTCGCCGCCATAGGCACCCTGACCGAAACTGGCCTTGGCCTGGGCCGACAGGCTGGACGACACATATTGCATCGTGTCCAGATCCTCGGGACGAAGACCGCGCACCACGCCACCGGTCGTCTGACCGCCGGCGATAATCAAGGCTTGAGATTCGGTCAGCGGACTGACGCTGACCACGCCCTCGACGCCCCGCAGCCGATCGACGATGGCGTCACGATTGGGTGCGTTCAGCACCTCGCCCTGGACGTACATATGACCGTTGAAGCTCAGCATCCGGCCCAGCAGTTCGGTGCGGAACCCGGCCATGATGCTCATGACGCTGATCAGCACCGCGACGGCCAGCATGATGCCGACGAAGCTGATGATGGCGATGGTCGCGACCCCCCCCTCCTTGCGCTTGGCGCGCAGGTAGCGGAGCGCCAGGCCGATTTCCCACGCGGAAAAGGCCCCGGCCGGTTTGGGCGGCATCCCCAAGGGCGTCGCGATCAACCGATGCGCTCCATCGCCTGATCCAGCGGCAGGGTCGACTTCTCGCCCGAGGCGCGGCGCTTCAGCTCGACGACGCCCTCGGCGACGCCCTTGGGCCCGATCGTCAGCTGCCACGGAATACCGATCAGGTCGGCGGTGGCGAACTTGCCGCCCGGACGCTCGTCGGTGTCGTCGTACAGGACCGACTTGCCGGCGGCCTCCAGGGCCTCGACGGCCGCCTCGCACGCCTCGCAGACGCCCGGATCGTTGGCGCGCAGGTTGATGACGACCACGTCGAACGGGGCCACGGCGTCCGGCCAGATGATGCCGGCGTCATCGTGGCTGGCCTCGATGATCGCGCCCAACAGGCGGGAGACCCCCACGCCGTACGAGCCCATGTGGACCTCGGTGTCCTGCCCGTCGGGGCCGGCCACCTTGGCCTTCATCGGGGCGGAGTACTTGGTGCCGAAATAGAAGATGTGGCCGACCTCGATGCCGCGCGCAGTCAGGCGGTCGCCGTCCGCCGTCTGGCTTTCGAACTGTGCGGCGTCGTGCATTTCCTCGGTCGCCGCATAAAGCGAGGTGCGACCGTCGACGATGGCCTGCAGGTCATTCCAGTCGACGTCCGCCCCGGGGGCCGGCATCTCGACCAGCTGCTTGTCGCAGAACACCTGGCTCTCGCCCGTGTCGGCGAGGACGATGAACTCGTGGCTCAGATCGCCCCCGATCGGGCCGGTGTCGGCGCGCATCGGCACCGCCTTCAGACCCATCCGGGCAAAGGTGTTCAGATAGGCCACGAACATGCGGTTGTAGGCGCGGCGGGCCGAGGCCTCGTCGATGTCGAAGGAATAGGCGTCCTTCATCAGGAACTCGCGGCCGCGCATGACGCCGAAGCGCGGACGGCGCTCGTCGCGGAACTTCCACTGGATGTGGAAGAGGTTCAGCGGCAGCGCTTTGTAGCTCTTCACGAAGCCGCGGAAGATGTCGGTGATCATCTCCTCGTTGGTGGGGCCGTACAGCAGCTCGCGCTCATGCCGGTCGGTGATGCGCAGCATCTCGGGACCGTAGGCGTCGTAACGTCCCGACTCGCGCCAGAGGTCGGCCAGCTGCAGGGTCGGCATCAGCAGCTCGACGGCCCCTGCCCGCTCCTGCTCCTCGCGCACGATCTGTTCGATGCGGTTCAGGACGCGCAGTCCTAGCGGCAGCCAGGCATAGATGCCGGCGGCCTCCTGTTTGATCATCCCGGCGCGCAGCATCAGCTGGTGGGACACGATCTGGGCGTCGCTGGGCGCCTCTTTCAGTGTGGGCAGGAAATAGCGCGACAGGCGCATCGGTCGGTCCTTGCGTGGGGTGGTCTGCTCTAGCCCGTGCGGGCGAACCTTGGCAACGCGATGGCGAGCCGATTGACACAGTCAACGTCAGATGCTTTGTGTTTCAAAGTGCTTTTCATAGAAGGGAACTGATCATGCGTCTTTTGCTTGCGGCCGTTCTGGCTACCGCCGCCTTGCCCGGCCTCGCCAAGGCCGGAACGGTCGAGGTTCGATTGACGGGAGCCCGACAGGGCGGGCCCGTGATGGTTCAGCTCTGCTCCGAGTCCGAGGGGATGACCCGTTGTTCGCGTAACGCCCGCGTCGCGGTCAGCAACGGCGTCGCGATCGCCCGGTTCGAAAACGTCCCCGCCGGTCGCTACGGCGTCGGTGCCTTTCAGGACATCGATGGCAACGGCCGCCTCGGCTTCAGCATGATGGGCCGCCCGAGCGAGCCCTGGGGCTACAGCCGCAACGCCCCTGCGGTCATGGGCCCGCCGAACTTCGCGGACGCGGCCGTCAACGTCGGCGCGGCCGGCGGTGTCATCCCTGTCCAGCTGGGGCTCTGAGCGCCATGAACCTCGACCTCGTCCCGCTCGGCTGGATCCACAGCCTCGCCTGCCTGGTCGCTCTCGCGGCCGGAGGCTTCGTGTTCGTTACCCGCAAGGGCACGCGCCGGCATCGACAGGTCGGCCTGGCCTTCGTGGTGTCCCAGATCGTGCTGAACGCCACGGCGCTGGGCATCTATCAGGTGGGCCAGTTCTTCTTTCCACACGTGCTGGCGATCATCACCCTGGTGCTGATCGCGATCGGCTGGGGCGCGGGCCGGCTGATCCGGCACCATGGCGGGTGGCGCTTCGTCCACCTCAGTTCAATGATCCTCAGCTATTACCTGCTGATCGGCGGCGGAGTGAACGAGGTCTATCTGCGCATCGATGCGCTGAAGGCCGTCCTGAACCGCGAGGGGCCGCAACTGATCGGCATGACCCATGGCGTGGTCATGCTGGCTTTCCTGGTCCTGCTGCTGGGCTGGAACGCGGTGGAAATCGTGAGGATGATCCTCAGAAACCGTCGGCGCTCCCCCCGAATGGCCGCCGCCTAGACGCCGGGCGGAGCCATGTCCGGCAGGGGCATCCAGCCGATGAAGACCAGGAACATCACGAAGGCCCAGACGATCAGGGCGACCCAGGTAGTCGTGATGAACTTGCGCTTCAGGTTCGGCGTCTTGGGTGCCCCCCACTGGGTGCCGTCGGTCGGAGGCTCGTGCGTCTCGGCCGAGGTGCCCAGCGGCAGGATGCCGAACAGCACCACCCACCAGACGACGACGTAGATGGCGAACATGGTCAGGGGGCCGATGGGCATCAGTGCGGGTCCTTGGGGGTTTCCATCAGCTCGATCAGCACGCCGCCCATGTCCTTGGGATGCAGGAACAGGATGGGGGTGCCGTGCGCCCCGATGCGGGGTTCCCCCGTGCCGAGGATCGAGGCTCCCCGGGCGCGCAGGGCGTCGCGGGCCTCAAGGATGTCCTCGACCTCGAAACAGACGTGATGCTGGCCGCCCCTGGGGTTTTTGGCGAGGAAGCCGTGAATGGGGCTGTCGTCGCCCAGCGGCTCGATCAGTTCGATCTGGCTATTGGGCAGGTCGATGAAGCAGACGCGCACGCCCTGGGCCGGCAGGTCGAACGGTTCGCCGGCCCGGGTGGCACCGAGCATGTCACGATACAGGGCGACGCTGGCCTCGATGGAGGGGGTCGCGACGCCGATGTGGTTCAGTCTGCCGATCATGCCGACGCTATGGCCCCTCGCCTCACCCCGGGCAAGCCGCGCCGATGCCGGGAGCCCGCAAGGCCAGCAGGGTGGATCGTCGCACCTCGGCCGAGATCAGGCCCGCGTCTTCCAGAATACAGCCGACGACGGTGTTGGAGTTGGGGGCCAGCAGACCATAGGGCTGATCCAGGGCGTTCAGGCGCTGGCGCGCCGCTTCCAGCGCGGCGGGCGCGGCGGCCACGTCGGCCGGGTCGCGGCTGACGATGGTCATTTCGTGCAGCGCCTCGCCGGAACTGGGGAAGTCGTAGGCCTGGTCGTCATAGGGCGCGATGCGGGCCGACAGGCGCTCCGGATCGCCGGTGTGGATCGGGAATTTCGCCTCCTGGCTGGCCGAAAAGGCCAGCGCCTCGCCCTCCTCCGGCACGACCAGGATGTAGGCATGGCGGGGAAACAGGAGGTAGTGCGCCATCCATTTGGTGACCCAGACCAGCGGCGGATCGTCCGGCCCGAGGGCGTGGGCACCGACGTAGATGCCCGGCGGCATGACGCGGCTGTCGATGCGCCCGTTCACCGCCTGGATCCGGTCGATCATGACCTGGTCCAGCAGGAAGGTCCCCCCTGTCGACGCCTGCTCGAAATGGTCGCGGATATCCGGTGCCGAGGGATTCGGGCCGAGGGTCGGCCCGTGGATCACGCGAAACGCCTGGTCCGACGTCGGCGTCTCGCCCGTCGTGCTGAACCACAGGACGCCGAGCTCGTGCGCGGTGCGAGAAGCCGGGTTCTCGCCCCGGAAGGTGGACAGGCTGAGGCACAGGTTCGCGACGGCGAACAGGACCACGAACCCGGTCGCCCCCTGCCCGGCGATCACGGCCCATTTGCGCCAGCCGGTCAGCAGATGACGCGCTGTGCCGATGCGATGGCGCAGGCGGCGTGCCCGGTCCCGAACCCTGTCGAACACCGGGCGCGCCACGATTTTAGAGCCTCAGGATGACCGTCTCGACGATCGGACGGCGATCCCAGATCTGCTGGCTGGCCTTCTTCAGCACCCGGCCGACGGCCTGTTCGACGACCATGTCGTCGTCCCGCGCCTCGCCCTTCAGGCTGTTGACGGCCTGTTCGACCCGTTCGGCCAGATCGTCCAGCGAATCGCCGAGCGTCGTGACCTCGTCGCCCGGCAGACCGATGCCGCGGACGTCGATGTCGCTGACGATCTTGCCCCGCTTGTCCATGGCGAAGCTGACGACCAGCACGCCATTGGTCGAGGCGTGGCGGCGCTCGCGCAGGGCCTCGCCCTTCTCGGTCACCACCATGCCGCCGTCGACGTACAGACGACCGTTCGGGACCTCGTCGACGATGGCCGCCGCGCCGGGGGCCAAGCGCACCAGATCGCCGTTCCGGGGCGTCACCGTCTCGGGCACGCCCAGATCGCGGGCGAGCGCGGCATGTTCCATCAGGTGACGGCGCATGCCGTGCGTCGGAACCGAGACGCGCGGGCGGGCCCACGCATACATCTGGCGCATCTCGTCGCGGCACGGGTGGCCGGAGACGTGAATGCCGGGGTGGTCCTTCTCGGTGTAGAGGCGCACCCCCCGGTCGGCGAGCCGGTCCTGAAGCTCGGCGATCGCCAGCTCGTTGCCGGGAATGACCCGCGACGAGAAGATGCAGTGGTCGCCCAGACCCAGTTTGATGAAGGGGTGCGATCCATCGGCGACGCGCGACAGGGCCGCGCGGTCCTCGCCCTGGCTGCCGGTGCACAGATACAGGATCTCGTCGGCGGGCCAGTGACGGGCCTCGTCCTCGGACAGTATAGCCTTCGAGTCATTGAACAGGCCGACGTGCTTCGCCGCCGCCGTGATCCGGTGCATCGAGCGACCGGCCAGGGCCACGCGGCGACCGGCCTTGTCCGCCGCCTTGATGACGCTGACCATGCGGGCGACGTTGGAGGCGAAACAGCCGACGGCGATCTTGCCCTTCTTCAGGCTGCCGATCAGGGCGATCAGCCCGTCTTGGGCCTCCAGCTCCGACCCTGCCTCGCCCTCGACGAAGACATTGGTGGAATCGCAGACCATGGCCAGCAGGCCCTCGTCGCCCATCTTCTGGATGGCGGCGATGTCGGTCGGCTTGCCGATGATCGGGTTGGGATCCAGCTTCCAGTCGCCGGTGTGGAAGACGGTGCCCAGCGGCGTCGCGATCTTCAGCCCGCTCGGCTCGGCGATCGAGTGCGTCATGGTGATGAAGTCGATCGCGAACGGGCCGAGATCGACGTGGCCGCCCATCGGCACCTCGATGATCTTCACGTCGCGAAGACCGCGGTCGCGCAGTTTCTCGCGGATCAGGAAGGCGGTGAAGGGCGTGGCGTACAGCGGGGCCTTCATCCGCTCCCACAGCCACGGCAGGGCCCCGATGTGGTCCTCGTGCGCGTGGGTCAGCAGGATGCCTCGGATGGTCTCGCCCTCAAGGAAGGCGGGGTCCGGCACGATGATATCAACGCCCGGCGTCGACTGGTCGCCGAAGGTCACGCCGACGTCGACGATGATCCACTGGCGATCGTCTTCGGGGCCGTAGCCGTAGCAGTTGAGGTTCATACCGACCTCGCCAGAGCCGCCGAGCGGCAGGTAGACGAGTTCGTCGTTCGCTTTGATTTTTGTCATGTGTCCGTCAGATGGGTATTGCGGCGCCAGATTTCGAGCAGGCCGCGGATGGTCAGGTCCGGATCGAACCGGTCGATGCTTTCAGTTGCGCCTTCGAACAGGGAGGCCACGCCTCCGGTGCCGACGACGGTCATGGGTTTTCCCCACTCGGCCTTGATCCGGGCGACCATGCCCTCGATCAGGCTGACATAGCCCCAGAAGACCCCCGACTGCATATTGGACACGGTGTCCTTGCCGATCACCCGGTCCGGACGCTGGATCGCAATGCGCGGCAGCATGGCCGCGGCCTCATGCAGGGCCTGGAGGCTGAGGTTGATGCCGGGCGCGATGGCTCCGCCCTCGAACGCTCCGTCGGCCGCGACGATGTCGAAGGTGGTGGCGGTGCCGCTGTCGATCACGATCAGGTCGCCCGTATAGACCAGGTGGGCCCCGATGGCGTTGACCAGGCGGTCGGCCCCGGCCTCGCTGGGCTTGTTGATCCGCACCGGAATGCCGAGCTGGACGTTGTCGCCGATGACCAGGGGTTCCACCGACAGATATCGGCGCGCGAGGTTTCGCAGGTTGAAGATCGACTGCGGCACGACGCTGGAGATGATGCAGCCCGTGAGGGAGGCGAGATCGATCTTCCGCATGGCCAGAAGCTGGGTCAGCCAGACGGCGTATTCGTCGGCGGTACGGCTGGCCTCGGTCGCGGTGCGCCACTGGGCGATCCAGGTCTCGCCGTCATGGACGGCGAACAGCGTATTGGTGTTGCCCTGTTCGATGGCGAGCAGCATCAGGCGGCCCTCTCGTGCGCGTCGGGGCCGAAGAAAACGTCGCCGGCCGAGATGAGCCGAAGCTGGCCGTCGGCCGTGCGCAGACGCAGCGCGCCGTCGGGGGCCACCCCGTCGGCGATACCCGTCACCGTCTCATGTCCCAGCCGCGCGACGCAGGGCCCGTCGAGCCCTTGCGTGCGGGTGGTCCAGGCGTCGAGGATCGGCGCAAATCCCAGGGTCTCCCAGCGGGTCTGCCAGATGGCGAAGGCCTCGGCCAGAACAGTCGCGGCGGCCTCGACGGACGGCGGATAGGCGATGTCGGACCGCAGATGAGAGGCCAGGCTGGTCGCGGGCCGCTCCGTTGCGTCCGGCGCATGGGCCAGGTTCACGCCGATGCCGACGGCCAGCCACAAGGCAGCGGAGGCGTGGGTCCCGGATTCGATCAGGATGCCCGATGCCTTGTCGCCGTCCAGCATCACGTCATTGGGCCATTTGATGCTCACCACGCCCGGAACGGCGAAAGCGTCCAGCAGGTCGGCGACGGCGAGGGCCGCGACGAAAGTCACCTGCGCTGCCTCGGCCGGCGGCTTGCGGGTCAGGGTCAGCAGGGTGGCGAACAGGTTGCCGGTTTCGCTGTTCCATTCCCGGCCGCGGCGGCCGCGCCCCGCGGCCTGACGGCGCGCGACGATCCACTGAACCGCTGTCTCGCCCGCCTCGGCGCGGCGGCGCGCTTCGGCATTGGTGGAATCGATCTCGTCGAGCAGATGGAGAACGGGCGTCACCGCCCTACTTGGCTCCGAACCCGGTGGCGGCGATGCGGGTCAGCGGCTCCAGCCAGGTCAGGCCGACGATGACCAGCGGGAAGCTGAAGGCCGCGCAGGCCCAGCCGATCCACTGCGCCTCGACGGGGGCCTTGTCCGTGGCGACGACGTCGTCGGGGGCCGCGTCGAACCACATCAACTTGATGATCCGCAGGTAGTAGAAGGCGGCCACGACCGAAGCCACCAGACCCGCCGCCGCCACCATCCAGTAACCGGCCGAGGCGGCTGCGCCGAACACGTAGTACTTGCCCCAGAAGCCGGAAAACGGCGGCATGCCCAGCACGGACAGCGACAGAACGGTGATGGCGATGGCGGTGACCGGCCGGTCCTTCTTGAGGCCCGCCAGGTCGGCGATCTTGCGGATGGGGCGACCATTCCGGCTCAGCGACAGCAGGATGGCGAAGAAGCCCATGGTGTCGATCATGTACAGCGTCATGAACATGACCATGGCCTGCAGGCCCTGCTCCGTACCCGCGGCGATGCCGAGGATGGCGTAGCCGATGTTGGCGATGGACGAATAGGCCAGCAGGCGCTGGATGTCCTTCTGCGCCAGACCGCCCCAGGCCCCGACGACGAAGCTGGCGAGCGCGATCAGGATCAGCACCTGGGCCCATTGATCGTGCGCCTGCAGGAAGCCTTCGCTCAGGGCGCGGGCGAACAGGACCATGGCGGCCATCTTGGGGGCCGTCGTGAAGAAGGCCACGACCGGCGTCGGCGCACCCTCGTAGACGTCGGGCGTCCACATGTGGAACGGGGCCGCTGAGACCTTGAACGCCAGGCCGCAGATCAGGAACACCAGGCCGAAGATCAGACCGGGCCCCGGATTGGCCGTGGCATAGGCGGCGATGTCCTCGAAATGCATCGAGCCCGAGAAGCCGTAGATCAGGCTGGAGCCGTACAGCAGCAGGCCGGACGACAGGGCACCCAGCACGAAATACTTCAGCCCGGCCTCGGACGCCTTCAGGTCATCGCGGTGATAGGCGGCGAGAATGTAGAGCGCGAGCGAGTGCAGCTCGACGCCGACGTACAGCGAGATCAGGTCGCCGGACGAGACCATCATGCCCATGCCGACGGCGGCCAGGACGATCAGGATCGGGAACTCGAACCGGGCGATGCCGGTGCGCTGCATCCAGCCGCCGCCCAGCACCACGGCCACGGCCGAGGCCAGGTAGATGGCGACCTTGGCATAGATGGCCAGCGGATCGGCGACATAGGCTCCGTTGAAGGCGGTGCCGAGCGGGCCGGTGGCGGCCACGGCGGCGGCCGCGATCAGCAGCGCCACCGACAGGATGGACACCAGCCGCGCCGACTTCTCGCCGATGAAGGCGCCGACCATCAGCAGGACGAGCGCGCCGATCGCGAGCGTCAGTTCCGAGGCGGCAAGGGTCAGGGCTTGGGACAGGTCAGGCATCATTCTCTCACCCGCCGGTCGCGAGCTGCCAACCGTTGACGACGGCGTCGACAGAAGCGGCGGTGTAGTTCAGGACCAGGTCCGGCTGCACGCCCAGCCAGATGGTACCGACGATCAGGGGAACGAAGATGACCAGCTCGCGCAGGTCGATGTCCTTGATCGTGGCCAGGGCCGGGTTGGTGATCTCGCCGAACATGACGTTGCGGTACAGGGTCAGGGCGTAGACGGCCGACAGGATGACGCCGGTCGCGGCCACGAAGGCAGCCCAGGTCGAGGCCTGATAGACGCCGGTCATCGTCAGCATCTCGCCGATGAAGCCCGAGGTGCCCGGCAGGCCGACGTTGGCCATGGTGAACATCAGGAAGATGGCCGCGTACCAGGGCATCCGGTTGGTCAGGCCGCCGTAGAAGGCGATCTCGCGGGTGTGCATCCGGTCGTAGACGACGCCGACGCACAGGAAGAGCGCGCCCGAGATCAGGCCGTGGCTCAGCATCTGGAAGATGGCGCCCTGCATCCCCTGGGCGTTGCCGGCGAAGATGCCCATGGTCACGAAGCCCATGTGGGCCACCGACGAATAGGCGATCAGCTTCTTGATGTCCGTCTGACGGAAGGCGACCAGCGAGGTGTAGGCGATGGCGATCACCGACAGGGTGAACACCAGCGGCTGATACTGGATCGACGCCTCCGGGAACATCGGCACGTTGAACAGGATGAAGCCGTAGCCGCCGAGCTTCAGCAGGATGCCGGCCAGGATGACCGAACCGGCCGTCGGCGCCTGCACGTGGGCGTCCGGCAGCCAGGTGTGGACGGGCCACATCGGCATCTTGACCGCGAACGAGGCGAAGAAGGCCAGCCACAGCACCGACTGGGCCTGCGGGCTGAAGGCGAAGGTCTTCAGCTCGGGAATGCTGGTCGTGCCGGCCTCGTTGGCCATCCACAGCATGGCCAACAGCATCAGGACGGACCCGAGCAGGGTGTAGAGGAAGAACTTGTAGGCGGCGTAGATCCGGTTCGCCCCGCCCCACACGCCGATGATGATGAACATCGGCACCAGGGTGCCTTCGAAGAAGATGTAGAACAGGAACAGGTCCAGCGAGGTGAACACCCCGATGACCAGGGTCTCCAGCACCAGGAAGGCGATCATGTAGTCGACGACGCGGGTCTCGATCGACTTCCAGCTGGCCAGGATACAGATCGGCATCAGGAAGGCCGTCAGCAGGACGAACAGGATCGAGATGCCGTCGACGCCGAGGTGATAGCCGGCCCCGGCGAACCAGGCGTAGTTCTCTACGAACTGATAGGCCGGGTTCGTGCTGTCGAACGACAGCACCAGCACCGCCGACACGGCCAGGGTCACCAGCGTCGTGACCAGCGCGCCCCAGCGGGCGATGTCGTCACGGCGCGCAGGGGCGGCAAACCGGCCCGCCAGGATCAGAAGCGCCCCGACCAGCGGCAGGAACGTGACGACGCTCAGGATATTGGGGATCGCACCCATAACTCAGGCACCCCAGGTGTAGATGGCGAAGGCGAGCAGACCGGCCACGCCGATCAGCATCACGAACGCGTAGTAGTAGACATAGCCAGACTGGAACTTGGACAGCCAGCCGGCCGATTTCAGCGATCCCCAGGCCGCGCCGTTGGGACCCAGGCCGTCGATGATCCGCACGTCACAGACCTTCCAGAAGAAGTCGCCCAGCGCCTTGGCGCCCTTGACGAAGACGAGGTCATACAGCTCGTCGAAGAACCACTTGTTGTAGAGGAAGGTCCACAGCGGTCCCTCCTTCTCGGCCATCCGCTTCGCCAGCCCCTCGCGCAGGACATAGTAGTAGGCGGCGATGGCGGCCCCCAGCAGGGTCACGACCAGCGGCGACCACTTCACCCACAGCGGAACCTCGTGGCTCTCGTGCAGGACGTGGTTGTCCGGACCGTTGAAGATGGCGCCGCGCCAGAACTCGGTCTCGTGATGGCCGATGAAGTCGGGCGCGAAGACGAAGCCCGCCGCGACCGCGCCGACCGACAGAAGGATCAACGGCACCAGCATGACCCAGGGGCTCTCGTGCGGCTTCATCGGACCATGGTGGCCATGGCCGTGGTCGTCATGGGCATGGTCGTCCGGCAGGGGCTCGGAATGGGTCTCCAGCTGCGCCGGATGCGCCGCGTGGTCGTCGTGGCCGTGCGCATGCGCATGGGCGTCTTCCTTCCACGCCGGCTTGTTGTGGAAGGTCATGAAGATCAGCCGCCACGAATAGTAGCTCGTAAGACCTGCCGCAAAGATGCCGACGAAGAAGGCGAAATACCCCGCCGCGGAATGACCGCTCGTCGCCGCCGCATAGGCGCTCTCGATGATCGAATCCTTGGAATAGAAGCCGGCGAAGCCGCCGATCTCGGGGATACCCAGGCCGGTGATGGCGATCGTGCCGATCATCATGACGGCATAGGTGACGGGCAACAGCTTCCACAGCCCGCCCATCTTCCGCATGTCCTGCTCGTGGTGCATCCCGTGGATGACCGAGCCGGCCCCGAGGAACAGCAGGGCCTTGAAAAAGGCGTGGGTGAACAGGTGGAACATGGCGGACTCGTAGACGCCGACGCCCGCCGCGAAGAACATGTAGCCCAGCTGCGAACAGGTCGAATAGGCGATGACCCGCTTGATGTCGTTCTGCATCAGGCCGACCGTCGCTGCGAACAGGGCCGTGACCGCGCCGGTAATGGCGATCAGCAGCGAGGCCGTCGGGGCGTATTCGTAGATCGGGCTCAGCAGGCAGACCATGTAGACGCCGGCCGTGACCATGGTCGCGGCGTGGATCAGGGCCGACACAGGCGTCGGACCTTCCATGGCGTCGGGCAGCCAGGTGTGCAGGAAGAACTGGGCCGACTTGCCCATGGCGCCGACGAACAGAAGCACGCCCGCCAGATCCAGCGCCGACCAGGTGTGACCCAGGAATTCCCAGCCCTGCCCCTGTTTCGCGGCGATCAGCGGGAACAGCTCGGCGAACTCGATCGTGCCGAACATCCAGAAGACGGTGATGATGCCGAGCGCGAAGCCGAAGTCGCCGACCCGGTTGACGACGAAAGCCTTGATGGCGGCGGCGGACGCGGTCGATTTCTTGAACCAGAAGCCGATCAGCAGATAGGACGCCAGCCCCACGCCCTCCCAGCCGAAGAACAGCTGCATGAAGTCCGCGGCGGTCACCAGGGCCAGCATGGCGAAGGTGAACAGGGACAGATAGGCGAAGAAGCGCGGCCGGCTGTCGTCCTCGGCCATATAGCCCCAGGAATACAGGTGCACGAGCGACGAGACGCTGGTGACCACGACCAGCATAACCGCCGACAGGGCGTCGATCCGGATCGACCAGGCGGACTGGAAGTCGCCGACGTTGATGAAGGGCGCGATCGTGACCGTGAACGGTTCGAGGTGTCCCCACGTCCACTGGCTGAACACCGTCCAGGCCACGGCGCACGAGAAGAACAGCAGGCCCGTCGTGACGGCCTGCGACGGGATATCGCCGATGCGGCGGCCGAAGAAGCCGGCGATCGCGGCACCGAGCAGCGGGGCGAAGACGCCGAGCGTGACGAGCAGTTCGAGAGGCACTCCGGTCAGCCCTTCATCACGTTGGCGTCGTCAACCGCGATGTCGCCGCGGTTGCGGAAGAAGGTCACCAGGATGGCCAAGCCCACGGCGGCCTCGGCCGCCGCCACGGTCAGGACGAACATGGCCATGATCTGCCCCTGGACGTCGTTCAGATAGGCCGAGAAGGCGACGAAGTTGATGTTCACGGCCAGCAGGATCAGCTCGACCGACATCAGGATGATGATGACGTTCTTGCGGTTCACGAAGATGCCGAAGACACCGATGGTGAACAGCATGGCGGCGACCGCCAGATAGTGTTGCAGACCGACGTCCATCAGCGCAGCTCCTCGCCGGTGACGCCGGCCCCGGTGACCACGCCCTTGATCTCGACCGAGGTCTTGCGGTCGCGGTTGGTCTGGGCACCCGGATCCTGACGCCGGACCGACGGCTTCTTGCGAAGGGTCAGGACGATGGCGCCGATCATGGCGATCAGCAGCACGATCCCGGCCGCCTGGAAGAAGTAGATGTAGTCCGTGTAGAGCACCCGCCCGATCGTCTCGACGTTCGAGGCATCGGCGGTGGCGACAGCGGGAGCCACGGCGTCAGACGCCGCCCCGCCCTGCACCACGACGATCGAGATCATGACCATCTCGGCCAGCAGCACGCCGGCCACGATCGCCGCGAGCGGCAGGTAGGTCGCGTAGCCTTCCCGCAGCCGCACGAAGTCGACGTCCAGCATCATGACGACGAAGAGGAACAGCACCGCCACGGCACCCACGTAGACGACCACCAGCAGCATCGCGAGGAACTCGGCCCCCAGCAGCACGAACAGCCCGGCCGACGAGAAGAAGGCCAGGATCAACCACAGGACGCTGTGCACAGGGTTGCGCGCGGTCACGACCAGAAGGCCGGACACCACGGCCACCGCCGAGAGCAGATAGAAGGCTATGCCTTGCAGCATGGGAGGCTTTCGCCCTTTCCGAATTGGTGCGGCGCAATCGCCGCACCTCTTAGACAGCGTTCGCTTCAAAATGAAGCGAGCAATTCGTATTCCGTCCCTCTCCCGGAGTGAGAGGGAAATCCTCACCGATAGGGCGCGTCCAGTTCCAGGTTCCTGGCGATCTGGCGTTCCCAGCGGTCGCCGTTGTCCAGCAGGCGCGCCTTGTCATAGAGCAGCTCCTCGCGGGTCTCGGTCGCGAACTCGCTGTTGGGGCCCTCGACGATGGCGTCCACCGGGCAGGCCTCCTGGCACAGGCCGCAGTAGATGCATTTGACCATGTCGATGTCGTAGCGCGTCGTGCGGCGGCTGCCGTCGCTGCGCGGCTCCGATTCGATCGTGATGGCCTGGGCCGGGCAGATGGCTTCGCACAGCTTGCAGGCGATGCAGCGTTCCTCGCCATTGGCATAGCGGCGCAGCGCGTGCTCGCCCCGGAAGCGAGGCGACTGGGGATTACGCTCGAACGGATAGTTGATGGTGTGCTTGGGGCGGAAGAACTCGCGCATGGTGAGCCCGAAGGCCCCCACCATGTCGATCAGCATCGCGCCCTTCGCGGCCTGGGCGATACGGGTAATCATCGGATGGGGTCTCCGGGACGGCGGCAGTCGCGGCGATAGCGATCCGTGTCGGTGTTCATGATGGCGCACAGGCGAACGCGTTCGGCCTCCTGTCGCTCGATGCCTTCCTGACGGCGCTGCCACTGATAGACGGACGCGGGCTCCGCCTCATAGGCGGGCGGCAGGCAGCCGGTCAGGGCGATGGCGGTGATGGACAGGGCGACCATCCGGATCATGCCCCGACCACGAAGACGCGCCAGGCCGACACGATCACCACGGCCACCAGCGAGGTCGGCAGGAAGATCTTCCAGCCCAGCCGCATCAGCTGATCATAGCGGTAGCGGGGCACGAAGGTCTTCACCATCGCGAACATGAAGAACCAGAAGACAATCTTGGTCGCCAGCACCAGGAACAGCAGCAGGTTCACCAGGAACGGCGGCCAGTCGGCGGTGAAGTCGATCGGGAATCCGGGGTTCCAGCCGCCGAAGAACAGCAGGCTGATCATGGCGCACATGAAGACGATGTTGGCGTATTCGCCGATCATGAACAGCAGGTAGGGCGTCGAGGAATATTCGACCTGATACCCGGCCACGAGCTCGGATTCGGCCTCGGGCAGATCGAACGGAGGACGGTTGGTTTCGGCCAGGGCCGAGATAAAGAACATCATCGTCACCGGGATCATCACGACGATCAGCGGCCAGGTGTCGAGACCGCCCCCGAAAGCGAACCAGTTCCAGATCCAGCCTTCCTGGGCCGTGACGATCGACGACAGGTTCATGGTCCCGGCCAGAAGGATCACGTTGATGATGATCAGGCCGATGGAGACTTCGTACGACACCATCTGCGCGGCCGACCGCAGCGATCCCAGGAACGGATACTTCGAGTTCGAAGCCCAGCCGCCCATGATGATGCCGTAGACGCCCAGCGAACTGATGGCGAAAATGTAGAGGATGCCGACGTTCAGGTCGGACACGACCCAGCCCGGGGCGAACGGAATGGCGGCCCAGGCCACGAAGGCCAGGACGAAGCTGATCAGCGGGGCCAGCAGGAAGACCGCCTTGTCGGCCCCGGCGGGAACGACGATTTCCTTCAGCACGAACTTCAGGAAGTCGGCGAACGACTGCAGCAGGCCGAACGGACCCACGACGTTGGGCCCCTTGCGCATCATCACGGCCGCCCAGATCTTGCGATCCGCCAGCAGCAGGAAGGCCAGGGACAGCAGGATCCCGACCGTGACGATCAGGATGCCGCCCGTGGTGATCAGGGTCCAGCCGACGGGGCCCGTCCAGAAACTCTCGGTCATGCTCTACTCCGCCGCCAGCAGGGCCGGAGACATGCGCAGGGCGCTGAGCTCGGCCATGGTCGCGCTGGCGCGCGCGATCGGGTTGTTCAGATAGGGGTCGGTCACGGCCGAGGTGAGGGCCACGTCGCCCAGATCGCCCTTGGTCCCCAGGCTCGCCACGTCGAACGATGCCGCCGGAGCCAGATAGTCGATCCGTCCAAAGGTCGGATGATCGGCCATCAACCGCGTGCGCAGCTGGTCCAGGGTGTCGTACGGCAGGGTGTGGCCGACGCGCTCGGACAGGGCGCGCAGGATGGCCCAGTCTTCCTTGGCTTCGCCCTTCGGGAAGACAGCGCGTTCGCCCATCTGCACCCGGCCCTCGGTGTTGACGTAGAGGCCCGACTTCTCGGTCCAGGCCGCCCCCGGCAGGATGACGTCGGCGGTATGCGCGCCCCGGTCGCCGTGGCTGCCCAGATAGACCTTGAAGGCCTTGGACGGGCCGGTCTCGATCTCGTCCGCTCCCAGCAGGAACAGGACGTCGAGCGCACCCGGCTGCACCATCTCATGGGCCGACTTGCCGCCCGATGCCGGCACAAAGCCCATGTCCAGGCCGCCGACGCGGGCGGCGGCGTGATGCAGGACGTTGAAGCCGTTCCAGCCGTCCTTGACGACACCCAGCTTGCGGGCGAGGGCGCCGAGCGCATTGAGCACGGCGGGGCCATTTGCGCCCGACAAGGCCCCCGAACCGATGACGATGGCCGGGCGTTCGGCGTTCGACAGGGCGTCGGCGGCCGCCTTCGGCAGCTTGGACAGGGTCTTCGTCCCGCGACCGATCAGGTCGTAGTCGTAGGTCAGGTCGGCGGCGTCGCCGATCACGCCGACGCGGGTCTTGCCGGCCAGCCACGACTTGCGGATACGCTGGTTCAGCAGCGGGCCTTCGGTGCGCGGATTGACGCCGACCAGAAGGATCGAGTCGGCCTCTTCCAGACCCTGCAGGCCCGTGTTGAACAGCCAGCCTTCGCGGGGCCCATGGCCCAGGGCCGATCCGTCCTGGCGGCAGTCGGTGTTGGACGAGCCGAGAGCGCGGAACAGGTCCAGCGCCGCCTTCATCGACTCCGCGTCCTGAAGGTCGCCGGCGATGACGCCGATCCGGTCGGCCGGAGCCGCCTTGAGCGTCGAGGCGACCGCGTTCAGCGCCTCGTCCCACGAGGCGACGCGCAGCTTGCCGTTCTCACGCACATAGGGGCGGTCCAGACGACGCGCCTGCAGGCCGTCGACGACGTAGCGGCTCTTGTCCGAAAGCCACTCCTCGTTGATGCCCTCGTGCACGCGCGGCAGGATGCGCATGATCTCGGCGCCCTTGGACTGGGCCGAGATGTTGGAGCCCAGGGCGTCCATGACGTCGATGGTCTCGGTCTTCTTCAGTTCCCACGGGCGATAGTGGAACTGCCACGGACGGTGCGTCAGGGCTCCGACCGGGCACAGGTCGTTGACGTTGCCCGACAGCTCGGACCCCACGGCCTGTTCCAGATAGGTGGTGATCTCGGCGTCCTCTCCACGGCTGATCATGCCGATGTCCGGCACGCCCGCCACTTCCGACACGAACCGCACGCAGCGGGTGCACTGGATGCACCGCGTCATGAAGGTCTTGATGGTCGGACCCATGTTCTTTTCTTCGACCGCGCGCTTGTTCTCCGCATAGCGGGACCCGTCGCGGCCATAGCCCATGGCCTGGTCTTGCAGGTCGCACTCGCCGCCCTGGTCGCAGATCGGGCAATCCAGCGGGTGGTTGATGAGCAGGAACTCCATCACCCCCTCGCGGGCCTTCTTCACCATCGGCGTGTCGGTGAAGATCTCCTGGTTCTCCGCGGCCGGCAGGGCGCACGACGCCTGCGGCTTGGGCGGTCCGGGCTTCACCTCGACCAGGCACATGCGGCAGTTGCCGGCGATCGACAGCCGCTCGTGGTAGCAGAAACGCGGGATCTCGTGCCCGGCGCGCTCGGCGACCTGAAGCACGGTCATGCCGGGCTCGAACTCGACTTCGACGCCGTTGACCTTGGCGACGGGCATCAGCTTACCTCTTCTTCAGCGCGGACAGGCATCATGGCCTGCTGCGTCGTGCCGTCCGGCAATGTCTGGGTGATCTCGATCTCTTCGCCGCGAATGACGTAGCGAACAACGGCGTCCCCGGCCTGGTCCATCCAGCGGACGGCTTCGGGGTCGGGCAGATCCAGAGGCTTCCAGACCACCAGACCGTCGCCGGCGCGGCACTGGGCCTTCATGATCCCGCCATCGACCGGCGCGCGCCACTGGGCGTTGACGACCTGACCTTCCAGTCCGGTCAGTTCGATGTCCGCCAGCTGCTGGCCGTGGATGGCGGCCAGACCCGCGCGGCAGACGCGGCGCAGGTCGACAGCGGTCAGCACGGCGGGCGACTGGGCCACCGCATCGGAGACCGGAGCCGTCGCGGCGACCTTTTCGGCCGGCGTAGCGGCGGTCTCGGCAGGCTCGCCGCAGGCCGCCAGCGCCACCGCCGCCACAGTCAGGATCAGGGCGCGCCGCATCCCCTACTCCGCCGCGATCGCGTGGCCGGCGAAGTTCGCGCGGCGGGTGCGGTACTGCGAGATGCGGTCCTCGATCTCGTGGCGGAAATGGCGGATCAGCCCCTGGACCGGCCAGGCGGCGGCGTCGCCGAGCGCGCAGATGGTGTGGCCCTCGATCTGGGTCGAGACTTCCAGCAGCATGTCGATCTCGCCCGGATCGGCCTCGCCCACGGCCATCCGCTCCAGCACGCGCCACATCCAGCCGGTGCCTTCGCGGCAAGGCGTGCACTGGCCGCAGCTCTCGTGCTTGTAGAAATAGCTGATGCGCGCGATCGCCTTCACCAGGTCGGTGGAGTTGTCCATCACGACCACGGCCGCCGTGCCCAGACCCGACTTCATCTCACGCAGACTGTCGAAGTCCATCAGCGCGACCTCGCTCATCTCGCGCGTGATCAGGGGCACCGAGACGCCGCCCGGGATGATGGCCTTCAGATTGTCCCAGCCGCCGCGCACGCCACCGCAGTGATCCTCGATCAGCTGGCGCAGCGGGATCGACATGGCTTCTTCGACATTGCACGGCCGGTTCACGTGGCCGCTGATGCTCATCAGCTTGGTGCCGGTGTTGTTCGGACGGCCGAAGCCGGCGAACCATTCGGCCCCCCGACGCAGGATGGTGCCGACGACGGCGATCGACTCGACGTTGTTGACCGTGGTCGGGCAACCGTAGAGGCCCGCACCGGCCGGGAACGGCGGCTTCAGGCGCGGCTGGCCCTTCTTGCCCTCGAGGCTTTCTAGCAGGGCGGTCTCTTCGCCGCAGATGTAGGCGCCCGCGCCGTGGTGAATGTAGACGTCGAAGTCCCAGCCGTGGATGTTGTTCTTGCCGATCAGCCGGGCCTCATAGGCCTGCTTGACCGCCGCCTCCATCCGCTCGCGCTCGAGCACATACTCGCCGCGCAGATAGATGTAGCAGGCGTGGGCCTGCATCGCGAAGGAGGCGATCAGGCAGCCCTCGATCAGCAGGTGGGGATCATGGCGCATGATCTCCCGGTCCTTGCAGGTGCCGGGCTCGGATTCGTCGGCGTTGACGACCAGGTAGTGAGGACGATCCTTCACCTCCTTGGGCATGAAGGACCACTTCAGGCCGGTCGAGAAGCCGGCGCCGCCTCGGCCGCGCAGGCCCGAGTTCTTGACGTTGGTGATGAGCCAGTCGCGGCCCATGTCCAGCATGTCCTTCGTGGCGTTCCAGCAGCCGCGGTTCTTCGCGCCTTCCAGACCCCAATCCTGGAGACCGTACAGGTTGGTGAAGATGCGATCCTTGTCTTCCAGCAGACCGACCATCAGAGAGCCTCCCCTGCCCCGACCACCCCGGCCGTTCCCGCTGCCGCGTGGGCGCGAGAGTTCGCTTCGGCGATCGCCGCGAGAGCGTTCGTCGGGCGGAGGCGTCCGCTCTCCGACTGGGGATGCTGGGCGTTCAGGCGCATTCGGGGAACCGGGGGACACGGGCGAAGGGGACGGCGAGGTGGGACGCGGCGGCTGGGGCTGCACCGAGGCGCCGCTCAGCGACAGGGAACCGGCCACCATCAGATTGGCCATGACCAGACCGGCGACGTTGCGCCGGGCGGGCTTGCGGGTCGATTTCCTGGATGTCACGACGATCCCCCGAGCGTCTTGCGATCCGCGATACTGCACCGCTTGTGGCACAGTCGCGCGACGGCCGGCCGGCGGCAAGGCGAACGACGGTCATCGCGTCGAACCTTCCAGCTCGGCCATGCGCTGGCGGTGGTGACGGGTGCGCAGGAAGGTCGTGGCGATCACCATCGCCCATCCGGCGGCCAGCATGCCGTAGCCGACGACGATCGTGCCGGCAGGCAGACCCAGAAGCTCGCGCGAGGCCGCGACGCAGAACAGGGCGGCGAGAATGATCAGCGCCAGCCCGCCCCAGCGCAGGGGCAGAGCGACCTGTCGCAGCTCCTTGCGATAGGCGGCGCGGCCTTCTTCGGTCTCGAGGTCCGGCGCGGTCACTGATCGCCCTCGCCCCTGGACGCGTCGGACTCACCCGCCTTGCGCGCCTTGGCGAACATGGCGGCACCGATGGCGAAGAAGGCCGCGCCGACGCCCACGAAGGCCAGCCGGTCGCCGTCGGTGAGGCCCAGGATGAGGAAGGTCACCCCGATCGCGAAAAACGCGGCTCCGCTGCCCTGAAGGGCCTTCGGTGATTTGGGGTCGCTGGCCTCGCTCATGCGGGCACCGGCGCAGGATCGCTGTTCGGCAGCTTCGAGATCGGCTTGGCGGCCGTGCCGTCATAGAGCCCGGGATCGGTCAGGGTCAGCGGTCCGCCCTCGGGCGCCGAGTTCACGCGGTCGATGCGCGTACCCGGCTTCGGGGCCTTGCCCGCCGCGAAGTCGTCGATGATCTGGTTCAGGTCGGCAGCGGTCAGATCCTCGAAATAGTAGTCGTTGATCATGGCCATCGGGGCGTTGACGCAGGCCCCCAGGCACTCGACCTCTTCCCAGTAGAACTTGCCGTCGGCCGACAGGGTCTGCTTTTCACCGATCCGGCTCTTGCAGACCTTCATCAGCTCGCCCGAGCCGCGCAGCATGCAAGGCGTCGTGCCGCAGACCTGGATCAGGGCCGCCGAGCCGACCGGCTCCAGCATGAACATCGTGTAGAAGGTCGCGACCTCCAGCACCCGGATGTAGGCCATGTCGAGCTTGTCGGCGATGGCGCGGATGGCGGGCTCGGAGACCCAGCCCTCCTGCTTCTGCACCAGCCACAGCATGGGGATCACGGCCGAACGCGCGCGGTCGGCCGGGTATTTGGCGATCCACCAGTCGACCTTCTTCATCGTCTCCTTCGAGAAGGCGAACGAGGCCGGTTGATCCTTGGCGAGACGACGGACGCTCATGCTCTACCCATCCAGCGATTGAGACGCGCGCTCCAGACCGCCTTGCCGGCATGGGCGAGATCGCGCGACAGCCAGGACATCGGCGGCGCGAACCGCACGGCCAGCTGGCTGAGGAAGATGAAGCCGCTCATCCAGACGATGGAGCGCAGATTGGCTTCCAGGAAGCCTCGGCCCTCCTCCAGATAGCCGGCCCTGTAGGCCCCGCGCACCAGGGTCACGCCGGCAATCCCGGGCGTGGCGACGACTGCGGAAGCGAGGGCGAACTTCGCCCGACCCATGATCGCGCGACGCTTCGGCGAAAAGGCGAACTGGATCAGCACCGCCGTCAGCAGGAAGCCCGAAAAGGCGATCCACTGAAGCGGAGTGAAAACGGGATCGACGGCGAAGGCGCTCATGTCAGCGATCGACCTCGCCGAAGACGATGTCGAGCGAGCCGAGGATGGCGGACACGTCGGCCAGCATGTGGCCGCGGTTCATCCAGTCCATGGCCTGCAGGTGACGGAAGCCCGGGGCGCTGATCTTCACCCGGTACGGCTTGTTGGTGCCGTCCGAGACCAGATAGATTCCGAACTCGCCCTTGGGGGCCTCGACGGCGGCATAGACCTCGCCAGCCGGGGTGTGGAACCCTTCGGTGTAGAGCTTGAAGTGATGGATAAGGGCTTCCATCGACCGCTTCATCTCGCCCCGCGTGGGTGGCACGATCTTGTTGTTCTCGACCATCACGGGCTCGCCCGGACAGTTGCGCAGCTTGTGGATGCACTGCTCCATGATGTGCACCGACTGCTTCATCTCTTCCACGCGAACGAGATAGCGGTCCCAGCAGTCGCCGTTCTTGCCGACCACCACGTCGAAATCGAGCTCGGCATAGCATTCGTAGGGCTGCGACTTGCGCAGGTCCCAGGCGATGTCCGAGCCGCGCAGCATCACGCCGGAGAAGCCCCACTCAAGGGCCTGTTCCTTGGAGACGATGCCGATGTCGACGTTGCGCTGTTTGAAGATGCGGTTCTCGGTGACCAGGCTCTCGATATCGGCCAGGGCCGTCGGGAACTCGGCGCACCAGCGGCCGATGTCGTCGATCAGGGCCATCGGCAAGTCCTGATGGACGCCGCCCGGCCGGAAATAGTTGGCGTGCAGGCGCGCGCCGCAAGCCCGCTCGTAGAACACCATCAGCTTTTCGCGCTGCTCGAACCCCCACAGGGGTGGCGTCAGGGCCCCGACGTCCAGCGCCTGGGTCGTGACGTTCAGCATGTGCGACAGGATGCGGCCGATTTCCGAATACAGGACGCGGATGAGCTGGGCCCGGTACGGGACCTCGATCCCCATCAGCCGCTCGATGGCCAAGCAGAAGGCATGCTCCTGGTTCATCGGTGCGACGTAGTCGAGCCGGTCCAGATAGGGCACGTTCTGGAGGTAGGTGCGCGCCTCCATCAGCTTCTCGGTGCCGCGGTGCAGCAGGCCGATGTGCGGATCGACGCGCTCGACCACTTCCCCGTCCAGCTCCAGCACCAGACGCAGCACGCCGTGCGCGGCCGGGTGCTGCGGGCCGAAGTTGATGGTGAACTTGCGGTCGTCCATCTCCCGCGCGTGAGCGGTCCGGGGATCGCCGAAGGCGATGTGGCCCAGGTCGTCGGCGACGACGTCCAGCTCGGCGCGGGTGGGCGATGCGTTGGCGATGGGGTGTCCGTCAGCCATCAGGCTTTCCCTCCCGACGGCGCGGTCGCGCCCACGGCTTTCGCCTGCGCCGCCTTTTCGTCACCGGGCAGGACGTCGGCCGGATACTCCGCGCCCTCCCAGGGCGACAGGAAATCGAAGTTGCGGAATTCCTGCGTCAGCTTGACGGGTTCATAGACCACCCGCTTCTGCTCCTCGTCGTACCGGACCTCGACATAGCCGGTCATGGGGAAATCCTTGCGCAGCGGATGGCCCTGGAACCCGTAGTCGGTCAGCAGGCGACGCAGGTCCGGATGGTCCGAGAACAGCATGCCGTACATGTCGAACGCCTCGCGCTCGAACCATTCGGCTGACGGATACACGGAGATGACGGTCGGGACCGGCGCGACCTCGTCGGTCGTGACCTTGACCCGGACGCGGGCGTTCCGGGTCAGGCTGAGAAGATGATAGACGACGTCGAACCGTTCGGCCCGGTCGGGATAGTCGACGCCGCAGACATCCAGCAGCTGCTGGAAGCCGAAGCGGTCGCGCAGGTCCGTCAGCACGCCCACGATCCGGTCGCGGTGGCAGGTCAGGGTCAGTTCGCCATAGGCCACGGTCGCGTCGACCTGCAGCGCAGCGACCATCTCCTGGCCCAGCGGCGTCAGCACGGCGGTGTTGGCGGCGACGGTCGCCAGGTGGCCGGTCGCGTATTTGGGCTGTTCGAACTCGGTCACCGGTCGATGGTCCCCGTGCGACGGATCTTCTTCTGCAGCTGCAGCAGGCCGTAGATTAGCGCCTCGGCGGTGGGCGGGCAGCCCGGCACATAGGCATCCACCGGCACGATCCGGTCGCAGCCGCGAACGACGCTGTAGCTGTAGTGGTAGTAGCCACCGCCGTTGGCGCAGCTGCCCATCGACAGCACGTAGCGCGGGTCCGGCATCTGGTCGTAGACCTTGCGCAGGGCCGGAGCCATCTTGTTGGTCAGGGTTCCGGCCACGATCATCAGGTCCGACTGACGCGGGCTGGCGCGCGGAGCCATGCCGAAGCGCTCCAGATCATAGCGCGGCATCGAGGCCTGGATCATCTCCACGGCGCAGCAGGCCAGACCGAACGTCATCCACATCAGCGACCCCGTACGGGCCCAGTTGATGACGTCATCCAGCGAGGCCGTAAGAAACCCCTGCTCGGCGATCTCGGTGTTGACCGCCTCGAAGAACTTGTCGTGGATCTTGGGATCATAGCCCTCGACCGTGGAGCGACCGCCCTGGCCATAGGCCGTGGGCAGCGGGCTGCTCGGAGCGATTATTGCCATTCCAGCGCGCCCTTCTTCCATTCGTAGATGAAGCCGACCGTGAGCACGCCGAGGAAGGCCATCATCGACCAGAAGGCGAACACCATGGCCCCTTGCCCCAGGTCAAAGATCGATACCGCCCAGGGGAACAGGAAGGCCACTTCCAGGTCGAAGATGATGAAGAGGATCGACACGAGGTAGAACCGCACGTCGAACTTCATCCGTGCGTCGTCGAAGGCGTTGAACCCGCACTCATAGGCCGACAGCTTTTCGGAGTCGGGGTTCGAGGGAGCCAGCACCCAGGCGGCGACCATGAAGCCGATGCCCAGCACCGTCGCGATCCCGAGGAAGATCACGATGGGCAGATATTGCAGAAGGAAAGCGTTCATTCGGAAAATGTCCCTGCCGACGGGGGAGGCGGCGGATTCGGCGCTTTCTAGACCCAAGATCGCGGCGGTTCAAACCCATGCGACGAAAGGATTATTGTTGCGAGCCGTTCGCATAGATTGACGCACCGGGGTTGCCCTTGCGGCCCTCCATCTGACCTTATGGCCGCTTTCCCTCCGTAAAGGACAGCGCCTGCCCATGAGCGACGTGACTCCCGATCAGCTGCCGCCCGCCAGAGGTTTCCTGGGTTTCATCGAGCGAACCGGAAATCGACTGCCGGATCCTGTCTTCCTGTTCCTGTGGCTGATCGTGGGCATGGTGGCGCTCAGCCTGGTCGGTGCGCACCTGGGCTGGTCGGCGGTCAATCCGGTGACGCAGGAAGTCCTGCTGGCCCAGAGCCTGCTGTCTTCCGAGAACCTCGAGAAGCTGATCATCGGGATGCCCCGGACGCTGGCGGACTTTCCGCCTCTGGGGATCGTCATCACCATCATCTACGGGGCCGCCGTCGCCGAACGCACGGGCCTGTTCACCACGGCCATCCGGGGCGCGCTCCTGAACGCGCCCAAGATCATCCTGACGCCCGTGGTGGTGATCGTCGGCATGGTCTCGCACCATGCGTCCGACGCCTCCTATGTCGTCGTCATCCCCCTCGCCGCCGTGATTTTCGCAGCGGCAGGAAGACATCCCCTGGCGGGGCTCGCGGCCGGTTTCGCGGCCGTGTCGGGCGGCTATGCGGGCAATCTGTTTCCGGGGGCGTCCGATGCCCTGATCCTGGGAATCACCGAGCCCGCCGCCCACCTGATCGATCCCGGCTATAAGGTCAGCATCGCCGGCAACTGGTTCTTCATCGTGGGCGTCGTGCTGGTCTTCACGCCCATCGTCTGGTTCCTGACCGACCGGGTCATCGAACCGCGCCTCGGCCAGTGGGTGCCCGCCAAGGGCGTCGCCCCGCCCGCGAAGGAAGAGCGCGAGCCCCTGACCGGCATCGAGAAGAAGGGTCTGGTCTTCGCCGGCCTGGCCTTGCTGGGCATGATCGCCCTGTGGACGCTCATCACCCTTCTGCCCGGGTCGCCCTTCGTCGATCCGGAAGCCGAACCGGCCCAGACGTTCAATCCCCTGTACCGATCGCTCGCGGCCTTCTTCGCCGTGACCTTCTTCGTGACCGGTGCCGCCTACGGCGTCGGGGCCTCGACGATCCGCAGCCATCGGGACCTGGTCCGGATGATGGGCGAAGGCATCTCGGTCCTGGCCCCCTATATCGTGCTGGCCTTCTTCGCCGCCCACTTCGTGGCCATGTTCAACTGGTCCGGTCTGGGGCCGATCCTGGCCGTCAATGCCGCTGCGAGCCTGCGCGAGCTGGCCATGCCGACCCCCCTCCTGCTGATTTCGGTCGTGCTGGTGTCGTGCTTCTTCGACCTTTTCATCGGCTCGGCCTCCGCCAAGTGGTCGGCCCTGGCTCCGATTGTGGTGCCGATGTTCATGCTGCTGGGCATCAGCCCCGAGATGACCACGGCCGCGTACCGGATGGGCGATTCGGTCACCAACATCGCCACGCCGCTGATGAGCTATTTCCCGCTGATCCTGGCCTTCGCCCAGCGCTGGGATCCGCGATTCGGCCTCGGTTCGCTGATGGCGACCATGCTGCCCTATGCCGGGTCCTTCCTGGTGGCCGGGTTGATCATGGTGGCGGCCTGGGTCGCGCTGGACCTGCCGCTGGGACCGGGCGTGGGGGTGCATTACGAGCCGCCGGCCCCCGCATCCAGCCCGGTGACCGTGGGTTGATGAGGAAGTTTCGGAATTGGCTCTGATCGTCGCTTGACACACCGGCGAGCCCCCGCCTAAACGACGCCCCTCGCCGGGACGGAAACGCCGCGGCGGGAAACGCGGGTGTAGCTCAGTTGGTTAGAGTGCCGGCCTGTCACGCCGGAGGTCGCGGGTTCGAGTCCCGTCACTCGCGCCATCTCTTCTGAAGCAGAAGGGATGGCGCACTTCCCCCCTCTTTTCGTTCGAAGACGGTTCGACGCGGTCGCTCGCTGTTTGAGCGCGTTTGGCTGCCCGTCTCGTCCGCCGTGCTTGACGCCTTGTGTGCGGCGTGGGTTTCTCATGATCCGGCCAAGCCACGCCGGTGCCTGGGGACGCCCGACTTGCCCGCTTCCGCCGACCCCGCCGCCCCCGTCTGGGCCCCGCCCGTACGCCCCCCCGTTCCCCGCAACCTGTGCACCGACTGCGGCGTGTCGCGGATGGAAGACCCGACGCTGTGCGGCAAGGCCTGTCAGTTCATCAAGCCGGACTATCCGGCCATGGAGACGAGGGTGCATGGACGGCCGCGCGACCCGGCCAGCCGCCCTGACGAACTGTTCTTCGGGCCCGTGAAGCGGATGGTCCGCGCCTCGCTGAAGACCCCCGCGCCCGGCGCGCAATGGACCGGCATCACCACCCGAATCGGCGAACGGCTTCTGGAGACCGGCGCGGTGGACGCGGTCCTGACCATGGCCCCCGATCCCGACGACAAATGGCGGCCCATGCCGGTGCTGGTTACCCAGGCGTCGGCCATGGCCGAGGTGCGCGGCATGCGGATGGGCTATGCGCCCCTGCTGGCCCTGCTGGAAGCCGCGAGGGCGCAAGGGTACCGCCGTCTCGCCGTCATCGGCATCCCTTGCCAGGTCTATGCCCTGCGCAGTCTGGAAGCCGATCTGGGGCTGGACGCCCTCTACGTCGTCGGCACGCCCTGTTCGGACAACACCACGACCGAGCGGTTCCACGAGTTCCTGGCCCTGCTGTCGGAGCACCCCGACACCATCACCTATCTGGAGTTCCGCGCCGACTATCATGTCGAGCTGCGGTTCACGGACGGCCGGGTGAAGACCATCCCCTTCCTGTCCCTGCCGATTTCGCAGCTGGCTCCGGACTTCTTCCCCCTCACCTGCAGGACCTGCGTAGACTACACCAATGCCCTGGCGGACATCACGGTGGGCTATATGGCGGGTCAGGGCGAGCAGTGGCTGCTGGTCCGCAACGACCGTGGCGAGGAACTGCTGGACCTGCTCGGCGATGAGGTTGTGCTGTCCGAGCCCGGCGACAAGGGCAGGCGCAAGGTCGCCGTGGCCGGCTTCATCACCAATGTCGAACGCGCGGCGGGGGGCCTTCCCCTGCGCCGGATGCCTGACTGGGTCCGTCCGATCGTCAGCTGGTTGCAGCCGCGCACCGGGCCGCGCGGCCTGGAATTCGCCCGCACCCGGCTTGAGATGAAGGCGGCCGAGACCGTGATCCATCTACGGCGCGAGGAACCGCGCCGGATGAAGTCGATGATCCCGGACCACGTCTGGAAGCTGGTCGAGCCCTACGGCCTCAGACCGGCCGAGGGTGAACGCGACGATCACCCGGCCGACTGAAGGCACTCACGCCCGCGCCACCCGGGCCAAGTCGGTCGTGATCCGCTCGGCGACCTTCAGACGGTCCTCGGATGTCGGCCAGTCACCCTTGACCACGACCTTCTGGTCCGGCCGGATCTTCCAGGTCGCGTGGTTCTTCTGGATCAGCCCGACCAGGCCCACGGGATTAGGGAAGCGGTTGTCGCGTAGCGTCAGGACGCAGCCCTTGGGCCCGATATCGATGCGCTCGATACAGGCCGTCTTGCAGCTGGCCTTGATGCCGACGATGCGAAGCAGCTGCTTGGCCTCGTCCGGCAGGGGCCCGAACCGGTCGATCAGCTCGGCGGCCAGGGCCTCGCGCGTCTCGTTGTTCTCGGCGTCGGACAGACGGCGATAAAGGCTGAGACGGACGTTGAGGTCCGAGACGTAATCTTCGGGAATCAGGACCGCCGCGCCGACGTTGATGGCCGGCGACCATCCGCGATCGACCACGCCCTCGCTGCCGTTCTGGCGCAGCTCTGCGACCGCGTCCTCCAGCATCTGCTGGTACAGCTCGACCCCGACCTCGCGGATGTGGCCGGACTGCTCGTCGCCCAGCAGATTGCCGCCGCCGCGCTGGTCCAGATCGTGGCTGGCCAGCTGGAAGCCGGCGCCGAGGTTGTCGAGCGACTGCAACACCTGCAGGCGCCGCTCGGCCGACAGGGTCAGCGGCCGCTTAGGATCGACCGTCAGATAGGCGAAGGCGCGGGCCTTTGAGCGGCCGATGCGTCCCCGGATCTGGTGCAGCTGCGCCAGGCCGAACATGTCGGCCTTGTGCACGATCAATGTGTTGGCGGTCGGAATGTCGATGCCGCTTTCGACGATGGTGGTGGAGACCAGCACATCATAGCTGCCGTCGTAGAAGGCGCTCATCACGTCTTCCAGCTGGGTCGGCGACATCTGGCCGTGGCCGACGACGAACTTGATCTCCGGCACCTGGACGCGCAGGAACTCCTCGATATCCGGCAGGTCCGACAGGCGCGGACAGACATAGAAGGCTTGGCCGCCGCGATACTTCTCGCGCAGCAGGGCCTCGCGCACCATGACGGCATCCCAAGGCGCGACATAGGTCCGCACCGCCAGGCGATCGACCGGCGGGGTGGCGATGATCGACATCTCACGGATGCCCGACAGCGCCATCTGCAGGGTGCGCGGGATCGGGGTGGCGGTCAGGGTCAGCAGGTGGACGTCGGCGCGGAGGCTCTTGAGCTTCTCCTTGTGCTTGACGCCGAAGTGCTGCTCCTCGTCGACGATAACGAGGCCCAGGTCCTTGAACCCGACCTGCTCCGACAGCACCGCATGGGTGCCCACGACGATCTCGAAGCTGCCGTCCTTCAGACCCGCACGCGTCTCGGCAGCGTCCCTGGCGGTGACCATGCGCGACAGATGGCGCACCTTGATGGGCCAGCCGGCGAACCGCTCCGAGAAGGTCTTGAAGTGCTGGCGGGCCAGCAGGGTCGTCGGGCAGACGATCGCGACCTGCTGGCCGGTCATGGCCACCACGAAGGCGGCACGGATGGCCACCTCGGTCTTGCCGAAGCCGACATCGCCGCAGATCAGGCGATCCATCGGCACGCCCTTGCCGAGATCCTCCAGCACATCGCCGATGGCGTTCAGCTGGTCGTCGGTCTCGTCATAGGGGAAGCGGGCACAGAACTCGTCGAACAGCCCGTGCGGTGGCGTGATCGCCTCGCCGACGCGAAGCGCCCGCTTGGCGGCCAGGGCGATGAGCCCCTCGGCCATGTCGCGCAGACGGGCCTTGGCCTTGGCCTTGCGCCCCTGCCAGGCCGCGCCGCCCAGCCGGTCCAGCTGAACGCCGTCGGATTCGGATCCGTAGCGGGTCAGCAGGTCGATGTTTTCAACGGGCAGATAGAGCTTGCTGTCCCCGGCGTAGAGCAGCTCGAGGCAGTCGTGCGGGGCTTCCTGGATGTCGAGGGTCTTCAGGCCTTCGTAGCGGCCGATGCCGTGATCCAGGTGGACGACGAGGTCGCCGGTCGTAAGCGCCGAGGCCTCGGCCAGGAAGTTGGAGGCGCGGCGCTTCCGCTTCGGCCGCGCCAGCCGGTCGCCGAGGATGTCGGTTTCGGAGATGACGGCGATCTCGGGCGTGGTGAAGCCGTGCTCCACCGGCAGGATGGCCCGCAGATACAGGTCCTTCGACGCCGCCTGGACATCGGCCCAGTCGCGCACGGCGACGACATGCTCCAGCCCGTGATCGGCCAGCATGACGCCGAGACGATCGGACGAGCCTTCGCTCCAGGACGCGAACAGGACTCGTTTGCCCTCGGCCCTCAGCTGGGCGGCGTGGGCCGCGACGGCCTCGAACAGATTGACGCTGTCCTGCGCGCGTTCGGCCGCGAAGGTCCGCCCCAGACGTCCGCCGGCGTCCTCGGCCGCCGCGTCGAAGGGCGACAGACGACGCACCTGACGGCCGGCCAGGGCGGAGTTCCAATCCGCGTCCGGCAGATACAGCTGCTCGGGGGCCAGCGCGCGGTTGGCCGCCCCGCCCTTGGCCTTGGACGCCTCGCGCCGCGCCTCGTAGGCATCGCGGGTCAGCGCCCAGCGTTCCGCCCGCGCGGCCTCGCCCTGATGGTCCAGGAAGATCGCCGCACGGTCCGGAAGATAGTCGAACAGCGTCTCCAGATGCGGATAGAGCAGCGGCAGCCAGTGCTCCATGCCCTGCCGCCGCGCGCCCTCGCTGACGGCCGCGTAGAGGGGATCGTCACCCGCAGCGCCGAACAGGTTCAGGTAGCCGGTCCGGAAGCGGCTGATGGTCTCGGCGTTCAGCAGGGCCTCGGAGACGGGCGACAGGGCCACGGCGCGCCGCTGGCCCGTGGATCGCTGGGTCGCCGGATCGAAGGTCCGGATCGATTCCAGCTCCGAGCCGAACATGTCGAGCCGCACCGGTTCCTCGAACCCCGGCGGGAAGACGTCGATCACCCCGCCCCGGACGGCATACTCGCCCCGCTCGTTGACGGTCGAGGCGCGCATATAGCCGTTGGTCGTGAAATAGGTCTCCAGCGCCGCGGTATCGAGCTCCAGACCCACCACGGCGTCGAACCCGGCCGAAGTCGTCACCGCGCGCGGTGGGGTCCTCTGCATCGCCGCGGCGACGGTGGTGACCAGCAAGAGCGGCTTGCGCTCGTCCGGATCGCGGCGCGCAAGGGCGGTCAGGGCGGCCATCCGCTCCGCCGAGACGCCCGAGGTCGGGCTCAGCCGGTCATAGGGCAGGCAGTCCCAGGCCGGGAACTCCAGCACGTCGATGTCCGCGGCGAAAAACTGGAACGCCTGGACGAAGGCGTTGGCCCGCGCATAGTCCCGGCCCACGAACACGCCGATCCCGCCCGATGATTTCAGGCGCTCGGCGACCACCAGGGCATCCAGCCCCTCCGGCGCGCCGCCCAGTTCGTGATCGGTTCGCCGTTCCACGCTGGCTCCGTCCATCAGCCCGCTCCCTCGGCGACCGCCGCGGCGACATGGGCGCGCATGAAGGTCCGCAGCCGGGTCATCAGCGGCGTCTCGTGTTCGGCCGGCGTCGGATTTGTCTCGATGATCCAGGCATAGAGTTCGTGATCGTTGTCCTCGGCCAGCAGCGCCTCGAGGCTGTCCAGATCGGCGTCGCTCAGGCCCGGCCCTTCCCGCTCCATGAACGGTCCCAGCACCAGATCGGCCTCGCGGAACCCGCGCCGCCATGCCCGGAAGGTGATCCGGCCCAGCCGCTGCCGGCGGATTTCGGTTTCGGCACGCGCATCGTTATCGGCCACAAGAATCCTTGCCCGGTCCATTCATCCAATGAGGCCTGTCAGATAGAGGTCCCGGACCCGTTTCGCCAGCGCGGCCTTGGCGTCTAATGTCGCGGCCGATGCGGCCCCAGATTCTCTTTCCCCTGTTCGCCGAGGTTTCCAGCCTGAAAGGCGTGGGACCGCGCACCCTGCCGCTGGTCCAGAAGCTGGCGGGGCCTCTGGTGCGCGACGTGCTGTTCCTCGCGCCCGTCGGCGTCATCACGCGGCGCAGGACCAATGCCGCCGATGCGATCGAGGGCGAGGTCGGGGTGTTCGACGTCGTCGTCGACCGCATGATCGCGCCGGGCCGGCCGGGCGTTCCGCTGAAGGTCCGCGCCAGCGACGAGACCGGCTTCGTCCACCTGATCTGGTTCGGCGGCAGTCCGCAGCATATCGACCGGCAGCTGCCCCGGGGCGAGCGACGGCTGGTGTCCGGCAAGGTCGAACGGTTCAACGGCGAGGTGCAGATCGTGCATCCCGACTGGATCGTGCCGCTGGACAAGGGCGAGGAGATCCCGTCGGTCGAGCCCGTCTATCCGGCGACGCAGGGGCTGGCGTCGCGGAACGTCCGGAAACTGGCGCTCGGGGCCCTCGCGGTGACCCCCGATCCGGACGAGTGGCAGGACGCGGCCTGGCTGGCCCGACGCCGCTGGCCCGGCTGGAAGGCCGCGCTGGACGCGCTGCACGCGCCGACGGGCGAGGCCGACCTGTCGCCCGACAGCCCGGCGCGGGAGCGGCTCGCCTTTGACGAACTGCTGGCCCATCAGCTGGCGCTGGCGCGGCGTCGCCGGGCCCGGCAGATCACGCCCGCGCCCGTGATCCGCGAGAATGCGGCGTCGGCCGCCCTGCTGGCCGCCCTGCCCTTCTCCCTGACCGGGGCCCAGGCCCAGGCCATGGCCGAGATCCGGCGCGATCTGGCGTCGGGCGAGCAGATGGGCCGGCTGCTGCAGGGCGATGTCGGCTCCGGCAAGACGGCCGTCGCGGCCCTGGCCATGGCCGACGCGGCAGGGGCCGGCTTCCAGGCGGCGCTGATGGCGCCGACCGAGATCCTGGCCCGTCAGCATTTCCAGCGGCTCGCTCCGATGCTGGAGGCCGCCGGCCTGCCGACGATCCTGCTGACCGGGCGCGATACGGCCGCCGAACGCCGCGCCCGCCTGGCGGCCCTCGCATCGGGCGAGGCGAGGATCGCCATCGGCACCCACGCCCTGTTCCAGGACGCCGTCCGCTTCGACCGCCTGGCCCTGGCGATCATTGACGAACAGCATCGCTTCGGCGTCAACGAGCGGGCCCGGCTTCAGGCCAAGGCCGATCCCCGGATCGGGGGTGTCCATCTGCTGACCATGTCGGCCACGCCCATTCCGCGCACGCTCGAGCTGACCCAGTACGGCGAGCTGGAGGTCAGCCGCCTGACCGAGAAACCGCCCGGCCGGACCCCGGTCGCCACGGCCGTCCTGCCCCTGGCCCGCATCGGCGAGGTTGCGGCGCGGCTCAAGGCGGCTGTCGAAACGGGCGCCCAGGCCTACTGGATCTGTCCGCTCGTCGCGGAATCGGAAGCGTCCGATCTGGCCGCCGCCGAGGAACGGGCGCGCGACCTCAGGCGCATCCTGAACATCGAGATCGGTCTCGCCCACGGCCAGATGCCGGGGGCCGAGCGCGAGGCCGTCATGGCCGACTTCGCCGATGGCCGCCTGCCGGTTCTGGTGGCCACGACGGTGGTCGAGGTCGGGGTGGACGTGCCGAACGCCACCATTATGGTCATCGAGCATGCCGACCGGTTCGGCCTGGCCCAGCTTCACCAGCTGCGGGGCCGGGTCGGACGGGGGGCGAAATCCAGCGCCTGCATCCTGTTGTACGGTGGTCAGGATGGAGCGCTCGGCGAGACGGCGCGCGAGCGGCTGGAGACCCTGCGGCGGACCGAGGACGGCTTCGAGATCGCCGAGGAGGATTTCCGGTTGCGCGGCGGGGGGGATCCGCTGGGCCTGCGACAGAGCGGCTTTCCGGCCTATCGGTTCGCCGATCCGATCCGGCACCGGTCGTTGATGCTGGCCGCCTCGGACGACGCACGGATGGTTCTGGGACGCGACCCCGACCTCGCGTCCCCGCGGGGTCAGGCCATCCAGGTGCTCGAGGCGCTGTTCGACTGGAGAACCGACCGGTCCGGGCTCGACTAGGGCGCGTCGGACGCGTTCCAGACGGCGAGCCGGCGATCAACGTCCGCTTCAATGTCCGCGTAGAACAAATTGTACTGACGGGCTTTTCGACGATCCGCCCAGTTCCCGACCTCCTTGAACGACTCGGTCGTAAGCTCGCTATGGCGCAGCAGGCCGTCGCGGCACTGGGTCGCGACCGCTCGGTCGATGAAGGCCGGACGCAGCCCCCATTCGAGGCCGGTGGCATTGGCGGCGCCCCGATGCCGACGCGCCGGGACAGGGGCGGTGTCGCTGGACCCGCTCACGGGGTTCACGCACAGGGCTGTCCGGCTGTCCAGATCCACCAGACGACCTCTACCATCCCAGACCAGAGCGCGACGCAGACGTCTCCAAGCGGCCCCGTCGTTGTGCTCGTCGACCTGCGACCAGCCGATGACGCAGCCCGTCTGGGTCGCCGTGGCGCAGGGCGGGGTCGAGGGGCCCAGCCCTTCCACCGCGACGATGACATCGATCAGATAGACCGCGACCAGACGGCGGCTGAGGTCCGGGTCCGCGCCGATCCGCTCCTGGAGCAGGCGGTCGATCAGATCGGCCCCCTGCTCCACACCCGCCAGCACCAGCGGCCCGTCCGGATGGGCGGCCAGCCAGGTCTCGAAGGCCGCCAGCGCATCGCCATAGGCAAAGGCGCGGGCGTCCCGCGCATCGTCGCGGAGGGTCAGGCGCGTGTAGAGGGAGGCCTGACGGTAACGCGGCACGCTGATCGATCCCGCCCGCGCGAAAGGCCCGGCGTAGTTCGGGATGACGACCCGCTCCAGATAGGCGTCGGCCTTCGGGTCGCCGATCGGACCGTTCCAGTCCCTGCCGCCGTCGAAGGTCGTCGAATGCAGGAAGAAGACGGCGGCGTTGCCGGCACCGGGGACGCTGACGTCGCGCATCGCCCATGCGGCGGCCGAGGCGTAGTCGGGCGCGGGCGGCGGCGTATAGGTCTGGAAAGGGATCTTGGGGTCCAGGCCCGCCTTCAGGATGTCGCCCCGCCAGATGCCGACGGCGGCCGCGACCAGCAGCACCAGCCCGATGCCGAGCCAGCCCACCGTCTGGCGCACGGTCAGACCCGGCAATCTCACCTGTAGGGATCCGGGCTGGAGAGCCAGGTCTGGACGTAGCGCCGCACGCCCTCCTCCAGAGGCGTGGACTGTCCCCCGAAGCCGAGCGCGCGGACACGGTCCATCCTGGCCTTGGTGAAATACTGATACCGGTCCCGGATGGCCTCGGGCATGTCGATATAGGTCACGGACGGCTCGCGGCCGGCCGCCGCGAAGGTCGCGTTGGCTAGATCGAGGAACGATCGCGCCTGCCCGGACCCGGCGTTGAAGATCCCGCTGACCCCGGGCGTGCCCAGCAGCCAGTCGACGATGTCGACGACGTCGTCCACGAACACGAAGTCGCGCAGCTGGCCGCCGTCGGCATAGTCGGGGTGGTGCGAGCGGAACAGGCTGACGGGCTCGCCCGCGGCCACCTTTGGCCAGATCTGGGCGATGACCGACTTCATCCCGCCCTTGTGGCCCTCGTTGGGGCCATAGACGTTGAAGAACTTCAGACCCGCCCACTGTTTGGGGGCATGGTCGCGGGCGGCTTCACGCACCGCATACTGGTCGAACAATTTCTTCGAATAACCGTAAGCATTTAGCGGCTGGAGCTGCGAGATCGACGCAAGATCGTCAGCATCCTCGAAACCGGCCTCGCCATCGCCGTAGGTGGCGGCCGAGGACGCGTAGATCATCCGCGCGTCGTTTAAGGCGCACCAGTCCCAGAGGTCGCGCGACAGGCTGAAGTTGGTCCGCAGGATCAGGTCGGCATCCAGCTCCGTCGTGGAGGAGATCGCCCCCATATGGACGATGGCGCTGACCCGAGCCGCGTGCCGGTCCAGCTGAAGGAACAGCTCCTCGGGCTGCCAGAAGTCGGCGATCGCCGACTTGGCGATGTTGCGCCACTTGCCCAGGTTCGCGTCTTCCAGCCGGTCGCAGACGACGACGTCCCAGCGGTCCTCGGCGCACAGGCGCGAGACGATGTTGGATCCGATGAAGCCGGCCCCGCCGGTGACCACGATCATGCGCCGCATCAGCCCGCTCCGCCCTGCATTCTGGCGATCGTGCCGGTGGTGGAATAGCCGTCCGCGAACGCGGCCAGACGAACCTCCCCGCCCCAGCTCTCGACCAGGTCGCCACCGACCACGCCCTTGCGCGTATAGTCGGCCCCCTTGATCAGGACGTCGGGCCGCAGGCGTTCGATCAGGGCGATCGGCGTCGGATCGTCGAAGGAGGTGACCCGGTCCACGCTGGCGAGGCCGCCGATGACCACGGCGCGGCTGTCGAGGTCGTTTACGGGACGGCCCTCGCCCTTCAGGCGGCGGACCGAGTCGTCGGTGTTCAGCGCCACGACCAGCCGGTCGCACCACGACCGGGCTTGGGCCAGATAGGCGACATGGCCCCGGTGCAGGATGTCGAAACAGCCGTTGGTGAAGCCGACCTTCAGACCCTGACGCCGCCAGGCCTCGACCTCGGCGGCGAGGTCGTCGAGCGCGGTGACCTTGGCCAGAGCCGTACCGGCGTGCTGGCTCATCTCGGCCTCGATCAGTTCGGCGGGGGTGACGACGGCGGTCCCGCTCTTTCCGACGACGACGCCCGACGCGAAGATGGCGAGCTGAACGGCCTGTTCCAGTGACGCGCCCGCGCCCAGCGCCAGACCGAGGGCCGCCAGACCGGTGTCGCCGGCGCCGGAGACGTCGAACACCTCGCGCGCCCGTCCGGGGAAATGCTGCGCCGGCTCTCCACGCCGCATCAGGCTCATGCCCTTGCCGGCGCGGGTGACGACGATGGCCCGAGCGGTCGTGGCGTCCAGCAGGGCCTGAAGCGCGACCTCGATCTCGGCGTCCGTCTCGACCGGCAGGCCGGTGGCGCCGGCCAGTTCGGACGCATTGGGCTTGATCAGATCGACCGCGCCGTAGCGGGCGAAATCCCGGCCCTTCGGATCGACGATGACCACGGCACCGGTTTGTTGCGCCTGCCAGAGGGCCGCGCGGATCAGCCGTTCCGTCACCACGCCCTTGGCGTAGTCCGACAGGAGAATCGCGGAAGCATTTGAAAACACGTCCTCGCGGGCGAAGGCGCCGACGGCGACTTCTTCCTCGTCCAGTCGCATCAGCTGCTGGCCGCCGGAGACGTAGCGGGTCTTGACGATGGTGCCGGCGGCCTCCGTCCGGTCGATGAAGTCCTCGATCCGAGGCTCTGCGGAGACCAGCCGGGCCAGTTCCTCGCCCGCGGCATCGGCCCCCGTGACGCCGCCCAGACGAGCCAGCCCTCCGAGCGCCGCGACGTTGCGGGCCACATTGCCGACGCCGCCGGGCATCGAAACTGTGCGGCGCGACCGCAGGACCGGGATCGGTGCCTCGGGCGAAATCCGGCTGACCTCGCCATAGACATAGCGGTCCAGCATCAGGTCGCCGACGCAAGCCACCGTCTGACCGCGCGCGCGATCGAGCAGGCTTTGCAGGGCGCCGAGGTCCAGGGTGCGGTCAACCATGGGTCTGAGCTAAAGCCCGGCGACGGTTCGCACAACCGTCGTCTGGACACCTGGACTCCCGTCCGGGGAGTCCAGCTTGTCCAATGAGTCCAGATCGGCCACCCGCATCGGCGTCATTGAGACATTCCCGCACACAGCTGCGTCAAAAGCGGTCGCAGACGACGCGCGAGATTCAGGCGGCCTTCGCCATCCGCGCCTTGGACAGGTCGTCATAGGCCAGCAGCTCGGCCGCCAGGGCCTCGAACTGATCCAGCGGCACCATGTTCGGGCCGTCCGACGGGGCGTGGTCGGGGTCCTGGTGGGTCTCCATGAAGACCGCATCGACGCCGACGGCCACGGCCGCACGGGCCAGGACCGGCACGAACTCGCGCTGGCCGCCCGAGGAGGTCCCCTGCCCGCCCGGCTGCTGGACGCTGTGGGTCGCGTCGAACACGACCGGGCAGCCGATCTCGCGCAGGACCGGCAGGGCGCGCATGTCCGACACCAGGGTGTTGTAGCCGAAGCTGGCTCCGCGCTCGCAGGCCATGACGTTCGGATTGCCGGCCCCGACGACCTTGGCGATGACATTCTTCATGTCCCAGGGGGCCAAAAACTGGCCCTTCTTGATGTTGATGGCCTTGCCCGTGGCCGCGGCGGCCAGCAGCAGGTCGGTCTGGCGGCTGAGGAAGGCCGGGATCTGCAGCACGTCGACCGCCTGGGCCGCCACGCGCGCCTGTTCCTCGGAATGGACGTCGGTCAGGACCGGCAGGCCGGTGACCTGGCGGATCTCGTCGAAGATCGGCAGCGACTGTTCCAGTCCAAGGCCGCGCGCGGCGTTCGCGCTGGTGCGGTTCGCCTTGTCGAAGCTCGTCTTGTAGATGATGCCGACGTTCAGCCGCTGGCCGATCTCCTTCAGGGCATGGGCCATCTCCAGCGCGTGCTGGCGGCTTTCCAGCTGGCACGGCCCGGCGATGAAGGCGATCCGCGCGCCGCCGCCGATGACGACGGGGGTGGTGATGCCGTTGCCGGACAGGGTGATGACGGCGTTGGGGGCGCTCATGGGCGGGCCTTCTGAAAGCGACGTTCTGACGGGTGGTGCGTTGGCCTTTGCACCCTTATGGGGCGGTCAGGTGGCCGTTCGCGCCTGATGTTTCAACCTACCACGGAGACTCGCGGCGTGACCACCAAGGCGCAGGACGGACCGGCCCCCGTTATCCTCTGGTTCCGCCGCGACCTGCGGCTCGCCGACAATCCGGCGCTGAACAAGGCCCACGCGACCGGACGGCCGGTCGTGCCCGTCTACATCCACGACGAAGGCACGGCCGTGCGGCCGGCCGGCGCGGCCTCGCTGTGGTGGCTGGACAAGTCGCTGCGGGCGCTGGCCGGGTCGCTGGCCGAGCGCGGCGCGACCCTGATCCTGCGACGCGGTGATTCGGAGACGGAACTCCGACGCCTGATCGATCAGACCGGGGCGGACACCGTCTTCCTGAACCGACTGTTCGAGCCGGAGGCCTGGACCCGGGACGCCGACATCGCCCATGGCCTGAAGACGGACGGGGTCGAATGCCGGGGGTCCAACGGATCGCTTCTGGCGCTGCCGGGTTCGCTGCTGAACGGGTCCGGCGGGCCCTACAAGGTCTTCACACCCTTCATGAAGGCCCTGCGCGCCCAGGCCGAGCCGCCCGCCCACACGACCGGGCCCCGCCAGCTCGGCGCTGCGCCCGGGCTGGAGAGCGACGACCTCGACGCCTGGGGCCTGCACCCCACCCGCCCCGACTGGTCGAAAGGCTTCGACTGGACGCCGGGCGAGGACGGCGCGACCGCCGCCCTGCACCGTTTCGTATCGGGAGGTCTCGCGGACTATTCCAACGGCCGCGATCGCCCGGCCGAGCCCGCCACCAGCCGGCTGTCCCCCCACCTGCATTTCGGAGAGATCAGTCCCTGGCGCGCCTGGATCGCAGCGCGCGACGCGGCCGACGGCGGCAAGGTCACGTCCGGCGAGGCCGACAAGTTCATCGCCGAACTGATCTGGCGCGATTTCTCGGCCCACCTGCTGCACCATTTCCCGACCCTGCCGGACAAGGCCTTCCGGCCGGAATACGACGCCATGCCGTGGCGGGACGACGAACCGGGCTTCCTCGCCTGGACCCGGGGCATGACTGGCTATCCCATCGTCGATGCGGGTATGCGCGAGCTGTGGGCCACGGGCGTGATGCACAACCGCGTGCGGATGATCGTGGCGTCGTTCCTGATCAAGGACCTGCTGATCGACTGGCGGCGCGGCGAGGCCTGGTTCTGGGACACCCTGGTGGATGCCGACCTGGCGTCGAATTCCCAGAATTGGCAGTGGGTCGCTGGATCCGGAGCCGATGCTTCACCGTACTTCCGAATCTTCAATCCGGTCACCCAGGGTCAGAAGTTCGATGCCGAGGCTCGCTACGTCAAACGCTGGATCCCCGAACTGGCGCCTGTCCCCGCCAGATGGATCCACGCGCCCTGGAACGCTCCGCCCGAGATCCTGCGCGATTGCGGCATCCGGCTCGGCACGACCTATCCCCGCCCGATCGTCGACCACGCCAGAGCGCGAGAGCGTGCCCTCGCCGCACTCAAGACCGTCACGGCCGAAAGACAAGATGCCGCAGCCGATTGACCGGCGTTCGGCCTTCAACGCAGGTTGCCCCGCATGACTGTCCAGACTGATCACTCCGAGGTCGCCCTCGACCGGACGCCGCGGGTCTTCGCCCTGCTGATCCGGCTGCTCTCGGCCAACTGGACCTATGGCCGGCTGACCCTGACCTTGCCCAATGGCGAGGTGCACAGGCTGGAGGGTGAAACGCCGGGCCCCAACGCCATCATGAACGTGCTGGACTATCGCTTCGCGGGGCGTGTGCTGGCCAACGGCGATATCGGCTATGCCGAGGGCTATATGGCCGGTGAGTGGGACAGCCCGCATCTGGCCGTGCTGCTGGAGACCCTGGCCAACAACTACGACCACATCCGCCGGCTGTTCGACGGCAATGTCGTCATGCTCGCAGTCAACTGGATCGCCCACAAGCTCAACCGCAACAGCCGCAGCGGGTCGAGAAAGAACATCACCGCCCACTACGACCTGGGCAATGCCTTCTATGCCGAGTGGCTGGACCGTTCGATGACCTATTCGTCGGCGAAATTCCTGAGCCCGTCCGAGCCGCTGGAGGTGGCCCAGACCCGCAAATACGCCGCCCTGGCCCAGGCCATGGACCTGCAGCCCGGCATGAGCGTGCTGGAGATCGGCTGCGGCTGGGGCGGGTTCGCTGAGTACGCGGCCAAGGAAATCGGCGCGACCGTCACCGGCGTCACCATCTCGCAGGAACAGCATGATCTGGCGCGCGAGCGTCTGTTCAATGCCGGTCTGTCGGAGCGGACGAAGATCGAGCTGATGGACTATCGCGACATCACCGGCACCTTCGACCGGGTCGCCTCCATCGAAATGTTCGAGGCGGTCGGCAAGGAGTACTGGGGGGCCTATTTCGACAAGGTCCACGACGTGCTGAAGCCCGGCGGGCGCGCCGGCCTGCAGATCATCACCATCCAGGAAGAGCTGTTCGAGGAATACAACGCCCGGACCGACTTCATCCAGAAATACGTCTTCCCCGGCGGCATGCTGCCGTCGGAGGCCCGGCTGCAGCCGGTCGTGGAGGCGGCGGGGCTGAGCTGGGACAGCGTGGACCGGTTCGGAATCGACTATGCCGATACCCTCAGCCGGTGGGACCAGCGGTTCCAGGCCGCCTGGGACGACATCCGCAAGATGGGCGGGTTCGACGAACGCTTCCGCCGACTGTGGCGCTTCTATCTGGCCTACTGCGAGGCCGGTTTCCGGTCCCGCCGGACCGACGTGATCCAGCTGGCCCTCAGCCGGGCCTGACCACGGCCCCCAGCAGCGTCCGCGCGGCCTCGGCCTCGGCCAGCAGGGCGGCGCGGCGCTCGGGGCCGAAATTGTCGAGCGTGCGATAGGGCATGGCCAGCCGGACGTTGTCGCGCAGCCGCGCCCGGTTCCGCTCCAGAAAGCCCCAGTACAGACGATTGAACGGACAGGCGTTATCGCCGGTTTTGGCCTTCACGTCGTACCGGCACGACCCGCAATAGTCGCTCATCCGGTCGATGTAGGCCCCGGACGCGGCATAGGGCTTGGAGCCCATGATCCCGCCGTCGGCGAAGGTCGCCATGCCCCGGGTATTGGGCATCTCCACCCATTCGTAGGCGTCGGCATAGACGCTCAGATACCAGTCATCGACGGGGTCGGGGTGGACGCCCAGCAGCATGGCGAGGTTGCCCGTCACCATCAGGCGCTGGATGTGGTGGGCATAGGCGTTGTCGCGCGTCGTGGCCACGACATCGGCCACGCAGGCCATGTCCGTCTCGCCCGACCAGAAGAACCACGGCAGGTCGCGGTCCGCGTCGAGGAAGTTGCGCTGGCGATACTCGGGCACCTTCAGCCAGTAGATCCCGCGCACGAACTCCCGCCAGCCGAGGATCTGCCGGATGAAGCCCTCGACGGCGTTCAACGGAGCGCGGCCGGCACGGAACTCCGCGTCGGCCCGGCGGCAGACGTCCAGGGCGTCCAGCAGGCCCAGGTTCAGCGAGGTCGAGATCAGCCCGTGCCACATCCAGGGCTCGCCGAGGGCCATGGCGTCCTGCCAGTCGCCGAAGCGCGGCAGGACCTCGGACAGGAAGTCGGCCAGCACGGCCTCGGCCTGCGCCGCCGTCGTCGGCCAGCCGAAGGCATCGGTGGTGCCGAAATGGTCGGGAAACAGGCGCTCGACGTCGGCGATGGCCTCGACCGCGACGGCATCGGGCGGCGTTCGCAGGCGGGCGGGCGGGCGAACGCCCTTGGTCAGGCCTTTTCGGTTCTCGGCGTCGTAGTTCCATTTGCCGCCCACCGGCTGGCCGTCGTCCAGCAGGATGCCGGTCTCCTTTCGCATCTCGCGATAGAAGAACTCCATGCGTAGCTGCGACTTGCCCGAGGACCAGCGCCGGAACCGGTCGTGCGAACAGATGAAACGGTCGTCGTGGCGGATGTCGCAGGGCACGCCGGACGATCGGGCGAAGGCGGACAGCGCCTCGGCCAGCCGCCATTCGCCGCATTCGGTCATGACCACGGCCTCGAACGGCTGGTCCGACAGCGCCCGTTCCAGCTCGCCCGCAATGCTGTGGGTGTTGTCCGGATCGTCGATCCGGACGTAGCGGACCACGATGTCCCGGGCCTCCAGCCGCAGGGCGAAGGCGCGCATGGCGGCGAAGATGAGGGCGATCTTCTGCTTGTGGTGACCGACATAGGTCGCCTCGTCCCGCACCTCGGCCATCAGAACGACGTCGCGCGCGGGGTCGAGGTCGGTCAGAGCGGACAGGCCGTCCGACAGCTGATCGCCCAGGACCAGCCGCAGGACGCCTCCGCCTTCGTGTCCGTGCATGCTAGTCTCGGCCATGGCCTCGTTCCTGATCTCCACCGAAGACCTCGCCCGCGACCTCGGGGCGCCCGATCTCCGGATCGTCGATGCCAGCTGGCACCTGGATGGCCGCGACGCCCGCGCCGAGTTCGAACGGCTGCGAATCCCCGGCGCGGTCTTCTTCGACCTCGACGCAGTGTCTGACCACACCACGGACCTGCCGCACATGCTGCCCACCGCCGCAGCCTTCGCCGACGCGGCGGGCGCGCTGGGGATTTCGGCGACCGACCGGATCGTCGTCTACGACACCGTGGGCCTGTTCTCGGCCGCGCGGGTCTGGTGGACCTTCCGGCTGATGGGGGCCCGGGATGTCCGCGTCCTCGACGGCGGCCTGCCCCGCTGGCGGGCGGAGGACAGACCGACAGACGCGGGGCCCGTGTCCGCTGTCGCTCCCGCCCGCTTCGAACCGGCCGGGCGATCCGGTGCCGTCGCGGACATGGCCATGGTGCTGGCCGCTCTGAGCGGCGACGCCCAGATCGTCGACGCCCGCCCCGCGCCCCGTTTCAGGGGCGAGGCCGCCGAACCGCGGGCCGGTCTTCGGCCCGGCCACATGCCCGGGGCGCTGAGCCTGCCCTTCAAGACGCTGCTGGACGAGACAGGCCGTCTGCTCCCCGCGCCCGATCTGCGGCAGCGGTTCGCCGACGCCGGGGTGACGTTCGACCGGCCGATCATCACCAGCTGCGGATCCGGCGTGACGGCAGCCATCCTGACGCTGGCCCTGGCCGAGCTCGGCGAGGACAGCGCCCTTTACGACGGGGCCTGGGCCGAATGGGGCGGCCGGTCGGATACGGCGGTCGCGACCGGCCCCTGAACCGTCAGGCGACGGTTGCCACCGTGACCGGTGGGTCCGGCTCGATCACGACCGGGTCATCCTTCTCGCCCCGCGACACGACCGTCGCGAGCACCAGATCACCGGTCACGTTCAGCACGGTCCGGCACATGTCGAGGAAGCGGTCCACGCCCAGGATCAGGCCGATGCCTTCGGCCGGCACGCCCACCATGACGAGGATCATGGCGATGACCGGCAGGGATCCCGCAGGGACCCCGGCCGTTCCGACGCCGCCCAGGATGCAGACCAGCATCACGACCACCTGCTGGGTGATCGACAGTTCGATCTGGAAGAACTGGGCCAGGAACAGCACGGTGACACCCTCGAACAGGGCGGTCCCGTTCTGGTTGGCCGTGGCACCCACCGTCAGGACGAAACGGGCGATCTTGCGCGGAAGCTTCAGCTCCTCTTCGGCAGCCTTGAGAGCGACCGGAAGGGTGGCGTTGGACGAGGCGGTCGAGAAGGCCACGATCATCGGGCGCTGAACGCCCCTGAAGAACGTCAGCGGGTTCATACCCCCGCCGATCCAGACGACCAGCGGATAGACGACGAACATGTGGATCGCCATCGCGCCCACGGCGACGCCGACGAAGGCCGCCAGCCGCACCAGCAGATCCCAGCCGAACAGGGCCGCCAGGTTGAACATCAGGCAGGCGATGGCGATCGGTGCCAGCTTGATGACCAGATTGATCAACTTCATCGTGACCTCGAGGATGCCCTCGATGACGTTCTGGAGTTTGTCGGTGTTCGGGCTCCTGGCCATGACGAGCCCGATGCCGAACAGCAGGGCGAAGATCATGATCGGCAGGATCTGGTTCTCGGCCGCCGCGGTGAAGACGTTCGACGGGATCAGATCCAGGAAGAAGGTGCCGAACTGGACGCTCTCGGGCGCCTTTTCCACGATGGCGGCAGCGCCTTCCGCGCCCTGGGCCAGCAGGGCCTGGGCCAGGGCCGGGTCGACGCCGTCGCCGGGCCGGAAATAGTTGACCATGCCCAGACCGATGACGACGGCGATGGCGGACACCAGGATCGTCAGCAGCAGGGTCTTGATCCCCGCCCGACCCAGCGACTGCAGGTCGCCCATTTCAGCCACGCCGACGACAAGGGCGGAGAACAGCAGCGGGATCACCAGCATGAACAGCAGGCGCAGGAAGATCTGGCCTGCCGGGCCCGTCACATTCGATGTCACCCACTGTACCCAGGCGACATCCGGGCCGATGTACTGATTGACGTAGAGCCCCGCGCCCAGCCCGATCACGAACCCGATCAGCATCAGCCAGTGAAGCGGGATCCCGCCCTTTTTCGTCGTATCCATTCGTCCCCCGAAGGTGCCCCTCGCAGCGTTTGCGCGGCGGCCCGGATGTCTATCGCACCGGCAGGCCGTAGATCAGCCCGGCCGGTCGTCCATTCCATTGTGCATTGAGACCGCGCGCCAGGTCGAGCGCCGATTGCGACCCCAGGTTCCGCTCGAAGATTTCGCCGTAGTTGCCGACGCCCGCGATGGCGTCCCTGGCCCAGTCATCGGACAGACCCATCCGCGATCCGAACTCGCCTTCCACGCCGAGAAGGCGCCGCACCTGGGGATCTCGCGCCTCTGCGGCCTGATCCTCGACATTGGCCTGGGTCACCCCGAGTTCCTCGGCCAGCACGAGGGCGTTCTGGGTCCAGCGCACGATGGCGGTCCACTGCTCGTCGCCGCGGCGAACGACCGGACCCAGCGGTTCCTTGGAGATGACGTCGGGCAGGATCACATGCTGGCTCGAATCGCCGAGCGTCGTCCGGGCGGCTGCCAGTGCCGACACATCGGCAGAAAACGCATCGCAGTCCTCGCGCCCGTAGGCCTGGCGCGCAGCCTCTTCGGTCGGCAGCACGACGGCGCGATACTCGATCCCGCGGCTGCGGAAATAGTCCTCGACGTTCAGGGCGCTGGTCGAGCCGGACTGCAGGCAGATCCGCGCGCCGTTCAGCTCCGCCGCGCTGTTCAGGTTCAGCGCCCGGCGGACCAGAAAACCCTGGCCGTCGTAATAGTTGATGCCGGCGAAGCTCAGCCGCCCGCCCGTATCCCGCTCCATGGTCCAGGACGTGTTCCGCCACAGGACGTCGACGCGGCCGTCCTCCAGGGCCTGAAACCGGTTCTCCGCCGACAGCGGCACGAACCGCACCGCATCGGGATCGCCGACGACGGCGGCGGCCAGCCCGCGACAGAAGTCGACGTCGAAGCCCCGCCACTCTCCGCGATTGTCGGTGTAGGCGAACCCCACGAGACCCTGGTTGACCCCGCAGTTCAGACGTCCACGCCGCTTGATGGCGACGAGGGTCGGGCTGGGGGGAAGCTCGCCGGCTGTGGTCGCCGTCCGTGTGGGGGTCGAGGCCTCGAGGTCGGTCGAGGTGTCCTCGCTGCGGCCACAGGCGGCCAGACAGGCGACCGCCACCACGGCGGCCATCCGCATCAGAAAACCCGTGGCCCGATCGCCCATGGTTCGTCCCGCCTTGCGCCTTCGCGACTCTGCGTCGCCCCTTGCGCCCCCGCCGCTTTAGAGGCCTTTGGAGGCCTGTTCGCAACCCACGGAGGGGACCTTGGACCCGCTTTCGGACCGTACCCGGCTGATCGCGTCCGCCACGCGGCGCGGAAAGGGCCGCCGGCCGGTCAATCCTCCCGTCGAACGGGCATCGACCCTGCTGTCCGACTCGGTGGCCGACATGCGCGATGCCGGTCAGGGCCCGCTGTATGGCATCGAAGGCACCGCATCCCAGACCGCGTTGCGCGCCGCTCTGGCCGATCTCGAGCAGGCGCGCGATTGCTGGCTTGTCCCGTCAGGCCTCGCAGCCGTGACCCTGCCGCTGATCGCGCTGACGAAGCCCGGCGACGAAATCCTGACGACCGACGCCGTCTATGGCCCGGTGCGCCGGTTCCTGACCCGTCATATGGCGGCGCGCGGTGTCGTCACGCGGTTTCATCCGCCCGAAGCCCCGGCCGCCGGCATCGCCGAAAGGATCAGCGATCGCACGCGTGTAATCCTGATCGAATCGCCCGCTTCGCTGACGTTCGCGATGATCGATGTGCCCGCGCTCGCCGCCGCCGCGCGCGCCCGGAACGTCCTGACGGTGATGGACAACACCTGGGCGGCGGGCCTGGCCTTCAAGCCGCTGGTTCACGGCGTCGACGTCAGCGTCCAGGCCCTGACCAAATACGTCGGGGGCCACTCCGACCTCATGCTCGGGGCGGTGTCGGCCGGCGATCCCGCGCTTTGCACGCTCATCGCCGATGCGGTCGAGGACATCGGACTATGTGTGTCGCCCGACGATGCCTGGCTGGCCTTGAGAGGCCTCCGGACAATGCCGCTGCGCTATTCGGAACAGGCGCGGTCGGCGTTGACAGTCGCTGACTGGATGGCCGCGCGCCCGGAGGTCGCCCGGGTTCTCTATCCCGCCCGCCCCGACGACCCCGCCCATGACGTGTGGGCGCGGCATTATACCGGCGCGGCGTCGCTGTTCGGCGTGGTGATGAGAGGCGGGAGTCGCGCCGACGCCGAAGCCCTGCTGAACGGTCTGACCCTGTTCGGTCTCGGCTATTCCTGGGGCGGGTTCGAAAGCCTGATCACCCTGGAGACGCCGCAGATGGCCTGGCGCGAGGCCCCGCCGACGCTGGAGGGTCCGCTGCTGCGGATTCACGTGGGGCTGGAAGAGCCCGCCGATCTGATCGCGGACCTCGAGGCCGGTCTCGCCGGCTGGCCTCAAACCTAGCCGCCGATTTCCGGCATCATGCCCGTGACGAACCCCCGCATCCCGGTCTGGGGCTGCAGCATGCCGCGCAGGAAGTTGACCGTGTTGGCGGCCTCGTCCTCGAACACGAACCGGCTCTGGACGAAGCGGCAGTTGACGAAGCTGGGCTGCTGTCCGCCCTTGTAGACCAGCTGGGCGTTCTGGAAGGCGCAGTCGGTGAAGGTCTTGCCGTCCAGCGTCACCCGGCCCTGCAGGGTCTGGTTCTTGATATCGGCCATCGGCAGGTCCTCGTGGAAACGGTGGCGCACCCAGCAGGACTCGAACCTGCAACATCCCGCTTAGAAGGCGGGTGCTCTATCCGGTTGAGCTATGGGTGCTCGGGTTGAACGGTTAGCCGTAAAGCGCGTCCCGGCTCAAGCACCGGGGCTTCCCGCGGCTCAAGCAGCAAGCCGCCGCGCGGCGCGCGTCAGCCGCCCTGTGCCTAGTGCGTCCAGGGCTGCTTGCGGTTGGTGGCGAAGTTGTCAGCATAGGCCTTCAGGATCACCGGCGCTTCCTGCGGCTCGTGCAGCCGGAACGGAATGCCGTGCCGCTCGGCGTAGGCCACGGCTTCCTCACGCGTCTCGAACGTCAGCCGCACCTGGCCGTTCATGTCCGACGAGCTGGTCCAGCCCATCAGCGGATCGATGGTGCGGGCCGAGGCGGGCTCGAAATCCAGCCGCCAGTCCCTGGACTTGGCCTTGCCCGACTGCATCGCGGTCTTGGCGGGGCGATAGATGCGGGCCAGCATGGCGGATCTCATTCAGGAGGTGGGCTCAAGCAGCGAGCGACCGCGTCGCGAGCGGTAGCCCCCTTATAGCAAGAAATGGGCTCAAGTCGCGAGACGCCGCGCGCCGAGCGATGGCCCCACAGGGACAATGGTCGGAGTGAGAGGATTCGAACCTCCGACCCTCTGGTCCCAAACCAGATGCGCTACCAGGCTGCGCTACACTCCGGCGGAGGGGTCTGCCAGCATCCGGAGGCCGCTGCAACGGAAGATCGCCTCAGGGCTTGAAAAAGGGGTGCCGCACGGTCGACCCGGGAACGGCCCCGATCTCCTCGGCCCGCCCTGCCCGCAGCTCCAGCACCCCGTTGGCCGCGCCGTTCGACGGCAGCGTCGTCTCCGAATAGGGCGTGGCGTGGCTGGCGATCGACACGATGCGGCCCGTCGGATCGATGTAGAGGATGTCCAGCGAACTGGGCGTGTTCTTCATCCAGAAGCCCTGTTCCTCCGCGACCGGAAACTGGAACAGCATGCCGCGATCGTCCTCCAGCGGCGGTCGGAACATCAGGCCCCGCTGACGCTCGGCCTCGTCATCCGCGATCTCGACCAGAAACTGATGCTCGCCGCTGGCGGTGACGATGGTGAGCGCTTCCAGCGGGCGGCCCGCGGCGTCCACGGGCCCGGCCTCCTTGGCACAGGCGCCGGTCAGCAGGGCCAGACCCAGTCCGATGGTGGTCAGCAAACGTTTCGACAGCATGTCCGCCCTTTCGGGGCGGGATCAGCCGCCCGGCTTGATTTCGGCCACCACCAGCCCCTTGGGACCCGTCGCGAACCGCACCGCCACCGTCTCGCCGGGAACCAGATCGTCCAGTCCGCAGCGCCGCAGCGTCTCGATATGGACGAAGATATCGCCCGGATCGGTTTCGCGCACCACGAAACCATAGCCCTTGGTGCGATTGAACCATTTGACGGTCGCGGGCTCCAGGTCGCCCAGGACCGCCGCCGGGGCCGACAGGCTGCGCGCATCGGCGCGGAGGGCCTCGTAGCCGGTCCGACGCGGCGCGGCCATCTCGGGCTCGCTCTGGCCGAGGTCGTGGATATGGACCACCTGCCAGCCCTTGGCGCGGCGCGCGCAGTCGCATTCGATGGTTGCGCCCTCGCCCGCCAGGTCTCGTCCGGAGTCCCGCAGGCTGGAGATGTGCAGCAGGATGTCCTTGTGATCCGTCTGTCCCGGGTCGTCGGGCACGATGAAACCGTAGCCCTTGCCCGGATCGAACCATTTTACACGCCCGGCGACACGGACCACATCGGTCGCCTCCAGGCTCTCAAAATCAGACACGTCCAGCCCCCCGTCCGCGCATCTGGCAGACAGCGGTCTGTTTAACACGGTTACGCGAACGCTAGAAAAGCGAAAAACACCGATTTCTTGCCGAGCACGGCGCAAATCCCGGTCGAATGATGCGCACAACTCGCAATAACGCCCGGGCCGAGGCCCGTCGGGGCCGGCCAGGAGCGGTGTTCACACATCGATGTGGGGAAATCCCGCGTGGCAGTCCCTAGGGGAGTCGAACCCCTCTTTTCAGGTTGAAAACCTGACGTCCTAACCGATAGACGAAGGGACCGCTGCGCGAGAGCGGGCGATATAGCGGGCGATTTCCGGGGGCGCAAGCGGCCTTTTGAACTAAGTTTTGAACTAAGTAGCCATCCGCGGATCGGCGACGTCCTCGATCTCGAACTGGACGCCCTTGCGACCGTTCCAGTCGTCCGCCTTCAGACGACCGACGACGCTGAGACCGCCCTGCCCCGCCAGCAGCGCCCTGCCCGAGGGCAGGTCGGCGCAGCGCCAGGCGATGGCCTTCACAGAAGCCCCGTCCGCACCGACCAGCCGGCAGCGGACATGGCCGCCGTTCATCTGCACCGGCTCGCGCGACTGAACGCCGCTGAGCGCGAACAGCGGCTCGGGGTTGGCCGGACCGAAGGGGGCCAGACGTTCGAAGCCCTCGAACAGCGCCCGCGAGGCCGCGCCGGGGTCGATCAGGGCATCGACCTCGACCCAGTCGAGGGCATCGGCATCGGCCTGTTCGCCGGCCATGGTCGCATTCAGGAAATCGCGGAGGGCGTCGATGCCGTCGGGCCGGATCGTCAGACCCGCCGCCATGGCGTGGCCTCCGCCCGCCAGCAGCAAGCCCTCGCGCCAGGCCGACTGGATCGCGCGCCCCAGGTTCATGCCGGGCTGTGACCGCCCGGAGCCCTTGCCGACATGCGCGACGGCGTCCACGCCGATCACGATCACCGGCTTTCGCCAGCGTTCGCGAAGCCGGCCGGCCACGATGCCGACGACGCCGGGATGCCAGTCCTCGCCCGAGACCACGACGACGGCCGAGCCGTCCGCATGCTGCCCCGTGGCCTCGACGCGGCGGGTGGCCGTTTCGGTGACCTCCCGCTCGACCTCGCGCCGGGCGACGTTCAGGGCGTCCAGTTCCTCGGCCAGGGCCCGGGCCTCGAGCGGATCGTCCGTGGACAGCAGGCGGGCCCCCAGATCGGCCCGGCCGATCCGTCCCCCCGCATTGATGCGGGGACCGAGGATGAAGCCCGCGTGATTCGATTTCGCCGGGCCCGGCTCTGCGCCCGCGACGGCCAGAAGCGCCTTCAGGCCCGGATTGCGCCAGCCCGACATGACCCTGAGCCCCAGCCCGGTCAGCGCGCGATTGAAACCGGTCAGGCCGGTGACGTCGCAGATGGCACCGAGCGCCGCCAGATCGAGCCACTGGCGGATGTCGGGCTCCGGCGTCTCGACGAACAGCCCGCGCTTCCGGGCCTCCCGGTTCAGGGCGGCCAGCAGGACGAACACCACGCCCGCCGCCGCCAGATTGCCCTGACCGGAGGTATCACCCGGGCGATTCGGGTTGACGACCGCCAGACACCGGGGCGGCTCCTCGCGCATCATGTGGTGATCGATCACCACGACCTTGAGCCCGATCCCGCACGCGTGGGCGATCGCCTCGTTGGCGGCTGCGCCGCAGTCGACCGTGATGACCAGTTCGGCCCCCGAGGCCTTCAGCCGGTCGAAGGCCATAGGACTGGGGCCATAGCCCTCGGTCAGGCGGTCCGGGACATAGATCGGCAGGTCGCGGCCAAGAGCCCGGAACCAGCGCACCAGCAGGGCCGCGCTGGAGGCCCCGTCGACGTCATAGTCGGCGAAGACATGAATGCTCTCGCCCGACTGGATCGCGGACACGATCGCTTCGGCCGCCAGGTCCATGTCCATGAAGCTGGACGGATCGGGAAACAGCGCCTTGAGCGTCGGCTCCAGAAAGTCGGCACCCTGCTCCGGCTTCACGCCCCGCGCGGCCAGGGCCCGCGCCAGCGGCTCGTCAAGCCCCAGACCCTGCATGTGGGCCCGGATGACCGACGCCTCGGCGGGCCGCTGCCTCCATGCGCGCCCCGACAGCGAGCGCGCGACATCGAGGAACCCCGGCGTCAGTGGCGCGGCCGGAGGTCCATCGGCCATCAGATCGGGCGGGTCGTGCGAATGCGGCGCACGGTCCGGGTGGAGGAGTCCATCACGAGGGTGTGGGTGGTGACGAAGTTGGCCCCCATCTGCACACCGTCCAGCATGGCCCCCTTGGTCACGCCGGTGGCCGCGAAGACGGCGTCCTTGGAGACCAGTTCGTGCAGGTCGTATTTGCGGTCGAAATCGGTGACGCCGGTGCGCTGGGCCCGGGCGCGCTCGTCATCGTTCCGGAACAGCAGACGCCCCTGGAAATGCCCGCCCACGCATTTGAGCGCAGAGGCCGCCAGCACGCCTTCGGGGGCGCCGCCCGAACCCAGATACAGATCGATGCCGGTTTCCGGCTCGGCCGTGTGGATCACGCCGGCCACGTCGCCGTCGGTGATCAGCATGACCTTGGCCCCGACCTCGCGCAGGGCGGCGATCAGCGCCTCGTGGCGGGGGCGGTCCATCACGCAGACGGTGATCTGGTCCGGCCGCACGCCCTTGGCCGAGGCCAGCGAGCGGACGTTGTCGCCGGGCGTCATGTCCAGATCGACCGTGCCGAGCGCATAGCCGGGACCGATGGCGATCTTGTCCATATAGGTGTCGGGCGCATGCAGCATGCCGCCGCCGGCCGACATCGACAGCACCGTCAGCGCATTGGCCATGGCCTTGGCCGTTAGGGTGGTGCCTTCCAGCGGATCCAGGGCGATGTCGATGGCCGGGCCTTTGCCGGTACCGACCTTCTCGCCGATGTAGAGCATCGGCGCTTCGTCGCGCTCGCCCTCGCCGATGACGATCTTGCCGTCGATATCCAGGCTGTTCAGCGCCGTGCGCATGGCGTCGACCGCCAGCTGGTCGGCGTGTTTCTCGTCCCCGCGCCCGATCTGGGCCCAGGACGCGATCGCGGCCAGTTCGGTGACCATGGCGGCGTCGGCGGCCAAGGTCGATGAAAAGGGCGTCGAGGCGAAGGGGGCCGTGTCAGCCATGTGAAAACTCCTGAGAGGGATGATCCCCGGATTCTCTCGACCGGGCGATGGATTTCGCGGATCAGCGCGGCGCGGGCGTCCGATCGATCGGGGGCGGGGCCGCGCCACGACGGCGCAACTCGGCGGCGAAGGCGTCGACCTCGGCCTGGGTTTCCGCCGTGACGGGCGAGATGGCCTGGGCATCGACGCGGGCGTTGACCTCGTTGGCGAAGGCGACCGGGTCGCCCAGCGTCCACTCGATCCGGGACGCCTCGCCGGCCAGGGCCCCGCCCGAGGCGCGCAGCGTATTGACGCGGGCCGCAACCTCGATCGGCCGTGGCGTGTCCGTCGCGGTCTTGGGGAAGTCGGCCCAGCGCGGATACTCGCGGTTCGCGTCGACCAGGGCCTGGACGCGCGGCGCGATCGGCGAGGTGGCATCGGTCGTGGGGTCGAAGGCCCCGGCGCAACCGGCCACGCCCGCCGTCGACACTGAGGCCAGCGCCAGTCCGACTATCTTTTTCGCCCGATGCGCGTTCATGTCCGCGTCGGTCTAATGCATGATCGTGACAGGCGGAAGGGCGGAGCACGCGCACGCCGTCGAACTGGAAGCGCAAGGATCCTTCATGGCCCGGACCCCGACCTCCCCACCGCCGACCCTCGCCGCCGCCAAGGCCCCGCGCAAGGCCGGCCGTCCGACCTCGGCCAAACCTCGCGCGCCCAAGGCGAAAGCGGTCCCGACCCCCGTCGACACGCCGGCCGTCGATCCCGTCCCGGCCCCGCCGCCCGAATCGCCCTCTCCCCTCGCCCTGCCCGACATCGCGGCCGACCAGCGCCAGATGCTCGAGGCCCTGTCGCTGAACCTGGCCCGCGCGGCCATGACGGCCCAGTCCGCCATCGCCGAGGCAGCCCTGTCCCAGGCCGACCGCCCGGCGGCCCTCTCGCCCGATCCCTTCAACGTGGGGCCGGCGATGAATTCGGTCATGACCAGTCTGGCGGCGCGACCGGACAAGCTGTTCGCGGCCCAGGCCGACCTGTTCAACCGCTACATGGACCTGTGGGCCTCCACCACGCGCCGCGCGGCCGGCGAGGCCTCGCCAGAACCGTCGAAGGACAAGCGGTTCAAGGACCCTGCCTGGTCCGAGAACCCGATGTTCGACATGATGCGCCAGTCCTACCTCGTGACCTCGGACTGGATGAACGGCCTCGTCTCCTCGGTCGAGGATGTCGATCCGATCGTCAAACGCCGCGCCGAGTTCTTCACCAAGCTGCTGACCGACGCCTTCTCGCCGTCGAATTTCCTCGCCTCCAATCCGGCGGCGCTGAAGGCCATGGCCGAGACGAATGGCGAATCGCTGGTCAAGGGCATGCAGAACTTCGCCGCCGATCTCGAACGCGGCATGGGCAAGCTCAAGATCAGCCAGGCCGACTACGGCAAGTTCGTCGTCGGCGAGAATGTCGCCACCGCGCCGGGCCAGGTCGTCTGGCGCGACGAACTGTTCGAGCTGATCCAGTTCGATGCCGCGACGGACAGACAGCGCGCCATTCCGCTGCTGATCTTCCCGCCCTGGATCAACAAATTCTACATCATGGATCTCCAGCCGGAGAACTCCATGATCCGCTGGCTGTCGGCCCAGGGCTTCACCGTGTTCGTCTGCTCATGGGTGAACCCCGACGTCGACAAGGCCGGCTTCGGCTTCGACGACTATCTGGAAAAGGGCATCTATCGCGCGGTCGAGAAGGCGCTGGAGCAATCCGGCTCGAAGACGCTGAACACCGTCGGCTATTGCATCGGCGGGACGCTGATGGGGGCCGCCCTCGCCCATATGGCGGCCAAAGGCGATACCCGCGTCGGCTCGACGACCTTCTTCGCCGCCCAGCATGATTTCGCCGAGGCGGGCGACCTGCTGCTGTTCACCGATGAGCACTGGCTGTCCCAGGTCGAGGACCAGATGGATGCGGCGGGCGGCGTCCTGCCCGGTGCGGCCATGGCCGAGACGTTCAACGCCCTGCGCGCCAACGACCTGATCTGGTCGTTCTTCGTGTCCAACTATCTGATGGGCAAGTCGCCCGCGGCGTTCGACCTGCTGTTCTGGAACGCCGACCAGACCCGGATGCCCAAGCGGCTGCACATGGACTATCTGCGCTCCATGTATGGCCAGAACCTGCTGTCGAAGGGCGAGTTCACGATCGGCGGCCTCAAGGTCGATCTGTCGAAGGTGACGATCCCCCTGTATTTCCAGGCCAGCCGCGAGGATCACATTGCGCCGATGAACTCGGTCTATCGCTCGGCCCGGGCGTTTTCCAACGCCGACGTGACCCTGACCCTTGCCGGTTCGGGCCATATCGCGGGGGTGATCAATCCGCCCTCCGCGAAGAAGTACCAGCACTGGACCAACGCCGCCCTGCCCGGCTCTCTCGCCGAATGGCAGGCCGGGGCGCTCGAGCATCCCGGCAGCTGGTGGGAGCACTGGGCCACCTGGCTCCACGACAAGTCCGGCGACTGGGTCGCGGCCCGCAATCCGAAGACGGGGCCTCTGAAGCCCATCGAGCCGGCCCCCGGCAGCTATGTAAAGGTCAAGTCTTGAAGGTCGAACCCAATCTGCTGCTGGCCGTCGCCACCGGCACCGCCCTGACCCTTCTGGTCCTGACCGCCGGGACCTTCGGCCGCCCCGACTATCTGTTCCGCTATTCGGTCATCGCGATCGGGTTTTCGGCCTGCTACGTCGCGCTCAACACCCTGATCGAAAGCCGGGCCGTCGCCCCGCCCGCGCCCATGGTGTCGCGCGATGTGCGCTCCCTGCCCTGGGCGGCCTTCATCCCGGCCTTCATGCTGCTGGCGGCGGCGGTGCCGGTCATCCTGCCGGGGCGCGACTTCGCCCTGCTGGTGATCGTCTGCACCGTCCTGTTCGGGCTGACCGTCCGTTCGGCGATGCGGGTCACACCCTAGCGCTCGATCGTTTGAGGTGGACCCACTTCGTGGGTCCACCGAAGGCGTGAATCAAGCTCTCGCTTATCCCGGGCCTCAGGCCGGCTGAAAGGTCAGCGCCACGCCGTTGTTGCAGTAGCGCTTGCCCGTCGGCCGCGGGCCGTCGTCGAAGACGTGGCCCTGGTGCCCCAGGCAACGGGCGCAGTGGTATTCGGTGCGCGGGAAACCGATGGCCAGGTCAGTCTTCATGCCCAGCGAGCCGGGGATGTAGTCGTAGAAGCTGGGCCAGCCGGTGCCGGAGTCGTACTTGGTCTGCGACCGGAACAGCGGCAGCGCGCAGCCCTTGCAGACGAAGGTCCCCGCGCGGTGCTCGTTGTTCAGCGGGCTGGTGCCCGGCCGTTCGGTCGCCTCATGGCGCAGGACATTGTAGCTGGAGGCCGGCAGCCGCGCGCGCCACTGGGCATCGGTGATCCGGCGGAACGGCGAGTTGGCGTACTGCGCCTCGGACGCATCCGCCTCGCCCGGAGAGGAACAGGCCGCAAGCCCGGTGGCGGCGGCACCGAGCAGCAGGGCCCGGCGGGAGGTCGTGAAGGTCTGGGTCATGGCCCTACATACGTCGGCATGACGCGCGAGGTTTCAAGGCGTCATATCCGCCCCGCTCAGACCAGGCCCGTCGCCTCGTCCAGACCGAGCATCAGGTTCAGGTTCTGCACCGCCGCCCCCGACGCGCCCTTGCCGAGGTTGTCCAGCAGGGCCACCAGCCGCGCCTGCGAGCCGTCCCGGTCCCCGAACACATGCAGACGCATCCTGTTGGTGCCGTTCAGGCCTTCGGGATCCAGGCCCGTCATGGCCTCGGTCTCGTCCAGACCGGCCACTTCGACGAAGCGGGCTCCGTCATAGGCCTCGACCAGGGCTCCGTGCAGCCGGTCGATCGAGGGCGTCTCGGGCAGGGCCGCCAGCTGAAGCGGCACCTCGACCAGCATGCCCTGGCGATAGGTGCCGACCGCCGGCGCGAACAGCACATCGTGGTGCAGGCCGCTGTGCCGCGTCATCTCGGGCACGTGCTTGTGCCGCAGCGTCAGGCCATAGGCGCGGAAGGCCGGCGCGCCCTCGCCCTGTTCAAACTCGGCAATCATTGATTTCCCGCCGCCCGAATAGCCCGACACGGCGTTGACCGTCACCGGCCAGTCAGCGGGCACCAGTGCGGCCTTCACCAGCGGCCGTATCAAGCCGATGAAGCCCGTTGGATAGCATCCGGGGTTCGATACGCGTCGCGAGCCGATGATCTCGCCCCGCTGGACCGCGTCCATCTCGGGAAAGCCATAGGTCCAGCCGGTCGCGACGCGGAAGGCCGTGGAGGCGTCGATGACCCGCACGTCCGGGTTCTCGATCATGGCGACGGCATCCCTGGCCGCATCGTCCGGCAGGCACAGGATCACGGCATCGGCCGCATTCAGCGCCTCGGCGCGCGCGGCGGGGTCCTTTCGCCGGTCGCCGGTCAGGGAGATGAATGTCAGATCGGCGCGTCCCTCCAGCCGCTGCCGGATCTCCAGCCCCGTGGTCCCGGCCTCGCCGTCGATGAAGATGGTGTGGGTCATGAGTGTATTCCGACCAAGAAAAAGGGCGCTTCGGTGTCCCGAAGCGCCCTCATCCAAACCGCGGTGAAACGGCTTAGCGCTTCGAGAACTGGAAGGACTTGCGGGCCTTGGCGCGGCCGTACTTCTTGCGCTCGACGACGCGGCTGTCGCGGGTCAGGAAGCCGTGCGGCTTCAGGACCGGACGAAGCGCCGGCTCGTAGTGGGTCAGGGCGTGCGACAGGCCGTGGCGGATCGCGCCGGCCTGGCCGGACAGGCCCGAGCCCTCGACCGTGCAGACCACGTCGAACTCGGTTTCACGACCGCAGACGACCAGCGGCTGGGCGATCATCATGCGCAGGATTTCGCGAGCGAAATACTGCATCTGATCCTTGCCGTTGATCGTGAACTTGCCGGTGCCGGGCATGACCCAGACGCGGGCGATGGCGTTCTTGCGCTTGCCGGTCGAATAGGCGCGACCCTGGGCGTCCACCTTCTTTTCGTAGACGGGGGCCGAGTTGTCGTAGCCGTTGTCCGAGGTGGCGAGGCCCTTCAGGGCGTCGAAACCGGTAGCCGCTTCTTGCGTGACGTCGGTCATGATCAGAGGCTCCGGGCGTTCTTGGGCGAGCGGGCCTTGAAGTCGATGACTTCAGGCTGCTGGGCGTCGTGCGTGTGGGTCGGGCCGGCGAAGATGCGCAGGTGCGTCATCTGCTGGCGCGCCAGCGGGCTTTCCTTGGGCAGCATGCGCTCGACGGCCTTTTCCAGGACGCGCTCGGGGAAGCGGCCGTTCAGGACCTTCTGGGGCGTGGTCTGCTTGATGCCGCCCGGGTGGCCGGTGTGGCGGTAGTAGATCTTGTCGGTCAGCTTCTTGCCCGTGAACACCACCTTGTCGGCGTTGACGACGATGACGTGGTCGCCCGAGTCAACGTGGGGGGTGTAGGTCGGCAGGTGCTTGCCGCGCAGGCGCATGGCGATGAAGGTCGCGAGACGGCCGACCACGACGCCTTCGGCGTCGATGACGATCCACTTCTTGTCGACCTCTGACGGCTTCAACGCAGCCGTGGTGCTCTTCAGCATGAGGTGGGTTCCGGAAACAGGAGGGTTCGCTCCGGACGGTCCGAAGCGAGCGAAGGCGCGCTAGTAGAGGATGGGTCCACAGGCGTCAATGGCCGCATGAACGCCGAACCGGCATCAAGCGATTGTTCTGCAACGACTTTTCGATAGCGGTATGAAAATACCGCATCAAACACGCCCTATCGACGCGGTCCCGACATGAAAAGCCGGGGTTGCGACCGCCGCACCATCCACAGATTGGCGGTCACGAGGGCCAGGACGATCGCCGCCCCGGCCTGGTGCAGCCCGCCCAGCCACAGGGGCACGACGCTGATCAGGGTCACGATCCCCAGCAGGGCCTGCATCCACAGCGCCCCGCCGACGACGAAGGCCGACGTGCCCAGCCCCTCGGCCAGTTTCCACCGCCAGGCCTGGACCGCATAGACCGTTCCGCCGATCAGCAGGCCATAGGCCCAGATCCGGTGATTGAACTGCACCAGCGCCTGGTCGTGCAGGAAGGCCCAGCCGCCCTTGCCCCAGTCGACCGGTGCCAGCAGCGCCCCGTTCATCAGCGGCCAGTCGGTGTAGATGAAGCCCGCCTTGGCCCCCGCCACCAGCCCGCCCAGCAGGCACTGGATGAAGACGGCGCCCCACAGGATCGCCGCGCCGCGGCTCCAGCCCTGCGGCGCACGGTTGTGGTCCTCCCCGCTCCAGGCCTCCAGGGCCGTCCAGATCAGCCCCGCGAAGATCAGCAGGGCCAGACCCAGGTGGGTGGTCAGGCGCTCGGGGGCCACATCGACGCGCTCCGACAGGCCCGAGGACACCATCCACCAGCCGATGACGCCCTGCATCCCGCCCATGGCCAAGAGCAGGGCACAGCGCCAGATCAGCCGCGTCGGCATGGCCAGCCGCCCCAGCAGCGACCGCTCGGGGAACAGCCGGCAGGCGAGGAAGAAGAAGAACGGCAGGGCGAACACGGCCCCGACCAGCCGCCCGAACAGCCGGTGGGCCCACTCCCACCAGAAGATGGACTGGAAGTCCGCCATGCTCATGCCCGCATTGACCTGGGCGTACTGGGGAATGGCCTTGTACTTCTCGAAGGCCTCGGACCAGTCCGCGGCGTTCAGGGGCGGCAGGGCCCCCATGATCGGCTTCCATTCCGTGATCGACAGCCCCGAGCCGGTCAGACGTGTGATGCCCCCGATCACCACCATGGCGAACACCATTGCCGCGCACGCGAATAGCCAGATCGCCACCGGGCGGGATTGGCTGGAATTTCCGAAACGGTTCATTCGACGCCTGTCGATTGGACGGATACAGTGACGCCTCATCGGGCGACCGGCGCGGTATGCTCCCGCCCGGTGGCAAGATCGAGTCGGGTTTGATGACGCAGGCGGGCTTGCAGGCGCGCTTCAGGAGATGGCCTTGGAATATGCCGATATCGTCGCGGCCTTGGTGGGCGTCTTCGCCGTCGCCTGGATCGCCGACATGCTGACCGGGCGGCGGGGGCTGTTCGCGGCGTCCCTGGTCAGCGCGACCGGAGCGGCCTGCGGCTGGTTCCTGGCCGTGCGCGTCTTCGGCGCGGCCACCATGGACGACTTCCTGTGGACGGCCTGGGCCGCCGGCGGGGCGATTCTGGCCCTTGTGGCCTTCTACCTGTTCCGGAACACCCGCTGATGGGCCTTCGCACGCGCAGAGCCGTGGCGTCCTTAGGGATCGTCGCCTTCCTGACCTTCTACGTCTGGGCCGTCGTCAGCCTGGGCGCCCGGCTGCCGGAGCACCCGCTGGTGCAGCTTCTCTTCTACGGCATTGCCGGCACCGCCTGGGGGATCCCCCTGCTGCCGCTGCTGAGTTGGTCCGAAGGCCGCCCGTTCGGCTTTGGACGTCCCAAGCAGGACTAGAGGCGCCGGGCATCGGCAAGGCGGCGATTCGCGGCCGGGCGTCCGGACGGACCGCCGATCGGCGACCGGGCCATCAAAAGGTTTCCCATTCGATTTCCCTCGGGGCGGCAAGGGCGAGCGCGGCACCGCCTGATCGCCGGGGCGCGGCCTGCCGTCGCACGGGGCCGCCGCTGCGGTCGTGGGCGGCGTGGCCCGGACCGGGCACGACCCGCGCCGTGGTTCCGGCGGCCGCGCCGATCCGGAAGCGTCCGACCAGCTGGGCCAGTTCGCTCGCCTCCTGGGACAGGTTGTGGCTCGCGGCGGTGGACTGCTCGACCATGGCCGCGTTCTGCTGGGTCGTCTGGTCCATCTGGTTGACGGCCGTGTTGACCTGGCTGAGCGCGGTGGCCTGTTCCTGCGCCGAGGCGTTAATCTCCGCCATCAGTCCGTTGATCTCCATGACCCGGCCGACGATGGCGGTCAGGGCCTCACCGGTCTGGCCGACCAACCCGACGCCGTCGCGCACCTGATCGGTCGAGGCCGAGATCAAGGCCTTGATCTCCCTGGCCGCCTCGGCCGAGCGCTGGGCCAGGGCCCGGACCTCGGACGCGACGACCGCGAAGCCGCGACCCGCATCGCCGGCCCGGGCCGCCTCGACCCCGGCGTTCAGCGCCAGAAGGTTGGTCTGGAAGGCGATCTCGTCGATGACACCGATGATCTGGCTGATCTGCTCGGCCGAGTTCTGGATCTGGCCCATGGCGGTCACGGCGCGGGACACGATCTGGCCGCTGGTCTCGGCGTCCTGACGCGCGTCGGCGACCACCACATTGGCACGCTGGGCACCCTCCGCCGTGCGGCGCACGGTGGCCGTGATCTGGTCCAGCGCCGCCGCGGTCTGCTCCAGGGTCGCGGCCTGCTGCTCGGTCCGGCGCGACAGGTCGTCGGCGGCCTGGCTGATCTCGCTCGAGCCGACCTGCATGGCCGAGGCGTTGGCGGTGATCATGCCCATGGCATCGGCCAGCTTGCCCATCGCCGCATTGAAGTCCGCCTTCAGTTGCGCGTACTCGCCCGGAAACTCCGGCTCGATCCGATAGGACAGGTCGCCGGCGGCCAGGGCCGTCAGCCCGCGACCGGTCTCCGCGACGATGCCGGCCTGCTCGGCGGCGAGGGCCGCCCGACGCGCCTCCATTTCGATGCGCTGGGTTTCGGCCGCCGTGATGTCGCTGGCGAACTTGACCACCTTGTAGGGCGCACCGTCCGGGCCGAGGATCGGATTGTACGCGGCGTCCAGGATGATCCGCTCGCCGTTCCGGCCGACCCGCACGAACCGGTCGGAGACGAACTGGCCGTCCCGCAGCCTGCGCCAGAGTTCGGCATAGTCCTCGGACGCTGCATAGGCTGGATCCACGAACATGCGGTGCTGACGGCCGACGATGTCGGAAAGCGAATAGCCGACGACCTTCAGGAAATTCTCGTTGGCGTCCAGGATCGTGCCGTCCAGATCGAACTCGATCACGGCCTGGTTGCGCTTGGCCGCCACCATCAGGGCCGCGGCATCGGCCGCACCGATCGAGGCCTCGCGCATCCGGGCGACGATCAGATCCTGCAGGGCGATGACCGCCCGGCTGATCGCGCCCAGTTCGTCCTTCCGGCTGGTCGCGCCCAGCGCGACGTCCGTGCGGCCCTGGGACATCGCCGTCAGGGTTTGCGTGAGGTCGCCGAGCGGCGCGAACACCGTCCGGATCAGCAGCACGACCGCCAGACCCAGCACGCCCAACAGGATCAACGCTCCCACCGCCATGGCCGCGTCGCCCGTTGCGCCGACCGAGACGGCCTCGGCTTCGTTGAGCTTCTGCAGGTCGGTGGCCTGCCGTACCGCGGTGTCGACGCCCTGCCTGTGGTCGCGATAGGCGGCCTGGACCTCGTCGTACGCCGCCGCCGACGCGGCGGGATCCCCGCGCTTGAGGGCGGGGATCAATCCCTGTTCCACCGCCACCCAGAAGGCCTGCGCCGGACGGTCCACCTTCTCGGCCAGGGTCGCCTTGATGTCCGCCGGCAGGTCGGACGCCGCCCAGAAGGCCATGCGGTCCGCATACTGCCGGCGAAGCTCGGTCAGGCGCTGACTGTGGCGATCGACATCATCCGGACCGATGAAGGCCTGGGAGGCTTCCAGATTGGCTTCGATGACGTAGGCCGGCGGAGGCAGGATGTCGGCGACCAGGTCCTTGTCGCGGACGATCGACTGATAGGCACCCCCGCCGACGCGGATGGTATCCACGATCTGAAAGTTGGCGGCGGCGGCAAGGACGAAGAGAGCCGCGAAGGCGAGGGCTCCAAGGGTAAAGGATCGTCTCAGCAAGAGGTCCCCACGGGTATGTCTAGAAGCTAGCGAATACTCCAAGGTGGGGCTTAAAGATCGTTTAAATAGGTAGTGTCACTGAGGGTTCGATCCACGAGGTCACGCCGTACTTTGTATTTTTCGCTATTGGGTCCCGGCGGAACCGGGACGGGATCGGCGATGCTGTTCATCCGTGGACCGTTGCGGCGCAGATCACAGGTCAGTGCGCCGTGGATGGGTCCGATCAAGGCTGTGCTGCAAACGACCGTTGGACCACCGCGCGATCGGTGGCGGACAGGCACATCGCCGTCATTCTGACGCCCGTCGAGGCTGTGAAGGCATAATGGCGACGCAGTGGATCACCACCGCGTCGCCATTACGACAGACCATTGATTTTAATGGTCGGAGCGACAGGATTCGAACCTGCGACCCCTTGACCCCCAGTCAAGTGCGCTACCAGGCTGCGCCACGCTCCGAGAGGCCGGTCCTATAGCGGGGGGTTCGCATCCCCGCAAACCCTAAAAGTCGCAATCGACCTCAGCGCGCCAGAACGGCGTCCAGACGCGCCCGCGCCTGCTCCAGATCGGCCAGGACGCTGCGCAACCGCGCATCGGCGCCGTCGGAGGCCGGGTTCGATTCGCCAACGGCAGACGGGCTCGCCGATCCCGGCGCCGCGTCCATGCTGAACGCCGCTTCCGGATCGCCGTAGGCCGCCAGGCGCGCCAGCCCCTGATCCTTGTGCAGGCGCTGGACACCCTTGATGGTCAGGCCCTCGTCGTGGAGCAGTCGACGGACCGCCTTGAGCACCACGACATCCTGGGGGCGATAGAACCGGCGTCCGCCGGCGCGCTTCACCGGCGTGATGAAGGTGAATTTCGTTTCCCAGAACCGCAGCACATGCTGGGGCGCGCCCACCGCCTCGGCGGCCTCCGAGATCGTCCGGAACGCGTTGGGACTCTTGGCCATCAGGCGCCGTTGGTCGCGCCGTGAACCCGGGACTTCATGATCTGCGAGGCGCGGAAGCTGATGACGCGACGCGGATTGATCGCCGCCGGCTCGCCGGTCTTGGGGTTACGCCCCATGCGCGCGCTCTTCTCGCGGACCTGAAAGACGCCGAACCCCGACAGCTTGACCGTCTGGCCCTGCTCCAGACTTTCGACGATCAGTTCCAGCGTGCGCTCCACCAGGCTGGAGCATTCCTGTCGCGACAGGCCGACTTCTTCCAGAACGGCCTCGCACAGGTCTGCGCGGGTCAGGGTCTGCAGTTCGGCCAAGTCACGATCCCCTCGCTTCGACACCGGAACCGGCATCGCTCCCGTTGCATCATAAAAGGGGAAAACCACGCGAAGTCAAAGCGCACCGCACTCGTTACAGTCGAAACGCGCAGGCTCCCCAGGTCAGGCCGCCGCCCATGGCCTCCAGCAGGACCAGATCGCCGCGCCGGATCCGTCCGTCCCGGATCGCCGTGTCGAGCGCCAGGGGGATGGAGGCCGCCGAGGTGTTGGCATGCATGGCCACGGTCGAGATGACCTTGTGCTCATCCAGGCCCAGGCGATCGCCGACGCCCTTGATGATCCTCTGGTTGGCCTGATGCGGGACGAACCAGTCGACCTCGGGCACGGTGATGCCCGCGGCCGCGCAGGCCCCGGTGATGGCCTCGGCGATATTGACGACCGCGTGGCGGAAGACCTGGTTCCCCGCCATGCGCAGATGGCCCACGGTTCCCGTGGTCGCCGGGCCGCCGTCGACATACAGCAGATCCGTCTTGGTCCCGTCGGAACGCAGCGCGAAACCGAGAATGCCCTGGTCGGCGGATGTCCCCTGCCCTTCACGGGGTTCGACCACGACGGCCCCGGCCCCGTCCCCGAACAGGACGCACGTCGTCCGGTCGGTCCAGTCCATCAGCCGGGTCATCTCCTCGGCCCCGATGACGAGGGCGCATTTCGACAGGCCGCGCGCCACGAAGCCGTCGGCCACGCTCAGGGCATAGACGAAGCCCGAACAGACCGCCTGGACGTCGAAGGCGATGCAGACGGGCGCCCCCAGCTTGCGCTGCACGATCGACGCCGTCGCGGGAAAGGTCATGTCGGGCGTGGTGGTGGCCACGATGATCATGTCGACATCGGCCGCGGTGCGCCCGGCGTCGGCCAGGGCCCGCCGGGCGGCCTCGGTGGCCAGATCGCTGGTCGGTTCGTCATCGCGCGCCTTGTGGCGCTGGCGGATGCCGGTCCGCTCGATGATCCACTCGTCGGAGGTGTCGACGGTCTTCGACAGCTCCTCATTGGTGACGACCTGTTCCGGCAGGTAGGAGCCGACGCCGGTCACGGCGCTACGGATGACGCTCACGATACAGTCTCTTCTCGCGGGGAGGCGGAAACGGGGGGAAGGCTTTCCAGCACGGTGCCGAGACGACCCAGGTTGGCCCCCACGGTCTGCATATAGTCGCTGCGGGCCAGATCGACGGCGATGCGGATGGCATTGCCAAACCCCTTGGCGTCGGCACCCCCGTGGCTCTTAACCACGATGCCGTTCAGACCCAGCAGCGGACCGCCGTTGATGGCGCTCGGGTCGATCTTCTGGGCCATGGCTTTCAGCGCCGGCATCGCGATCACCGCGCCCAGCTTGGCCTGCAGGGTGGAGGTCAGGGCCTCCTTCAGGAGGGTCGAGATGAACCGGGCCACGCCCTCCGCCGTCTTCAGCGCGATATTGCCGGTGAAACCGTCCGTCACGACCACGTCCACCGTGCCCTTGGCGATGTCGTCGCCCTCGACGAACCCGTGATAGTTCAGGCCCAGACCGCCTTCACGCAGGATTCTGGACGCCTCGCGGACCTCCTCGTGGCCCTTGATGTCCTCCGAGCCGACGTTGAGGATCCCGACCGTCGGCCGATCAACCCCGTGCACCGCCCGGTGAAACGCCTCGCCCATGATGGCGAACTCGATCAGTTGCTCGGCATCGCTCTCGATGTTGGCGCCGACGTCCAGCACCGCCGTGACACCACGAAGGGTCGGCCAGCTGGCGACGATCGCCGGCCGTTCCAGGCCCGGGGCCGCCATGCGCAGAATCAGCTTGGAGATGGCCATCAGCGCGCCGGTGTTCCCGGCCGACACGACCGCGCCGGCCTCGCCCGCCTTCACCGCCTCGATGGCGTTCCACAGGCTGGAGCCCTTTCCCCGCCGCATGGCCTGTGCGGGTTTTTCGTCGGAGGCGATCTTCTTGTCCGTGTGACGCACGTCGCAGACGTCCGCGCTCACGTTCAGCCGGGTCATCTCGGCCCGGATCGCGGCCTCGTCGCCGTGGAGCAGGAACCGTACGCCCTCGCCCCCGTGGCGACGGATGTAGTCCCGGATACCGCCGACGACGACGGGTGGGCCATGGTCGCCACCCATGGCGTCCAGAGAGATCAGCGTGGGGGCTGGCAAGGGCTCGTTCGCTCCGGGCGCGCGCGTCAGGGCGGCGCTCATCTTGTGGGCTTCAGGATACCGTCACCCCGGCGGGATGCAACGGGCACGACGCAGGGTCAGCTTTTTCCCGTATCGTCAGGCAGCTTGAAGGCCTTCAGCACCGCAAACGGCGATATTTCCGCGGGCTCCTCGGGCTGGACGAACTCGGCGCCCGGCTTCCGGGGAAAGGGGTCGAGCGCCAGGGAAAACTGCTCGACCGCATATTGCCCCAGATCGATTCGGCCGTCCTCGATGACGTCGGGCGCATCGTCGTCCAGGGAAACCTCGACCTCGACCTCGTCCGGCTCGCGCGCGCTCGCCTCGACCAGATCGATGGAGAACCGCTCGTCGATCTGGACCGGCAGGGGTTCCAGCGTGATGCCGCAGACCTGCTCGGCGGCCGCGGTCACCCGCCCCGACAGCGTCCATCCGGCGCGCGACGGCAGGAGGCTGACGTCCGCCTCCAGACTCGACAGCGTCGCCAGATCCAGCGCCTTGACGATCCGCGCGCGGGCCGCGTCGTCCGGCACCAGATGCCGGTTCAGGCCCGCGCCGATCTCGTTGATCCGCACGACCTCGCTGAAAGGCAGGATGCGTTCCGGGTTCATGCCGCGACCTCCGGCCATTGGGGGCGTGTCAGCACGGTCTCCATCGGCTGTTCCGCCAGTTTGGCCCTGGCCGCCAGCGCATAGGCCGCCAGGCCCTCAGCCACCGCGGCGTCCTGGCTCTCGTAGACATTGCGGGCCAGTCCGGTCGACAGGGCGGCGGCGTCAGCCTCGCGGATCGCCGGCTCATAGGCGGTCATCCGTCCGTAGAGGGCCTCGCCCAGCTTGCGCATCTTCTTGGCCATGGTGACGTCGTGAACGCCCAGTTCGCGCAGGGAGTTGTCCAGCGCCGACACATAGACGTCGAACAGGTCCTGACCGGCCTCGGCCCCGGCCTGGGTGTTCGGCGCGGGCTCCTCGCGCAACCGCATGACCAGCAGCAGGACGTGCAGCGTATACAGCTCGAATCGCGCGTCGATCTGGTCGGTGACGCCCAGGTCGCGATAGAAGCCGGGTTGCCGCGCCTGGGCCACGGCGGCCTCGTACAGGGCCAGGCCGGGACGGCTGCGCTCGCGCGATCGGAACAGGTTCTTCAGCATGGTCAGCGGCCCCTTTTCTGCCGCGCCGTTGAACTAGGACGCGGGTCCGGTTAGGTCAAAGACCTTGTTTCGTCGCAGGCGCCCGCTCCATGCATAAAATCGTCGCTCGTCTGGCTGTCGTTTCGGCCGTCGCCGCCCTCGCCGGAGCCTGTGCGCCTGTGGTGGGCCTGCAGGGATTTCAGGTCGTCGACGTCAAACCGGCCGACATCAAGGTCGGCGAGGACACCAAGGAAACGGTCGTCGCCCAGCTGGGTTCGCCCTCGGCGGTCTCCACCTTCGAAGACAACATCTGGTACTACATCTCCCAGACGACCGAGCGGTACACCTACAACGTGCCCCAGGTGTCGCAGCGGACGGTGACCGCCATCACCTTCAACGAGACCGACGACAAGGTCGCCGAGGTCCGCAATCTGGGCCTCGAGGACGGCCAGCAGATCGCCATGGAACGGCGCGAGACGCCGACCCGCGGTCGCCAGCTGACGGTGCTGGAACAGCTGCTGGGCAACGTCGGCCGTGGCCAGCTCCCGCGCACCGAGGACAATGTCCCCGGCCAGCGCCGCCCGGACTAGACGTTCATCAGACAGAAAAAGGCCCCGGAGATCGCTCTCCGGGGCCTTTTCTTTGTTTCCTCCCCGTCGCGAAGCGATGGGGAGGTGGCAGCAAGCCCTTGAGAGCTGACGGAGGGGTTCTTCGTGCACGCAGAAGGGCCCCCTCCACCGCTTCGCGGCCCCCCTACCCATCTGCGATGGGTAGGAGAGTTGTTCGCCTAGCCGATGTTCCCGCTCGCCAGCACCGCCAGCAGCAGCAGCGCCACGATGTTGGTGATCTTGATCATCGGGTTCACGGCCGGGCCGGACGTGTCCTTGTAGGGATCGCCGACCGTATCGCCCGTCACCGCGGCCTTGTGCGCCTCGGAGCCCTTGCCGTGGACCACGCCGTTCTTGTCGGTGAAGCCCTCCTCGATCACCTTCTTGGCGTTGTCCCAGGCCCCGCCGCCCGAGGTCATCGAGACGGCCACGAACAGGCCGGTCACGATCACACCCATCAGCATGGCCCCCAGCGAGGCGAAGGCATTGGCCTTGTCCGAGATGAACAGGATCGCCACGAACAGCACGATCGGCGACAGCACCGGCAGAAGCGACGGCACGATCATCTCGCGGATCGCCGCCTTGGTCAGGATGTCGACGGCCCGGCCGTACTCCGGCTTGACCTCATAGGTCATGATGCCGGGGTTCTCGCGGAACTGGCGACGGACCTCCTCGACAACGGCCTCGGCCGCGCGGCCCACGGCCATCATCGACATCCCGCCGAACAGGAAGGGCAGCAGCCCCCCGAACAGCAGCCCGACGACGACATAGGGATTGGTCAGGTCGAAGGTGACCGCGCCCATGTTGGCGAAGAACGGATAGTCCGCCGGGTTGGCAGCGAAATACTGCAGGTCCGACGTATAGGCCGCGAACAGCACCAGCGCGCCGAGGCCCGCCGATCCGATCGCATAGCCCTTGGTCACGGCCTTGGTGGTGTTGCCTACCGCGTCCAGGGCGTCGGTGACGTGACGCACGTCCGCCGGCAGGCCCGCCATCTCGGCGATACCGCCCGCGTTGTCGGTCACGGGACCGAAGGCGTCCAGCGCCACGATCATCCCGGCCACGCCCAGCATGGTCGTGGTGGCGATGGCGATGCCGAACAGGCCCGCCAGCTGGAAGCTGACGATGATGCCGACGATGATCGTCAGGGCCGGAAGCGCGGTCGCCTCCAGCGAGACGGCCAGACCCTGGATCACATTGGTGCCGTGCCCGGAGACCGAGGCGTTGGCCACCGACCGGACGGGGCGGAAGTTGGAGCCGGTGTAGTATTCGGTGATCACCACGATGGCGGCGGTCACGGCCAGGCCCACCAGACCCGACAGGAACAGGCTCATGGGCTCGATCTGCAGGCCCCCGTTGGTCACGACCGGTCCGGTCACCAGGGTGTCGATGACCCAGTAGACCGCCCCGATGGACAGGACCCCGGTCACGATCAGACCCTGGTACAGGGCCCCCATGATGTTCTGGCTCTTGCCCAGCCGCACGAAGAACGAGCCGATGATCGAGGTCACGATGCAGATGCCGCAGATCGCCAGCGGCAGAAGCATCATCACGTCGACATAGGGCTGGCCGCGGAAGAAGATGGCCGCCAGCACCATGGTGGCGACCGTGGTCACCGCATAGGTCTCGAACAGGTCGGCGGCCATGCCGGCGCAGTCGCCGACATTGTCGCCGACGTTATCGGCGATGGTCGCGGCGTTGCGGGGATCGTCCTCGGGAATGCCGGCCTCGACCTTGCCCACCATGTCGCCGCCCACGTCGGCGCCCTTGGTGAAGATGCCGCCGCCCAGACGGGCGAAGATGGAGATCAGCGAGGCCCCGAAGCCCAGGGCGACCAGTCCGTCGATGACCTCGCGCCCCGTGGCCTCAAGCCCCAGCACCTGGGTCAGCACGGCGTAGTAGCCCGCGACGCCCAGCAGGGCTCCGCCCGCCACGAACATGCCGGTGATGGCGCCCGACCGGAAGGCCAGGTCGAGGCCCTTGGACAGGCTCTGCGACGCCGCATGGGCGGTCCGCACGTTCGCGCGGACGGAAATCAGCATGCCCGCGAACCCGGCCAGGCCGGACAGCACGGCCCCGATCACGAAGCCGACGGCGGCATAGACGCCGATCAGCAGCCAGGCGGCGATCAGGATGACCACCCCCACCATGGCGATGGTCGTGTATTGCCGGTTCAGATAGGCGGAGGCGCCTTCCTGAATGGCGGCGGCGATTTCTCGCATCTTGTCGTTGCCGGTTTCGGCCTTCATCAGACTGGCGGTCTGGACCAGCCCGTAAAGGACCCCCAGCGCACCGGCGGCTATCACTAGCCACAGATAGTTTGTCATCGGCGTTTCCATACCTAGAGCATTAGGCGCGCGGACCCTTGGCGCGGCGGGCGTTATCGCCTCTGTCCGCCTTCCGGTCCCCCCGTGCGCAGTCCGGACGCATCAGCGCGCCCTTCGGGATTTGCCCGGGAAGCTTACAACTGCGACCGGACGACGCAACCGGCCATTTCAGCGATGACGGGCGCTTCAGCCCTGCCGCATGCCCGTGCGGCGGCGCGGCGTCTGCAGCGCCACCTCGGCCCCCACGATCGAGCCCGCGCCGGAGATTCCGGGCGCGGCGCGCATCAGCATGGCGCTGATCGCCGCCGCGTCGACCACGGTCCAGTCGTTCTGGACCACGAAGGGGGTCACGTGCGCCGCCTTCACCAGGGCGTCCCGGTAATAGGGCTCCTTGGCGCGCATCAGCTCGGGGGTCTGTCCGCCGCCCAGCGTCAGCCGGATCGTCACGAAGACGTAGTTCCGGATTCGCCCGCCGACGATGATCGGCAAGCCGACGCCGGCGATGTTCAGCGACGGATTGCCCGTCGGCGCGTCCTCGGACGCGGACGCCGGGCCGGCGACCGTCGCGGCGACGGCCAGTGTTCCGAGAGCGAATAGGTTTCTGCGCAGCATGGTTCCTGTCTACGCCAGGACCGATTAGCATTCCGTTTCAGTCGTGCGTCCAGCCTGTCCGGCCCAGGGTCACGGGCTGGCCCAGATACCGGACCGAAACGCCCTTGCCGGCCACGACCTCGCCGATACGCGTCAGGCGCAGGTGCAGACGATCGGCCTCCTTCTTCAGCCGGGCCTCGTCCAGCGGATGGACCGACAGGGCGATCTCATAGTCGTCTCCGCCCGTGACCAGCGTCTCCAGCGCCGCCTGCGGATCGGTGCGGGCGTCCAGCCAGGCGTGCGCCGCGGCCGACAGGGGCGTCGCCTCCAGGTCCAGCGCGATCCCGACCCCGCTCGCGCCGGCGACATGGGCCAGATCCGCGACCAGTCCGTCCGAGACGTCCACGGCGGCGGTCGGCAACCCGCGGATCGCCGTCCCGAAATCGACGCGCGGCACGGGCCGCCGGTAGTGCTCGGCCAGGGCCGCGACGCGCTCGGGCTCCAGCGACAGCCGCCCGCGGGCCGCCTGCAGGCCCAGCCAGCCATCGCCGATCGTTCCGGTGACATAGACCGCATGGCCGGCCTTAGCACCCGACCTCGCCACCGCCTGCCCCTTCGGCACCCAGCCCAGCATCGTCACCGAGAACGACGCCGGCCCCGGGGTCGCGACAGTGTCGCCGCCCAGCAGGGCAACGCCGAAGGCGTCCTGGTCCGCCTTCAACCCGGCGGCGAAGGCCTCCCGTTCGGGCCAGCCGCAGCGGGGCGACCAGTGGCAGGCCAGCAGATAACCGAACGGCTCAGCCCCCTTGGCGGCCAGATCCGACAGGTTCACCCGCAACAGCTTCTGCGCCACCTGGTCCAGCGGATCGTCCGGCAGGAAATGCACGCCCTCGACGATGGCGTCCTTGGTCAGGACCAGGTCGAACCCGGCGCGCGACGGCAGCACGGCCACATCGTCCAGCAGGTCTCGCGCATAGTCGGGGTGCGCAAGCGGGGCCAGCAGCGTGCGGATCGTCTCGAACTCCCCCGCAGCGTCCAGCGCGGCCATGGGATCAGTCCTTTGGCCGCACGTCGCGGGCGACCCCGTCCAGGGCGGCGTTGACGAACTTGGCTTCCGCCTCGTCGAAGAAGGCCTTGGCCAGTTCGACGTATTCGTCGATCACGATTTCCTTCGGCACGTCGGTCCTGTGGGCCAGTTCCCACGCCCCGCAGCGCAGCAGCGCCCGGAGGGTGGCGTCCAGCCGCTCCAGCCGCCAGTTCGACGCCAGCCGGGCCTTCACCGAGGCATCGATCTCGCGCTGGCTCTGGATCACGCCGCGCACGACGTCGGCGAAATAGGCCTCGTCCGCCTCCGCCAGGGGTTCACCCTCGATGTCGGCGTCGAAGCGGTGATTGGAGAACTCGGTGATGACGGTCTCGACGCCCTCCCCGGCCAGTTCCATCTGATACAGGGCCTGGACGGCCGCCAGACGGGCGACGGTCCGCGCGCGCCGCTGGCGGCTGGTCAGCTGCGGCTCGGCCTGGGCGCGCTCGGTTTCGGCCAGCTGCGCCAGCACGGCCTGGATGGAGTTGGGTTCGGTCATGCCCCGAGCCCTAGGCGCAATCGCTTCTTCAAGGCAATCAGATCCAGACAGGCCCGCGCGGCCCCGCCGCCCTTGTCGCCTTCCGACCGCCGGGCCCGGGCCCAGGCCTGCGCCTCGTCCTCGACCGTCAGGATGCCGTTGCCGATGATCAGACCGTGGATGCCGAGGTTCATGATCCCCGCCGCCGATTGATCCGACACGATCTCGAAATGGTAGGTCTCGCCCCGGATGACGCAGCCCAGCGCGACATAGCCGTCATAGCGCGGGGCCGTCGGATATTTCCCGGCCTCCTGGGCCAGGGCGATCACCGGCGGCACTTCCAGCGCGCCGGGCACGGTGACCACGTCGAAGACCACGCCCCGGGCCGTCAGCGCATCCTTCGCGCCGTCCAGCAGGGCATCGGCCAGATCATCGTAGAAGCGTGCCTCGACGATCAGCACGCGAATGGGTTCGCTCAGGATTGGTCTTCTCCGTCCATGTCGCGCCAGCCGACGATGCGCAGGCCATAGCCCTCGATGGCGGCGGGCTCGGGGCGAGTCGAGGACATGACGATCATGTCCCGGACGCCGAGGTCCAGCAGGATCTGCGCCCCGACGCCGTAGTTCCGCAACGATCGATCCATGGCCGCGGGCTTGTCGACGCCCGCCAGCCGCTCTGCCAGCCCCTGCAGGGCCGGGTCGCGCAGGAACACGACCACGCCGGGGCCGTCGTGACGGGTGATCGTCTTCAGCGCATCGGGGATATAGCTCTGCCGTTCCTCGACGTGCCCGAGCAGGTCGGCAGCGAAATCCACCTGGTGCATCCGCACCAGGGTCGGCGTGTCGGGATCGATCCGGCCGTGGACCAGGGCGACGTGCTCGGCCCCCTCGATCGTGTTCCGGTACAGCATCAGGCGGAACGGTCCGCCGTGGACGCTCTCGAACGGCTGGTCCATGACCCGCTCGACGAAGCGTTCGGTGCGGCGGCGATAGGCGATCAGGTCGGCGATGGTGCCGATCTTCAGGCCGTGCAACTGGGCAAAGCCGATCAGGTCCGGCAGGCGCGCCATGGTCCCGTCGTCGTTCATGATCTCGCAGATCACGCCGGCGGGGGTCAGGCCCGCCATTCGGCTGATGTCGACGGCCGCCTCGGTGTGGCCGGTGCGGACCAGCACCCCGCCGTCGCGTGCCACCAGCGGAAAGACGTGGCCCGGCGAGACGATGTCGTCGGCCGTCTTGGTCGGGTCCGAGGCCACCTGGACCGTGCGCGCGCGATCCGCCGCGCTGATGCCGGTCGTGACCCCCTCGGCCGCCTCGATCGAGACGGTGAAGGCGGTCGCCATGCTCTCGCGGTTCTCGGCGGCCATCGGCGGCAACCGCAGCTGGCGCGCCCGGTCGGCGGTGATGGCAAGGCAGATCAGGCCGCGGGCGTGGCGGGCCATGAAATTGATCTGGTCCGGCGTGGCGAACTGGGCCGGGATGATGACGTCGCCCTCGTTCTCACGGTCCTCGGCGTCGACCAGGATATAGGGCCGGCCGTTCCGGGCATCCTCCAGGATGTCCTCGATCGGACTGATCGGGCTGTCAGGGTTGCTGGCGGCCCCAAGGGCTTGAGAGGAACTGCGCATCATGCCGTCTCCTGCCACCGCGCGAGGTATCGCGCCAGCATGTCGATCTCCAGATTGACCGGATCGCCGACCGACAGCCGGCCGAGCGTCGTCGCCTCCCAGGTGTGCGGGATGATGTTGAGCCCGAACCGCTGTCCGTCCACGCTGTTCACGGTCAGGGACACCCCGTCCACCGTGATAGACCCCTTCGCGGCGATATATCGATGCAGCGGCGCGGGCGCCTCGAGGGTCAGCCGGTGCGACCCGCCCTCCGGCGTGATCTCGACGACCGTGCCCAGCCCGTCGACGTGGCCCGAGACGATATGCCCGCCCAGCTCGTCGCCGACCTTGGTAGCGCGTTCCAGATTGACCGGCGTGCCGGTGCCCCAGCGGCCCAGCGTCGTCTTGTCCAGCGTCTCGCCCGAGACCTCGACCGCGAACCAGCCCTCGCCTTTCTCGACGACGGTCAGACAGCAGCCCGCATGGCTGATGGACGCGCCCAGGTCGATGCCCGACACGTCCCAGGCCGTCTCGACCTCGTAGCGACGGTCACGCGCCGTCTCGGCGACCGAGCGGACCCGGCCGATATCGGTGATGATGCCTGTGAACACTGCTTCAAGCCTTCTCGTAGCGTTCCCACAGGTCGTCACCCATGGGCTCCACCGCAAGGCGCCGGTAGCGCGGCGCATGCGCCAGCCGGGCCAGGGCCAGGCTCGCCACGCCCGGACGGCCGTCGCCGCCCAGTAGAATCGGGGCCCTGAACCATTCGATGGCATCCACCACGCCCGCCGTGACGAAACAGGCTGCGACCCGACCGCCGCCCTCGATCATCAGCGAGCGTACGCCCCGGGCCGACAGGGTCTCCAGCACGGCCTCGACGGTCGGACGCCCTTGGGAGTCGCCCGCCACGCGGACGATCTCGGCCTCGCCGATCACGATCGGCTCGCGGGTGGTCAGGATCAGGGTGCCGGCCCTCGCCAGCCGGGCGAACGGCGGCGTCCGCAGCCGGCTGTCCAGCACCACGCGCAGGGGATCCGCCGCCGTCTCGCCGTCCGGCAACCGGACCGTCAGCCGGGGATCGTCCGCCAGGACGGTCTCGACCCCGACCAGCACGGCGTCATGCGTGGCCCGCAGCCGATGACCCTGCTCGCGGGCCTGCGGGCCGGTGATCCACTGGCTCTCGCCCGTCGATGTGCCGATGCGCCCGTCCAGCGACGTGGCGACTTTCCAGGTGATCCGGGGCCGCATCAGGTCCTCGACGGTCCCTGGTCGTCGTCCAGACCCTCGTCGCCGAGGAACCGCGCGAAGTCGCCTGTCGCCCGGAAGTCCTTGTAGACCGAGGCGTAGCGGACATAGGCCACCTCATCGACGCCCTTCAGCGCCTTCATGATGAAGTCCCCGACGACGCTGGACGGGATCTCCGTCTCTCCCAGGCTTTCCAGCTGGCGCACGATCCGCGACACCATCTGCTCGACCTGTTCAGGCTGGATCGGACGTTTCCGCAAGGCGATGGCCAGCGACCGCTCCAGCTTGTCGCGGTCGAAGGGCGTCCGACGCCCGTTTCGCTTCAGGATCACCAGCTCGCGCAGCTGGACCCGCTCGAAGGTCGTGAACCGCCCGTTGCAGTTGGGACAGGACCGGCGACGACGGATGGCCGCGCCGTCGTCCGACGGGCGGCTGTCCTTCACCTGGCTGTCCATGTTGCCGCAGAACGGGCACTTCATTCGGTACGCCTATCCGTAGATCGGGAAGCGGCCGGTCAGTTCGCGCACCTTGCCGGCGACCTCGGCGATCACCGCCGGGTCGGCCTCGTCGCCGCCGTTCATCGAGGTCACGACGTCGGCGATCCAGTGGCCGACCGACTGGAACTCGGCCACGCCGAAGCCGCGCGTGGTGCCGGCGGGGGTGCCCAGACGCACGCCGGACGTCACGGTGAAGGGGGCGGTGTCGAACGGCACGCCGTTCTTGTTGCAGGTCATCAGGGCGTGTTCGAGCTGCAGCTCGGTGGCCTTGCCCGTCACGCCCTTGGGCCGCAGGTCGACCAGCATCAGGTGGCTGTCGGTGCCGCCCGACACGATCGCCAGACCGCGCTCGACCAGCACGGCCGCCAGGGCCTGGGCGTTCAGCACGACCTGTTTGGCATAGGCCTTGAACTCCGGCTTCAGCGCCTCGCCGAAGGCCACGGCCTTGGCGGCGATGACGTGCTCCAGCGGCCCGCCCTGCAGGCCCGGGAACACGGCCGAATTGATCTTCTTGCCGATCTCGACGTCGTTGGACAGGATCAGCCCGCCGCGCGGCCCGCGCAGCGTCTTGTGCGTCGTCGTGGTCACGATGTGGGCGTGCGGCACCGGGTTCGGATAGACGCCCCCGGCGACCAGACCCGCATAGTGGGCCATGTCCACCATCAGATAGGCCCCGACGCTGTCGGCGATCTCGCGGAAGCGGGCGAAGTCGATGTGGCGGCTATAGGCGCTGGCGCCCGCCACGATCAGCTTGGGCTTTTCCTTCAGCGCCATCTCGGCCACGTGGTCGTAGTCGATCAGGTGGGTGTCCTCGGTCACCTTGTAGGTCACCGGCCGGAACCACTTGCCGGACTGGTTGGCCGGGCTGCCGTGGGTCAGATGCCCGCCACAGGCCAGATCCATGCCCAGGAAGGTATCGCCGGGCTGCAGCAGGGCGAAGAACACGGCTTGGTTGGCCTGGGCGCCCGAGTGCGGCTGGACGTTGGCGAAGGCCGCGCCGAACAGTTGTTTGGCCCGCTCGCGCGCCAGGTCCTCGGTCACATCGACGAACTCGCAGCCGCCGTAATAGCGACGGCCCGGATAGCCCTCGGCGTATTTGTTGGTCAGCACGGACCCCTGCGCCTCCAGCACCGCCTTGGAGACGATGTTTTCGGACGCGATCAGCTCGATCTGCTCCTGCTGGCGGTGCAGCTCGCCGGTGATGGCGGCGAAGACGTCCGGATCGCTCTGCGCCAGACCGCGCGAGAAATAGGCGTCGTGGATGAAATGAGCGGTCACGGGCGGCATCCGGGGCTGGCGGAACGGGAGGGGCCCTATCTAGTCCCGCGCGTCGCTAGCCACAACATCTTGTGTCAGGACGCGGCGATCAGACGCCGGAGCTTGGCTATGGCGAGGCGCTCGACGGCCTTCGGTTCCGCGGCGGGGCCGACGGCGGTCGCCTCGACGCCGCTCGCGACGTGGACGGCCGTGACCTTGAGATAGACGCCGTTGCGAATGGCCTCGACGATCACCTCGCCGAGGTCGTCGGACATCAGGCCGCGACCGGCATCCGGGCGACGTTGCAGTGGGTCCACAGCGCGTCCATGGCGGTGACCAGCCTGTCCATCATGCCGTCGTCGTGGTTCGGCGACGGGGTGAAACGCAGCCGCTCGGTGCCCTTGGGCACGGTCGGATAGTTGATCGGCTGGACGTAGATGCCGTGGTCTTCCAGCAGCATGTCCGAGATCATCTTGGCGTGGACCGGATTGCCCACGAACACGGGCACGATGTGGCTCTCGCTGGGCATGACCGGAATGCCGGCCTCGGCGAAGCGGCGCTTCAGCGTCTCGGCCCGCTCCTGATGCGCGTCGCGCAGCTCGGGGTGCGTCTTGAGGTGGCGGACCGAGGCCAGGGCCCCGGCGGTCAGGGCCGGCGGCAGGCTGGTGGTGAAGATGAAGCCCGAGGCCCAGCTGCGCACCGCGTCCACGATCACCGCGTCGGCGGCGATATAGCCGCCCATGACGCCGATGGCCTTGCCGAGGGTGCATTCGACGATGTCGATGCCGTCCAGAACCCCGTCCCGCTCGGCCACGCCCGCGCCCGTCGCCCCGTACAGGCCGACCGCATGGACCTCGTCGAGGTAGGTCAGGGCACCGTACTTCCGCGCCAGGGCGATGGTGCCGGCCAGGTCGGCGATGTCGCCGTCCATCGAATAGACGCTCTCGAACGCCACCAGCTTGGGCGCATCGGCCGGAGCCGCCGCCAGCAGGGTCTCCAGATGCGCCAGGTCGTTGTGCAGGAACACATGCCGTTCGCAGCCGCCGTTGCGGATGCCCGCGATCATCGAGGCGTGGTTCAGGCTGTCGGAGAAGATGATCAGACCGGGCAGGATCCGCTGCAGCGTCGTCAGCGTCGCCTCATTGGCCACATAGCCCGAGGTGAACAGGAGCGCGGCTTCCTTCTGGTGCCAGGACGCCAGCTCGGCCTCCAGGTCCACCGCCGAGCGCGTCGTGCCCGAGATGTTGCGCGTACCGCCGGCCCCCGCCCCTACGGCGTCCAGCTCGGCCGACATGGCCTCCAGCACCTCGGGATGCTGGCCCATGCCCAGATAGTCGTTGGAGCACCAGATCACGCAGTCCTGCTCGGACCCGTCCTCACGCCGGCGCACGGCCTTGGGGAACTGCCCGCGCACCCGCTTCAGATCGGCGAAGACCCGGTAGCGGCCCTCGTCCCGGACCTGGTCGACAGCGGACTGGAAGGCTGAGGTGTAGTCGAACACGGTGACGGCTTTCGCGTGGCGTCGGAAACGGCGCGGTGATGCGCCGATGACACTCCAAAGTCCACACGCGGGGCAAGGCGAAATCGTCGCAAGCCCTTAATCGATAACGGTTCTCAACTAGGTCGTGGGTCGGTAGCGGACGATACACCAACCCAAATCACGTGCTGAAACCGCCGCTTCCCTGAACACGTCTTCCCGCTCCGCAAGTCGTTCTTCGGACACGATGCCAGATCGAAGCGCGTTTACTTCGCTCCAGCCGTCGGAGGACACGGCGGCGATGGCCGTCATTTCAGCGCGTTCTCGCGACTCGTCGCTGACGAGGACGTTGAAGGCGCGCCCTCCCGCCTCCGCCGAGACCTGGACGATCCAGAGCGTCGTCATGCTCAGCCCTTGGGAAGCTCATCCAGCTTGCCGCGCAGCATCTGCAGGATGCCCGAGAAGTCCCGCCCGCCGTAACCCAGCCGGTCGAACAGCTGGAACAGCGCTTCCGACTGCGCCCCCAGCGGCGTCGACGCCCCCGATTTCGCCGCCGCGTCCTGCGCCAGCTTCAGGTCCTTCAGCATCATCGCCGTGGCGAATCCGCCGTCGTAGTTCCGGTTCGACGGCGCGGTCGGCACCGGGCCCGGCCACGGATAGTAGGTCGTCACCGACCAGCTCTGGCCCGACGACTTGGCCGCGATGTCGAAGAACTTCACCGGGTCCAGCCCCAGTTTCTCGGCGAGCGCGATCGCCTCGCAGGTGCCCAGCATGGTGATGCCGAGGATCATGTTGTTGCAGATCTTGGCCGCCTGCCCGGCCCCGTGGTCCCCGGCCCGGAACGTCGCCCGGCTCATCGGTTCCAGCGCCGCCTCGATGCGTCCGAAGTCCGCCTCGTCGCACCCGACCATGAAGGCCAGGGTCCCGGCGTCCGCCGCCATCGTCCCGCCCGACACCGGCGCGTCGGCGAAGGCGTAGCCGCCCTCCCTGGCCAGGCCCGCGACCTTGCGCGCCGTGTCCACGTCGATGGTCGAACAGTCCAGCAGCAAGGCGGACGACGGGGCCACGCCGATGATCTGTTCCGAATAGACCTTCAGCACGTGGGGTCCGGCCGGCAGCATGGTGATGACCACATCGGCGTCCCGGACCGCCTCGCTCACCGAAGCGACCGGGGTGCAGCCTGCGGTGCCCGCGCGCTCCAGCGCCGCCGCCGACAGGTCGAAGGCCGCGACCGCGTGACCGGCTTTCGCTTGGTTGGCGGCCATGCCGCCGCCCATGTTGCCCAGTCCGATGAAGGCGACCTTGCTGGTCATGACGTCTCTCCCAAAAGCGATTTTTCTTTGGGGTTAGCCGCTCGGCCCGCGCCCCGCCAGACCTGTTCGGCGGGTTTCCCGATGCGACGGGATTTTCCCTTTACCGTGGGCCCATGTCAGACTGGCCTCGCAGCCCTGTCTGCGAATTCGCCTTTCACAGATCTCCGGAGACGACCTTGGCCCAGCTTGTCGTGACCTATCGCACGCCGACCGACCCCGCTGCCTTTGACGCCCACTACCGCGACGTCCATGCGCCGCTTGCCAGACAGATTCCGGGTCTGCGCCGTTTCGACCTGAGCGACGGTCCGGTCATGACGCCCGAGGGTCCATCCGACATCCACAGCATCGCCATCCTGACCTTCGACAGCCTGGCCGACCTCACCGCGGCGATGGGCAGCCCCGAGGGTCAGGCCGCCGCCGCGGATGTCGGGACCTTTGCCACCGGCGGGGCCTCGATGCAGATGTTCGAGACGCGCGAGGCCTAGTTCGGCTTCCTGAAGCGCAGCACGAACTGGTCGCTGCGGCCCCGGATCGCTTCGTCGAAGACCGACAGGCTGCGGTCGTCCTCGGGGTTGCGCACCACGTCGGTCTCGCCGTCGAAGATGAAACCCGCCGCCTCGACCTGGGCCCGCACGGACGAAGCCTCGATCCGGTGCAGGGTCCCGACGACCGACGTCCCGGCACCCGGCGCGGCCTCGTGGTCCAGAATGACGTAAAGCCCGCCCGGCTTCAGCGCCGCGAACACGGCTGCGTTCATCTTCGCCACATCGACGCCGAAGCGGTCGATGACGAAGTCATGGTATTCCTGGCCCATGAAGACGACGTCGAGCGGCTCGGGGAAACTCAGGTCCTCCAGCGCGCCGGTGACGCGGGTCACGTTGGGATAGTCGGTCGCCAGGGTGTCGCCAAAGGCGTTCTCGCGGGCCGCGGTCTGGTTCGGCACGAAGGCATAGACCCGGCCCTCGGGCCCCACGGCGCGGGCGAACAGGCGGCTGAAATAGCCCTCCTCGGGCCGCACGTCGGCGATCCGCTCGCCGCCGTCGATCCGGGCGAAGGCCAGCATCTCGGCGGGCTTCCTCAGCGGATCGCGCGCCACCTCGGTCGCGGGCCGCAGCGGGTCGGCGATGGCCAGGGCATAGTCCTGCACGACCGCCGACGACCGTTCATCCGGATCCACGGCCGTCGTCTGGCTCGCGCAGGCCGAGGTCGCCGCCAGCAGGGCCAGGGCGGAGACGGCGAGCAGGGTCGATTTCAGCATGGGGGATCCTCGAACAGCGTTGGGTGCACTTACGCGCAGGACCGCGCCGGGATGCAAGGTCGATCAGGACAGCGGCGTCCATTCCTCGCCATCCGGCAGGGGCGCGAACAGGGCCTCGATCGCGGCGTCGTCGACCTCGCCCAGGGTGGCCGGCGACCACTGCGGCGCATTGTCCTTGTCGACGATGACGGCGCGGACGCCTTCCTGGAAATCGTGGGTCCGCACGACCCGCCCACCCAGCCGGTACTCCATCGCCATCGCCTCGGCGAAGTCCGTCATCCCCCGGCCCAGCCGCAGCTGGCGCAGCGTGACCTTCAGCGACTGGGGCGACTTGGTCTTCAGGATCGCCAGCTGCGGCAGGGCCCAGTCCGACCCGTCCGCTTCCAGGGCCGCGACGATGTCCTCGACCCGGTCATGTGCGAACAGCCGGTCGATGGCCTCGCGGTGGGGGGCCAGCGGCGCGGGCCCGGCGTCGCCGGCCTGCGCTCCAACCGCCTCCGGACCGTCCGACAGCAGGGCCGCCTTCAGGGCATTCACCTGCGCCGACAGCACGAAATGCGTATGGATGCCCAGGGCCACCGTGTCGGCGGCCTTCAGCCGGGCCCCCGTCAGCGCCAGCCACGTCCCGGTCTCGCCGGGCAGGCGCGGCAGGAACCAGCTGCCGCCCACATCGGGGAACAGGCCGATGCCGGTTTCAGGCATCGCATAGGTCGTCCGCTCGGTGGCGACGCGCACACCGGCCGGCTCCGAGATCCCGACCCCGCCGCCCATGACGATCCCGTCGACGATCGCCGTCACCGGCTTGGGCCAGGTGAACAGCAGATGGTTCAGCCGATATTCCGCGTGAAAGAAGGCCTTGGCCTCGACGGCGTCGGTCGCCCCGCTCTCGGCGATCATGCGGATGTCGCCCCCGGCGCAGAACCCGCGCTCGCCCGCATGGTCGATCAGCACCGACCGGACCGCGTCGTCGTCGCGCCAGTCCAGCAGCGCCGCCGTCATGATCTCGCACATGCCCAGGTTCAGCGCGTGCAGGGCCTTCGGCCGGTTCAGGGTGATGCGGCCGACGCCGTTCTCGACGCGGGTCAGGATTTCGGGTTCGGTCACTGCCGCATCATCTCCCGCGCGGTGATCACCCGCATGATCTCATTCGTCCCTTCCAGAATCCGGTGCACCCGCAGATCCCGCACGATCCGCTCCAGCGGATAGTCCTTCAGATATCCATAGCCGCCATGCAGCTGCAGCGCCTCGTCGGCGATGTCGAAACAGGCGTCCGTCGCCATCCGCTTGGCCATGGCGCACCACTTCGTCGCCTCGGGGTGGCGCGTATCCAGCGCCCAGGCCCCGCGCAGCACCATCAGCCGCGCCGCCTCCAGCGCCGTCGCCATGTCGGCCAGCTTGAACTGGGTGTTCTGGAATTCGGCCAGCGCCTTGCCGAACTGCTTGCGGCTGGCGACGTAGGTCTGGGCCGTCTCCAGCGCCAGCCGGGCCCCGCCGATCGAACAGGCCGCGATGTTCAGCCGCCCGCCGTCCAGCCCCATCATCGCATAGCGGAACCCGTCGCCCTCCTTGCCCAGCAGGTTCGCGGCCGGCACGCGGCAGTCGTCGAACTGGACGATGGCGGTGGGCTGGCTGTTCCAGCCCATCTTCTTCTCCTGCGCGCCGAAGCTCAGGCCCGGCGTGCCCTTCTCGACCACGAAGGCCGAGATGCCCTTGGGCCCCGGCTCGCCCGTCCGCGCCATGACGACATAGACATCCGACGTCCCCGCGCCCGAGATGAAGGCCTTGGACCCATTCAGCACCCAGGTGTCGCCGTCGAGGGTCGCGCTGGTCCGCATCGCCGCCGCGTCCGACCCCGAGCCCGGCTCGGTCAGGCAGTAGGAGGCGATCAGCTCCATGGTCGCCAGACGCGGCACATAGCGCGCCCGCAGGTCGTCCGAGCCGAACCGGTCGATCATCCAGGTCGCCATGTTGTGGATCGAGATGAAGGCCGCCGTCGACACGTCGCCGCGCGACAGCTCCTCGAAGATCACCGCCGCCTCGACCCGGCCCAGCGCCATGCCGCCGTGCTCCTCGCCCGTATAGATGGCCGCGAACCCGGTCTCGGCCGCACGGCGCATGACGTCGACGGGGAAATGCTTGGTCTCGTCCCATTCGGCGCTGTGCGGGGCCAGCTCCGCGTCTGCGAAGGCGCGTGCCGCGTCCTGAATGGCGCGCTGGTCGTCGGTGAGGGCGAAATCCATGGAGTCTCCTGGGCCGTCGTTTTCTTGGGCTTCTAGCCCAAGCCGCGCGAAAGCGAACCCCTCTCCCCAAGGGCGAACGGCCGCGTCTATAAGCGTCCCATGACCCTGCCCTTCGCGCCTGCCCCCTATCCGCTCGCCCGGCCGCGCCGGCTGCGAAGCCAGCCGTGGATCCGGCGCCTGGTCGCCGAGACCACCCTGACGCCGTCCGATCTGGTCTGGCCGCTGATCGTCCACGACGGGGCCGAGGACCGCGTGCCGGTCGCCTCCATGCCCGGCGTCTTTCGCCTGTCGCCGAAGGCCGCCGCCGCCGCCGCCGTCGAGGCCCGCGATCTGGGCATCCCCATGGTCGCCCTGTTCCCCAACGTCGATCCGTCGCTGAAGGACGCGCTCGGCACCCGCGCCACCGACCCCGACGGCCTGATCCCCGACTGCATCCGCGCCATCAAGGACGCGGCCCCCGAGGTCGGCGTCATGACCGACGTGGCGCTGGACTGCTACACCGACCACGGCCACGACGGGGTGCTGGAGGACGGCCGGATCGTCAACGACACGACGCTCGAACGGCTGGCCGAACAGGCCTTCATCCACGCCCATGCCGGGGCCGACGTCGTGGCCCCCTCCGACATGATGGACGGCCGGGTCCAGGCCATCCGCGAGGCGCTGGAGGCCAACGGCTTCCACGACACCCTGATCCTCTCCTATGCGGCCAAGTTCGCCTCGGCCTTCTACGGCCCCTACCGCGACGCGGTCGGCTCCGCGAAACAGCTCAGCGGCGACAAGAAGACCTATCAGATGGACTACGCCAACGCCGACGAGGCGTTGAAAGAGGTCGCCATGGATATCGCCGAGGGGGCCGACATGGTCATGGTCAAGCCCGGGATGCCCTATCTCGACATCGTCCGGGCGGTGTCCGGGACCTTCAGACTGCCGACCTTCGCCTATCAGGTCAGCGGCGAGTACGCGATGATGCAGGCCTCCATCGCCAACGGCTGGCTGGACCAGGACCGCGCCATCCTGGAGACCCTCCACGGCTTCAAGCGCGCGGGCTGCGCGGGCGTGCTCAGCTATTTCGCGCCCCAGGCGGCGAGGCTGCTGGGATGATCCGCCGCGCCATTCTCGGGCTCGCCGTCGCCTTGGTGTGGCCCGCCCTGGCGATGGCCCAGGACGCGGCCGTCGCCCCCCTGCCCCGCGTCGCGCTGGAGACCTCCGCCGGACGGATCGTCATCGAGGTCGAGACCGGAAAGGCCCCGATCACCGCCGCCAACTTCCTGCGCTACGTCGACGAGCACCGGCTGGACGGCACCACCTTCTACCGCGCCATGCAGGCCGGACCGGGTACCGGCCTGGTCCAGGGCGGGGTGAACAACGATCCCGACCGGATCCTGCCGCCGATCGCCCACGAGCCGACCACGCAGACCGGTCTCAGCCACATCGACGGCGCGGTCGCCATGGCCCGCTACGCGCCGGGCACGGCCACCGGCGACTTCTTCGTCTCGGTCGGGCCGACCCCGTCCTATGACGCCGGCCGCCCGTTCTCGGTCGATCCCGACGGCTTCGCCGTGTTCGGCCGCGTGGTGGAGGGGATGGAGATCGTCCGCGCCATCCTGGCGGCCCCGACCTCGCCCACCGAGGGCGAGGGCTTCATGCGGGGCCAGATGCTGGACCCGAAGATCGTCATCAGCCGGGCCGCGCGCGCGACGGAGCCCTGACCGGCGGACCACCGATTGTGAATTTATTCCTACGTCGGTCTTGCGGCGTAGCCGGAGGCACCCCAGATGTACGCTCGCCGATGACGCACACCACAGCGCCCTGCGTTCCGAGCACAATATTCTTTCGGAACAATGATCTGGACGCCCAAGGTCATAGCGTGTGTCAGGCGTTGCACCTTTTGGACCCGGTTTTTTCGAGTCCAATCAGGGTCGGGCCTCAGGCCTACGAGGACGGTCCCGGTGTCTGCAGCCGCGCCGCCAGGCTGGACGTGTCCCAACGGTTCCCGCCCATGGCCTGGACCTCGGCGTAGAACTGATCGACCAGCGCCGTCAGCGCCAGCCGCGCGCCGTTGGCCCGCGCCTCGTCCAGCACCAGCCCCAGGTCCTTGCGCATCCAGTCGACGGCGAAACCGAACGCGAACTCGCCCTTCGCCGCCGTCTTCCAGCGGTTGTCCATCTGCCAGGACTGGGCCGCGCCCTTGGAGATGGCGTCATAGGCCGCGTCGGTGTCCAGCCCCGCGACCTGGGCGAAATGCACTGCCTCGGCCAGACCCTGGACCACGCCGGCGATGGCGATCTGGTTGACCATCTTGGTCAGCTGCCCCGCACCCGACGGCCCCATGTGCTGGATCGCCTTGGAATAGGCCATGACCGCCGGGCGCGCCGTCTCCAGCGCCGCCGCGTCTCCGCCCGCCATGACGCTCAGCTGGCCGTTCTCGGCCCCCGCCTGACCGCCAGACACCGGCGCGTCGAGGAAGGCCAGGCCGTGCACGGCGCACAGCGCCGCCATCTCGCGCGCGATCTTCGCCGAGGTCGTGGTGTGATCGACCACCACCGCGCCCCGGGGCAGCACCGCGACCGCCTCGGTCACGACCTGACGCACGTCCTCGTCCTTGCCGACGCACAGGATCAGCAGATCGGCACCTTCCGCCGCCGCCGCCACGGTCGCCGCGAACCGCCCGCCGTGCGCCCCGGCCCAGGCTTGCGCCTTGTCCGCCGAGCGGTTGTAGCCGGCGACGTCGTGGCCCGCCGCCACCAGATGGCGCGCCATCGGCCCGCCCATGACGCCCAGTCCGACGAACCCGATCTTCATGCGTCCCCCGCCGTGCCGTACCCGCCCCGGAAGTAGGTCAGGGTCGGGCCGTCGGCGGCCTCGAAGGCCTCGACCTCCCCGACGATGATCAGATGGTCGCCCATCTGCACCCGGTCATGGGTCCGGCAGTCGAAGCGCGCGACGGCCCCCGACAGGCGCGGGGGTGCATTGCCGACCCTCTGGTACTCGCCCTCGGACAGCAGGCCGACGCCCTTGGCGAACCGGTTGGACAGGGCCTGCGACCCCGCGTCCAGCACGTGGATGGAAAAGGTCTCGGCCGCCGAGAACGGTGCCCACCGCTCGGACTTCTCGTCCAGGCACCATAGCACCAGCCGGGGTGTCAGCGAGACGGAGGTGAAGGAGTTGATCGTGATGCCCAGCGGCCCGGCGGCGCTGTCGGCGGTCACGACACAGACGCCGGTCGCGAACGCGCCCAGCGCGCGGCGATACTCGGCTGCGTCCGCCTTGCGGACCGCTTCTTCTGGCAGGGGTTCAAGGCTCACATGCCGGACCTAGGCGAGGCTCGCCCGCGAGGCAACCGGACCTTCGACGGCGCGGCATACATTTCGTCGCAGGGCGACAGGGTCTAGACTGCCCCAATGACGCCGTCCGAACTCCACGCCATGGTCCTCACCTTTCCGGAAACCCAGACCGGGACGTCCTACGGGATGCCGTCGTACAAGGCGGCGGGCAAGTTCTTCACGCGCCTCCGGGCCGAGGACGACAGCATCGTCGTCTATGTCGACGGCCTCGACCACCGCGACATGCTGATGGAGGCCGAGCCCGAGACCTTCCACATCACGGACCATTATCGCGGCTATCCGGTCGTCCTCGCGCGGCTGGCGACCGTCGATCCGGCCTGGCTGCGCAAGACGCTGGAAAAGCGGTGGCTGAAGGTCGTCCCCAAACGCCTGTCCAGGGCCTACGCCCCACCCGCTTGACCTTCCCCGACGTCACCGTGTCACGTTCGTTTTAATACAGGACGGACTCCGGGGGGCGGCATGTCTGACATCAATGCGCAGGACGTCGTCGCCGTCGCCGCAGACGGCTATCGGCTGTCCGCACGCCTGATCACGGGGCCCTCTCCGACCCACGCGGTCCTCGTCACCTCCGGTACCGGCTTTCCGAAAGGCTTCTACGAGCGGTTCGCCCGCCACCTCGCCGCCCGCGGTGCGATCGTCCTGACCCACGACATGCGCGGCATCGGCAGCTCGCGTCCCGACGATCTCGCCGCGATGCGCATGACCTACGAGGACTGGGGGCGTCTGGACATGCCCGCCGCGCTCGAGGCCCTGACCGCCGCCGCACCGGGCCTGCCGGTGGTCCACGTCGGCCACAGCGTGGGCGGCCATTTCGCCGGCTTCATGCCGAACCATGCGAAGATCGCGCGCCACGCCTTCGTCGCCGTCGGCTCGGGCTACTGGCGCAAGCACCCCATCCGCTACAATCCGGTCGAGCTGTTCTTCTGGTGGATGTACGGACCCTACAGCCTCGCCCGGCACGGCTACATCAGGGGCGGGAAGCTGTGGCGCGGGGCCGACCTGCCGCGCGGTGTCTTCATCCCCTGGCGGCGCTGGTGCCACGACCCGGCCTATTTCGGCGCGCGCCTCCTGGACGAGCTGAAACCCAATCATTTCGTGGAGGTCACCGCCCCCATCCGCTCCTGGATCTTCACCGATGACCCGATCGCCAACCCCCGGACAGGGGCCGACATGCTCGCGGTCTATCCCGGCGCGCCCGGCGAGCTGGTCATCCGCACGCCGGCCGAACAGGGCGTGCCCCGCATCGGCCACGAAGGCGCGTTCCGGCGGGGCATGGAGCCCCTGTGGGACGAGATCTTCGACTGGCTGAGGCAGGCCTGACTGGCGAACCGGGCGGACGGCCCCATATCGGACGTTCCCGATCCGTAGCCCGAGCGTCCCCATGACCAACCCCCAGCTGTCCCTGACCGTCGATGGCCTGACCATCCCGCAACTCGGCTTCGGCACCTGGCAGCTGGAACCCGCGGACGCCCGCCGCATGGTCGCCGAGGCCCTGCGCATCGGCTATCGCCACATCGACACGGCCTGGATCTACAAGAACGAGGCCGCGGTCGGCGACGGCATTCGCGATTCGGGCGTGGCCCGAGAGGACATCTGGCTGACGACCAAGATCTGGACCGCCCATTTCGAGCGGGACGCCCTGCTGCGCCAGGCCGAGGAATCGGCGCGTAACCTCGGCTTCACGCCCGACCTGCTGCTGCTGCACTGGCCCAAGGCGAAGCCGACCTTCGCCGAGACGATCGGGGCGCTGAACGAGGCCAAGGATCAGGGCCTCACCCGCGCCATCGGCCTGTCCAACTTCCCCTCCGGCCAGTTCCGCGAGGCCCAGCGCCTGTCGCCCGCCCGCCTCGTCACCAACCAGGTCGAATACCACCCCTACCTGTCGCTCAAGACCCTGCGCGACACCGCGGCCGAGCTGGGCTCGTCGATCACGGCCTGGTCACCCCTGGCCCAGGGCAAGATCTCGGATGACGAGGTCATCGGCCAGATTGCCAGCGCCCACGGCAAGACCGCCGGCCAGGTCACCCTGCGCTGGCTGGTGCAACAGGGCGTCATCGCCATCCCCCGCACCACCAAGGCCGAGCGCGCCGCCGAGAACTTCGACATCTGGGACTTCCAGCTGTCCGACAACGATATGGCCCGCATCCATGCGCTGAACCGCGCCGACGGGCGGCTGGGCGACTGGCTCGACAAGGATTTCCAGTGGGATAAGGTCTGACCTGCAAAGCAGGCCGAACGGCCGCAACCAGGAAGCGACCATGGGTTCCGTTCACGGTTTTCCCGGCATCGATCCCGCCGATGCGGCCATCGGGGCGCGGCTTAAACGCTGGCGAGAGGCGCGCGGCATGGACGTCGACACGGTCGCCGCCGCCCTCAAGATCACCCCCGAGGAAGAACGTCGGGCCGAAGCCGGTCGCGCGCACCTGACGTCCTTGCAGCTGGCCGCGGCCACGCACCGTCTGCGCCTGCCCATGTGGGCCCTGGTCTCGGACAGCCGCGCCTACTGACGGGGCAAGGCGCGACCGGCCGCCCGCAAAGCTAACGATTCCTTAGCTGCCTCGACCGACCCTGCGGTCCGTGCGCCCCGCCCTCGAGTCACCCCCGGCCGAAGACCCCGCGCCGCCCCTGTGGGAGCGGGCGGCGGCGATGTTCGTGGTCATCATGCTCACGGGTGCCTTCGTCGGCCCGGTCTTCGCTCCGACCCAGGCCGAGACCCCGATCCTGCGGCTGATCTGGCTGCCGGTCTATGCGATCATCATCGCCCTGGTGGCCCTGCGCGCCGACAGGGTCGCTCGTGCCTGGCCCGCCCTGCTGATGGTGCTGGCCCTCGTGCTCCACGCCTATGCCTCGAAATACTGGTCGATCGACGCGGAGACGACGGCGCGCCGCGTGCTGGCCATGGGCATGGCCTCGGTCTTCGCCGTCTATCTGGGCGTCGTGTTCCGGGGCGTGCACCTGCCGCGCCTGCTGATGGGCATGGGCCTGATCCTGGGCGTCGGCAGTCTGGTCTTCGTCTTCGCCTTCCCCGCCATCGGCGTCCACCACGGTGACAACGACGGCCTGTGGCGCGGCCTGTGGTACGAGAAGAACCAGATGGGCGGCATCATGGTTGCGGGTGCCGCCGCCAGCGCCGCCTGTCTGGCCTCCGAACAGACCCGACATCGGTGGCTGCCCTTCATCGCCCTGCTGGTCACCACCCTGCTGGTCCTGGCGACCCAGTCCAAGACCTCCCTGCTGTGCCTGTTGCTGGCGGTGGGCCTCATCGCGGGCCTGTGGGCCATGCGGCGCGGCGGGGCGGCCTTCTCGGTCGTGGCCATCTGGGTCGGCGTGGTCCTGATCGCCACCGGCACCTATGTCTTCATCACCGAACCCGCTGTCGTCCTGAAGGCGCTGGGCAAGGACCCCTCCCTGACCGGCCGCACCGACATCTGGGTCAGCCTGATGCACAAGGTCTCGGTCCATCCCTGGACCGGCTATGGCTACCAGGCTTTCTGGGGCCGCGAGTCCGTGCCCGCCATGTTCGTGCGCGCCGAAACCGGCTGGCCGGTCCCGTCCGCCCACAACGGCTGGATCGACCTGCTGGTCCAGCTGGGCTGGCCGGGCGCGGTCGCCGTCGGGATCGTCGTCGCCGTCGGCTTCTTCGGCTCGGTCTCCCGCGTCGCGACCGACGGTCCGAAAGAGGGCTGGTGGGCGCTGGGATACTTCCTCGCCTTCCTGCTGCTCAGCCTGTCCGAGAGCGTCCTGCTCAGCCACGCCAACCTGCCCTGGGTGCTGATGCTGGCCATCGTCGCCCGGGCGACGGCCTTCGCCCCCGACACGTCGCGCGTTCCGCTTGCTCCGGCCGCGCGCGGGGCCTACCAGCAGCGACCCCGAATCGCCGCACACTCAGCCCATGCCCGCCAACGCGCCGTCCCTGTTCGATGACATCCCCGAGGCCCCCAAGCCTGCGGCTCCCCCGCCCGCGCCTGAACCCTCGCTGAAGCCACAAGCGGCGAGCGCGCCCGTCGCGCCGGCGGCCGTCACGCCTCCGCCCGCGCCCGGCTCCTATTCCGCCTCGTCCATCGAGGTGCTCGAGGGCCTCGAGCCCGTCCGCAAACGCCCCGGCATGTACATCGGCGGCACCGACGAGCGGGCCCTGCACCACCTGTTCGCCGAGGTGCTCGACAACGCGATGGACGAGGCCGTGGCCCGCCATGCCAAGCTGATCACCGTCGATCTGGACGCCGAGGGTTTCCTCTCGGTGCGGGACGACGGGCGCGGCATTCCCGTCGACCCCCACCCCAAACACCCGGGCAAGTCGGCGCTGGAGGTGGTCATGACCGTCCTCCATTCCGGCGGGAAGTTCTCCGGCAAGGCCTATGAGACCTCCGGCGGCCTGCACGGCGTCGGGGTCTCGGTCGTCAACGCCCTGTCAGACCGGCTGGACGTCACCGTCTGGCGCGACGGCTTCGAGTGGAAACAGTCGTTCAGCCGGGGCCTGCCGCTGGGCTCCATCGAACAGGTCCAGCCCTCGAAGAAGAAGGGCACCCTGATCCGCTTCCATCCGGACGCCGAGATCTTCGGCGTCGGCGCGGCCTTCAAGCCGGCGCGCCTGTTCCGCATGGCCCGGTCCAAGGCCTATCTGTTCCGCGGCGTCGAGATCAAATGGACCTGTGCGCCCGACCGCATCACCGATGCGACGCCGGAGACCGCGACCTTCCACTTCCCGAACGGGCTTGCGGATGCCCTGGCCGAACGGATCGGCGAACTGGAGACGGTCACCCCGACCTTCTCGGGCCGCGTTGAACGCAAGGGCGAGGCCGGGGCCGTGGAATGGGCCGTGGCCTGGTCCCCGATCGGCTTCGGCGAGGCTGACGGCTTCGTCCAGTCCTACTGCAACACCGTCGCGACCCCCGACGGGGGCACGCACGAGGCGGGCTTCCGCGCCGCCCTCGTGCGCGGCCTCAAGGCCTATGGCGAACTGACCCACGAGAAGCGCGCGGTCCAGATTACGGCCGAGGACGTCATCGCCAACGCCGGGGCCATGATCTCGGTCTTCATTCGCAACCCCGAGTTCCAGGGCCAGACCAAGGATCGGCTGTCTTCCAGCGAAGGCCAGCGCCTGGTCGAGGCCCTGCTGCGCGATCCGCTGGACCACTGGCTGACCGAGAACCCCAAACAGGCCAACGTCCTGCTGGGCTTCATCATCGAGCGTGCCGAGGACCGCCTGCGCCGCAGGAAGGACAAGGAGGTCCAGCGCGCCCAGGCCACCCGCAAGCTGCGCCTGCCCGGCAAGCTGTCGGACTGCTCGCGCCAGTCGGCCAACGGCACCGAACTGTTCATCGTCGAGGGCGATTCGGCCGGCGGCTCGGCCAAACAGGCGCGCGACCGCACCACCCAGGCCATCCTGCCCCTGCGCGGCAAGATCCTGAACGTGGCCAATGCCACGGCGGACAAGCTGCGCGCCAATATCGAGCTCAGCGACCTGACCCTGGCGCTCGGCGTCACGACCGGCCCGCGCTTCCATATCGACCAGCTGCGCTACGAGCGGATCGTGATCATGACGGACGCCGACGTCGACGGCGCCCACATCGCCGCCCTGCTGATCACCTTCTTCTACCGCTCCATGCCCGAGGTGATCCGTCAGGGTCGCCTGTTCATGGCCCTGCCGCCGCTCTATCGCCTGTCCGCCGGTCCCCTGTCGGAATATGCCCGCGACGAGGCCCACCGTGACGAGCTGATGGCCACGGTGTTCAAGGGCAAGAAGGTCGAGCTGGGCCGGTTCAAGGGTCTCGGCGAGATGATGGCCTCCCAGCTCAAGGAGACCACCATGGATCCGAAGAAGCGGACCCTGGCCCGCGTCACCCTGCCCGAGAGCGAGAACGACATCGAGGATCTGGTCGAGCGGCTGATGGGCAAGAAGGCCGACGCCCGCTTCCGCTTCATCCAGGACAACGCCCAGTTCGCGGTCGCCGATCTGGACGTCTAGGCCGGAGCGCCGATCGTCTGCGCCCCCTCCGACGCCAGCGCGACACCTTCGGCGTCGTCGCTGGCGGCCGCCTTGCGGCACTGGATCGCGGGCCGGTGGTGATGGCCAAGGGTGACAGCCCGCTCAGGCCGTCCTAATCGGCATCATGGCCTACAAATCCCTGCGCGACTTCATGGCCCAGCTGGAGGCCTCGGGCGAGCTGGTCCGCGTGACCGAGCCCGTCTCCACCGTGCTGGAGATGACCGAGATCCAGACCCGCCTCCTGCGGAACGGCGGCCCGGCGGTCCTGTTCGAGAAGCCGGTCATGCCCGACGGCTCGATCAGCCCGATCCCGGCGCTGGCCAATCTGTTCGGCACGGTGAAGCGCGTCGCCATGGGCGTGACGCTGGACAAAAGGTCCCGCACCACCGCCGCCGAGCTGCGCGAGGTCGGCGAACTGCTGGCCTTCCTCAAGAACCCGACCCCGCCGCGCGGCCTGTCCGACGCCATGGACATGCTGCCCCTCGCCCAGTCCGTCCTCGCCATGCGGCCCAAGGTGGTCAAGTCCGCCCCCGTGCAGGAGGTCGTCCTCAAGGGCGACCAGATCGACCTCGGCAAGCTTCCCATCCAGACCTGCTGGCCCGGCGAGCCCGCCCCGCTGATCACCTGGGGTCTGGTGGTCACCAAGGGCCCGTCGGACGACCGGGAGGACGACTTCAACCTCGGGATCTACCGCATGCAGGTGCTGGGCAAGGACAGGGCCATCATGCGCTGGCTGGCCCACCGCGGCGGGGCCCAGCACTATGCCCGCCACAAGAAGAAGAAGACCGGCCCCCTGCCCTGCGCCGTCGTCCTGGGGGCCGATCCCGGCACCATCCTGGCCGCGGTGACGCCGGTGCCCGACACCCTCAGCGAATACCAATTCGCCGGCCTGATGCGCGGGGCCAAGGCCGAGCTGGTCGCCTGCAAGACCGTGCCCCTGATGGTCCCGGCGCAGGCCGAGATCGTGCTGGAGGGCCACGTCCTGCTGGACGAGCACGCGCCGGAGGGTCCCTACGGCGACCACACCGGCTACTACAACTCGGTCGAGACCTTCCCGGTCTTCCAGGTCAGCGCCATCACCATGCGCCGGGACCCGGTCTATCTGACCACCTTCACGGGCCGCCCGCCGGACGAGCCCAGCGTGCTGGGCGAGGCCCTGAACGAGGTCTTCATCCCTCTGCTGCGGGCCCAGTTCCCGGAGATCACGGACTTCTGGCTACCGCCCGAGGGCTGCTCCTACCGCATCGCCGTGGTGTCGATGAAGAAGGCCTATCCCGGCCACGCCAAGCGGGTGATGCTGGGCGTCTGGAGCTATCTGCGCCAGTTCATGTACACCAAATGGGTCATCGTCGTGGACGACGACATCGACGCGCGCGACTGGAAACAGGTCATGTGGGCCATGGCCACCAAGATGGACCCGGCCCGCGACATCACCCTGATCGAGAACACCCCGATCGACTATCTGGACTTCGCCTCGCCCGAGAGCGGCCTCGGCTCCAAGATCGGCCTCGATGCCACCGACAAATGGCCGCCGGAGACCCATCGCGAATGGGGCGAGGAGATCCGCATGGACCGCGACGTCATCGATCGCGTCTCGTCCATGTGGGATCGCCTCGGATTGCCGGGCGACGGGACGCCGATCTGGAAGTAGCGTTGGCGTGAACACGGCCGGGGGGCGACTTGAGCGACTTCGAATTCTTCTTCAGCTTCTACGGCCTGCTGCTGGGTCTTTCCGTCGCCGAACTGGTCGGCGGGTTCTCGCGTGTGCTCCATGAGCGCCAGCGGGTGCGGTTCGGCTGGCTGACGCCGCTGCTGGCCGTGTTCGTGGCCATCGATCTGGCGACGTTCTGGAACCAGGCCTGGCGCTTCTTCCGGGACGCGCCGTTCAATCCCGTTCTCTTGCTGGTCGGCCTGATCATCGCCGCGACCTTCTACATCGCCGCCAGCATCACATTCCCCCGCGTGACGGCCGAGGGGGTCGAGACGCGCATCGACCTGGACGACCACTTCTGGGCCCATCGTCGCGTGGTGTTCGGCTGTGTCCTGGCCGCCAACGCGATGGTCTGGGCCCTGCTCGGACTTCTGGCGCTCGCGGACCCGGCCTGGTCCACCTTCTGGACGCCACGCCTCATCTTCGGCGTCATCCTGTTCGCCGTCTGCACGGCCACGGCCGCGTTCGCGCCGCAGCGCAGCGTCGTGATCGGGGCACTGATCGTCGTCCTCGCCTACACCCTGTGGAACATGGTCCGGGCCGGCTCGCAGCTGGTCGCGGCCGGAGCCTGGTCGCCACCGGTCTGACGCCACGAAGGCTTGCAAGATCGACCCTATGGGACGACGAAGGGCCATGCGCACCGCCCTCCTGTTCGCGGCCCTGGCCGCCCTGTCCTCGAGTCCCGCCATGTCCCAGTCGCTTGCCAACACCGCCGCCTGGGACCAGCCCTTCCTGCCCCCCGCCCTCGAATGGAGCGGGGCCAGCCGCGCCCTTCTGGCCGACCCGTCGAACCCGTGGACTACCGAATTCGAGCGCGACCCGGCCCATGATTTCAGCCCCGACTACGCCGCAACCCGCGCCTGGTTCGACCGGCTGGATGCGGCCTCGGACCTGATCCGGATCGAACAGTTCGGCACCTCGCCCGAGGGCCGGCCGATCTATGCCGTCATCGCGTCCAGGGACGGCGCGACCCTCGACCCGGCCAAGCCCGTCCTGCTGGCCCAGGCCGGCATCCATCCGGGCGAGATCGACGGCAAGGACGCGGGCATGATGCTGCTGCGCGACATCGCCTTCGGCGCGAAGGGCGACCTGCTGGACCGCGCCAACCTGGTGCTCATTCCCATCCTGTCGGTCGACGGCCATGAGCGGGCCAGCCCCTACAGCCGCCCGAACCAGCGCGGCCCCCGCATCCAGGGCTGGCGCAACACCGGCACCAACCAGAACCTGAACCGCGACTTCCTGAAGCTGGACCAGCCCGAGATGCGGGCCCTGCGGACCTTCATCAACGCGCTGAAGCCCGACCTCTATCTCGATATCCACGTCACCGACGGCATGGATTACCAGTACGACGTCACCTACGGCTTCAACGGCGAGTTCAACGCCTACAGCCGGTCGCCCGCCTCGTCCGCCTGGCTGGACGACGTGTTCAAGCCCGCCCTCGACGCGGCCCTGGAAGACCAGGGCCACATTCCCGGCCCGCTGGTCTTCGGCATCGACGACCAGAACCCCCGCGCCGGTCTGAACGACGGCGGCCTGGGCGAGCGGTTCTCCAACGGCTGGGGCGCGGCCGCCCACGTCCCGACGGTCCTGATCGAGAACCACAGCCTGAAGCCCTACGACCAGCGTGTGCTGGGCACCTATGTCTTCATGGAGGCCTCCCTGCGCCTCCTCGCCGAACAGGCCGGCCCCCTGCGCGCCGCCATCGCCGCCGATCAGGCCCTGCGCCCGGCCGAGATCCCCGCCAATTTCGAGGCCGACCCGGTCCCGCATCAGACCCGCGCCTTCAAGGCCGTGCTCTATGAAACCTACGACAGCCCGGCCTCGGGTCGACAGGAGATCCGCTGGCTGGGTCGCCCGGATCCCGAAGTGTGGCAGCTCCCCTACTACGGCTCGCGTCCGTCGCTCAGCCTGCGCCGTCCGACCGCCTACTGGATCCCGGCCTATCGCACCGACCTGATCGAGCGCCTGCGCCTGCACGGGTTGGCCATGGAAACGCTGGATGCGCCCCGCACCGTCGCGGTCGAGATGCTGCGCCTGAACGATCCGACCCTCGCCTCCCGGGCCAATGAAGGCCACGTCCAGATGGCCGTCACCGACGTCACGCCCATGCGCCGAGACTGGACCTGGGCCCCCGGATCGGTGCGCGTGCCGACCGACCAGCCGCTGGGGGACATCGCCGTCCTGCTGCTGGAGCCGCAGTCCAACGAGAGCTTCTTCGCCTGGGGCCTGTTTCCCGAGATCCTCAGCCGCGTCGAATACATCGAGGGCTATGCCATCGCACCGCTCGCCGAGGCGATGATGGCCGCCGATCCGGCGCTCAAGGCCGCGTTCGAGGCGAAGGTCGCCTCCGACCCGGCGTTCGCGGCGAACGGCGACGCCAGATTGGCGTGGTTCTACGAGCGAACCCCGTTCTATGATGAGCGGTACCGGCTCTACCCGGTCGCACGCGAGGACTGACCATGGCCATCCTGACCGACATGACCCCCGCCCAGGCGACCGCGCTCTGGAGCGGTCTGATGATCCTGCTGATGGTCGTCCTGTCGGTCCGAGTCGTACTGGCGCGACGGGGAAACAGGGTTGTCCTCGGAGACGGCGGCAATGCCCAGGTCACGCTGTCCAGCCGGGTCTTCGGAAACGCCGCCGAGTACATCCCGGTGGGCATCGCCGCCCTGGTCGCCCTGACCCTCCTCGGTCTTCCAGCCTATGCGATCCATGCCGTCGGCGGAACGCTGCTGCTGGGGCGGCTGCTGCACGCTGTCGGGCTCAGCGACCGCAAGCCGACTGCCGGGCGCGTGGGCGGCATGATGCTGACCTATCTGGCCCTGTTCGTGGCCGCGGGCATGCTGGTCATCCATGCCTTCGTCGGCAGTCCCCACGGCTAGGGCCGTTGCGGGCAAGGCCCGGGTCCGCCATATCGGGCCATGCCTGACAGTCTGACGTCTCCCGACATCCTGCACGACCTCGTGGCCGCCGCCCTGCGGGCCGGGGCCGATGCTGCCGAGGCCGTCACGGCCGAGCGCGCCTCGCTCTCGGTGGGCGTCCGCAACGGCGCGCTGGAAGATGTTGAACGCGAGGAAAGCCGCGATCTGGGCCTGCGCGTCTTCGTCGGGCGTCGACAGGCGTCCGTTTCGGCCTCGGACCTGTCCGCCGCCACGCGTACCCGCCTGATCGAGCGCGCCGTCGCCATGGCCCGCCTCGCCCCCGAAGACCCGTATTCCGCCCTCGTCCCCGCCGACCGGCTGGCGCGGGGCCCCTTCCCCGACCTTCAACTGTTCGATCCGTCCGAGCGGTCCGCCGCCGAACTGGAACAGGTCGCGGCCGAGACCGAGTCGGTGGCCCTCGCCGTCCCCGGCATCGCCCGCTCGGAAGGCGGCCATGCCTCGACCGCCTCCAGCCGCTGGCGTCTGGTTACGTCCGAAGGCTTCGACGGGGCCTATGGCGCGACGGGCTTCTCTCTGGGGGCCGGCGTCATCGCCGAGAAGGACGGCGCCATGGAGCGCGGCGGCGAGAGCCGCTCGACCCGCTGGCTGTCGGACCTGCCGGACGCCGCCAGTATCGGTGCCGAAGCCGGTCGCCGCGCCATCGAACGCCTGTCGCCTCGAAAGATCGCCTCCACGACCGCCCCCGTCATTTTCGATCGCCGCATCGCCGGGCAGGTCCTGTCGCCGCTTCTGGGGGCCATCTCCGGCCCGTCGATCGCGCGCGGCAACTCCTTCCTGAAGGACCGGATGGGACAGGCCGTCCTGCCGCGCGGCGTCAGCCTGGTCGAGGATCCCTTCCGTCTGCGCGGCCTCGGCTCCGCGCCGTTCGACGACGAGGGCTCGCCGGTGCAGGCGCGCAATCTGGTCGATGACGGCGTGCTGACCACCTGGCTGCTGAACGCCTCGGCCGCCGCCCAGCTCGGCCTCGAAAGCACCGGCCATGCCTCGCGCGGGCTGGCGGGTCCGCCCGGGGTCTCGACCCACAACGTCCACCTGACGCCCGGCGACCTCGACCGCGACGGGCTGATGAAGCAGGCCGGCACCGGCCTCATCATCACCTCCATGTTCGGCCCCTCGCTGAACGCCAACACCGGCGACTGGTCCGCGGGGGTCTCGGGCCTGTGGTTCGAGAACGGCGAGATCGCCTGGCCGGTCAGCGAGATCACCGTGGCCGGCAATCTGATCGACCTCTGGGCCCGCATGGTCCCCGGGTCGGACCTGGAGTTCCGGTCCAGCTTCAACAGCCCGTCCCTCCTCATCGACGCCGTCGCCATCGCGGGCAAATGACCGATCTGGGATCCGACCTTCACCTGATCCGCGCGGCCGCCCTTCGCGCCGGTGCGCTGGCCGAGGCCGAGCGCGACCGGGGGCTGCGGATCGATCACAAGGTCGGCGGTTCCCCGGTCACCAGCGCCGACCTCGCCGTCGACGCCATGCTGAAGGCCGAGCTTCTCGCCGCCCGTCCCGACTACGGCTGGCTGTCCGAGGAGACCCCCGACACGCCCGCGCGCCTGTCGAAATCCCGCGTCTTCGTCGTCGATCCAATCGACGGCACCGTCGCCTATATGAAGAACCAGCCCTGGTGGTGCGTGCCCATCGCCATCGTCGAGGACGGGGTGCCCGTCGCCGCCGTCATCCACGTGCCGGCGCTGAACGAGACCTTCGAGGCGACCCTGGAGGGCGGGGCCCGACTGAACGGCCGCCCGATCCTGGCGTCGGACGTCGACACCCTCGATGACGCTGCCGTCCTCGCCGACGCCCGCCTGATGGAGGGAGCGCACTGGCCCGAGCCCTGGCCGCCCATGCGATACGAGAAGCGCAACGCGCTGGCCTATCGCATGGCCCTGGTGGCATCGGGGGCCTTCGACGCCGCCATCGCCCTGACCCCGAAATGGGACTGGGACGTCTGCGCCGGGGCCCTGATCGCCACCGAGGCCGGCGCGAAGGTCAGTGATCACCACGGGCGGCCCTGGCGGTTCAACCAGCCGGATCCCCGTCAGGCCAGCCTGGTGTGCTCGGCCCCGGCGCTCCACCCGTTGATCCTGCGGCGCACAGGGCCTATCCCGCTGGCCAACTGACCCCGCCGCTCCCCCGGAAAGCCTTTCATGACCGACGCCCCCAACACCGCCGACCCCCAGTTGCTGCACCTCGTCATCGGCGGCGAACTCCGCCATCTGGATGCGCCCGTCTTCCGGGACCTGTCCAAGGTCGAGTTCGTGGGGGCCTTCCCCAACTATGCCGAGGCCAAGGCCGCCTGGAAGGCCCGCGCCCAGGCTACGGTCGACAACGCCCACATGCGCTTCTTCATCCTACACGCCCACCGGATGATCGATCCCCGCGGTGAGGCGACCGGCGGTTGAATCCTCGCCACATTCGCGCGCTAGCCTGAAGGGATAAAGGAGCGACACGATGATACCGACCCTTATCGTTCTGGGACTTCTGGCCGTCGGCGTGGCCATCGTGGCGTTCGCCACGCGGCAGCGCGGGCCGGCGTCGGCTGCGCCGCCGCTGGACCCCCAGACCGGCTGGAACGATCCGATCACGCCCGCGAACGCGGCCGCGACCGAGGATCCGTTCGCCCATGCCCCCGGGACGACGACCGTCGAGCCCGTGCGCGCCACCGAGCCTCAAGCATGACCCTGTTCGGCACCACGCTGGATGGCGCGCAGGTCGCGAGCCTCGTCGCCCTTCTGGCCATTCTGCTCCTCTGGATCGGGGCCCTGGGCCGCGAGCGCGGCTATGCGCGCTGGTTCAAGGCCTGGGAAGCGGAGCGCAAGGCGCGCCACGACGCCGAACAGGGCACGCAGGCCAGCGACCCCGACAGGCCCCCGACCGGCCCCTGGGGCTGACGCCTACTCCCGCTTCAGCAGGCGCTCGGTCAGCAGGGTTCCCCACCAGGAGGCCCGGAAATGCTCCCGCATCGCACGGGGGTCATAGGCGTCGGACTCGACCCATTCCATGAAGCCCACACCTGTCGGTTCGACCTCGTCGATGTAGGTCTCGACGAAATGGTCGAGCACGCCGGTCAGCCCCTCGCGGCTGTGCAGATACCGTTTCGACAGCTCCTGGCGTGCGACAGAGATCGGCTCGCCGAGGTGAAAATGCCGGTAGAAGACCGCCATCAGCCCGGCCCGGTCCGCGCCTGACTTGCAATGGATCAGGGCCGGATACTCGATCGAGGCGAACAGGTCGCGCGCCCGCCGCACCCGATCCTTGGACGGCGGATCGCGCGAATCGAGCGGGGCGTCGATCAGGGTCAGGCCCAGCCGCTCGCAGGCCGCCTTCTCAAGCCAGTAATAGCCCTCGTCGCGCTCCCCGCGCAGATTGATGACGGTCCGGATGCCCCGCCGGGCCCAGCCCTCGAGCTGGCGCGGCGACGGCTGGTTGGTTCTCACCAGATCCGGCCCGATCCAGTGGGCGTTGGAAAACGCCAGCCGCAGGAAGGCGTGATCGTTCCAGAAGAAGTCCCGTCGCGCGGCCGCCAGCCCTTCCGGGGTCGAGACATCAAATCGCGCCATGGCGCTGAAATAGGCGATGGATGGCCCTCCGTCATCCCGTCCCGACGACCGAAAGCTTGACTTGCGCCCCCTCCCGTCCGACCTCCGGCCGATGAGTTCGCCCGTGAACGATGAGAAAGCCCCCCTGCGCCCGCTGCTGGCGCGGATCTGGCGCGACTACCTCTCGCATCACAAATCCGCTCTGTTCGCCTCGATCCTGTGCGCGGTGGCCGCCGGCGGCCTGAACGCCCTGACGCTGAAGCTGCTCGAGCCCGCGATCAACGGCCTGTTCGTCGATCCGGACGCGCCGATCAGACTGTGGGGCCTGTTCCCCATCCCGCCCGGTCAGAGCCTGATCTGGATCCCCGCCACGATCGTCGTCGTGGCCTTCGTCTGGACGCTCGCCTCGCTGGGTCAGGCCGCGCTCGTCAATCGGCTGGGCCACGGCATCGTCGGCGATATCCAGGTCCGTCTGTTCGGGGCCATGATCCGCGCCGACCTGGCCCGCCTGCGCAGCCAGCACACCGGCAGTTTCGTCTCGTCCGTCCTGTTCGACGCCAATCTGGTGCGCGAGGCCTTCACCTCCGGCGTCGTCAACTACACCCAGAATGCCGTGACCCTGCTGGCCGTCATCGTGGGCATGGCCTTCATCGACTGGCAGCTGACCCTTGTGGTGCTGCTGGGCGTGCCGCTGATCAGCTTCGTGCTGCGCCGGTTCTCCAAACGCACGCGCAAGGCCACCGTGGGCGCGATGAAGGAGACCGAGACCCTCTCCACCGCCCTGATGGAGAACCTCGACGGCGTCCGGCTCATCAAGCTGGAGAACCGGGAGGCCGCGGAACAGGCCCGGGTCGGCGACGTCGTCGCCCGCCGCCAGAGGCACGTCATCAAGAGCGCCGACAGCCGCGCCTTCGCCGGGCCGTTCAGCAATCTGGTCGCCATGATCGTGGTCGCCACGGTGATGGCCTATGCGGGCTGGAAATCGCGCGACGGCCAGATGAGCGTCGGGGCCTTTGCCGCCTTCATCGGCCTTCTGATGCTGGCCGGGCAGTCGCTGCGTCAGGTGGTGAACCTGCAGACGGTGATGATCGAGGGCCTGACCGCCGCCCGCCGCCTGTTCGCCTCGCTGGATATCCAGCCGGAGATTCGCCAGGCCGCGGCCCCCGTGGCCCTGCCTGAAGGTCCGGCCACGGTGGTGTTCGACGGCGTGTCCTTCTCATACGCGTCCGCCGCCCCGACGATCTCGGACGTCTCGCTGACGGTCGCACCCGGCGAGACAGTGGCCCTGGTCGGCCCCTCGGGCGGCGGCAAGTCGACCCTGCTCAGCCTGCTGCCGCGCTTCTACGACGTGACGGCGGGGACCATCACGATCAACGGCATCGACCTGCGCGACCTCAGCCTCACCGACCTGCGCGCCCGCATCGCCCTGGTCACGCAGGAGCCCTTCCTGTTCGACGACACGATCGAAGCCAACATCGCCTATGGCCGGCCCGGGGCCACGCCCGAGCAGATCGCAGAGGCCGCCCGTTCGGCCGCCGCCCACGACTTCATCACCGCCCTGCCCGACGGCTACCAGACCCGCGCAGGCGAGGCCGGCATGCGGCTGTCGGGCGGCCAGCGTCAGCGCATCGCCATCGCCCGCGCCTTCCTGAAGGACGCGCCTATCCTGCTGCTCGACGAGGCGACATCCGCGCTCGACACCGAAAGCGAGGCCCTGGTCCAGGCCGCGCTGGAGCGGCTGATGACCGGCCGGTCGACCCTGATGATCGCCCACCGCCTGTCCACGGTGCAACGCGCCGACCGGATCCTGGTGCTCGAGGCCGGGCGCATCGTCGAAAGCGGCACTCACGCGGCCCTGGTCAGGAAGGGCGGTCTCTACAGCCGTCTGGCCCGCCAGCAGTCGCTGGATGGCGCGCCCGCCGTCGCCACGGTCGCGTGACGTGAGGCCGCTCCGCAACCCGGTCATCCAGATCATCCTGTCGTCCGTGCTCGCCGCCTGGATGCGGTTCTGCTTCGCCACCATCCGCTGGTCGTACGAGGGGCGAGAGCACGCGGAAGGCGTCTGGGCCGCGGGCGGCGGCGTGCTGTGCACCTTCTGGCATTCGCGCATCGGGCTGTCACCGTCGTGCTGGCCGCTCGACCGCGCGCAAGCGGCCAAGGCCCTGATCTCGCTCAGCCCCGACGGCCAGTTCATCGCCCGGGCCGTGGCGCTGCAGGGCTTTCCCGCCGTGCGGGGCTCCTCGGCCAACAAGGACAAGGCGGACGCAGCCAAGGGCGGGTCGCAGGCGCTGCGCGACGGCCTCAAACAGCTGAAGATCGGCGCGCTCGCCGTCACGCCCGACGGTCCGCGCGGCCCCGTGCGGGTGATGGCCGAGGGCCTGCCGCTGATGGCGAAGATGTCCGGCGCGCCGGTGCTGTTCATCGGCATGAGCTGCAATCCGGCCGTGCGCCTGAACAGCTGGGACCGCGCCCTTCTGCCCCTGCCCTTCGGTCGCGGGGCCATCGTCTACGACATCGCCCGTTTTCCCGCCGGCGCGGCCCTGTCCGACGTCACCGGGCCCTGGACCGAGCGCCTGACCGCCGTGGAGGCCCGCGCCGACGCGATCACCGGGCTGGCGCGGCTGTGACCCTGCCGCTCCTGGCCTACCGGCTGCTGACCCGCCTGCTGGAGCCCCTCGCGCCGCGGCTGCTCGACGCCCGCGTCAAACAGGGCAAGGAAGACCCCGTCCGCGTCGACGAACGGCTGGGAACGACGCGCGTCGCCCGTCCCGACGGCGACCTCGTCTGGCTGCACGGCGTCAGCGTCGGCGAGACCCTGTCGCTGCTGCCGGTCGTCGATCGACTCCGGAAGGGCCGGCCCGACCTGACCGTGCTGGTCACGTCCGGCACGCTCACCTCGGCGGAACTGCTCGCCCAGCGCCTGCCGCCCGGCGTCATCCACCAGTTCGCCCCGGTCGACGGCCCCCACGCCGTCGGTGCCTTCCTCGACCACTGGCGGCCTTCGCTGGGGATCTTCGTCGAGAGCGAACTCTGGCCCAATCTCATCCTCGCGGCGCGGGCCCGGTCCATACCCCTGGCCCTGGTGAGCGCCCGGATCACCGAGAAGACGCTCCAGGGCTGGACCCGCATCCCCGCCTCGGCCCGCAAGCTGCTGGACGGCTTCGCCCTCGTCATGCCCCAGGACGAGACGTCCGCCGCCCGTCTGCGGTCGCTGGGTGCGCGCATCGACGGTCTGGTCAACCTGAAGCTCTCGGGCGCGCCCCTGCCCCACGATGCGGCCGCCTTCACCGCCCTCAGCGCCGCCATCGGCGACCGGCCGGTGGTCGTCGCGGCCTCGACACATGAGGGCGAGGAGATCGCCATCGTGCGGGCGCTGGATCGTCTGGCCGAGCGCCTGTGCCTGATCATCGTCCCCCGTCACCCCGCGCGCGGCCCCGAGATCGCGACGACCCTGACCCGCGACGGCTACCGGTTCGCCCTGCGATCGCGGGGCGCCGCCTTGACCGGCGAGACCGACATCTATGTCGCCGACACCCTGGGCGAGCTCGGCCTGTTCCTGCGCCTGGCCGATGTGGTGGTCATGGGCGGGTCGTTCGGCTCGGTCCTCGGGCGCGAGCCGCTGGGGGGCCACAACCCGCTGGAGCCCGCGCGGCTCGGCAAGCCCGCCGTCACGGGTCCGGATGCGTCCAACTGGCAGGCCGTGACCGCGGACCTCGTCGCCGCCGGAGGGCTGATGGTCGTCGCCTCGCCGGGCGATCTGCCGGGCGTGGTTGCGCCCCTGCTCGCCGATCCGTCGGTGGCCCGCGCCATGGGCGATCGGGGCCGACGCGCGGCCGTGGAGGTCGGGGCCGGTCTCGACCGCCTGTGGCAGGCCTTGCAACCGCTCCTGCCCGCGGTGCGCCGATGAAACTCTCCACGCCCCGCTGGTGGTACGAGCGCAACGGACGCCATGGCCGCGTCGCCCGCACCCTGCTCAAGCCCGTGTCCTGGATCTGGGCCGCCGCCACCGCCCGTCGCATCGCCCGCGCCGTGCCCGTGGATGTGGGTGTTCCCGTCATCTCGATCGGCAACCTGACCGTCGGCGGCTCCGGCAAGACCCCGGTCGCGCGCGAGGTGCTGCGCCTGCTCCGCGCCCGGGGGATCGATGCCCAGGCGCTGTCCCGGGGCTACGGCGGACGCCTGGAGGGACCTGTCCGGGTGGATCCCGCCGCTCACACGGCCGCCGACATCGGCGACGAACCCCTGATGCTGTCGGCCGGGGCTCCGGTCTGGATCGCCCGGGACCGCGTGGCCGGGGCCCACGCGGCCGTCTCGGCCGGGGCCGGGACGCTCGTCCTCGACGACGCCCACCAGAACCCGTCGCTGCGCAAGACGCTCAGTCTCGTCGTCGTCGACGGCGAAACGCGCGGGGACGAATGGCCCTTCGGCGACGGGTCGGTGTTTCCCTCGGGACCCATGCGGGAAGCCTTGGCGGCCGGCCTCGCGCGGGCCGACGCCGTCGTCGTCCTGCTGCCGGCCGACGCCCCGCCCGCCGATCCCGAGCTACTGGCGACCTTCGGTGCCCTGCCGACCTTCATCGCCCGCCTGGAGCCGGCCGAGGCCCCTCCGGCCGGTCCGCTGATCGGGTTCGCGGGCATCGCCAAGCCGTGGAAGGTGGAGCGCGCCCTCAAGGCCGCCGGGGCCGAGCTGGCCGACTTCGTGCCCTTCCCGGATCACGCCGCCTACCGCCCGGCCGACCTCGCCTTCCTGTCGGACCGCGCCGCCGTATTCGACGCCGGCCTGATCACCACGGAAAAGGACTGGGTCCGCCTGCCCCCCGACTGGCGCACCCGGGTCACCTCATGGCCCGTCGCCGCCCGGTTCGAGGACGAGGCGGCCTTCGAGGCCCTGCTGGCTCACTCCTCGCGATAGACGACGCCGCCCTTCATCACGAAGGCCATCCGCTCCAGCGTGGTGACGTCGGTCAGGGGGTCGCCCTCGACCGCCACGATGTCGGCCGGCATGCCGACCGCGATCCGCCCCGCCTCGCCCGAGATCTGCAGATGCGCCGCCGCCACATTGGTCGCGGCCTGGATGGCTTCGAGCGGCGTCAGGCCCGCGCGGACCAGCAGGGCGAACTCCTGGGCATTGTCGCCATGGGCTGAGACGCCGCTGTCCGTCCCGAACGCGATCATGACCCCGCCGTCGTGGGCGCGCTGCGCCATGTCGACCATCTTCGGCCCGACTTCCAGAGCCTTGGCGGTCTGGGCCGGGGTGAAGAAGTTGTCCGGTCCCGCAGCCACCCGCGCCACGAAATCCCCGGCCAGCAGGGTCGGCACCAGATAGGCATCGTGCGCGCGGAACAGCCGGATCGAGGCGTCGTCCAGATAGGTGCCGTGCTCGATCGAGTCGCCGCCGGCCTCGAGGAAGGCGTTGATCCCGTCGACCCCGTGGGCGTGGGCGGTGACCTGCCGGCCCATCCGGTGGGCCACCTCGACGATGGCGGCCAGCTCGGCATCGGTGAACTGCTGCGCCAGGCCCGCGGCCGTATTGGACAGTACGCCCCCCGTCGCGGTGATCTTGATGATGTCGGCCCCCGCCCGAACCTGCAGCCGTACGGCGCGCATGCAGTCGTCCGCTCCCGAACAGATGCTTTCCGACGACAACAGGTGCATCACGTCGTCGGTGTAGCCGTTCACGTCCCCGTGCCCGCCGTGGATCGACACCGACGACCCCGCCGCGATCACGCGCGGCCCCACCACGTCACCGCGACGGATGCCGTCGCGCAGGGCGAAGACGGCATCGTTCGACCCACCCAGATCGGCCACCGTCGTGAACCCCGCCATCAGGGTCCGTCGGGCGAAACCCGCGCCGATCATGGCACTGTCGGCGGCATCGCGCGTCACGGCGTCCAGACGCCCGGACGGGCTCTGCTGGGAGGTCAGATGCACGTGGCTGTCGATCAGTCCGGGCAGGACGAATGAGTCGCGCAGATCGACGACGCGTCCCTCTCCGACGAAGCCGTCGCGGATTTCGGTGACCCGGTTCCCGACGATCACGAGAGTTTTATCGCGCAGCACCATACCGCTCGCGGGGTCCGCCAGAAGCCGCCCCGCCTGAACGAACGTCGTTTCGCCTGCCGCGGGTAAAGCCTGTGAGACGGGGCCCTGCTGCGCCTGCGAAGAGCCTGGCATGGCCATGATGGCCATCGCGGCCGCGAGTGCGAACTTCATCAATCTCTCCCCTGTATGCTGTCTCGACCATACGCGGGTCGGGGGCGGAGCCAAGGTCGCGCTTGAACGCGGGACCAACATTGTGAAACAAGTCCTGACTTCGGACCAACCGCTACGAGGGCGTCGCATGCGGCTATCGAGACGAGGTATGATTCTGGGCGGTTCGGCGATGCTTGCCGGTTGCGCCTCGGCACCCGCCGCCGTCACCCCGATCGTCCTGGCCCAGGCTCCGGCCCCTCGCCCCCTGGCCCCGATTCCGCAGATTACGCCGCCGCCGCTGGACCCGCAGCGCCTCGTCCGCCCCGCCCTGATGGCCCGCGCCATGGCCGCCCTCGACGTCCATCATCACCGCATCCCGCTCCGCGACCGGATGTACCTCGTCGACTTCCAGAAATTCTCGGGCGAGCAACGCTTCTACGAGGTCGATCTGATCGCCGGGCGCGTCACGGCTTTCCGGACCTGCCACGGCCGCGGCTCCGATCCGGAACACTCGGGCTATGCCCGCACCTTCTCGAACGAACCCGAGAGCTACATGTCCTCGGTCGGGGCCTTCGCCACCGCCGGGGCCGGCTGGGGTGCCCAACAGGGCCCCAACGTCCTGCTGGACGGTCTCGAATACACCAACAACCTGGCCCGCGACCGCGCCATCATCGTCCACGGCGCGGACTATGCCGACCCGGAGTTCCTGGCCCGCGAGGGCAAGCTGGGCCGCAGCTACGGCTGTTTCTCCACCGCCCACACCGACCTGCCGATGCTGCGCGAGCGGATGGGCGAAGGCCGGCTGCTGTACGCCGCGGCCTGACGCCTACTCGCGCTCCAGCGCCCGCCAGCCGATGTCGGTCCGGTTGAACCCGCCCGGCCAGTCGATCTTGCGCACCGCCTCATAGGCTCGCTCCCGCGCCTCGACGATGTCCTCGCCCTCGGCGCAGATGTTCAGCACGCGCCCGCCGACGGCCGTCAGCATGCCGTCCTCGTCGCGGTGGGTGCCGGCGTGGAAGACCTGCACATGCGGGCCGAAATCCTGTTCGGCCCCGCGGATGAGGGATCCCTCGATCGGGCTGTCGGGATAGCCCTTGGCCGCCATGACCACGCAGATCACTGTCCCGGACTTGAAGGCCGGTTCCGGCAGTCGCGACACGTCACCCTGCGCGCAGGCCAGCAGATAGGGCACGATGTCCCCGGCCATCCGCATCATCAGCACCTGGCATTCCGGGTCGCCGAAGCGGGCGTTGAACTCCACCACCTTCGGACCTTCGTCCGTCGACATCAGCCCGGCATAGAGCACCCCGCGATAGGGCGTCCCCTCCAGCGCCATGGCCTTCAGCGTCGGCTGCACGATCCGACGGTTCGCGGCCATCACCAGCGCCTCGTCGAACACGGGCGCGGGCGAATAGGCGCCCATGCCGCCCGTATTGGGTCCCAGATCGCCGTCGAAGGCCCGCTTGTGGTCCTGGGCCCCGCCGAACAGCACGGCGCGCTTGCCGTCGCAAAGGGCGAACAGGGAGCCCTCCTCGCCCGCCATGAACTCCTCGATCACGACGCGCGCGCCGGCGGCTCCGAAGCGCCCGCCCAGCATCCGCTCGATCTCCGCCTCGCCGTCGTGGCGGTCGGGGCTGATCGCCACGCCCTTGCCCGCGGCCAGGCCGTCGGCCTTGATCACATACGGGGGCTTGAACACCTTCAGGGCAGCCTTGGCGTCCTTGATCCGGTCGTAGACGCCGTAATGCGCCGTAGGGATCTCGTGGCGCGCCATGAAGGCCTTGGAAAAGGCCTTGGACGTCTCCAGCTGCGCCGCCCGGGCCGTCGGTCCGAAACAGGGAATGCCCGCTGCCGTCAGCCGGTCGGCCAGACCCGCCTCCAGCGCCACCTCCGGGCCCACGACCACCAGCCCGACCTTGAGCTCGCGCGCCAGCCGGGTCAGCCCCTCGGCATCATTGGCCTTGTAATCCGGCAGGCAGGTCGCGACCTTGGCGATGCCCGGATTGCCGGGGGCGCAATACAGCCGGTCGACCAGCGGCGACTGGCTGATTTTCCAGGCCAGGGCGTGCTCACGCCCCCCCGATCCGACGAGCAGGATATCCATGCCCGCGCAATGGCCGCGCCGCGCCGGGCGGTCAAGGGCGTGAAGGCCTCAGAGCACCGCGGAGGCCACATAGACGACCGCCCCCAGCAGGCCGATCGCCATCAGGATCAGCCAGATCGACACCGACGGATTGTTGCTGCGACGGGACAGGTCGCGCTCGCGCGGATCGTCGGATTCGCGGGGGGGCATGCGTTCATCGCTCATGACCACAGGGTATAATCCGAATGCGGCGGTTTGCGCACAGGCCGACGCGCCATAGACTGCCGTCATGACCGACGACTACGTCTTCGCCGGGCCCGAAGAGGCCACGCCCGCCCCCGCGCGCGATAACAATCCGCCCCTGTCGATCTCGGAGCTGTCGTTCGCCCTGAAGCGCACGCTGGAGGACCGATTCGGCCACGTCCGGCTGCGGGGCGAGATCTCCAAGGTCAATCGCCACGCCTCGGGCCACATCTATCTGACGCTGAAGGACGACAAGTCCGCCATCGACGGCGTCGTCTGGAAGGGGTCGGCGCGCGGCCTGGGTGTCCAGCCCGAGACGGGCCTGGAGGTCATCGTCACCGGCAAGATCACCTCCTATCCGGCGCGGTCCAGCTACCAGATCGTGATCGAATCGATGGAGGCGGCCGGTGCCGGGGCCCTGCTGGCCCAGCTGGAGCGGCTGAAGGTCCGTCTGTCGGGCGAAGGCCTGTTCGATCCGGCCCGCAAGCGGTCCATTCCGCTCTACCCCCGCACCATCGGCGTGATCACCAGCCCGACCGGCGCGGTCATCCGCGATATTTTGCACCGCATCGCCGAGCGCTGGCCCTGCCATGTCATCGTCTGGCCCGTGGTCGTCCAGGGCGATGCCGCCTGCGGTCAGGTCGGGGCCGCCATCCGCGGCTTCGACGCCATGACGCCGGGCGGTCCTATCCCGCGCCCCGACCTGCTGATCGTCGCGCGCGGCGGCGGCTCGGTCGAGGACCTGTGGTGCTTCAACGACGAGGGCCTCGCCCGCACGGTGGCGGCGGCCACTATCCCCATCATCTCGGCCGTAGGGCACGAGACCGACACCACCCTGATCGACTTCGTGTCCGACCGCAGGGCACCGACACCGACCGGCGCGGCCGAGATCGCCACGCCGGTCCTGGCCGACCTCCGTGCCGCCGTCACCGATCTGGAACGCCGGCTGGACCGCGCGGGCGCCCGTCTGCTGGAGGACCGGCGCGTTCGTCTGCGCGCCGTCGCCCGGGGCCTTCCCGCGCGGCCCGAGGACCTGATCGCCCTGGCCCAGCAGCGTCTGGACCATGCCGCCAGCCGACTGGGGTCGGGTCTGGGCCGCAACGTCGAGCTGCATCACCGTCGGCTGGTGGGGGTCGCAGGCCGGTTCTCGCCCCGCCTGCTGGACCGCGCCGTCGAACAGCGCACGGCCCGGCTGGACGGGCTGGGCAGCCGTCTGGTCGCCGCGCTCGGCGCCAACGCCGCCAGACATGAGCGTCGCCTGCTGCAGGTCAGCGGCAGGCTGACGCCCGCCCCGCTCAGGCATCGCCTCGAACAGCGCAGCGACCGCCTGACCGCCACGGTCGCCCGGCTCGACCGGGCCCGGCCCCAGGCCATCCTGCGCGCATCCGACCGCCTCGCCGCCCTCGCCCGCGCCCTGGCGACCCTTGATCCCCGCCGCCCCAAGCCCGGCTTCGCGCGGATCGACGACGAGACCGGCAAGATGATCGCCTCCGCCGCCGCCCTGTCGCCGGGCCAGCGGGTCAGCCTCAACTTCGCCGACGGATCGCAGGGCGCGACGATCGATGGCCCGGCGTCGGCGCCCCGACCGCCCGGCAAGCCGCGCACCGCGCCCGTCGATCAGGGCAGCCTGTTCTGATCCCCGTTTCCTGAAGGAGGCATTCAGGTCGGGTTCATCCAGCGGCTGCGAGTCTGGCCTTCAGGTCGGGCTGAGTGACTGGCTGCGAAAGCGGCCCCGGAACGGAGCAGTACAGTGAAGAACAAGACCCTCATCATCGGTGCCATGGCTCTGGCCACCCTGGCCGCGCCGGTCGCCGCATCGGCTCAATCGCGCCACTACGATCGTGACCGCGACGGTCGCTACGAGCGCTGGGAGCGCCGCGCCGACCAGAATCGCTGGGACGGCGGCCGCTATACCAACCGCGAGCGCTACAACGATTACCGCCGTGGCCAGCGCGACCAGTATCGCGACCACCGCCGCTATTACCGCGGCGCGACCCTCCCGCACCAGTACCGCTCCAGCTGGTACATCCGCGACTACAACCGCTACGGCTATCGCCAGCCCCCGCGCGGCTATGGCTACTACCGGACGGATACCGGCGACGTGGTCCTGGCGGCCCTGGCCACCGGCGTCATCATCTCGCTGCTGAGCAACTAGACGCTCGCAGCGTTGGGCGAGAAGCCCGCCCGGAGCGATCCGGGCGGGCTTTTTCGTGGGAACCACACCCAGGGTTCATGCGGCTTCCAGAGAGAGCAAGGAGCCCGACATGACCGACCAGCAGCCCGACACCAGCAAGCCCACCAGCCCGCCCGAACACACCGAAACGACCCGCCCCGACCAGACCAGCGTCACGCGCCCGTCGGAAGGGCCGGCCAAGCCCGCCACCGGCGGCGACGGGGCCGCAGGGGCCGGCGGTTCTGACGGTTTCGGAACGGGATCGTGACCGAGCGCCTGTTCCGGGTGACCCTGGAGGGTCCGGACGGCCAGCGCGACGTCGTCGTCCCCTCGCCCACGGCGGTGCAGGCCTCGGACGCGGCCGTGGTCGATGCGCGACCGGGCGAGGCCATCGTGTCGATCCACGAGGTCGACGCCGATACGCACCGTCCCGACGTCGCGCCGCCGGTCACCCAGGCCGAGGCCACGCCCCAGCCGGGCGACGCCTAGAGGCCCAGCTTCGCCTTCAGGATCTCGTTGGCGGCGGCAGGGTTCGCCTTGCCGCCGGTCGCCTTCATGACCTGACCGACGAACCAGCCGATGGCCTGGGGCTTCTCGGCCACGGCCGCCGCCTTGTCCGGATTGGCGGCGATGATCTCGTCCACGGCCTTCTCGATCGCCCCGGTGTCGTTGACCTGCACGAGGCCGCGCGCCTCGACCACCGCACGCGGCGAGCCTTCGCCGTTCCAGACGTGATCGAACACCTCCTTGGCGATCTTGGAGGAGATGACCCCCTCCTCGATCAGCGCGACGAGTTCTCCGACGTGCGCCGCCGGGAGGGGGCTCTCGGAGAAGTCCCTGCCGTCCGCCGCCAGCCGCGCCGACAGTTCGTTGGTCACCCAGTTGGCCACCAGCTTGGCGTCCCGCCCCATGGCGGCTTCCTCGAAATAGTCCGCCTTGGCCTGTTCGGAGGTCAGCACCACGGCGTCGTACTGCGACAGGCCATAGTCGGCCATCAGCCGCCGGCGCTTGTCGTCCGGCAGCTCGGGCAGGTTCGCCTTGATGGCGTCGATCCAGGCCTGTTCCAGCTCCAGCGGCAAGAGATCGGGGTCCGGGAAGTAACGGTAATCGTTGGCTTCTTCCTTGGACCGCATCGACCGCGTCTCGCCGGCCGTCGGGTCGTACAGGCGCGTCTCCTGAACGATCTTGCCGCCGTCCTCCAGGATCTCGATCTGGCGGCGCGCCTCGTAGTTGATGGCCTGGGAGATGAAGCGGAACGAGTTCACGTTCTTGATCTCGCAGCGCGTGCCCAGATGGCTGAAGTCACCGGTCGCCTTGAACTTCGCGTACTGGCCCTCGCGGCAGACCGAGACGTTCACGTCCGCCCTCAGGTTGCCCTTCTCCATGTCCCCGTCGCAGGTGCCCAGATAGATCAGGATGGTCCGGATCTTCTTCACATAGGCGACCGCCTCTTCCGGCGAGCGGATGTCCGGCCGCGAGACGATCTCCATCAGGGCCGTCCCCGCGCGGTTCAGGTCGACATAGCTCTCGGTCGGCGACAGGTCGTGGATCAGCTTGCCGGCGTCCTGTTCCAGGTGCAGCCGCTCGATGCCCACGTTGAAGAAGCTGCCGTCCTCGGCCTCGACCTCGATGACGCCCTCGCCGACGATCGGGAAGTACAGCTGGCTGATCTGATAGCCCTGCGGCAGGTCGGGATAGAAATAGTTCTTCCGGTCGAACTGGCTGCGCTTGTTGATCGTGGCGTTCAGGCCCAGCCCGGTCTTCACGGCCTGTTCGACGCAGTGGGCGTTCAGGGTCGGCAGCATGCCGGGGAAGCCCGCGTCGATCAGCGACACCTGCTCGTTCGGGCCCGCGCCGAAGCCGACGGCGGCCCCGGAGAACAGCTTGGCCTTCGACGCCACCTGGGCGTGGATTTCCAGCCCCATGACGATTTCCCAGGCCCCGGTCCGGCCCTGGATGAGGTTCGATGTGTCGATCGTGTCGGTCATGGGCCCTGATTAGCGCCACGGCGACCGATGCGGAAGTTCCTGTCTTGAGTGCGTCACGATTTCCGGGTCATGCTCCGCCACTCACCAACCCGGAATCTGTCAGATGATGAAGTCCATCCTTGCTGCGGCCGCGCTCGCCGCCGTCGCCACCGCCGCCTCGGCCCAGACCGCGCCCGCGACCCCGCCGGCCGACCACGCCGCCCATGCGGACCACGCGGCCCTGCCGACCATCACGTCCTCCATCAAGGACCTGCTGGCCAACCCGGCCACCGCCGCCGTGCTCGAGAAGCACCTGCCTGGTGTCTCGCAGCACCCGGCCCTGCCCCAGTTCCAGGACATGACCCTGAGCCAGGTCGCGCCGCTGTCCGGCGGAGCCGTCACGCCGGCGATCATTGAAGCCATCGACACCGACCTGAAGGCCCTGCCGGCGACCTGAGTGAAAACGGACTGATCCTCGTCGATCGAGGATCAGTCCCTCACCACCAGCGGTCGGCCTTGCCCACGCCGCCGGCCGCCTGCTCCAGGGCCGCGCCGACCCGGAAGACGGTCGCCTCGTCCAGCGCCTTGCCGATGACCTGAAGACCCAGCGGCAGGCCGTTGGAATCCAGACCCGCGGGCACCGAAATGCCGGGCAGCCCCGCCAGGTTGGCCGTGACCGTGAAGACGTCGTTCAGATACATCGTCACCGGGTCGATCTGTTTGTCGCCCACGGCAAAGGCGGCCGACGGGGTCGACGGCGTCAGGATGGCGTCCACCTGGCCCCAGACCTTGTCGAAATCCTCGGCGATGCGCCGACGCACCTTCAGGGCCCGGACGTAGTAGGCGTCGTAGAACCCGGCCGACAGGACATAGGCCCCGATCACCAGACGCCGCTTGACCTCCGCCCCGAACCCTTCGGCCCGACTGGTCTCGTACAGGTCCGTCAGCGACGAGGCCGTCTCCGCCCGGTGGCCGAACCGCATGCCGTCATAGCGGGCCAGGTTCGACGACGCCTCGGCGGGGGCCACAATATAATAGGTCGGCAGGGCGTATTTCGTGTGCGGCAGGCTGATGTCGACGATCTCGCAGCCCGCATCCTTGAGCCACTGGACGCCCTGATCCCACAGCGCCTGGATCTCGGCCGGCATGCCGTCGACGACGTATTCGCGCGGCACGCCGATGCGCAGGCCCCGGACCGACTGGCCGACCGACTGGGTCCAGTCCGGCGTCGGCACGTCCAGACTGGTCGAGTCCTTCACGTCGAAGGAGCACATGGATCGCAGCATCAGGGCCGCGTCCTCGACCGTCTTCGTGATCGGACCGGCCTGATCCAGCGAAGAGGCGAAGGCCACCATGCCGAACCGGCTGGCGCGGCCATAGGTGGGCTTGATCCCGACCGTGCCGGTGAAGGCGGCGGGCTGGCGGATCGATCCGCCCGTATCCGATGCCGTCGCGGCCAGGCACAGCTCCGCCGCCACTGCGGATGCCGATCCACCCGAGCTTCCGCCCGGCGTCAGGTCGGCATTGGACGCCTTTGATTTCCAGGGGTTCACCACCGGCCCGAAGGCGCTGGTCTCGTTGGACGAGCCCATGGCGAACTCGTCCATGTTCAGCTTGCCCAGCATGACCGCCCCGTCGCGCCACAGATTGGCGGTGACGGTGGACTCATACGGCGGCACGAAGCCGCGCAGCATGTTGGAGCCGGCGGTGGTCTGCACGCCCTCGGTGCAGAACAGGTCCTTGATGCCCAGCGGCGCGCCTTCCAGCGCCCCGGCGTCGCCCGAGGCGATCCGGGCGTCGGAGGCCCTGGCCATGGTCATGGCCTTGTCGGCGGTGACCTCGACATAGGCGTTCAGGGTCGGGTTGGCGGCCTCGATGTTCGAGACGAAGGCGCGGGTGATCTCTTCGGACGAAAAGGCCTTGGTCTTCAGGCCGTCGACGGCGGCCTTCAGGGTCAGTTGGGTCAGATCCGACATCTATTCGACCACCTTGGGCACGACGTAGAAGCCGTCCGCCGACTTCGGCGCGTTCGACAGCACCGCCTCGACCCGCGCGCCGTCCGTCACCGCGTCATCGCGCAGGCGCAGCGGCTGGGCGACGTTGGACGTCATGGGCTCCACACCCGCCACATCGACCTCGTTCAACTGGTCGATCCAGGCCATGATGGCGTTCAGCTCGCCGGCCAGCGGCTCCAGCCGGTCGTCGGGGGTCTTGATGCGGGCGAGGTGGGCGACCTTCCTCACCGTCGCGGCGTCGATGGCCATGCGGCCCTCCAATGCGAAACCTGAGCCGGCGGGATTAGCGGCGTGGAAAGGGTTTCACAAGGTTGCAGTCAGGAAGGCTGCCCAAGGCCCAGGGGTTCGCAGGCCACGACCAATAGATCCGCGGCGGGCGGCGGCTCGGCATCCATCGTAACGGCCAGGGGGAGACGTGCCCGCTGGAGACGGAAGCGGTACGTGGCGCCGCTTGCTACAGGTACATCGCAGGAGGCCGTCGCATCGATCACGGTCACAGGATCGCCGAGGCCGTCCATCCGGACCACGACATAGGCCCCCCACACGACGGCGACGTCACCCATCATGCCGGTGACCTCTCTCGTCGAGAGGACGCGCCCCGTCAGCATCACCATCGGCCCGGTCGAAGCGCCAGGGGCGGACCGGTCGATCGCACAGCCCGCCGTGGCCGACAGCACGGCGACCAGCAGTCCGGCCTTCGCTACGGCGCATCTGTGCCTCACGAGGCGGGCGTCACCGTGATCGCCGTCGGGGCCTCGTCCTCGGCCGGAACGGTCCAGGACACGATCACCTTGCGATGGCGGCTGCCGATCTCGCCCGAGGCCTCGTTGTAGGTGCTTTCGTGCAGATCCAGATCGACCCGGCCCGCCGAGGACGACAGAACCGTGTAGTCGAGGAAGTTGCCCAGCATGAACACCGACCATCCGTCGCCCGGGCCGCCGTAGAAGGCGATGTAGCTGTACAGACCGTTCATCGCCGGATCGCCCCCGGCCGTGCCGAACATCTTGGCCCCGTCCTCGGCGACCCAGTCCATCCGCACGACACTGGCGGCCGACTGAAGCGTTTCACTCTCGGCCTCGACGGTCAGGGTTTCGGGCGCGCCCGACGCGGTCAGGGGCGCGGCCTGCGGCACGGCGGCCGCCTCGGTCGTCGTCGTGACCTTGACCTCGGGCTGGGCGTTGCAGGCCGTGGCGGCCACGGTGCTCGCCAGAGCCATGGCGATGAACAGATGACGCGACATGATACCCCCTCCGTTATGGTGACGCTCACCCTCGCCTTTGACAGCCATCATGGCAACGCCTACCGCCCCCGCTGTGCCCGTATTGAATCTGACAGACCTCGCCGCCGCCTGCCCGCCCGACACCGCCTGGATGGGGCTGGATCTGGGTGAGACGACCATCGGCGTGGCCACCTCCGACACCTCGCGCATGATCGCCAGCCCGCTGGAGCTGATCCGCAAGTCGAAGTTCACGGCCGAGGCCCATGCCCTGTTCCGGCTGATGGACCACCGCAAGGTTTCGGCCCTCGTCATCGGGCTGCCCGTCAATATGGACGGCACGGAAGGGCCTCGCGCCCAGTCCTGCCGCGCCTTCGCCCGCAATCTGGACCGGATCCGTCCGGTCAACGTCGCCTTCTGGGACGAACGGCTGTCCACCTCCGCCGTCGAGCGGTTCCTGATCGACGAACTGGACCTGTCCCGGAAGCGCCGCGCCGGTGTGGTCGACCGCACGGCGGCCGCGTGGATCCTGCAGGGAGCGCTGGACCGGGTTCGCCACCAACCTCTCCCTCCCCGCTCCGGGGAGGGTGGCTGATGCGCAGCAGCAGCCGGGTGGGGACGGCAAGGCAAGGCCCCACCGACCTGTTTCTGGATCGCCCGACCCTTCCCACCCCGTCGAGGCTGCGCCTCGACGACCCTCCCCCGAGGGGGAGGGAGACACGGCGGTGACGGCTCTCATCGCGGGCATCGTCCCGGTCTTCATCCTGATCGCCATCGGCTATGGCCTGCGCAAATCCGACTTCCTGCCGGACGCCACCTGGCGGCCGATCGAGAAGCTGTCGATCAACCTGCTCTATCCCGGCTTCCTGATCCCCGCGATCTGGGACGCCGACCTGTCGGGCGGCAGCGCGGGCGCGGCGGGCGGATCGGCGGTTACGGCGGTTCTCATCGTGGGTGCCCTGACGCTGCTGGCCAAACCGCTGCTGAAGATCGACGGGCCGGCCTTCACCAGCGTGTTCCAGGGCACGATCCGCTGGAACAGCTTCGTCTTCCTGCCCGTCATCCAGTCGGCCTACGGGGCGGAAGGGCTGGCGCTCGCCGCCGTCATGATCGCCTGCATCATCCCGGTCACCAACATCGCCTGCGTGGCCGTCCTCGCCCGCTGGGGCGCCGACCAGCGCGGCGTCTCGCCCCTGGCCCTGACCCGGGCCATGCTGGCCAACCCGATCCTGGTGGCCTGTCTGACCGGTCTGGCCCTGAACTTCCTCCATGTCCCGCCCATCCCGGGCATTTCCGACACGCTGAAGCTGCTGGGCGGAGCCGCCCTCCCCCTCGGGCTGATCGTCGCCGGGGCGGGGCTCAGCTTCGCCGAGGTGGCCCGGCGCAAATGGACCGTGGCGGGCGTCACCGTGGTCAAGCTCATGGTCATGCCGCCGCTCATGTGGGGCCTGTGCGTGCTCTACGGGGGCAACGAACTGGCCCAGGCGACCGCCCTGCTGTGCGGAGCCGCGCCCGGCGCGGCCGCCGCCTATCTGCTGGCGCGTCAGATGGGCGGCGACGCGCCGCTGATGGCGGGGATCGTGGCCCTGACCACCGTCGGCAGCGCCCTGGGCATTCCCGTGGCCCTCGCCCTGTTCCATCTGGCGTAAGACGCGTTTATAGCCGGGCTTTGATGACCCATACCGCTGTCGCTGCCGACCTGATCGCCGACCGGCTGGTCCCGTTCCCGAAATCCCATTTCCTGGCCGCTGCGGACCTCAATCCGCCGTTCACGCTCGCCCTGCTCGATCTGGCCGACGTCTTCGTCGATCTGAACCGCGAATCGACCAAGGGGCTGGAACTGCTGCGCGGCCGCACCGTGCTGAACCTGTTCTTCGAGAACTCGACCCGGACCAGCTCCTCGTTCGAGATCGCGGCCAAGCGGCTGGGGGCCGACGTCGTCACCATGCCGGTCCAGGCCTCATCGGTGAAGAAGGGCGAGACCCTGATCGACACCGCCGTCACCCTGAACGCCATGCGCCCCGACATCCTGGTCGTGCGCCACTCCGCCTCCGGTGCCGCCGCCCTGCTGTCGCAGAAGGTCGGCTGCGCGGTCGTCAACGCCGGCGACGGGCGCCACGAACATCCGACCCAGGCCCTGCTGGACCTCCTCAGCCTGCGACGCGCCTTCGGCGACGTCGGCGGCCTGACCGTGGCCATCTGCGGCGACATCGCCCACAGCCGCGTCGCCCGTTCCAACGTCGCCCTGCTGTCGATGATGGGGGCTCGCGTCCGCCTGATCGGCCCGCCGACCCTCGTGCCCGGTGACGCCGACCGCTGGGGCTGCGAGGTGTTCCACGACATGCGCGAGGGCCTCAAGGGCTGCGACGTCGTCATGATGCTGCGCCTGCAGCTGGAGCGGATGGACGGGGCGCTCGTCCCCTCGACCCGCGAGTATTTCCGCTTCTGGGGCCTCGATCGCGAGAAGCTGGCCTGGGCCAGTCCGGGCGCGAAGGTCATGCATCCCGGACCGATGAACCGGGGCGTCGAGATCGATTCCGACGTCGCCGACGACCTGAGCGTCTCCCTGATCCAGGACCAGGTCGAGATGGGGGTCGCCGCCCGCATGGCCGTCCTCGCCTCCCTTTCGGCCCGGCTGGAGGGCGCGGCATGACCAGTCTCGCCATCGTCAACGCCCGCCTGCTCGATCCCGCCTCCGACTACGACGGTCCCGGCGCGGTCCTGATCGAGGACGGGGTCATCACCCGCGTCGAGCATGGGGCGGCCGCCCTGACCGCCAACCGGGTCATCGACGCTGCTGGGCTGTGCCTGTCTCCCGGTCTCATCGACATCCGCGTCCGCACCGGCGAGCCCGGGGCCGAGCCCAAGGAGACGCTTAAGTCCGCCAGTCTCTCGGCCGCGGCCGGGGGCGTCACCACCATCGTCATCCAGCCCGACACCGACCCCGCCGTCGACGATCCCGCCATGGTCGACTTCATCCAGCGCCGGGGCGCGGCCCTGAACCTGGTCAACGTCCGCGCCGCCGGGGCCGCCACCCGGGGCCGCGACGGCAAGCGGATGGCCGAGATCGGCCTGATGCACGAGGCGGGCGCGCTGTATTTCACCGACGGCGACCACGTCATCGCCGACAGCCGTGTGCTGTCGCGGATCATGTCCTATGCCTCGGCCTTCAACGCCCTGATCGCCTGCCGTCCGGCCGACCCCTGGCTGTCCGAGGGGGCTGTCGCCACCTCGGGCGAGCTGGCCACCCGCCTGGGCCTGTCCGGGGCCCCCGCCATCGCCGAACGCATCCAGCTGGAGCGCGACCTTGCCCTGGTCGAACAGACCGGCGCGCGCTTCCTGGTCGACCAGATCTCCACCGAGGCCGCGCTCGAGGTCCTGGCCCGAGCCCGCGCCCGGGGGCTGGAGGTCGCCGCCAGCGTCTCGATCAACCACCTGTGCTTCAACGAGATCGACATCGGCGACTACCGGACCTTCTTCCGGCTGGACCCGCCGCTGCGGCCCGAGAGCGACCGGCGGGCCCTGATCGAGGCGGTCCGCGACGGTCTGATCGAGGCCATCACCTCGGCCCATACCCCCGCCCCCGCCGAGGACAAGCGCCGCCCCTTCGCCGAGGCCGCGCCCGGTGCCGTCGGCCTCGAAACGCTTCTGCCCGCCGCTCTCGGCCTGCACCACGAGGAAGGCCTCGACCTCCTCGACGTGCTGCGCCCCCTGACCCACGGCCCCGCGACCCTGCTGGGTCTGGACGCCGGCGCGCTCACGGCCGGTGCCCCCGCCGACCTGATCCTGTTCGATCCCGGCGCCCCGGTCGTGGTGGACGCCGCCACCCTGCGCTCCAAGTCCAAGAACTCCCCGTTCGACGGGCGCAGGCTGCAGGGCCGGGTCGAGATGACGGTGGTGGGTGGTCGGACGGTCTATAGCGCCTAGACCCTCGCCCGTCAGAAGAGCGTCAGCGCCGGCAGCCCTGCGCCGCCGTCAGCTCCGCCCCCAGCACGCCCTTGACGGCCAGCGGCGTATCGGTCGCGATCACCGTCACGCCCTGATCGAACAGGGCGCGGTATTCGCTGACGTCCCCGTCCGCCGCATAGACGCGGTCCCAGGAGCGATCGGACCCGCCGAGCGTCCCGAACTGGACCTCGACATCGCGCGCGCCCAGCGCCCGCCACAGCGCGGGCCGCGCTTCGCGGGTGCCGGTCCAGGCCAGGATCTGCGCCGGGTTCAGCCCCTCCAGCCCGGCGACGTCGTCCAGCCCGGCCGAGATCATCATCTCCGGGGCCATGGCCGAGACGGCGCGCGCGGCCTCGGCGGAATAGGTGATCAGGATGACGCGATCCGCCGCCCCCGACCGTCGCACCTGATCGACCACCTGCCGCGCGAGGGCCACGGTCGCCGCCTCGCTGGAGGGCTTCAGGTCGATCGAGGCGATGGCCCCGACCCGGCCGGCGGCGGCCAGTGCCTCGTCCAGCGTCGGCGGGGCGGCCCCGGTCAGGGTCCCGTCGGGGGCCCGCAGCCGCGCGGCCTTGACCTCGGCCAGGGTGCGGTCGGCGACCAGACCCCGCCCCGTGGTCGTCCGGTCCAGACTGTCGTCGTGCATCATCACCAGCACGCCGTCGCGCGTCAGGGCCGCATCCATCTCGAGGATCGCCCCCGGAATGGCCCGCCCCGTCGCCTCGATGGCCTGGAGGGAGTTCTCGGGCTGGTCCTCTCCCGACTGGGCCCGGTGCGCCGAGATGGCGATCCCGCCGCGCTCGCGCACGCAGTCGAAATAGGCGGCCATGCGCGGGGCGGAGGTCGGGGCGACCGGCGGTGCCCCCGCGCATCCTGCGACCGTCGAGGCCAGGAGCAGGGTCGCGAGCGAAAGACGGGTCATGGCCATACCGGAAGGGTCAGGGATTTGCGCCCTCATACCCGCACATCCGGCAGGCCGTCACCCCCGGAACCCTTGCCCCCATCGCTGCGCCGACGCATTGTCACGGGGCACGTCAGGCGGGAGCGAATCGGTTGCAGGATCTGGTCGGCCCAGCGCTTCTCACGCTCGGCCTCGTCGCCGTGGGCGGCTATCTGCTGGGCTCCATCCCCTTCGGCGTTCTGATCACCCGCGCCGCCGGGACCGGCGACGTGCGCAATATCGGCTCGGGCAATATCGGCGCGACCAATGTGCTGCGCACCGGGCGCAAGGACCTGGCCCTCGCCACCCTGCTGCTGGATGCCGGCAAGGGCGCCGTCGCCCTGCTTCTGGCCCGCCACTTCCTGAACTCGGAGGCGGCCGGAGCCATCGCCGGCGGCGCGGCCTTTCTGGGTCACCTGTTTCCCGTCTGGCTGGGATTCAAGGGCGGCAAGGGGGTCGCCACCTTCTTCGGCCTGATGATCGCCGCCTGCTGGCCGCTGGGCCTGATGGCGGGCGCGACCTGGCTGATCGTGGCCTTCCTGCTGCGTTATTCCTCGCTGGCCGCCCTCGTGGCCGCCGCCGCCGCGCCCCTCTACGCCCTGCTGCCCCTGCCTGCGCTCGGCCTGCCCGCGCCCCAGCCGGTCTTCGTTCTGGCCATCGCCACGGCCGTTCTGATCTACATCCGCCACCACGAGAATATCGGCCGCCTGCTCAAGGGTGCGGAGCCGCGGATCGGGGCCGCAAAGAAGGCGTGAGCCTGCCCGAGGCCGAGCGGTTCGCCCGCCTGCGCCTCGCCCGCGCCGACCGCGTCGGACCCGTCTCCTTCCAGCAGCTTCTGGAGCGCTTCGGCACCGCCGTCCGGGCGCTCGACGTCCTGCCCGACCTCGTCCGCAAGGGGGGCGGCCACGGCTACACCCTGCCGGATCACAGCCGCATCGACGCCGAACTGGCGGCCGGAGCGCGCGCCGGGGCCACCCTGCTGGTCCTCGGCGACCCGGACTTCCCCGCCATGCTGGCGGCGCTCGACCCGCCCCCGCCCCTGCTCTGGGCGCGGGGAGACGTGGCCCTCCTCGGCCGGGAATCGGTCGCCGTCGTCGGGGCCCGGATCGCCTCGGCGGGCGGCCAGAGGATCGCGCGCGGTCTGGCGCAGCAGTTGGGCGAGGCCGGATTCGTCGTCGTGTCCGGCCTCGCGCGGGGCATCGACGCGGCCGCCCACGCCGGGTCGCTCGCGACCGGGACCGTCGCCGTCCTCGGCGGAGGGGTCGACGACGTCTATCCTCCGGACAACGCCAGCCTCTACGACCAGATCGCCCAACAGGGCTGTATCGTCTCCGAAAGCCCCATGGGGGCCCGGGCCCAGGCCCGCGACTTCCCGCGCCGCAACCGCATCATCTCCGGCCTGTCGCGCGGCGTCATCGTGGTCGAGGCCGAGCTGCGGTCCGGCTCCCTGATCACCGCGCGGCTGGCCGGGGAACAGGGCCGCGACGTCTTCGCCGTCCCCGGCTCGCCGCTGGACCCGCGCTCGAAGGGTCCCAACGAGCTCCTGCGGCAGGGGGCCATCCTGTGCGAGGGCATCGACGATGTCCGGCGCGCCTTCGAGACGCTGCGCACCCTTCGGGAGCCGCCGGCCGATCCTCCGTTTCTCGACGGCGGGGATGACGTCGACGCGGCCTTCCTGGACCGGGTCGCCGCCCTGCTGTCCCCCACGCCCACGCCCCGCGACGAGATCGCCCGGGCCCTGAACGCCCCGATCGGCGCCGTCGCCGCCGCCCTGCTGGAACTCAGCCTCGCCGGCCGGGCGACGCTTCTGCCTGGCGGGTCCGCCTCTACCTAGGGCAGGGCCCACGGTGGCGCCTGCAACCGCGAGCCATGGCCCAACCGAAACGGGAATATCGCGGTCCGGAACAGCCTGATTGACTTAAGGCCCGCGCCCAACCACGTTCTGCCCCCCCCCTCCTCCCAGACTGAGCCGCAATGAATCTCGTCATCGTCGAGAGCCCCGCCAAGGCCAAGACCATCAATAAATACCTCGGCTCCGGCTTCGAGGTGCTCGCCTCCTATGGCCACATCCGCGACCTTCCGTCGAAGGACGGCTCGGTCAAGCCGGACGAGGACTTTGCCATGGAGTGGGAGGTCGACGCCCGCGCCTCGACCCGGATGACCGAGATCGCCGCCGCCGCCAAGCGGGCCGACCGCGTCATTCTCGCGACCGACCCCGACCGCGAGGGGGAGGCGATCAGCTGGCACGTGCTGGAGGTCCTGAACAAGAAGAAGGCCATCAAGGACACGCCGGTCGAGCGCGTGACCTTCAACGCCATCACCAAGTCGGCCGTGCTGGAGGCCATGGCCAACCCGCGCCAGATCGACATGGAGCTGGTCGAGGCCTATCTGGCGCGCCGCGCACTGGACTATCTGGTGGGCTTCACCCTGTCGCCGGTGCTGTGGCGCAAGCTCCCCGGGGCCCGCTCGGCCGGCCGGGTACAGTCGGTGGCCCTGCGCATCGTCGTCGATCGCGAACTCGAGATCGAACGCTTCCGGCCCCAGGAATACTGGTCGATCGAGGCCGATCTGGCCGCCGACAGCCCGCCCTTCACCACCCGTCTGGTCAAGCACGCCGGCAAGCGGATCCAGCGCCTCGACATCAAGGACGAGGCGACCGCCAACGCGGCGCGCGACGCCATCCAGACCGGCGACTTCACCATCCGCTCGATCGAGAAGAAGCCGGTCCGCCGCTTCCCTTCGCCGCCCTTCACCACCTCGACCCTGCAGCAGGAGGCGTCGCGCAAGCTCGGCTTCGACGCACAGCGGACCATGCGCGCGGCCCAGAAGCTGTACGAGGGCGTCGACGAGACCGGCGGCCTGATCACCTATATGCGGACCGACGGCGTCCAGACCACGCCCGAGGGCATCGCCCAGGCCCGCGAGGTCATCGGCGAGACCTTCGGCCCGGCCTTCGTCCCGGCAGAAGCCCGTTATTACAAGACGAAGGCCAAGAACGCTCAGGAAGCGCACGAGGCGATCCGGCCGACCAACATCGCCCGTCGTCCCGACAGCCTGCGCCTCGAGAGCGACCTCCAGCGCCTCTACGAGCTGATCTGGAAGCGGATGGTCGCCTCCCAGATGGAGGCCGCGCGCCTGGACCGCACCACGGTCGAGGTCGAGACCCCCGACGGCCAGACCGGCCTGCGTGCCACCGGCCAGGTCGTGACCTTCGACGGCTTCCTGGCCGTGTATGAGGAAGGTCGCGACGAGAAGCAGAAGGGGGCCGAGTCCGAGGAGGACGACGACACGGCCCGCCTGCCGACCCTCAAGGAGGGCGCCAAGGCCAAGGTCGAGGCCATCCGCACCGACCAGCATTTCACCGAGCCCCCGCCCCGCTATTCCGAGGCGACCCTGGTCAAGAAGCTGGAAGAGCTCGGCATCGGCCGGCCCTCGACCTATGCCTCGATCCTGACGACGCTGCGCGACCGCGAATACGTCCGCATGGACAAGAACCGGTTCATTCCCGAGGACAACGGCCGTCTGGTCACGGCCTTCCTCGAGCAGTTCTTCGGCCGCTGGGTCGAATACGACTTCACCGCCGCCCTGGAGAACCAGCTCGACGAGGTGTCGGCCGGCGACATGGACTGGAAGGCGCTGCTGCGCGAGTTCTGGTCCAAGCTGAAACCCGCGACCGCCGCCGTGCTGGAACGTCAGGGTGTGATCGACGAGCTCGACACCGCCATCGGTCCGTTCCTGTTCCCCGAGAAGGCCGACGGGTCCGACGCCCGCCTGTGCCCCCTGTGCAAGACCGGACACCTGCACCTGAAGGCCAGCTTCAAGATGAAGTCCTCCTTCATCGGCTGCTCCAACTATCCCGAATGCCGCTACACCCGCGGCTTCGGCGCGGGCGAGAACGCCGGTGACGAGGCCGGCGGCGATCGCGAACTGGGCATCGACGAGGCGACGGGACTGCCGGTCGCGCTGAAGATCGGCCGCTTCGGCCCCTATGTCGAAACCGCCAATCCGGGTGAGGAGAAGCCCAAACGCTCGTCCCTGCCCAAGGGCTGGAGCCCGGCGACCCTGACGCTGGAACAGGCCGTGCGCCTGCTGGCCCTGCCGCGTCCCGTCGGCGATCACCCGGAGGACGGCAAGCCCATCACCGCCGGCCTCGGCCGCTACGGCCCCTTCATCCTGCATGCCGGGACCTATGCCAATGTCGCGGATATCGATGAGGTTTTCGACATCGGCCTGAACCGTGCGGTCGTGCTCCTGGCCGAAAAACGCGCCGGCAAGTTCGCCGGACGCGGAGCCGCCGTGGCCCCGCTGAAGGACCTCGGGGCCCACCCCGAAAGCGGCGAGCCGGTCCACGTAATGGCCGGCCGCTTCGGTCCCTACGTCAAGTCCGGCAAGATCAACGCCACCCTGCCCAAGGGGACGGCGCCCGAGGACATGACGATGGAGATCGCCGTGCCGCTTCTCGCCGCCCGCGCCCTGGTGGCCCCCAAGGCCAAGAAGGCCCCGGCGAAGAAGGCCGCCCCCAAGACGGCCGCTGCGAAGAAACCGGCCGCTGCGAAGAAGCCGGCTGCCAAGAAGCCCGCTGCGAAGAAGACCAAGACTGTCGCCTGATCCACGTCTCCTCCCCGTCGCCATTTGGCGATGGGGAGGGGGACCCCGAAGGGGTGGAGGGGCTCTTAACCGCGCACACGCTCTTCCGCATTCGTCCTGATCCACGTCAGCACGCTATCAAGATTGACCCTGACGCTTTCGGCCGAAAGTCGAAGCACGAAAACGCCCTGCGCCTTCAGCCAGGCCGTGCGTCGCTGATCCTTCTCCCAATGCTCCGCCTGCATATGGATCTGGCCATCCACTTCGACGGCAAGCCGCGCCTCAGCGCAGTAGAAGTCGAGGACATACGGCCCGACCGGATGCTGACGCCGAAACTTCAGGCCGGCCAGTTTGCGACCTCGAAGACAAATCCAGAGCCTCGCTTCCGGCGGCGTCAGCGTGCGTCGAAGCACCCGCGCCCTGCTCACTGCACCCTGCGTGGTCAAGAGCCCCTCCGTCTCTCCGCTGCGCTTCGAGCCACCTCCCCGAGCCTTCGGCTCGAGGAGGAGACACATCTGCAACATTAGTTCTTGTTTTGTTCTGTTTCCAGCCTTACCCTGTCGTCATGTCCCCCCGCCCCCTGCCGACGAAAGGACGCGGTGCCCGCACCAACGCCACGGGCCGCTACGAGGCGACCACGCACGAGGCCTTCGATGACGGCTGGACGCCGGAGGACGAGGCCCCGACGCAGATCCGCACCACGCTCACGCCCGAGCACGCGCGGACCATCATCGCGAAGAACACCAGTCCCGACATCGGTTTCGACCGCTCGATCAACCCGTACAAAGGCTGCGAACATGGCTGCATCTACTGCTACGCCCGTCCATCCCATGCCTGGATGGGCCTATCCCCGGGCCTGGATTTCGAGAGCCGGATCTTCTTCAAGCCCGAGGCCGCGGGTCTCCTGGAACGCGAGCTCCTCGCGCCCCGGTACGTCTGCAAACGCATCCACATAGGCGGCAACACCGACCCCTATCAGCCGGTCGAGCGCGATCTGAAATCGACGCGGTCGATCCTTCAGGTCTGCCGGCGGTTCAACCAGCCCTTCTCCATCATCACCAAATCGAATCTGATCACCCGCGATGTGGACATCCTTGGGCCGATGGGCCGCGACCGTCTGGCCAGCGCCTTCGTGTCGATCACGACCCTGGACCGGGGCCTCGCCCGCGCCATGGAGCCCCGCGCCTCGACGCCTGCGAAGCGCCTCGAGGCCATAAGCCGCCTGGCCGAGGCCGGCGTGCCCGTCGGCGTCGGCTTCGCCCCGGTGATCCCCGGGCTCAACGATCACGAGCTGGAGGCCGTCCTGGAGGCTGCGGCCAAGGCCGGGGCGACCACGGCCATGTACGTCACCCTGCGCCTGCCGCTCGAGATCAAGGACCTGTTCCGCGAGTGGTTGGCCGACGCCCGCCCCGAGCGCGCCGCCCGCGTGATGTCCCTGATCCGCCAGACCCGGGGCGGCAAGGACTACGACGCCGACTGGTCCCAGCGCATGAAGGGCACCGGCCCCGTCGCCGACCTGATCGCCGCCCGCTTCAAGGCCGCCGTCAAACGCTATGGTCTGGAGAGCCCGCGCCACGATCTGGACGTGACGAAGTTCCGCGTCCCCGCCGATGCCCGGCCGCAGCTGGAGCTGTTCGCCTGACCCGAACGGGTCGAACGGGTCGAACGGGTCGGACGGTGTTTTTCGTTCGCCCTATCGCCGGAACACCCCGACCAGCTCGACATGGCTGGACCACAGGAACTGGTCCACGGGCGTGACCGTCTCCAGCCGGAACCCTGAGTCGATCAGCACCCGCGCGTCCCGGGCGAAGGTCTGGGGATTGCAGGACACGCCCACGACGACCGCTGCCTTCGTCCCCGCGATCTGGGCCGTCTGGTCGATGGCCCCGGCGCGCGGCGGGTCGAACACGATGGCCTCGCAGGCCTTGAGGTCGAAGGGCGTCAGCGGGCGCCGGAACAGGTCGCGGGCCTGGGCCTCGATGGCCTTCATGCCCTTGGCCGATCCGATCCCGACCTTCAGCGCCGCGATCCCGGCGGCCGAGGCGTCCGCCGCGATCACCCGCGCCACCGTCGCCAGCGGGAAGGTGAAGGTCCCGGCTCCGCAGAACAGGTCGGCGACGACCTTCGCGCCCTTCACCGCCGCCACGGCCCGCGACGTCATCGCGTCTTCAGCCTCCGGCACCGCCTGCAGGAAGCCGCCCGCCGGCAGGGGGACCGTCGCCGGGCCGAAGCGGACCCTCGGCTGCCGCGCCATCACCAGCGTCTCGCCGGCCAGGCTCAGCCGGGCCAGGTCGCCCTCGCCCGCCGCCCGGATCGCCTGCATCTGGCGGTCCGCGGACAGCCCGCCCGAGCGGCGCTCGACCCCCGTCACATCGACGTCCAGTCCGTCCAGCGTCCAGGTCACATGCAGGGTCGGGGCGGATTTCGGATGTTCCAGGAAGGCGCCCGCCATCTTCGCCAGCAGCGGAAAGGCGGCCACCAGCCGGGGGTCGGCCACCGGACAGGTCGTCACCTCCACCAGCCGCCACGACTTGCGCGCCTTGAACCCCAGCACGACGCGCCCGTCCTCCAGCCGCCGCGCATGCAGGGCCAGCCGTCGCCGCGTCCCCGGCGGCACCGCCACCGTCGCCTCGACTTCCGTCTCGATCCGCTCGCGCGCCAGGGCTGCGACCACCTGGTCCCGCTTCCAGTCGAGATACGGCTTGCTGGCCCAGTGCTGCAGCGAACATCCGCCGCAGTCGCCATACTGCGGCGACACCGGCGGCACCCGGTCTGGACTGGCCTCGACCACCTCCGCCCCGTCCATCCGCCCGTCCCGGACCTCGCCGCGCACGGTCTCGCCGGGCAGGGTCAGGGGCACGAAGACCGGCCCGCCCGGCGTCTCGGCCACGCCGTCTCCCTGTCCGGCCACCCGGGCGATCTTCAACGTCATGCTCATCGCTCGGCTTCTAGACGCCCTGACGCGCATCGCGAAACCTGAACGAAGATGAACGACCCGCTCAAAACGCGTTCAGGTTCGAACCCCTAAAACCGGAGCATCAGATCGGAGCCGCACCCCGCGTCTCCCAACACAGGGGATCCTCCCGATGTCCGTTTCGATGAAGAGTTCAGTCGCCGCCGTCGCCGCCGTCATCGGTGCCTTCACCCTGATGCCCGCCGCCGCCTCGGCCCAGTCCTATGGCTACGGCAACAGCTACCAGAACCAGGGCTACAGCCAGCCCTACGGCTACAACCAGGGCTACGGCAACAATGGCTACCGCGATCGTTGCCAGACGCTGGGTCAGGGTCGGACGGGCGCGGGTGCCCTAATCGGCGCAGGCGTCGGAGCCGTCGCCGGCTCGCAGATCGCGGCCCGTGGCAACCGCACCGAAGGCTCGATCATCGGCGGCGTGCTGGGTGCCATCGTCGGATCCCAGGTCGGTCGTGCGTCGAACAGCAATTGCCAGTCGAACGGCTACCAGGGGTCGGCCTACGCCCCGCCGGCGACCTACTACAACGACCGGGATCGCTACGACGACCGGGCCCAGTCCTACGGCCGCTACGACGATCGTCGCTATGACAGCCGCTCGAACGACCGTCGCTACGACAACGGCTACCAGGTCAGCGCCGACGGCTATTACGTTTACGACCCGCGCCGCGGCTGGGTGCCCCGGTAACGGTCAACAGGATCGCGGCGTCGGTTAGTTTTCAGCCCCCCTGTCGACCGACGACGTGACGGGAGCCGCCGGTGGAGCAATCCATCGGCGGCTTTCACTTGTCCCAAACGGCCAAAGCCCGACGCGCGACGGCTCGCTGCCCGAGCGGCGACCGCCCGTCGATCAGGGCTTCTTCGCCCAGATCAGAAACTCGACATTGCCATCACCGCCGGTGATCGGGCTTTCGGTCGTTGCCTGAACCGACCAGCCCACGCTGGCCAGCCAGGCCGAAACGCCCTCCACCGCCGCCACATGCGCCTCGGGGTCCTTCACGATCCCCTTCTTGCCGACCGCCGACGGGCCCTCCCCTTCGAACTGCGGTTTGACCAGTGCGATCAGGTCGGCCCCTGCCCCGGCAAGATCCAGCGCCGCGGGCAAAACCTTGGCCAGGCCGATGAAGCTGGCGTCGCAGACGATCAGACCAGGTGCCTCGGGGATCAGCTCCCGATCCAGCGACCGGGCATCCGTCCGCTCCAGGCTGACCACCCGCGGGTCGGCCGCGATCCTGTCGTGGAGCTGCCCGAAACCCACATCAACGGCAAACACCTTGGCCGCCCCGCGCTTCAGGCAGACCTCGGTGAACCCCCCGGTAGAGGCCCCGACGTCCAGCACCACCCGTCCGGCAACCTCGACGGGCCAGAGCGTCAGCGCGTGATCCAGCTTCAGCGCCCCGCGCCCGACCCAGTCGTGCGCCTGCGTCACCGTCACGATCGCATCGTCGTCGAAGGCGCGCGCGGCGTTGGTCACCACGATACCGTCCACCGTGACGCCCCCGGCCTGAATGGCCGCCTTGGCCCGCGCCCGGCTGTCGATCAGCCCTTTCGAAACCAGTAGTTGATCAAGGCGCATCAGCGGTCATCCAGGGTCAGAAGCGGCAACAGATAGTCGAGGAACACCCGCCCCTTGCGCGGCAACTCCCGGTGAGTCCACAGCGCCGACAGGTCGATGGACGGGCCACACCATTCCGGCGCGACCCGGACCAGCCGCCCGCCGGCCAGATCGGCGCGGACGGCAAAGGACGGCAGCAGCACCACGCCCGCCCCGGACAGGGCCAGGCCACGGACGACAGCCCCCGCCCCGGCCGTCACCGGCCCCGACGCCTCGAACACCACCGGATCGGCAGGTCCGTCCAGCCGCCACCGCACCCCCAGCGTCGACCCGGAGTAGAGGATACAGCGGTCCCTCAGCTGGTCCGCGAGCGGCGCCCCGGTATCCAGCGTCTGCGCGACCTCAGGTGACGCGACGAGCCAGCGTTCATAGGCCCCCAGCCGCCGCCCTGTCATGCCGCTGTCGGTCAGCGGGCTCAGACGCAAGAGCAGGTCCACGCCCTCGGCGACCGCATCGATCCGCGCGTCCGTCGCCGCCAGATCCAGCCGCATCTTCGGAAAGGCGTTCAGGAAGCTGCTGACGTGCGGGGCGACCTCGTCGGTCGCGAACGCCACCGAAGTCGAGACTCTCAGCCGCCCGACCGGTTCGCGGTCCGCGCCCGCCGCCGCCTCCATCAGGGCCGCGTCCTCGTCGAGCATGCGCAGCGCCTGCTCATAGACCCGCTGGCCGGGCTCGGTCACCGACAGCCGGCGCGTGGTGCGCAACAACAGCCGCGCGCCGAGATCGGCCTCCAGCGCCGCGATCGCCCGGCTGGTGGCGGATTGCGACAGACCGGCGTCGCGCCCGGCGCGCGAGAAGCTGCCGGTTTCCACCGTGCGGACGAACAGGCGAAGGGCGGACAGGCGATCCATGCCGCCCTTTTCATGCGTTGCGCGCATAAGTCAAAGGCGATCTCCCCGGCTAATGCTCGCTGCGCAGACGGCGCACCTTGATACCGACGACGCAACCCGCGTCCGCCAGATCAAGGAGACCGACCATGACCCAGTTCCCGATCCATACCGTCGACACAGCGCCCGAAGGCTCGCGGCCCTTCATCGCCGGAGCCAGGGCAGCCTTTGGCCTCGTGCCCAATCTGGTCGGCGAGTTCGCCGAGAGCCCCGCGGTGATCGAAGGCTATCGGTCCCTCGCCGGTGCCTATCAGAAGTCCGACCTGACGCCGCTGGAGCGCGAGATCGTCCTGATCGCCGCGTCGGTCGAGAATGCCTGTCACTACTGCGTGGCCGCCCATACGACGGTCACCCAGGGCCAGCATCTGGATCAGACGGTGATCCAGGCCGTGCGCAACGGCGGACCGATCGCCGATGCCAGGCTGGAGGCCCTGCGCGACTTCGCCACCCGGGTGGTGCGCGAGCGCGGCTGGGTCTCGGACGCCGACGTCAACCGCCTGATCGGCGCGGGCTACACCGCCGGCAATGTGCTCGAGGTCGTGCTCGGCGTCGGGCTGAAAACCATCTCGAACTACGTCAACCACATCGCCGAAACCCCGGTCGACGCGGCCTTCCAGGCCAATGCCTTTACGCCCCGCAAAGCGGCCTGAACCCTTTCCGTAACCAACAGGCGGTGTCGGGCGAAGCCTCGCGCGACGCCGCCTCAGGAGACTGACCCATGCGCATCCTGACCGTTCTGTTCGCCCTCGGCCTGCTCGGGGCCGTGGTCATCGTCCTGCCGATGGTGGGGCACGACACCCTGATCAACGCCCAGTCGATCAGCCCCACCATGCCCGCCCTGCGCGGCTAGAGGCTCTCCAGCCGGGCCAGCGCCGCCTCCAGACGCGCCTTCCCGGCCTCGGCCTCCGCCAGCTTCGCCCGCTGTTCGTCGATCACGGCCGGAGCGGCGCGTTCGACGAAGTTGGGATTGCCCAGCTTCTTCATCACGTGCCCGATGTCGCTGTCGAAGGCCGCGACCTCCTTGGTCAGGCGAACGCGTTCGGCCCCCAGGTCGATGATGCCCGCCAGCGACAGGGCCGCGGCCGTGCCGCCCGAGACGAAGGTCACCGCTCCGGCCGGAGCCGTCGGGGCCGCGGCAGCCTCGGAAACGCGCGCCAGCGTCAGGATCAGATCGCGGTGCCGCAGGGCCCGCTCTGCCGTCACCCCGTCCGGCGCGACGAAGGTCAGGGGCGGCTTGGCCCCCGGCGGAACGTTCATCTCGGCCCTCAGGGCGCGAACGTCGGTGACCAGATCGACCAGCCAGCCGATCTCGGCCTCGGCCCCTACATCGATGAAGGCGTCGGGCAACGCGGGCCATTGGGCACCGATCAGCATGGGTTCCTCGCGCGCCGCGCCGTCCTTGCCCAGTTCGTCCCACAGCTCTTCCGTAATGAAGGGCATGACGGGGTGGAGCAGCTTCAGCGTCTGATCCAGGGTCCAGGCGGTCATCGCCCGGGTCTCGGCCTTGGCCGCCGCGTCCGATCCCTGGAAGACCGGCTTGGCCAGCTCCAGATACCAGTCACAGAAAACGTTCCAGACGAAGCGGTACAGGGCCGAGGCGGCATCATCGAACCGACCGCCCTCGATGGCTTCCGACACAGCGCGTTCGGTCTTGGTCAGCTCGCCGCGGACCCAGCGGTTGATCGTCTGATCAACCGTTGACGGATCGAAGCCCTCGACACGCAGGGCTTCGTTCATCTGGCTAAAGCGGGCGGCATTCCACAGCTTGGTGCCGAAGTTGCGATATCCCTCGATGCGCTGACGGGACAGCTTGATGTCTCGCGTGCCCGACAGGATGGCCATGGTGAAGCGCAAGGGATCGGCCCCCAGCTCATCGATGATCACCAGAGGATCGATCACGTTCCCCTTGGACTTGCTCATCTTCTGGCCCTTCTCGTCGCGGACGAGGCCGTTGATGATCACGCGTTTGAACGGCACCTCGTCCATGAAGTGCAGCCCCATCATCATCATCCGGGCAACCCAGAAGAAGATGATGTCGGCCGCCGTCACGAGGTCCGAGGTCGGATAGAACCGCGCCAGATCGTCGGTCTTCTCTGGCCAGCCCATGGTCGAGAACGGCCAGAGGGCGGACGAGAACCAGGTGTCGAGGACGTCCTCGTCCTGGGTCAGGGCCTTGCCACCCGACTGGGCGACGGCTTCCGCCTCGGTCTCGGCGACATAGATCTGGCCGTCGGCGTCATACCAGGCCGGGATGCGATGGCCCCACCACAGTTGGCGCGAGATGCACCAGGGCTCGATGTTGCGCAGCCATTCGAAATAGATCTTCTCGTACGACTTCGGCTCGAACACCGTGTCGCCCTGCTCCACCGCCTTCAGCGCCGGCTGGGCCAGGGTTTGGGCGTCGACGTACCACTGGTCCGTCAGCCACGGCTCGATGACCACGCCGGAGCGGTCGCCGTGCGGCACGACGTGGCGCGTCTTCTCGATCTCGCGCAGCCAGCCCTCTTCCTCGGCGCGAGCGACGATGGCCTTGCGCGCGGCGAAGCGATCCAGGCCGTCGTACTCGGCCGGGATATCCGGCGTGTCCGCCGTCGTAATCCGCGCGAAGGCGTCGAGGATGTTCAGCGCTTCAAGTCCTGCACGTTTTCCGACGCCGAAGTCGTTGAAATCATGCGCCGGGGTGATCTTGACCGCGCCCGAGCCCTTGGTCGGATCGGCGTAGTCGTCGGCCACGATCGGGATGCGCCGCCCGACGATCGGCAGGGTCACGAACTTGCCGACCAGACCGGCATAGCGGCCGTCGTCGGGATGCACGGCCACGCCGGTGTCGCCCAGCATGGTCTCCGGCCGGGTCGTGGCCACGACGATGAAGTCGCGCGTCTCCCACTCGGTCGCATTCCCGTCTTCGTCGAAGGCGATCGGGTGTTCGTAGGTGACGCCGTCGGCCAGGGGATAGGCGAAATGCCAGTACGCTCCCTCGACCTCGCGCTGTTCGACCTCGAGGTCGCTGATGGCCGTCTGGAACTGCGGATCCCAGTTCACCAGCCGCTTGTCGCGATAGATCAGCCCCTGCTGGTGAAGCTGGACGAAAACCTTGCGCACGGCCGCGTTCAGCCCCTCGTCGAGGGTGAACCGCTCGCGGCTCCAGTCGCAGGACGCGCCCAGCCGGCGCAGTTGCTGGACGATCGTCCCGCCGCTTTCGGCCTTCCAATCCCACACCTTCTGCACGAAGGCCTCGCGGCCCATGTCGCGGCGGCCGACATTGCCCGCCGCCGCCAGTTGGCGCTCGACCACCATCTGGGTGGCGATGCCCGCGTGGTCCGTGCCCGGCAGCCAAAGAACGGCCTTGCCGCGCATCCGGTGATAGCGGGCCAGGATGTCCTGCAGGGTGTTGTTCAGCGCATGGCCGATGTGCAGCGACCCCGTCACGTTCGGCGGTGGAATGACGATCGAATAGGCCTCAGCCGCGCCGTCCGTCTTCGGCGCGAACGCCCCCGACGCCTCCCATCGGGCATACAGGCGCGGCTCGGCGGCCGCGGGGTCGAAGGTTTTCTCGAGCATCAGAATGGTCCGGAAACGAAAAGGGGCGGCCCCGTCGGAGCCGCCCCTGGTGGTCTTAGTGACAGGTGACGCCGGGGGCTAGGCGGAGCGGGCGATCCGCTCGACTTCCTTGCGTACCGCCGTCTCGACGATGCCGGGCAGGTTGGCGTCCAGCCACTCCTTCAGCATCGGCCGAAGAAGGGCGCGAGCGAGGTCGTCGATGGTCGGGCCGGTTCCGCCCGTCGGTGTGGGTTCCGGCGGACGGAAGCTGGCGGCCAGACCGGCAAAGGCCGAGGCCGCGCTGGCCGAAGCCGTCTCGCTGACCAGGGCTTCGTGATCGACGGAGGATGTGCTGGGGGCCGGTTCGGGATGCACGGGCGCGGGCTCCGAATGGAACGACGTCGGAAAGGGCTCGGGCTCCGGCGCGGCGACATCCAGGTCGCCGATCGTTTCGTGCGCGGGGGCCTCGTAACGGTCGGTCAGATCGAGGATTTCCTCGTCCTCATGCTCCGGCTCCGGCTCCGGCTCGGACGTCGAGGGCGTCGCCTCCATGAAGGCGGTGACGGGTTCGGGTTCGACCACCGGGTCCGGCTCGGGTGCCGCAGCCGCAGGGGCCGCCTCGGGAGCCGGGGTGTCGTCCTCGGAGATGATCCGGCGGATCGACGCCAGGATCTCTTCCATCGTCGGTTCTTGAGCGGTCGTGTCGGTCATGGTCTGGCCTTCGGAGAACCTGCGCGGGCTATGGGCGAGAACGCTGGGGCCAAGGACGCCACCAACCCACAACATTTCGTCGCATCAACGCCCTTGGGAATCAACGGGCCTTTTCGCCTGTTGGGTTAATTGGCGCCCGAAGGGACCGTCTGGACGATCTCGGACTTCAGTTGCGTGTCGATTGGCGCATCCTCGGTATCCGTGGCCGAGGTCACCGGCGGGGCAGCGATCCGGTCCAGGGTCTCGATCAGGCCGTCCCAGGGAAGAGCGCCGCGCAGGTTGACCCGGTCGCCATTGGTGGCGGGATCGTAAAGCTCGATCGACGGATCCAGTTCGCGGGCCCCCAGACGACCCATGGCGGCCAGAAGCTGGGCCTGGGCGACGTACTGGTTGCGCCGTGCGCTCGCCAGGTTGATCTCGGCGTTGCGCAGTTCCAGCTCTCCGTTCAGGACGTCCAGCGTAGTCCGCAGGCCGACCTGCTGCTCCTGACGGACGCCCTCGGCCGCGACCGTGGCGGCCCGCACGCCGGATTGTCCCGCCGTCAGCTGCGATGCCGTCGAAATGACCTGCGCATAGGCGCTGGAGACGTCCTGAAGGACACTGCGCCGCTGACGCTCGATCTCGATCTGGGCGGCATTGGCCTGTTCCAGCGCCTGGACTTCCTGGGACCGGTTCAGGCCGCCGGTGAACAGCGGGAACGACACCGAGGCCCCGGCCTGGAAGCTGGTGCGGTCGGCGAGGTCGAAGTCCGTCAGGTCGCCGGAGCCGCCGTAGGACGCAGTGGCGCGCGCCGTCGGAAGGAAGGCGGACTTGGCCTGGGCGTGACGCGCCTCTGCGGCCTGCAGGTCGTACTGGGCGGCCGTGATGCCGGGGTTCTCGGCCAGACCGATGTCCAGGGCGACCTCGAAATCGTTGGGGATGCCGGGCAGCACGGGCGGGGCTTCCAGGTTGGCGGGGGCCTGGCCGACGACGGCGGCATAGGCGGCGCGCGACACCGAAAGCTGGGCCTGGGCCCCGGCCAGATCGGCCTCGGACTGGGCCAGACGGGCCTCCGACTGGGACACGTCGGTACGGGTGATCTCGCCGACCTCGAAGCGGGCGTTCGATTCGTCCAGCTGGCGACGCAGGACGGCGACGTTGGCCTCGCGGATCCGTAGGATCTCGACGTCGCGCTGGACGTCCACATAGGCCTGAATCACCGAAGCCAGCACCTGCTGCTCGATGGCGCGCAGCGATTCGCGACCGCTGAGCACATTGGCCGTGGCCGCATCGATGCCGCGGGCGATCCGGCCGCCCGAGTACAGGGTCTGGGACAGGTCGATGCTGGCCCCGCCCGTGTCGCTCTCGATCGTACCCAGACCGCCGCCCTGGCTGCGGCTGTAGCTGGCCGAGCCGCTGACGCTGACCTCGGGGCGCAGGCCGGCGCGCGCCTGGGGCACGACCTCGTCCAGCGCCCGCTGATTGGCCCGCTGCTGCTGCAGGGTGGGGTTGGTGCGGTAGGCCAGCGCGATCGCTTCCTGCAGCGTCTCGGCGAACGATGGCCCGGCCAGGCCGACCGCGACGGCGGTCACCAGCGAGATCCGGGCGACGGTGGCGAGCGCGCGCGAGCGTTTGAACATGGTCACATCCTGATGGGTCCCGCGAACGGTACCGGTATCCCTCTGGAACGGGGTAGTGAGGGCGTCCCGTCCCTGACGCCAGTTAAGTTTTTTTCACCCGAGCGCCAGAGCTTGGCCGCAACAAGGCGTGGGTCACAGCGCGAAGGCGGGCGCGGGTGTCATTTCGGCCAGAACCGGCGGCGCGGCATCGAACAATTCGCGGCGCGAATAGCCCTCGCGGCCCCGCACATAGAGGACGGCGCGACCATTCGGCCCGCTGCGCTCCACCACGGCCAGCCGACCGCCGATCCGCAGCCTTTCCAGCCAGGCGGTGGGCCGGGCGGCGACGGCACCCTCGCTGACGATCAGATCCCAGTCTGCCCCGGTCGGCGTGGTCAGGGGCCCGACATGCATCACGACTCCGGCATCGTCCAGCGCCGGAGCGACAACCTCGGCCACGGCCGGGTCGGCTTCCTGGGCTGTCACCTTGAGCCCCAGATCGGCCAGGACGGCGGCGGCATATGGGGCGGCGATGGCCAGGGCGGTCTCGCCCGGACGCGCGTCCAGCGCCTGCAACAGCTTGGCGACCTCGCGGGCCTGCATCAGGCGACGGTCGCCCGCGATCTCGACCTCGACCTCGCCATAGGCGGCAAAGGCCCGATCGGCGGCACAGAAGTGCTCACGCGGCACGGCCAGCAGGGCGGCCTGCAAGCCCCGGTCGGTGACGTCGTTCACCCGCACCTGGGAGTCGACCATGACCTTGCGTGCGGCTGCGAAATCCATTGTCCGATACGTCCCTTGGCCCGGCCACGCCGGGAATCTCGCGCGCTTATAGGTCCGTGGATCGCGGCCGACAATCATTGCAGCGGACAATCATTGCAGGGGTCGGATCGATCTGATAGCAACCGCCCCTCGCGATCTGGGGGCCTTGCAAGAGGTCCTACGGCCTGATGGCGGAGTGGTGACGCAGAGGACTGCAAATCCTTGCACCCGGGTTCGATTCCCGGTCAGGCCTCCATCGCGACCCCGTCGGGATCCCGGATGGATCAGAGCGGCGCGGTCATCCAGCCGATGGCACCCGCCGCACCGACGCAGCCCGCCACGATCGCGGCTGCCAGCGCGATCCGCAGATTGCGGCTCATGAACCCCAGAATGCTCGTCATGTCGTGCCCTCCCCGGACCGACACAGCGCCACAGATCACACCGTTCATCAAGGTGGACAAAGCGTTAATCCGTTGAAATTTTGGTGACTGTCACGCTTGCGGCTGGGTCAGTTGATAGAGGCCGAGCGCGCTGGTCACCGACACGTTCAGCGAGTCGAACCCGCCCGCCATGGGGATGCCCACCGTCCGCGTGCGCGCCATGACCGACGCCGGCAAACCCGGCCCCTCCGACCCCAGCAGCAGGGCGCGGCGTCCGCCCGGTTTCAGCCCTTTCAGGGGTTCGATCGCCGACGGCGACAGGGCGATGACCTCGAACCGGGCGGCCTCCAGCGCGTCGACGAGGGCCTCCAGCGAAGGGGCCGCCGCGCCAGGCGTCCGAAGCACGGCCCCGACCGACACCCGGATCGACTTGCGATAGAAGGGATCGCCGCACCGGTCGTCAGTCAGGACTGCGGCCGCCCCGAACGCCGCGGCGTTGCGGTACAGCCCGCCGATGTTGTCGTGATTGCCGATTTCGGAGGCGGCAACGACGACCGCTTGCTCCGGCAGGTCCGCCAGCACTGCATCAAGCGTTCTCGCGAGTGGCTTCTCCCCCAGCGCCAGAATGCCCCTGTGCAGCGGAAACCCGACGATCCGGTCCAGCACGTCCTGGCCCACCGCAAAGACCGGCGTGCCGGCGGGCACGGTTTCCAGCAATCCCCGCAGCCCGTCGACCCGGTTCGCGGCGATCAGAACCGACCTCGGTCGACAAAGCGACGCGTCCGACAGCAGCGTCCTCAGGACCACTTCCCCCTCGGCGATGAACAGGCCCTGCCTGCCTGTCAGGTCGCGTTCGCGGATATCGCGATAGGCCGCGATCCTCGCATCGTCGGGGTCATCGATGGTCTCGATCAACATGGTCGACATTTCCCGTTGCGCCGCGCGCGCAGCCGCTGCTATAGGCCCGCCTCCCGAGCCTCTGTTCCGCGGTAGCTCAGTGGTAGAGCAGCCGACTGTTAATCGGCTGGTCGTAGGTTCGAATCCTACCCGCGGAGCCACTCTCTCGGCTGCTTTGGCCCGACAATCCAGACTTCCCGTCCGGGACCCACGGGCTCAGGCGGTCGAAGCGCTCATCCCCCTCGCCCGACCCAGTCGCTCGATCGCGAGATCGAGGACATCGTCCGCCTTGGCGAAACACAGCCGAACGACGGCACCGTCTTGCGGTGCCGTGACGAAGGCCGAGACGGGGATGGCGGCGACGCCGAACTCGGCGACGGCGCGCCGGCAGAACATGTCGTCGCCGACAGCCACGCCGGAGGCAGCCAGGTCGATCCCGAGGAAATAGGTGCCTTCGCTGGTCGTCAGCACGAAGCCGTGACGTTCCAGCCCCGCCGCCAGCCGGTCACGCGATCGCTGGAGGTCGTCTGCCATCGTCCGGAACGAGTCGTCCGGCCAGGCCAGCCCCACGGCCACTGCGGTCTGCAGATTTGGCGGCGTGGCGAAGGTCAGGAACTGGTGCGCCTTGGCGACGGGATCGACCAGATCGGGCGCGCCGCAGACGAACCCGATCTTCCAGCCCGTCATCCCGAACATCTTGCCGGCCGATCCGATCTTGAGCGTCCGCCCGGCCATGCCCGGCTCGGCCAGCAGGGAGCGGTGCCGCCGCCCCCCGAAGATCACATGCTCCCAGACCTCGTCGCTGATGGCGATCAGATCGTGGCGGACGCACAGTCGCGCCAGAGCCGACACTTCGGCCGCATCGAAGGCGCGGGCCGTCGGATTGTGCGGATTGTTGAATAGGACGACGCGGGTCCGGGGCCCGATGACGGCCTCGACATCCGGCTCGGACAGCCGCCACACCGGCGCCTGCAGCCGGACGACCCGGACCGTACCCCCGGCCCGCTCGATCAGGGGGCGATAGGCATCATAGGCCGGCTCGAAGACGATGACCTCGTCGCCCGGGCTGACGAAGGCGAGGATGGCCGCGGCCAGCCCCTCGGTCGCGCCGGACGTCACCAGCACACCCTCGACTTCCAGCGGCACGCCCTGCATGCGGCCATAGTGCTCGACCACGGCCTGACGCAGGTCCGGCAGGCCTCGCGACGGCGCGTACTGGTTCGACCCCGTCATCAGCGCCTCGGCCGCTATGCGTCGCAGGCTTTCCGGGCCCGGACTGTCCGGAAAGCCCTGTCCGAGGTTGATCGCCTGATGCGTCCGGGCGAGCCCCGACATGGTCTCGAAGATCGTGGTCGGCATGTCGGCGAAGACGGAATGGGCGCGCATCCCATCAACGGAGCCGAGCGGCATGGGCAGCGCAAGCCACAGCCTCGAAAAAGCTGTCGCGCCGACCGTCGAGTCAGGGCGTGGTCCTGTCCGGGAACCATGTCACCTGGCGCGCGCCGCCTGTGCTGGTCCAGCCCAGTCGCCAGCCCTCCCCTGCGCGCTCCAGCACGCCGTCGGTGGTGACGACCATCGGCGGCGGCGTGAAGACTCGGTCGCCGACCTGGACAGGTTCGGAACCGTCGCCGCTGACCAGAAGCGTCCAGCGGCCGTCTTCGCCCGCGGTCACCGTACCGCCGCCCCTGCGACCCACAGCGACGGCAGCGCCCGCTCCGGCGCGACCGGACAGGAAACCCGCACGTCCGTCGGTGTCGACGGCATCGAGCGGTCCCGCCGGGTCCAGCCGGCGCGTCGGGGCCCCGATGCCCAGCAGGGCGACGGGCCCGCGCGGGTCGAGTGGCACCAGAAGCCGGCCCGGCGCGGGATAGGCGATCTGCCCGACCTGGGCCTCGACCGCCAGCAGGGCATCCTGTTTCGGCGCCGGCAGCCGGATATCGAAATGCCCCGCCTCATCCGCTCCGGCGGCATAGGCGACCCCATCGGGACCGGTCAGGACGATCCGCCCGAACCGCGCGCCCAGACCGCTGACGACGATGGCATTGCCTTCGCGCACGACGCGGTCGACGCGCGGACCGGCGACCCAGCCGTCCGTAGCGGCCTCGGCACCAGCCGGCGTTTCAGGCGGCGATCCACAGGCGAAAAGGCCGAGAGTCGCACCGACAACCGCACAGATTGCAAAGGATCGTTTCATCCGGCTCGCCGCGACTATAGGACTGCCCATCCCGTTAGCCTGTCCACCGGCTGACTGTCTCGCTTCACCTGACCCCAGAGAGTCCATGAGCACTTCGGAGCTTCGCATCGCCCCCTTCGACGGCCAATCGGTCTGTCTGTTCTGCGGCTCGTCCGATGCGGCCGATCCCAAATACACCCGGGCCGCTGCCGACTTTGGCCGCGCCAGCGCACAGGCGGGCTGGCGCCTGGTCTATGGCGGTGGAGGTGTCGGTCTGATGGGGGCCTCCGCCCGCGCCGCGCACGAGGCCGGCGGTCGGGTGCTGGGCGTCATGCCGGGCTTCCTGCGCAGCCGCGAGCGTCTGTTCGACGAGGTCGAGACCCTGGTCGTCACCTCCATGCATGAGCGCAAGCAGATTATGTACGACCAGTCTGACGCGTTCGTGGTGGCCCCGGGGGGCATCGGCACGCTGGAAGAGGTCGTCGAACTGCTGTCGTGGAAGCGGCTGGACCTGCACGGCAAGCCGGTGATCTTCCTCAACATTGACGGCTTCTGGGACACCTTCTTCGACCTGATGCGTCACAGCGTCGCCTCCGGCTTCACGCCCGAATCCTTCCTTCAGGCCTGGACGGTCTGCGACACGGTGGAGGCCGCGGTGGAAGAGATGAAGCGCGCGCCCGACAGCGCGGCCTTGCAACATGATCGGCGATAAGTGAACATCGCTTAGTCACCGGCGCGTCGATCTGCCCGTCCATCTGCTTTGAAAACGCAGGTTGACAGTTTTTAAAAAAGACGCACTAGTCGGAGCGTTGATGCCCAGGGCCGATCCGGCCCGATCCAGTCTCGGAGCCTCCCCATGCGCGCTGTCCTCCTCGCCGCCGCCCTTCTGCTTGCGCCCGCCACTGCCACCCATGCCCAGTCCGGCACCGGCAGCACCTTCACGGTCCAGAACGTCGCGTTCACTCCCCAGGCTCCCGTTCTGATCGACGGGGTCAACTGGCGCTGCAATGCCGAGAACGTCTGCGTCGGCACGGGCGGCCAGTCCCAGCCCGCCAGCCGCGCCTGCCGCCGCGTCGTCGCCCGCGTCGGCGTTGCCCTGGCCAGCTTTACCTACAAGGGCACGACCCTGAGCAGCGAAGAGCTCGCCGCCTGCAACGTCGCCGCCGCAGCCTGATCCAATGGGTCGCCTCCCCGTCGCCGTTTGGCGATGGGGAGGTGGAACGCAGCGTAGCGGCGTGACGGAGGGGTTCTTGGTGCACCCAGAGCCCCTCCGTCTGCTCGCAAGGGCTCGCACCCACCTCCCCATCGCTGCGCGACAGGGAGGAGACAGTTGACCTAGGCCACTTCGCCCTTCAGCCGCTTCTCGATCCGCTCGCGTCCGATCAGGGGCACGATCGTCGCCATATCGGGCCCGTGGGGCTGACCCGTCAGGATGTGGCGCAGCGGCATGAACAGCGCCTTGCCCTTGGCCCCGGTGCTGTCCTTCACCGCGCTGGTCCAGACCGACCAGGCTCCCGCATCGATCGTCTCCGGCAGCACGGCCAGCGCCGCGGCCGCGAAGGCCGGATCCTCAATTACCGGCGTCACCGGCCCCCGCACCATCCGCGCCAGATCGACGACGTCGCCGAACTTCGTCAGGTTCGCGCGCACCGCATCCCAGAACGTCTCGCCCAGATCGCAATCGAGGGTCTCCAGCCGGCCTTTCGCCGCCGCATAGGGCATGGCGTGCAGAGCCTGGGCGTTCAGCCGGTCCAGGTCCTCGTTGTCGTATCGCGCCGGAGACCGGCCCATCTTGTCGAAGCTGAAGCCTTGGCCCAGCGCCTCGATGCTGTCGGCGACCTCCAGCGGGTCCGACGTCCCGATACGGCCCAGGTGGCTGGTGATGGCGATCGGCTCGTATCCCTGATCGCGCATCTCGGCGACCGACAGCGATCCCAGTCGCTTGGACAGTGCCGCGCCGTCCGCCCCGACCAGCAGCGGCATGTGGGCGAAGGTCGGGACGGTCGTCCCCAGCCCGGCGGCGATCAGGGCCTCGAAGATCTCGATCTGCGCGCCCGTGTTGGTCGTGTGGTCCTCGCCCCGGATGACATGGGTGATCCCCATGTCGATGTCGTCCACGACCGACGGCAGGGTGTAGAGATACAGCCCGTCCTCGCGGATCAGCACCGGATCGGACATCGAAGTCGTGTCGACCTCGGCATGACCGCGCGACAGGTCCTCCCAGGCGACGCGGCGACCGTCCAGCTTGAAGCGCCAGTGGGGCTTGCGCCCCTCGGCCTCCAGCGCGGCCTTGTCCTCGTCGCTGAGCGCCAGCGCCGCGCGGTCGTAGATCGGCGGCAGGCCGCGCGACAGTTGCACCTTGCGGCGGCGATCCAGCTCCTCGGGCGTGTCCCAGGCCGGGTACAGCCGTCCCGCCGCCTTCAGCCGCTCGGCCGCATCGTGATAGCGGTCGAACCGCTTCGACTGGTTGTAGCGCTCATCCCAGACCAGCCCCAGCCAGGTCAGGTCGTCCTCGATCCCCTGCTCGAACTCCGGCGTCGATCGGGCCAGATCGGTGTCGTCGATCCGCAGGACGAACGACCCGCCCTGCCCCTTGGCGAACATCCAGTTGACCAGGGCTGTGCGGACGTTGCCGACATGCAGCTTGCCGGTGGGCGATGGGGCGAAACGGACCTTGACGGACATGAGACAGGCGACCTTGAAAGCGAGGCGCACAGGTCGGTCACCCCGCCGCCCAAGTCAAGGACAGCGGCCAACAGCCGACGACGTTCGCTTTTCGGCTTCCGGCGCAACGATCTTGCGGCATAAGGCGACGATGACCGCGACCGCGACCCTGACCGTCGATCTGGATGCCCTGGCGCACAACGTCCATGCGCTGGCGGCCATTTCCGGTGCGCCCGTGCACCCGGTGGTCAAGGCCGACTCCTATGGCCTTGGGGCGATCCCGGTCGCGCAACGCCTGTTGAGGGAGGGGTCACGAACCTTCTTCGTCGCGCGCCTTGCCGAGGGCATCGCCCTGCGCAGCGCCCTCGGCCCGGAGCCCACCCTCTATGTGCTGGACGGCTGCGTCGGCGACGCCGCGCCCGCACTGAAGGCCGCCGATCTTCGCCCCATCCTGAACCACGGCGACCAGCTGATGGCCTGGCGGGCGGCGGACGGCGGGGCCTGCGGTCTGCAGATCGACACCGGCATGAACCGGCTGGGCTTCCGCATCGAGGACGCGCCCGCCCCCTTCGAGGGCCTGTCCCTCGTCATGAGCCACCTCGCCTGCGCCGACGAGCCCGCCCAGCCGATGAACCGGCGACAGAGAGACGCCTTCGCCGCGGCCGCGGCTCGTTATCCCGGAGCCTTGAGGTCTTTCGCCAACTCCGGCGGCTGCTTTCTGGGGCCCGACTACGCCTTCGACGCTGTCCGCCCCGGCATCTGCCTCTACGGCGGTGGACCCGAAGGCCGCCCCCACGACCGGATCAAACCCGTTGCGACCCTGTCGGCCCGGGTGCTGCAGGTCCGCGATGTCCCGGCGGGCGAGAGCATCGGCTATTCGCGCGGTTTCGTTGCGCCTGAGGCGCGCCGCATCGCTACCTGCGGAGCCGGGTACGCCGATGGAGTCCTGCGCAGCCAGTGCCCGAACGGCCAGGTCTGGGTCGCCGGATCGCTTCGCCCCATCCTCGGCCGCGTTTCGATGGACGTCATCGCCGTCGACGTGACCGGGCTCGACGTCGCCGTCGGCGACCCGGTCGAGCTGTTCGGCCCCAACCACCTGCTCGATGACGCGGCAGCGGCGGCCGGGACGATCAGCTACGAACTGCTGACGTCGGTCACCGCGCGGGTTCCCCGGCGATACGAGGGGTGAGACAGAGGTCTTCCCATCGCTTCGGCGATGCGCGTTGTCTGCTTCGCACTTGACCTCCCGGTCCTGCCGTCGTGATCTCGCCGTCCCCCTCAGTCGCCTTTTACGGATCCGCCCATGTCCCGTCTGCTCGTCACCGCCTGTACGGCCGCCCTTCTGATCGCGGCGGGTCCGGCGCTGGCCCAGAGCATCGGCACCGGTGCCGGTCCGACGGCGCAGAACATCGGCGGATTCGCCGATAGCCCGGCCATCCCTGCGCCCACAGCCGCCACCTATCCGGGCACCATCCGGTACGAAGCCGACATCACCGACCTGGACCATCGCGTGATCTCGGTGAAACAGACCATCCCGGCCCGCCCCGGCCCCCTGACGCTGCTGTATCCGAAATACCTTCCCGGCAACCACGCCGACTCAGGCCCGATCCAGCTGCTGGCCGGCGTCGTGATCACCGCCAGCGGTCAGCCCGTCGAATGGCGACGCGACGCGGCCGACCCCTATGCCTTCCACCTCGACGTCCCGGCCGGAGCTTCCGAGATCGAGGTGTCGCTCCAGTGGCTGACCCAGGCCGACAACGCCAACTGGCGCGTCGTCATGACGCCCTCGATCGTCAACCTGGAATGGGAGAAGGCCATCCTCTATCCGGCCGGCTATGTGTCTACGGGCATCATGGTCGAGGCGTCGGTGAAACTGCCCGCCGGCTGGAACTACGGCACCGCCCTGACCACCGTCAGCCACGAGAACGACGTCGCGCGCTTCGAGCCCGTCGACCTCTACACCCTGGTCGACAGTCCCATGTTCGCGGGCGCCAACTATCGTCGGATCGACATCGATCCGTCGGGCGACGACGTGCACCTGAACATCGTTTCGGACGAGCCCGGCAACATCGCGCCGACCGCCGAACAGCTGGGTCTCTACGAGAATCTGGTCACCCAGACCGACCGCCTGTTCGGAGCCCGTCATTTCGACCACTACGAGTTCCTGGTCGCGCTCACCGACCAGCTGGGCGGCATCGGGCTGGAGCATCATCGCAGTTCCGAAAACACCGTCGCGCCCGACTTCTTCACGAACTGGGGCCGGTCGGCCGGCAACCGCGCCCTGCTCCCGCACGAATACGCCCACTCCTGGAACGGCAAGTATCGCCGCCCGGCCGACGAACTGACTGCCAACTACAACGTCCCGACCGAGAACAGCCTGCTATGGGTGTATGAGGGCCAGACCGAATACTGGGGCGACGTGCTGTCGGCCCGCAGCGGCCTGCACACCCTGGAGCAGACCCGCATCACCCTGGCCAGCCGCGCGGCCTTCTATCAGAACCAGCCGGGCCGGGCCTGGCGCAATCTGCAGGACACCAACAACCACAACCTGCTGGGCTACCGCGTCCCCGGCCAGTGGGGGTCGTGGATGCGCGGCACCAGCGACTACTACGACGAGGCGGCCCTGATCTGGCTGGACGCCGATACGCTGATCCGTGAGCGGACCAATGACCGCAAATCCCTCGACGACTTTGCCCGCGCCATGTTCGGCTCGGGCATCGAAGGCTCGGACGGCGTCTGGGTGCCCAATGGCTATACGTTCGCCGACGTCGTTGCGGCGCTGAACGGCGTCACGGAATACGACTGGGCGACCTTCCTCCGCACCCGCCTCGACGCCACGGGTCCAGAGGCCGAAGCGCCGCTGGACGGGATCGAACGCGCCGGTTACCGCCTCATCTACGTCGACGCCCCCTCGGCCGAGGAAAAGGCCATGAACGGGGGATGGGGGTCAGACTTCCAGTACTCCCTCGGCTTCAGTCTGCAGGGACCGAACAACCGTATCGGCGGCATTCGTTGGGGCGGGCCTGTCTATGCGGCGGGGATCGGCGCGGGCTGGGACCTGATCGCGGTCGGCGACAAGGCTGCGACACCCGAGGTCCTCCGCACCGCCGTCACGGATGCCAAGGGTGACACCGCCCCTATCCGGCTGACGCTGAAAAGCGGCAGCCGGATCCGGACACTCGACCTGATGTGGACAGAAGGGCTGCGCTATCCCCGCCTGGAGCGGATCGAGGGCACCCCCGACCGCCTGGCCGACATTCTGGCCCCCCTTCGGCGCTAGACCTTCAGCAGGCCCAGCAGAGCCTTCGCGGCCTCCTCGGAGGACGCGGGGTTCTGACCGGTGATCAGCTTGCCGTCGGTCAGGACGAAGGGCGCGAAATCGGCGCCCTTCTCGTAGAGGCCGCCGTTGGCCTTCAGCATGTCCTCGACCAGGAAGGGCACCACGTCCGTCAGGCCGACTGCGTCTTCTTCACCGTTGGTGAAGCCGGCCACCTTGCGACCCTTGACCAGGTATTCGCCGTCCGGGCCCTTCACATGGCGCAGGACGCCGGGCGCGTGGCAGACGGCCGCCACCGGCTTGTCGGCACGAACGAAGGCCTCGATCAGGCTGATGGACCCGGCGTCTTCCGCCAGATCCCACAGCGGGCCGTGGCCGCCGGGATAGAAGACCGCGTCGAAATCGTCGGCCTTCACCTCCGACAGCCTGTGGGTGCCGGCCAGTTCGGCCTGGGCGGCGTCGTCAGCCTTGAACCGCTTCGTGGCCTCAGTCTGGGCGTCCGGTTCGTCGCTCTTGGGGTCCAGCGGCGGTTGGCCGCCCTTGGGCGAGGCCAGGGTGATCTCGGCCCCGGCGTCCTTCAACACATAATAGGGCGCGGCGAATTCCTCGAGCCAGAAGCCGGTCTTCTTGCCGGTATCCCCCAGCCGATCGTGCGAGGTCAGGACCATCAGGATTTTCATGGCGGGGGGCTCCGTTCAGACGAGGGGATCGCGCCAGGCTTTGCCGTGGCGGGGACTGAACGCGAAAGGGCCCGGCGGTTTCCCGCCGGGCCCCTGAAAAGCGATCGGCGACCAAAAGGCCGCAGGCGTTTTTCGCTTACTTGATCTGAACGGTCGCGCCGGCTTCCGTCAGCTTCTTGGCGATTTCGTCGGCGTTCTGCTTGGAGACGTTCTCGACGACGTTCTGCGGAGCGCCTTCGACCAGGTCCTTGGCTTCCTTCAGACCCAGGTCCGAACGCACGCCACGGACTTCCTTGATGACGTTGATCTTCTTGTCGCCGCCCGAGACGAGCACGACGGTGAATTCGGTTTGCTCTTCGGCGGCTTCAGCCGGAGCAGCAGCACCGCCACCGGCGGGCATCGCCATCGCGACCGGAGCAGCGGCGCTGACGCCCCACTTTTCTTCCAGCAGCTTGGACAGTTCGGCGGCTTCGAGGACGGTCAGCGAGGACAGGTCGTCGACGATCTTGGACAGGTCGGCCATGGTCAGTTTTCCTTCGGAGGATTGGGTTTGTTAGAGAGGGTTTGCAGAGATGGAAGAGAGGTCGCTTACGCGGCTTCCTTGGTGGCATAGGCGTTGAACACCCGGGCCAGTTGGGCAGCGGGGGCCTGGACGACGCCGGCGATCTTGGTCGCGGGCGCGTTGAGCAGGCCGAGCAGCGAAGCGCGGATCTCGTCGAGTGTCGGCAGTTTGGAGAGGCTCTCCACGCCCTTCAGATCGACGACGGTCTCGCCCATGAAGCCACCGACGATGACGAAGCGGTCATTGCCCTTGGCGAACTCGGTCGAGACCTTGGCGGCCGTGGCGGGGTTCTCGGCGTATGCGATGCCCACGGGCCCCTTGAACAGGCCGTGGTACTCGCTGCCTTCGGCCGCTTCGAGCGCCTTCAGCGCCAGGCGGTTCTTGACCACCTTGAACGCTCCACCGGCGGAGCGCAGACGGCCCCGCAGGTCTTCCATTTCCGCAACGGTCAGGCCCAGGTTATGGGCCACGACCACGCTGCCAGCCTCGGCGAAGACGCCTTTCAGCGACTCGATCGACTCGGCTTTTTGTGCGCGATCCATTGCGGTCTCCAGTCTTGAGGTTCGCCGCCGGGCTTATTCCCGACAACGAGTTGGCCAAAGCACTGCGCGTCGCCGCGAAGCGTTGAGGCCGGGTAACGATGTCCGAAGGAAGGTCTGACGCTGGGTCCGTCCCGGATGCCGGGCCGACCGATGCGTCTTCACGTCCCCATCTCCCCACGGCGCTGGAGGGCTCTCCAGCATTTATGGCCTGGGTGACCCCCAGACCCCGAAGTTCTCGGACAGGACCGTCGGGACCGGGGTCTCGACGGAAGAGCGCGCTCTATACAGCGCAGGATAGGAATTGCAAGCCGACTCAGTCGGCCAGCAGGCCTTGCTGCGCGGCATCCTTGGCCTCACGCAGTTCATCGGGCGTGCACTTCAGCTCGGCGCACAGCTCGACCACCACGTCGCGCGTCAGCGAAGGCATAAGCTCGGCTATGCGCTCCTGAACCCTGGGTGCCGCCTCATACATGCCGGTCAATGTGGCCTGGCCGAGATCGCTTTCGTAGAAGGCGACGATGCCCTGCAATTGCTCGAGCGTGTAGATGTCGGCATAGATCGGGGCGGTCTCGGCAAAGATGCGTTCGATCATCCGCGACGTCGTCGCCTGCAGCGCCCGCTCATAGGCCTGAGGATCGAAGCCGCCTTCGCTCTTGGTGAACTCTGCGCCGGCCCCCGTGATCATGTCGCGGATCATGACGCCCATCTGATCCACCTGCATCGCCGCCATATACCGGCGCGCCAAGGCCAGCCGCTCGGCGGCGTGCGGTCCCGAGACCTGGTCGATGGCCCGATCCTGCGCCATGGCGGGGGCCGCCACCGCACCGCACGCCAGAACGACGACGGCGCAAAGGCTCGTCAGACGATGCGTCATCGAAAATCCCCCAGGTTGTACGCGTACAATCTACGAGGCAGCCCGTAGCGCAAGAAAAAAGGGCGGCGACCCTGCGGTCGCCGCCCCTGTTCTCTATCCGACGATGGTCGGGATCAGGCCGTGACGGAGGCCGGATCGATCTTCACGCCCGGGCCCATCGTGGACGACAGGCTGATGCGCTTGACGTAGGTGCCCTTGGCGCCGGTCGGACGAGCCTTTTGCAGGGCGTCGACATAGGCGCGGACGTTGGCCTCGAGGGCTTCCTGAGTGAAGGAGGCCTTGCCGATGCCGCCGTGGGCGATACCGGCCTTCTCGACGCGGAACTCGACCGCACCGCCCTTGGCGTCCTTGACGGCCTGGGCGACGTTCGGGGTCACGGTGCCGACCTTGGGGTTCGGCATCAGGCCGCGCGGGCCCAGCACCTTACCCAGACGACCGACCAGGGCCATCATGTCCGGGGACGCGATGACGCGGTCGAAGTCCATGAAGCCGCCGTTGATCTTTTCGTACAGATCCTCGGCACCCACGACGTCGGCGCCGGCGGCCAGGGCCTCGGCGGCCTTGGCGTCCTTGGCGAAGACGGCGACGCGGACGTCACGGCCGGTGCCGGACGGCAGGTTCACCACGCCACGGACCTGCTGGTCGGCGTGACGGGGGTCGACGCCCAGGTTGACGGCGATCTCGATCGACTCGTCGAACTTGGCGGTGGCGTGGGCCTTCACGGCGGCGATGGCGTCGGAGACGGTCATCAGGGCCTGGGTGTCGGCGGTGAACGCCTTCATGCGCTTGGTTGGCTTCGACATGCTCAGCGCTCCACGATGTTCAGGCCGATGGCCTTGGCGGAACCTTCGATGATGCGCGCGGCGGCATCCAGATCGTTGGCGTTCAGGTCCTTCATCTTCTTCTCGGCGATCTCGCGCAGCTGGGTGCGGGTGATCGAACCGACCGTCTCGCGGCCCGTCAGCTTGGCGCCCGAGGTGATGCCCACGGCCTGCTTGATGTAGTGGGTGGCCGGCGGGGTCTTGGTGACGAAGGTGAAGCTCTTGTCCTGGTAGACCGTGATCACGGTCGGCAGGGGCGTGCCCTTCACTTCCTTCTCGGTGCGCGCGTTGAACTCCTTGACGAAGCCCATGATGTTCACGCCCCGTTGACCCAGTGCGGGCCCGATGGGCGGCGAAGGCGTGGCCGAACCGGCCGGCACCTGCAGCTTGATATAGCCCAGAATCTTCTTGGCCATTGGTCTCTCCTGTGAATGACCCCGAAGCTAATCGGGGCCGGTGAGCCGTGGTCGGGCATGGCTGCCTCCCACGGATTTGTCCCGGAGCCGGAGCCACGGGAGGCGCGCCTATAGCGGAGGCACCCCGCAAAAGCAAACGGCGGCTCCGAAGAGCCGCCGCTGCAGATCGTGATCCTGAAAGGCCTAGGCCGCGTTCTTCTCGACCTGGCTGTATTCCAGATCCACCGGCGTCGGCCGGCCGAAGATCGAGACGGCGACGCGCAGGCGGGCGGCGTCCTCGTCGACACTCTCCACCTGGCCGTCGAAGCTGGCGAAGGGACCGTCGATGACCTTGACGGTCTCGCCGATGTCGAAGCGGATCGTGGGCTTGGGACGCTCCACGCCCTCTTCCACGGCGCCGATGATGGCCTGGACCTCACGCTCGGAGACCGGCAGCGGCTTGGTGCCGCCCGCGGCGCCCAGGAAGCCCGTGACCTTGGGCGTGTCCTTGACCAGGTGATAGGCGTCGTCGGTCAGTTCCATCTTCACCAGGACATAGCCCGGGAAGAATTTGCGCTCGGAGTTGACCTTGCGGCCCCGGCGGATTTCCACGACGTCCTCGGTCGGCACCAGGATCTCGGAGAAGCATTCCTCCAGATCGCGCTGCTTGGCCTGGTCGCGGATATGCTGGGCGACCTTCTTCTCGAAGTTCGAATAGGCGTGGACGATGTACCACTTGTGCCTCGGGTTCGAGGCGACCTTGGTGTCGGGCGCTGCATCCGTCATGGGCGCGTCTCCTTGTTGATTATTGGCCGATGGCGAGAATGATGGTCGACAGCCAGCCCAGGGCGGTGTCGACGGCCCAGAAGAACACGACCGCGATGGCGACCATGATGAACACCATGACCGAGGTGATCCAGGTTTCCTTGCGGCTGGGCCAGACGATCTTGCGCGCCTCGGCCTGCACCTGGCTGATGAACTGGCCGGGTGAGGTCCGCTTCTTGGGCGCGGGCGCGTCCACTGTTACGGTCGAGGCAGCCGCAGCCGTCGCCAGTTGCGGCTTGGCACGAGCGGCGGGATTGCCGGTGCGACGGCCGGGGAAGTGGGGCTTGGCCATGATCGCCTTAAAGGTCTCGTTTCGAACTTGGGTCCTGTCCCCGCAGATGGGGAGGCCCAGGCTGCGAGAACAGGGGGAAAATGGCAGGAGTTGGGGGATTCGAACCCACGACCCCCGGTTTTGGAGACCGGTGCTCTACCAGCTGAGCTAAACTCCTAGACAAGTCAGATGCGCCGTGAGGAAGACCCCGCGGCGCGTCCGTTCGCCAGACGGGGGGCTATGCCTGACGCTGCCGACCATTTCAAGGCCGGATCAGTGATCCAGGTGCGCGGCGACCGCGTCGGCCTCATCTTCTCTGTTCACGACCTGGCGAAAAAGCAGCTTGTCGATGCGGCGGTCGTCCATGTCGATGACCTCGACCTCGAAGCGGCCGAGCTGAAGGATCTCGCCCTCGTCCGGGACGCGCGACAGCTGATGCAGCACAAGGCCGGCCACGGTGTGGAAGCCGTCGGCTTCGCCGAAGTCCTCGCCCAGTTCATCCGACAGCTCGTCCAGGTCGGTCTGGCCGTCGACCAGCCAGGTGCCGTCGTCGCGCAGACGGATCAGCGCCTCCTTGTCGTCGTGGCCCTCGTCGAAGTCGCCGGCGATCATCTCCAGCAGGTCGGTGGCGGTCACCACGCCTTCGAAGGCCCCGAACTCGTCGACCAGAAAGGCCATGTGGACCTTGGACGCCTTCAGGATCTCCAGCGCCTTCAGCACCGAGGTCGACTGGGGAATGAAGGCCGGCGTCTGGACGTGCTTCTCGATATTGAACTCGCCGTTGTCCAGCAGGCTGTCCAGCAGGTCCTTCTTGTGGACGACGCCCAGCGGGTTATCGACGTCGTTTTCCTTGGCCACGACGATCCGCGAATAGGGGCAGGTCCGGACCTCTTCGCGGAGAACCGCTTCGGTGTCGTTCAGGGCGACCCAGAAGACCTCGTGGCGCGGCGTCATGGCGACCCGGATCGGCCGGTCGCCCAGACGCAGGATCTCCTCGATCATCGTCTGCTCTTCGGGCTCGATCAGACCGGCGGAGGTGCCCTCCGCGATCATGGTTTCGACCTCCTCCTGGGTGACATCGGACCCGTCCCGGTCCTTGACGCCCATGACCTTGAGGATGCCGGAGGTCGAAGCCGTCAGCAGCACCACGAACGGATGCAGCACGATGGCCACGGTCGAGATCGGCGCCGCCATCTTGGCGGCGATCGATTCGGGGAAGATCAGCGCCAGACGCTTGGGCACCAGCTCGCCCACGATCAGCGAGACATAGGTGATGCCCACGACCACCACGGCGGTCGAGGCGATCTGCGCCCAGTGGCCCGCGGCCGGGAAGGCCCCCTCCAGGATACGGGTCAGCTCTCCGGCGATGGCTGCCTGACCATAGGCACCCGCCAGAATCCCGATCAGCGTGATGCCGACCTGGACGGCGGACAGGAAATGGGTGGGGTCTTCCGACAGCTTCAGCGCGGCTCGCGCCCCGCGGTCACCGCGCTCGGCGCGGCTCTGAAGCTTGGATTTTCGGGACGAGACGACCGCCATCTCGGTCGCGGCGAACAGGCCGTTGAGCACCACGAGGAGCAGAACGACGGCGATGGCGATGAGTAACATCTAGGGGGGAGTGGGACCGGCGCGGCGCAACAGCCGGCGTCCGCCCTTCGTCATTAGCCGAATGTGGCCGCTTTCGCCACGATTTCCTTGGGGACGCGGATCAGTGGGTCGAGCCCGCATCCACCGAGCCATAGGCCCCCCGCTGTGGCCCCGGCCCGTCGTGTGCTGTCGCGCAGGCGGAGACCCCGATCAGGGTGCCGATGAAGAGGCCGATGTGCAGGGCGCGTCGCATGAAGGTTACCAAAATCCTAACGTCCGGGACTGAACCTACACACCTGTTTCCGGTTCCCGGCAAGCGGGCACCCGCCGGCGGTTGTGCGGAACGGTAAACTCCGCCGCGGGTTGGCTAGACCTGTCCCTCAGAAGGCCCCGTTTCATGATCCGCCTGTCGCTTGCCACCGCCCTTCTCGCCTCCGTGTCCCTCGCCGCCTGCGACGCGCAGGATCCCGAACAGTCCGCACCGACCGCCCGGACAGCGCCGGCCACAAACCCGGTCCAGGCCGGGGGAACCGGCCCGTTGTCGGCCCAATCGATCGAGTCCGCCGCGTGGTCACCGACCCGCCCGGCGCAGCCCGCCTCCACCCGCACCGGATCGGCAGCCCCGACCGCCCCGGGCGACGAAGGCGCGCCGGCCGCGAACGCCACCCCTCCCCGTCCCGACATCATCCGCGCCCAGATCCTGCTAGACCGCGCCCGATTCTCGCCCGGGGCCATCGACGGACTGGGCGGCCAGAATACGGAACAGGCCGTGGCCGCTTTCGAGCAGGCCAACGACCTGCCGGTCGACGGCCAGCTGGATGAACAGGTCTTCGCCCGCCTGACGCAGAACGCCGGCGCGGTCACCACGACCTATACGATCAGCGCGGCCGACGTGGCCGGACCGTTCGTCGCCACCATCCCGACCGATCTGGCGGCCCAGGGCGAACTGACCGCCCTGTCCTATCGCACGCCGCTGGAGATGCTGGCCGAACGGTTCCATGTCACCGAGGGCCTGTTGACCGCGCTCAACCCCGGCGTCGACTTCGCCCGCGCGGGCCAGGCGATCCTTGTCCCCGCTGTGGCCGACCAGCCCCTGCCCGCCGCCGTGACCCGCATTGAGGTCAGCAAAGGCGAAGGATCGCTGCGCGCCTTCGGGGCAGACGGCACCCTGCTGGCCTTCTATCCGGCCACGGTCGGCAGCTCGGCCCGCCCGGCTCCGACGGGGCGTCTGACGGTCGTCGGCGTCGCGAACGAGCCGGATTACACCTACGATCCCGATCGGGTCAGCTACGACCGCGGCGACAAGAAGGTCGTCGTGCCCGCAGGTCCGAACAACCCGGTCGGCTCGGTCTGGATCGAGCTCTCCCGCGACACCTACGGCATCCACGGCACTCCCGAGCCCTCGAAGATCGCCAAGACCGCCTCCAGCGGCTGCGTTCGACTGACTAACTGGAGCGCCGAGCAGCTGGCCAAGGCCGTGAAGCCGGGCGTCGAGGTCATTTTCAGCTAGGCTCCACGGGCCCCAGCGCCGTGCCGCCCCAGAAGCCGCACTGGTGCCGGTCGTGGAACGTCGTATCGACCCGGTCGCCGGCCGGGTCGAACACCACGACAGGCCCACCGCCATCCGTCACCCGGGGCCAGCGCGCGTCAAAGTCGGTGTCCTGGCCGAACCCGGCCCACAGCGCCATTATCCGCTCCGACAATGCACGCTGCTCTGGGGTCCACCGGTCGGTGTCTGTGAAGATCCACGACGTGCCGAACACATAGGCCAGCTCGCTGGCATGATAGGCGCCCATGTCCAGCCCGGTGATCCAGTCGGGCAGGATGAACGGCACTTCGCGGTCGGCGAATTCGTAGCCATGCACCGGCACGTGCCGCGCCAGCAGCCGCCGAAGCGAGTCGGCGGGGCATGAGAACCGGCTGTCGGTGAAGCTCTGGGCGATCGCCACCGCAGGCCCCTCGGCATCGACCGGATAGCGCTCCAGCGCTCCGGTGCCGGCGTCGCCGTACAGCCAGTGCGTCTCCTTCTCATATCGGTCCATGTCGCGCACCTCGACGGCGAACAGACGCCCTTCGTCGGTATTGGAGCCCACCATGACCGGGACCCGGGTGAAGGCCCCTTTGGCGAAGGCCTCGGGCGGGCTCAGCGGCACCATGGCGTCGCCGAAGACCGGGCCCCACGATCCCGGCCCGTTGATTCCCGACCGCGTCGAGGCCCCCCGGGCGATTCGCCAGGCCGGCGTCTTCCTCAGGCACGCCACGACATCCGGTCCCGGACACCCCAGATTGGCCGCGAAGGCCAACCCCGGCCCGGCCTGGTCCGCCGCCGCGTTCAGCGACGACGGCTCCAGGCACGGCCCGCTCTGCAGGATCACGCGGCTGTACAGCCCCTCCGAACCGGGCGACGCCATCAGATAGCAGGCGCTCCAGGCGCCCGAACTCTCGGCGAACAGGGTCACGTCCCCCGGATCGCCCCCGAAGGCGGCGATGTTGTCGTGCACCCAGCGCAGGGCCGCCTGCTGGTCCATCAGGCCCCAGTTGCCGCCCACGCCCTCGCCGTCGTCCGCGAACGCCGGAAGGGCCAGCCATCCCAGGGCACCCAGCCGAAAGTTGACCGTGACGACGACCCGGTCCTGCTCGGCCGCCAGACGGCTGGGGTCATAGTTGGCGCCCGCCCCGATGGTGAAGGCCCCGCCGTGCAGATAGACCATCACGGGCCTGGCCTGCGCCGCTGCCCCGGCCGGCGCATAGATGTTGACGAACAGGCAGTCCTCGGACCCGACGACCAGACCGCCCCCGCCGCCCAGGATCGCCTCGCGGCCCAGAGCCTGGGTGCAGTCCGATCCGATCCGGGTCGCGTCGCGCACGCCGCTCCAGGCCTGCACGGGCCTTGGGCCCCGCCAGCGCAGGTCTCCGACTGGCGGCGCAGCGTAGGGAACCCCGAGGAAGGCACGCACACCCGCCCCCTCCACGCCGCGCAGACGGCCGGCCTCGATGGTTGTCTGAACAAAGCTCCGGTCCCGCGCGAAACGGACCTGATCGACCCCGCCGGGGTGGGTGGCGCAGGCCCCGCAGACCAAAACCAGTCCAAGCACGACGAGGAATCGGATCATGCCCCCCTTCTAGCGTAACGCGCCAGGCGCGCGCCACGCCCGGGCCGGACCGTCAGGCGGCGAAACGCTCGATCGAGCGCCGGCCCGCCGGGGCCCGTCGCCCGCGACCGGTGCCGCCGAGCTCGAACCGGGCCACCAGGGATGCCAGTTGCGAGGCGTCGTTGGTCAGGTTCTGGCAGGCAGCCGTGGACTCTTCCACCATGGCCGCGTTCTGCTGGGTCGCCTGGTCCATCTGGTTGATGGCCAGATTGATCTCGGCCAGGGCCGTGGCCTGTTCGCGGGTCGAAGCCGTGATCTGGCCCATGATGCCCGAAATGTCGCTGACCCGGGCGGCGATGGCCTCCAGCGTCACACCGGTGCGGCCGACGAGCGTGACACCATTCTTGACCTGATCCCGGCTCTTGGTGATCAGCGCGTTGATCTCCTTGGCCGCCTCTGCGGAGCGTTGAGCCAAAGCCCGCACCTCCGTGGCCACCACGGCAAAGCCGCGTCCGGCGTCGCCGGCCCTCGCAGCCTCGACACCGGCGTTCAGGGCCAGCAGGTTGGTCTGGAACGCGATCTCATCGATCACCCCGACGATCTGGCTGATCTGTTCCGACGACGCCTCGATGTCGCCCATGGCATTGACCGCGTCCTCGATGACGGGGCGGCTTCGATCAGCCTCGGCCTGGGTCCGCTCCATCACCGCGGATGCATCGTCCGCGCCCTGGGCCGCCATGCGCACGGTCGCCGTGACCTCTTCCAGCGCCGCGGCCGTCTCTTCCAGGGTGGCGGCCTGGGTTTCCGTGCGTTGGGACAGCTCATGCGCCGCCTGACTGATTTCGGCGGCCTCGGAACTGATCGCCGACGCGTTGGCGTCGATGGTGGTTATGTCAGCGTGCAGGGCCTCGATCGCGACGTTGAAGTCCGCCTGAAGCTTGGCATAGCTGGCCGGAAACTCTCCTGTGATGCGGTAGCTCAGGTCGCCGCGGGCCAGGGCGCTCAGCCCGGCGGCCGTCTTTTCCACGACCTCGGCCTGCTCCTCGGCGAGAACCCGGTCGCGCTCGGCCGTCTGTTTCGCGACCATGGCCTGCTCATGGGCGACGGTCCGCTCGCGATCGGCGGCCTCGGCGGCCTGACGATCGGTGGTGGCCCGCGAAATGCCCAGGGCATCGGCGGCTTCATGGGCCTTCCGCGTCGCGAGTTCGGCGGCGGCCTGGCTCTCGGCGTTGGCGGCGAACATGGCCGTCACGCTGGCCGCGCTCCAGGTCAGCACAGCGGCTTCGACCACCAGGATGACGGCATGGACCAGCACCCGCGTGATGTCCGCGGAGCCCGGAAAGACGAGGTCGGGAAGGACAAAGCTCAGGATCAGGTGATGCAGGGCCACGGTCACGGCACCCCCGACGATCGCCCGCCAGTCGCAGTAGATGACGACCACGGCCAGGGCGGCGAAATAGGCCATGTGCATGTCCGTCTGCAGGGCATGGCCCGACAGGGCAGCCACCAGCGTTGAGACCTGGGCCATCAGCAGGATGGACGACAGCATCCGCCCGAAGGCCTGGTCGCGGAATCCGAACCAGACCCCCGTCTGGACGGCAGCGCATAGGAGGGCCGGGCCGACGTCCGACAGGAGATCGGACTTCAGAACCAGCGCCTGAATCAACGCGACCGCGACCAGGACATAGCCCAGCCCCAGAATGACGCCGGCGCCGATGGCGCGCTGGTGAACGAGGTCGCGCGGCTGGAAGATCATGATGTGGCTCCGGGACGGACGGCGCACCCAATGAGCGCGGGATTGAGAATGAACCAGGCCCCGGCGGCGCGGAGGCCCGCGGCCACGTCGGTGCCACCGATCACGGTCACAACGGTCGCCATCCGGCCGGTCGCCGAAATCTCGCCGACGGGCGCAACCGCGGCCCTGACGCGCGCTGCATCCCACCACGGCGGGAAGACGGCTGCGGCTTCGAAGGGGCGGGCGGGTCGTGCGGCAATGGCCAGGGCGGGAAGGACGGTCAGGACGACGACCAAGCCAGTGGCGAGCGCCTTCATTAATGAAGCAACGCGGATCGAACGCATTTGAACTCCCCGCCGATCGAATACATCGACGGCCCCGAAGTTGTTTGGGCTCCGGGAGCTCTACAAAACCTTTATTATGTCAGGCTAGGTACTAGCACCTACGCTCAAGTCCACGAGCTTCGCGTGGGGAGTGCTGACGGTCTTTGACAGATGCGACATGGCCGGGCCCAGCGACGGCGAGTCGCCCAAAGAAAAAGGCCCCCGGCTTTCGCCGGAGGCCTCGTTCAGATCGGTTCAGACCGTCGCTTAGGCGATGATCTTGGCCACCACGCCGGCGCCGACGGTGCGGCCGCCTTCACGGATGGCGAAGCGCAGCTTCTCTTCCATGGCGATCGGGGTGATCAGCTCGACGTTCAGCTCGGCGTTGTCGCCGGGCATGATCATCTCGACACCTTCCTTGAGGTGCACGATGCCGGTCACGTCCGTGGTGCGGAAGTAGAACTGCGGGCGGTAGTTGGTGAAGAACGGCGTGTGACGGCCACCCTCTTCCTTGGTCAGGATGTAGGCCTCGGCCAGGAACTTGGTGTGCGGGGTGATGGAGCCCGGCTTGCACAGGACCTGACCGCGCTCGACGTCTTCACGCTTGGTGCCGCGCAGCAGCACGCCGACGTTGTCGCCCGCCTGACCCTGGTCCAGCAGCTTGCGGAACATTTCCACGCCCGTGCAGGTCGTCTTCTGGACGGGGCGGATGCCGACGATCTCGACTTCCTCACCGACCTTGACGATGCCGCGCTCGACGCGACCCGTGACCACGGTGCCGCGGCCCGAGATCGAGAACACGTCCTCGACCGGCATCAGGAACGGCAGGTCGACCGGGCGTTCCGGCTGCGGGATGTAGGCGTCGACGGTTTCCATCAGCGCCAGAACCTGCTGCTCGCCGATTTCCGGGTTCACGCCGTCGGTCGCGGCCTTGGCCGAACCCATGGTGATCGGAATGTCGTCGCCCGGGAACTGGTAGGACGAAAGCAGCTCGCGCACTTCCATCTCGACGAGCTCCAGCAGCTCCTTGTCGTCGACCAGGTCGACCTTGTTCATGAACACGACCAGGGCGGGCACGCCGACCTGACGGGCCAGCAGGATGTGCTCGCGGGTCTGCGGCATCGGGCCGTCGGCGGCCGACACCACCAGGATCGCGCCGTCCATCTGGGCGGCGCCGGTGATCATGTTCTTCACATAGTCGGCGTGGCCGGGGCAATCGACGTGGGCATAGTGACGGTTGGCCGTCTCATATTCCACGTGCGCGGTGTTGATCGTGATGCCGCGGGCCTTCTCTTCCGGAGCCGCGTCGATGTCCGCATAGGCCATCGCCTTGGCGCCACCGGCCTTGGCCAGCGTCATCGTGATCGCCGCCGTCAGCGTCGTCTTGCCGTGGTCCACGTGACCGATCGTGCCGATGTTGCAATGCGGCTTGTTACGTTCGAACTTTTCCTTGGCCATTCTCTTCTCTCCGTCCCCTGAATTGAGGGGGCATATCCTAGATTTTCAGGGGTCCGGGCGGACCAGGGTCCGCCCGGTGTTGGTGGGGTTTAGGCAGAGTACTTCTTGATCACTTCGTCGGCGACGTGTTGCGGCACCGGCTCGTAGTGGTCGTACTGCATGGTGAAGGCGGCGCGGCCCTGCGACATCCCGCGAAGGGTGTTCACATAGCCGAACATGTTGGCCAGCGGCACGAAGGCGTTCACGACGGTGGCGTTGCCGCGCATGTCCTGACCCTGGATCATGCCGCGACGGCCGTTCAGGTCGCCGATGACCGAACCGAGGTAGTCCTCGGGGGTCACGACCTCGACCGCCATGATCGGCTCGAGCAGCTTGGGCGCGCCCTTTTCCTTCAGTTCGCGGAAGGCGGCGCGGGCCGCGATTTCGAACGCCAGCACGCTGGAGTCGACGTCGTGGAACTTGCCGTCCGTCAGGGTCGCCTTGAAGTCGATCAGCGGGAAGCCCGCCAGCAGACCCGAATCCTTGATGGAGTTCAGACCCTTTTCGACGCCGGGGATGTATTCCTTGGGGATCGCGCCGCCGACGATCGAGTTCTCGAACACGAAGCCCGAGCCCGGCTCGCCGGGTTCGAAGGTCAGCATGACGCGGGCGAACTGGCCCGTACCGCCGGTCTGCTTCTTGTGCGTGTAGTCGATGTCGACCTTGCGGCCGAGCGATTCACGATAGGCGACCTGCGGCGCGCCGATCGTGGCCTCGACCTTGTAGGTGCGCTTCAGGATGTCGATCTTGATGTCGAGGTGAAGCTCGCCCATCCCCTTCAGGATGGTCTGGCCCGACTCGTGATCCGTCGAGACGGTGAACGAGGGATCTTCCGAGGCCAGCTTGGCCAGGGCGACGCCCAGCTTCTCCTGGTCGGCCTTGGTCTTGGGCTCGACCGAGATCTCGATCACGGGCGCGGGGAATTCCATCTTCTCGAGGATGACCGGCGACTTCAACGGATCGCACAGGGTGTCCCCGGTGCGGGTGTCCTTCAGGCCGGCCAGGGCGACGATGTCGCCGGCGTAGGCTTCCTTGACGTCCTCGCGGTTGTTCGAGTGCATCTGCAGCATCCGGCCGACACGCTCGCGCTTGTCGCGCGACGAGTTCAGCAGGTTCTGGCCGGTTTCCATCTTGCCCGAATACAGGCGGCAGAAGGTCAGCGAGCCGACGAAGGGGTCGTCCATGATCTTGAACGCCAGGATCGACAGGGGCTCGTCGTCCGAGGCGCGACGCACGATCGGCTCCTCGGTCTTGAAGTCGATGCCCGGGGTCGGCGGGATGTCCAGCGGCGACGGCAGGTAGTCGACGACGGCGTCCAGCAGCGTCTGCACGCCCTTGTTCTTGAAGGCCGAGCCGCAGAGGATCGGATAGAAGGCACCGGTCAGCACGGCCTTGCGGATGCACTTCTTCAGCACTTCCGTCGAGGGCTCGGTGCCTTCGAGGTAGGCTTCCATCGCCTCGTCGTCGAGCTCGACCGAGTTGTCGATCAGGTACTGGCGGGCCTCGACGGCCTTGTCCATCAGGTCGGCCGGGATCTCGCCGACGGTGAAGTTGGCGCCCAGGGCGTCGTTGTCCCAGATCACCGAGGTCATGGTGACCAGATCGACCAGGCCCGACAGGCTGTTTTCCGAACCGATCGGGAACTGGATCGGCACGGCCTTGGCGCCCAGGCGGTCGCGCATCGACTGCACCGAGGCGTCGAAGTCGGCACCGATCTTGTCCATCTTGTTGACGAACACGATCCGGGGAACGTTGTACTTGTCGGCCTGGCGCCAGACGGTTTCCGTCTGCGGCTCCACGCCGGCGTTGCCGTCCAGCACGGCGACCGCGCCGTCGAGCACGCGCAGCGAACGCTCGACTTCAATGGTGAAGTCCACGTGGCCGGGGGTGTCGATGATGTTCAGGCGCTTGCCCTGCCAGAAGGCGGTCGTGGCAGCCGAGGTGATCGTGATCCCCCGCTCCTGCTCCTGGTCCATCCAGTCCATGGTCGCGGCGCCGTCGTGGACTTCGCCGATCTTATGGTTCTTGCCGGTGTAATACAGGATCCGCTCGGTCGTCGTCGTCTTGCCCGCGTCGATGTGGGCCATGATGCCGAAGTTGCGGTAGTCCTCGAGCTTGTGAGTGCGGGCCATGAAAAGCGTGCCTTGAAGTGGTTCAGGACGCAGGTAACGCGTCCTCGGGGAGATCGTCGATGTTGCGAATAAGCGGGCGCGGGCGATTTAGCTGAAACCGCCCGCGCCGGATAGGCCTAGATAGTGTCGCTGTTTGACGCTTTGAAGGCGTCTACCAGCGGTAGTGGCTGAAGGCGCGGTTGGCTTCGGCCATCTTGTGGGTGTCTTCACGCTTCTTGACCGCGGTGCCGCGGTTGTTCGAGGCGTCCAGCAGCTCGGCGGCCAGCTTTTCGGTCATGGTGTTCTCGCCGCGCTTGCGCGCCGCGTTCACCAGCCAGCGGATGGCCAAAGCGCGGCGACGATCGGGGCGAACCTCGACCGGCACCTGGTAGGTGGCGCCACCGACGCGACGCGAGCGAACCTCGACCGACGGCTGGACGTTTTCCAGCGCGGTGTGGAAGGTCTGGACCGGCTCGAAGTCCTTCTTCTTCTCGGCCAGGATCTCGAACGCACCGTAGACGATGTTCTCGGCGACGGCCTTCTTGCCCTCGTACATGACGTAATTCATGAACTTGGTGACGATCAGATCCTTGTATTTGGGATCCGGCAGGACTTCGCGTTTCTGGGCGCGGTGACGACGTGACATGGGTTGGGCCTTTTAAATCGGTGTCTGGAAGCCGGATGGAACCGGCTGAATCTGGAGGGGCGGTCCGGCTTACTTCGGACGCTTGGTGCCGTAGTGCGAACGGCGCTGCTTGCGGTCCTTGACGCCCTGCGTGTCGAGCACGCCGCGCAGGATGTGGTAGCGCACGCCGGGAAGATCCTTCACGCGGCCGCCGCGGATCAGGACCACCGAGTGCTCCTGCAGATTGTGGCCCTCGCCGGGGATGTAGCACACGGCTTCGTAGCCGGACTTGGCCAGGCGGACCTTGGCGACCTTACGCAGAGCCGAGTTCGGCTTCTTGGGGGTCGTCGTATAGACGCGGGTGCAGACGCCGCGGCGCTGGGGCGAACCTTCGAGCGCGGGCACCTTGTTGCGCACGGGCTTGGGCTTGCGGGGCTTGCGGATCAGCTGGTTGATCGTAGGCATCGTAGGGACAGTCTCGACTTCTGATGGAGGCGTGTGCCTGTCGGCCGGGGCGCCTCGGTTTCCTTCTTTTGAACGCCTCCGACGGAGACGCCCGGGATCGTTCGAGACCGGACCGAACAGCCAAACGAAAAAACCGGAACGCGCGCTTCGGGCGTTCCGGCGGGCACAGCCCGTCCGTTCAATTGTCACGATCAGGATGGGGCAGGCCCCGCCTCGAAAGTCCGGCGCGTTTACGCGGGAGGGGCCCTCAGGTCAAGACCGGGGTCCGCCCTGCTCCACCAACGGCCGCGTCAGATCGAACTCCACCCGGAAATGCCGGTTCGGGCGGCGCAGTTCATAGGCGAACATCCGCCCGGGATGGACCTCCATGGCCCAGACGTTGGTCGTCGAGACGGCCGCGTCGCCCGCATTGAACAGGGCGATCGAGAAGGCGTCGACCGGGAACTCCTGACGGTCCGCCGTGCCGGTCGAGGTCGTGTCCCCGCCGTACCAGTGCAGGCCGTCCGGCCGGCCCTGCGGATCACGATGGTCGTGCTTCAGCGTCAGGCCCGCGGCGGTCCGGGTCACGAACCACGTCCGCGAGCGGTCCTCGCCGACGCTGAAGGGGATGCGGACCTCGTCCGGGGCGCAGTCGCGCACGTGCATCACGAGACGCTGGCTGGCGAAGCCGGCATCGGCCGCGTCGGTCGTGACGACCCGCCCCTCGAATCGCTGACCGCACAGGGCGTTCAGCCGGGCCATGAAGACGTCCTGCGGCGACGAGGGCGCGGGCGCGGTGGCGCAGGCGGACAGGATCAGCGCGAGGGCGGCGGCGAGCGGGGCTTTCATACCCGGAGCCTAGCGGCTATCGATCCCGGCTCAAGCCGCGAAGTCGGGCGTTGACTTCACAGGCGCGCTGAGTATGTTCCGCGCCTCTTATTTTCACGGCTCTCCCGCCGTCGCAAAGGTAATTTCCGATGGCCAAGCCCGCCTCAATCAAGATCCGCCTGAACTCGACCGCCGACACCGGCTTCTTCTACGTCACCAAGAAGAACGCCCGCACGATGACGGAAAAGATGGTCGTCAACAAATACGATCCCGTCGTGCGCAAGCACGTCGAGTTCAAGGAAGGCAAGATCAAGTAAGGCATTCCTGCTGGGCTAACGCGCGGTCGCGCTGCTTGAGCCCGGAATGAGATGCGAACGCCCGGTCAGAAATGGCCGGGTGTTTTTCTTTTGTCTCCTCCCCGTTCGCCGCTGGGCGAATGGGGAGGTGGCAGGGAGCCCTTGCGAGCTGATGGAGGGGTTCTGCGTGCACGAAGAACCCCTCCGTCTCCTTCGCTGCGCTTCGGATCCACCTCCCCATCGCTGCGCGACGGGGAGGAGACGTCACGGATTGGACTCGGAAAAAACCGGGTGCAAGGAGTCCAAATCCTGCGAAGCCGTGTCGATAGGTTCAGACACCGCGTTCAAATCGTTGAGGTTCGCCTCCCCGTCCCCGACCAGCCGCAGCGGCTCGCGTCTGGACTCGATCCTCGGCGGGGCGATGTCGGGCAGGTCGGCCATGACATGGGCGCGGGCGCGGTCGCACAGGCGGTCGTAGACGCGCATCCAGGTCGAGGCCTCCGACGCGCGGCCCATCCCCAGGGCGCGGCGGATGTTGAGGAAGGCCTGGTCGGCCAGGTCGGCGAAACTGACCTCGTCCTCGGGATGGAACTCGCCGGCCTCCGGCAGCACGTCGCCGATCGGCTGATCGATCCGCCGCCACTTCCCGGCCCGCGCATGCATCCGGAACGAGCTGAGCGAGATGTCCCACTTCTGGCAGATGTGCGTCGCCTTCACCCCCGACAGATACTCCCGCCGGATATGATCCCACATATTGCCGCCGAGGCCGTCGAGATCCTCGGGATTGATCTGAGTGCTCATGGTCATGCGGGAAGCATGGCACATCGCTACGTCAGAATCGGACGTGGCTGTCGGAGACCCTTCGCCGTGCTGTCCAGACGCGGAGGCTGCCGACGTCCGCTGCGGGAGTTAGCGGGCCCCTGAAACCAACCGAGCCATGCACACCAGCGCCATCAGGAGACCCCGCCCGACCGCCCCATCCATCGCCCCAGACCAACCAGCAGCAAACCTGCCGCGAGGTAGAGGATCAAAATAATCGCCACCGTGGCGAGCGCTGACGGCAAACCAACGACGGGGATGTCCATAAACGGATAGGGATATTTTCCGTCAGACGCGCCACGCGCCAGCGCATACACGAAATATGCCACCGGATAGACAGCCCATATCACCGGGTCATGCCACCGTAATGCGCCTTTGGGGGCGAACAGAAGCCAGAACACGGGAACGAGGGATGGCACGACGTAGTGCATGACGGTGTCTGCGAACAGCGCTCCACCGCTCAGCTCCAGCAGCCCTCTGAGCAGGACGGCGTAGACCACGCCGACAAAGAGGATGGAAAGCGTCAGAAGGCCCAGAAGGCGCGGCGAACGGCACGCGGATTGACCGACGGCAAGTCCCGTCAAAACCAACGCAGCCAGCAGATTGGTCAGGACCGTGAAGTACCTCAGCATGACCCACACAGCCTCGGTGACTGATCCGACCTGCGCCGTCACAGCCACGAACTGCACCGCCAGGCCAATCCACGCCAACAGCGCGATCAGACCCGCTGCCACGCGAGCACTCGCGGTTTCGATGCGCATCGATCACCCCCAACAGCTCAGGCTGACGCTGGCGTAAATTCTTCGCGGCGGAATGGCAACGCCGGTCCATCGCGCCTGTTTCGCGGCTAGCCGAACTGCCGCTCGAACCGCCCCATGGCCTGAGGGTCCAGCCGCACGGTCAGCAGCATCCGCCCCTGGTCGTCCGTGTCCCGCGCCGTCACCCGGCCGTGTTCGTACAGCCAGGCCAGGGCCTCGCCCTGTGAGGGCTGGAGGATCAGCTCGGTCTCCGGGTCGTCGTCGATCAGGTCGGTGATGGCCTGGCGCAGGGTCTCGATCCCCTGCCCGGTCCAGGCGGAGACGGCGACGGCGGTGTTGCCGGAGCGGGCGGCCTGGCCCTCGACGGCCTCGCGGGCCTCGGGGTCCAAGAGGTCGGTCTTGTTCCAGACCTCGAGGATGCGGCGGGGCTTTCCTTCCGGCTGCTCGATCTGTTTCAGGACGTCCTCGACGTCTTTGGCCTGGGCCGCCGTGTCGGCCGAGGCGATGTCGCGGACGTGCAGGATCAGGTCGGCCTCGCCCACCTCTTCGAGGGTCGCGCGGAAGCTCTCGACCAGTTCGTGCGGCAGGTCGGAGATGAAGCCCACGGTGTCGGCGATGATGGCGGGGCGGCCCTGCGGGAGGCGGATCGTGCGCTGGGTGGTGTCCAGGGTGGCGAACAGCAGGTCCTTGGCCAGGACCTCGGACCCCGTCAGCCGGTTGAACAGGGTCGACTTGCCGGCGTTGGTGTAGCCGACCAGGGCGACGGCCGGGAACGGGGCCTTCTTGCGCTGTTTCCTGTGCAGGCCGCGGGTGCGGCGGACCTCTTCCAGCTCGCCCTTCAGCTTGACGATGCGGTCGGCGATCAGGCGGCGGTCAAGCTCGATCTGGGTCTCGCCGGGACCGCCGGTCGAGCCGGTGCCGCCCCGCTGACGCTCCAGGTGGGTCCAGGTGCGGACCAGGCGCGACTTCTCATAGTCCAGCCGGGCCAGTTCGACCTGCAGCCGGCCCTCTTTCGTCCGGGCGCGACGGCCGAAGATCTCGAGGATCAGGCCGGTGCGGTCGATGACCTTGCAGTCCCATTCCTTTTCCAGATTGCGCTGCTGGACAGGCGTCAGGTCGTCGTCGATGACGGCGGCCTCGGCCTCGGCGGCGCGGATCAGGGCGGCCAGTTCCTCGACCTTGCCGGTGCCGAACAGGGTGGCAGGGGTGGTCTTGCGCAGGCGCACGACCTCTTCCGCCCGGACGTCGAGGTCCAGCGCGCGGGCGAGGCCGGCGGCCTCTTCAAGCCGTTCCTGCGCCGGTCGGGACGATCGCTCGCCCATGTCGGGATGGATGACGACCGCCCGGATCAGGGGGACGGAATGGTCGATGAGTTTGGTGGTCAGGCTGGGTCTCACGGGCTGAAGCGGAGAAGGCAACATGGTGCCCTTAGACGCCTGCCGCCAGTGGTCAGTTCCGGGGCTTGTCATCCCGGCCGTAGCGAAGCGAAAAGCCGGGACGTGGGTCGCGCCATGTCACCACGCCCGGAAATCGCGTGAGCGATTGTCCGGGGGACGGCCTGCCCGCGCTCGACCGGCTCCCGGACAGCCGCTTCGCGTCTTCCGGGAGGGCCCAACAGGATGGATCACCGTCCCGGGTCTTCGCTTCGCTACGCCCGGGATGACAAGAGCGAACTTTGGAGGTCCGCGCGTCCTGCCTCAATCCTCGTCGGCCTCGGGCTCGTACAGCTGCACGGGCGCGGACGGCATGATGGTGGAGATGGCGTGCTTGTAGACCAGTTGCGACTGGCCATCGCGGCGCAGCAGCACACAGAAGTTGTCGAACCAGGTCACGATGCCCTGCAGCTTGACGCCGTTGACGAGGAAGATGGTCAGGGGGGTCTTGGTCTTGCGGACCGAGTTGAGGAAGGTGTCCTGAAGGTTCTGACGCTTGTCTTGCGACATGGCAGGTTTGTCCTGTTCTTTTGTTGTTTCGCCGCGATCGAGGAGGACCGCGGGGCCGGTTGGATCCGGCCTTTTCAGCTTAGACGGCAGGTTCGCCGCATCGCAACATCTAGATGGCCTCGCGCTTCGCCTCTTCAAGGTAGCGGGCCCGCAGTTTCGTCGCGATGGGGCCGGGCTTGCCGTCGCCGATCTTCACGCCGTCGATCGAGATGGCGGGCATGACGAAGGCCCCGGCGGCGGTGAAGAAGGCCTCCTTCGCCTCCTTGGCCTCTTCGACACTGAAGGGCCGTTCGTCCAGTTCGATCCCCTCGGCCTCGATCATCGCCATGATGGCCGTGCGGGTGATGCCCTTGAGGATATTGGCCTGGGTGTCGCGGGTGCGCAGCTTGCCGGCCTTGTCGACGATCCAGGCATTGGTCGAGGAGCCCTCGGTGACCAGGCCCATCTCGTCGACCATCCAGGCCTCATAGGCCCCCTTGTCGCGCGCGGCCTGTTTGGCGAGGACATTGGGCAGAAGGCCGACGGTCTTGATGTCGCAGCGGCCCCAACGGATGTCCGGATGGGTGACCACCGCCACGCCCTTGGCCGCCTGGGCCTGGGACCGGGCGAAGGGAATGGATTTGGACGTCACCACCACGCTGGGCGGGGTGCCAGGCGCGGGGAACGGGTGGTCGCGGCGGGCCGTGCCGCGCGTGACCTGCAGATAGACGATGCCGTCGCGGACGCGGTTCCGGCGGATGGTTTCCTTGAGCACCCGGGTCAGGGACTCGGCCGACATCGGGATGTCGATGCGCAGCTCGTTCAGGCTGCGATGCAGCCGGGTCATGTGGCCCTCGAAATCGGCCATCCGGCCGCCGAAGACCGACCAGACCTCATAGACCCCGTCGGCGAACTGGAAGCCGCGATCCTCGACGTGGATCGTCGCCTCGGCGTGGCGCTGGTAGACCCCGTTCACATAGGCGACCCGTGACATCAGTCGACACTCCCGTCTTCGTCTTCGCCGCCGCGCGAGGGCGAGACGCCCAGCGACTTCAGCTTTCTGTGCAGCGCCGACCGCTCCATGCCGATGAAGGCGGCCGTGCGCGAGATGTTGCCGCCGAAACGCATGATCTGGGCGGCCAGATACTCGCGCTCGAACACCTCGCGGGCCTCGCGCAGCGGCAGGGCGATGGTGCGTTCGGTGCCCATGCCCGACGCCCCGTTCGAGGCGACCTCCTGGGGCAGCATGTCGGCCGAGATCGGGTCGTTCAGGTCGCCGGTGGCCAGGATCAACAGCCGTTCGACGTTGTTCCGGAGCTGGCGGACGTTGCCGGGCCAGGGGTGGACCTGGAGCACGGCGATGGCGTCGTCGCCCAGCCGGCGCCGGGGCAGCCCCTGCGAGGCCGCCAGGGTCTCGATGAAATACTCCACCAGTTCGGCGATGTCCTCGCGGCGTTCCGACAGCGGCGGGACGCGGATCGGCACCACGTTCAGCCGGTGGAACAGATCCTCGCGGAAGCGGCCCTCGGTGATCTCGCTCTTGAGGTCGCGCGAGGTCGAGGTGACGACGCGGACGTCGACCTGGACGTCCTGTTCGCCGCCGACGCGCCGGAAGCGCTGCTCGACCAGTACGCGCAGGATGCGGCTCTGGCTCTCGCGGGGCATGTCGCCGACGTCGTCGAGGTAGAGGGTGCCGTTGTGGGCGCGCTCGAACACGCCGATCTTGCGCGGACGGCCGTCGTGGCCTTCCTCGCCGAACAGCTCCAGATCGAGACGTTCGGGCGTCATGCCGGCGGCGGAGATGGCGACGAACTCGCTCTTCGCGCGCGGGCTGGCCTCGTGGATCTGGCGCGCGACCAGCTCCTTGCCCGATCCGGGCGGACCCGAGATCAGGACGCGGCTGTTGGCGGGGGCGACCTTGACGATGGTGGTCCGCAGCACCTGGGCGGCCGCCGAGCGACCGATCAGGCCCGTGGGCGTCATGGCCTGGGCCCGCAGGCGGCGGTTCTCGCGCTTCAGCGAGGCGGCTTCCAGAGCGCGCTCGATGACGACGACCAGCCGGTCGGACTTGAAGGGCTTCTCGATGAAGTCATAGGCCCCGCGCTTCAGGGCGCTGACGGCCGTCTCGATGTTGCCGTGGCCGGAGATCATGACCACCGGCAGGTCGGCGTCGAGCGCCTTGACCACGTCGAGCAGCTCCAGCCCGTCCATGCCCCCGCCCTGCATCCAGATGTCCAGCACGATCAGGCTGGGCTTTCTGGCGCGGATGCCGGCCAGGGCCTCCTCCGAGCTGGAGGCCACGCGCACGGCGTGACCCTCGTCCTCGAGCAGCCCGGAGACCAGGTCGCGGATGTCGGCCTCGTCGTCGACGACCAGAATATCGGCACCGTTTGAACGCATATCGCCTCGCTATTCGGCCGCCAGCGTGCGCGAGCTTTGAGGCTCGGGCGCGCGGTCGGCTTTGCCGGTGGGAATGAGGGGAAAGATCAGACAGATTTTGGCACCGCCCAAGGTGTCGGCATCTGACAGTTTCAGGTCGCCGCCGTGGTCCTCGCAGATGCGCTTGACGATCGCGAGACCGAGGCCGGTGCCCTTCTCGCGGGTCGTGACATAGGGCTCGGTCAGGCGGTCGCGGTCACGGACGGGCAGGCCTTTGCCGGCATCCTCGATGATGAAGGTGGCGATGCCGTTCTCGACCTCCAGCCGGGCGCTGATGGCGACATCGTCCTCGGCCGCGGGCGTGCCGAGACGGCGGGCGGCGACGGCCTCTCCGGCGTTCTTCAGGATATTGGCCAGGGCCTGGCCGACCATCCGGCCGTCCGCCTTCATCCTCGCCTTGGGCAGGGGCTCAACCAGGTCGACGACCATGTCCGGCGCGGCAACCCGCTGGGCGAAGACCGCCTCGCGCAGCAGTTCGGCGGGGTTCTCGTTGGTGAAGCGCGGGGCCGGCATGCGGGCGAAGGAGGAGAACTCGTCCACCATCCGGCCAATGTCGCCAACCTGACGGATGATGGTGTCGGTGCAGCGATCGAAGATCTCGAGATCCTCGGTGATGGCGGGGCGGAATTTGCGCTTCAGCCGCTCGGCCGACAGCTGGATCGGCGTCAGGGGGTTCTTGATCTCGTGGGCGATGCGGCGGGCCACGTCGCGCCAGGCGGCATTCCGCTGCGCCGTGACCAGACGGGTGATGTCGTCGAAAGTCAGCACCATCTCGCCGCCCACGCCGCCCTCGATCCGGACGCGCAGCCGGCGCATCTCACCCTCGCGCGAGACATCGATGTCTTCCTCGATATGGGCCTCGACGCGCCGGACCAGCTCGCCCAGCTCGGGCGCGACGCTGGCCAGGCTCTGGCCGCGCACCTCGACCTCGGAGATCGACAGCAGCTGCAGGGCGCTGTCGTTGATCGCGGAAATCCGGCCGCGCCGGTCCAGCCCGATGACGCCCGCGCTGACCCCGGACAGGACGGTCTCGATGAAGCGGCTGCGGTCCTGGGCCTCGTCGCTGGCGGTCTTGAGCGCGGCCTGCTGGGCCTGGAGGTCGCCGGTCATGCGGTTGAAGGCGCGCGACAGGGTGGCGATCTCGCCCGGCGCGCCGTCGGCCTCGACCCGCGCGGACAGGTCGCCCGCCGCCACCTGGTCCGCGGCCTTCACCAGCCGGCCGATCGGGGCCGAGATCGCGCTGGCCGCCGACATGCCGAGCCAGACCGCGCCGACGAGCACCAGCAGCGCCGTCTCCAGATAGCTGAGCGCAAAGGCGGCCTGCAGCCGCGCGCGGCTCTCCTCGGCGACGCGATAGCCCTGGATCGACTCCTCGCCGTTTCGCATCTGGGCGACGATGCCGGGGGCCAGCGGCCGGACGACGTACAGATAGGCGTCGCCGTAGTCCGGCAGCGGATAGACGGCTCGGACCGTGTCGGGATGCTCGGTCACCGTCACCGGCACTTCATTGCCCTCGGCCGCGGTTTCGAACACCTCGCGCGGCGGAGCGACATAGGCGGGGGCATCCGGCAGTTCACCGCGGGCCAGCACCTCGCCGTTGCCGTTCAGGATGTAGACGGCGGGATAGCCGAAGAACTCCGCAATCTGCGTCAGGGCGCCCGAGAACTGGATCCGGTTGTCGAACACGTCGCGCACTCCGCCGAGTTCGTTGGCCATGGTCTCCAGATCGCGATCCAGCCCGCCGCCGACATCGGCGATATAGGCCCGGCCGATCGTGGCCCCGTTCTCGACGGCCGAGCGGACGTTCTGGCTGAACCACTGGTCCACGCCCCGATTGACCAGCAGGCCGAAGACCAGCGCGATCAGCACTGCGGGCACGACCGCCACCAGCGAGAACAGTGTCACGAACCGAAGGTGCAGGCGCGCGCCCGGATCGTCCGCCCGACGTTGAGACAGACGCAGCACGCGACTGCCGATGATGGCCCCCAGACCCCCGATCAGAACCAGATTGGCGATGAGGATGTAGAGGACCGCGCGGCTGGCCGTGGCGCGAGCGTCATCTCCAGCGGCGGCACCAGGTGCCACGGCAACGAGCCAGATGGCGGCTCCGGCAATCAGGAAGGCCAGTGCATAGGCCGCGCCGAACGCCGCACGCATCCGACCGGCCTCCAGCCATCCCCACAGGGATGCCTCGCCATCTGTCGCACTGGGCTGGACCGGCGTGTCGTTCATGTCGAGGCAGCTTCGGCTACCTGTGGCGAAAACTCAACAGCGACGTTGCGCAAATGCTGCGTGGCCGGGACGTGCCAGAGATCCGCCAGCACCCGGACGACCGCCTCCGGATCATCGAGGCGACAGATCTGGCCCTTGGCCGCCCGCCGGTCGTCCGCCGAGGCGGGCCAGGGGGCCTGTTCGACGTACCAGCCCAGATGCTTGCGGAACATCTTGAGGCCCAGCCCCGGGCCGTAGAAGGCGATCGAGGCCCGCATGTGATCCACGACGATGTCGAAGCGCTCGGCCGCCCCCGGCTCGGTCAGCACGGTCCCGTCACGCAGCGCCCGCTCGAGATGGGCGGCGAGCCAGGGCCGGCCGTAGACGCCGCGGCCCAGCATCAGGGCGTCGGCCCCCGACTTCTGCAGGGCCTCCCGCGCCTGATCGGCGGTAATGATGTCGCCGTTGACGATGACCGGGATGCCGACCGCGGTCTTGACCGCCGCGATCGCATCCCAGTCGGCATGGCCGGTGTAGAACTGCTGGCGCGTGCGGCCGTGAACGGTCACCGCCTTCACGCCCAGGTCTTCAGCGCGCGCCGCCAGTTCGGCGGCGTTGCGGCTGGCGTCGTCCCAGCCCAGCCGCATCTTGACCGTGACCGGACGCGACGTGGCCGCCACCACCGCCGCCATGATCCGCCCCGCCAGATCCGGCGTCCGCATCAGGGCCGAACCCGAGGCCGAGCCCGTGACCTCCTTGGCCGGGCAGCCGAAATTCAGATCGACGATGTCGGCCCCCGCCGCCTCGGCCATGCGGGCCCCCTGGGCCATCGCCGCCGGATCGCGGCCCACCAGTTGGATGACCGTCAGGGGCAGTCCGTCGCCGACGGCCGCACGGCGCATGACGTCGGGCCGTCCGCGCGCTAGCTCGGCCGAGGCCACCATCTCGGTCGCGACATAGGCCGCGCCCAGACGACAGGCCAGCTGCCGGAACGGCAGGTCGGTGATCCCGGTCATGGGGGCCATCAGCACCCGTCCGGGAATGGTCACGTCGCCGATCAGGAACCCTGTGCTCATCCGTCCGTCACCATCCCATGCGCAGGCTCTCGTCAACCGCCATCATGGCCCCTAGAAGGCCTTGATGACCTTTGCAGCGATCGTGGTGGCGGCCGGCTCCGGTTCCCGGGCCGGCGGGGACAAGCAGTGGCGACCGCTGGGCGGCAAGCCCGTGGTCCGCTGGTCGGTCGAGGCGCTGCTGAACGCCGGAGCCGAACAGGTGGTCGTGGTCGTGGCGTCAGACGGTCACGGCAGGGCGGCCGATGCCCTGGCCGGCCTGTCGCACTGGACGGCGGTGAGCGGCGGGGCGGACCGAAGCGATTCGGTTCAAGCGGGCCTGCGCGCCCTGTCCGGCCCCGGCGATCGGATCGTTCTGGTGCACGACGCGGCGCGGCCGCTGCTGTCCCCGGACGTGATCGCCCGTCTGATTGCGGGCCTGGCCGAGGCCGATGGAGCCATCGCTGCCCTGCCCGTCGCCGATACGCTGAAGCGGGGCGAGGCGGAACGGATCGAGGCGACGGTCGACCGCGCCGGCCTCTGGCGCGCCCAGACACCCCAGGCCTTTCGCGCCGACCGCCTGCTGGCCGCCTATGCCGCGTGGCCGGCGGGCGAGACACCGACCGACGACGCGGCCGTGGTCGAGCGCGACGGCGGCACCGTGCGCCTCGTGGCGGGCGATCCGCGTCTGATGAAACTGACCTATCCCGAGGATTTCGCCATGGCCGAAGCTATGATCTCCCGACAGACCCGCGTGGGCTCCGGTTTCGACGTCCACCGCTGGGGTCCGGGATCGTCGGTCTGGCTGTGCGGCGTCGAGATCGCTCACGACCAGACCCTGATCGGTCATTCCGACGCGGACGCCGGCCTGCATGCCCTGACAGACGCGATCCTCGGCGCGCTGGGCGCGGGCGACATCGGCGATCACTTCCCGCCGGAGGATCCGCAGTGGAAGGGCGCGGCCTCGGACCGGTTCCTCGTCCATGCGGCCGAACTGGTGAAGGCGCGCGGGGGCGAGATCGTCCATGTCGACGTCACCCTGATCTGCGAACGGCCCAAGGTGAAACCGTACCGGCAGGCCATGCGCGAGCGCCTGGCCGAACTGCTGGCCCTGCCGCTGGACGCGGTCAGCGTGAAGGCGACGACGACCGAGACCCTGGGCTTCACCGGCCGGGGTGAAGGCCTGGCGGCCCAGGCCGTGGCGACGATCGAACTGCCCCGCTGATCCGAACGCTCAGCCCTGCCCCCTGAAGTGACGCCATAGCGAGCCGAACAGGTTCACATAGTCGTCGGTCCAGGGTTTGACGTCGGTGTCCGGCAGCTCGGCCCAGCGGGGATCGGACCGGAACCGGGCCAGACCCGCCTCGGTCGGCGACAGGATGATCGCCTCGGTCGAGGCCTCGGCCATGTCGGCCGCATACGGCTGCTCGGCATAGATCTGGTGCAGGTAGGGCACGCCCAGTGAAACGGCCGCGGCCTGGGCCGGCCGGGTGATGTCGAGGTTCCGGTTCGACAGGTGCAGCAGCAGCACCCCGTCCGGCTTCAGTAGTTTCAGATATCCCGCGATCGCCTCGACCGTCAGCAGGTGCGTCGGCACGGCGTCCGACGAGAAGGCGTCGATGACCAGATAGTCGTAGCTGCCCGCCGTCTCATGCGCCATCGACAGCCGCGCATCGCCCAGCACGGTCCGCACCGGACCATCGGCGCAGCCGGTTATGAAGGTGAACCACTCCGGGTCGCGCGACAGCCGGTCGACCATCGGATCGATCTCGAAGAAGGTCAGGGTGTCCTCGGCCCGCTTGTAGCCCGCCATGGCTCCCGACCCCTGCCCCACCACGCCGACGGCCACGCCCCGGCCGTCGTTGCGCAGCTGCAGCCCCTGCATGACCTGCCCGAGGGGCGTGGACGGCGCGTAATACAGCGTGGGCATGCAGGCGAACCGGGGGTCCACCGGCTGGGCCCCGTGCAGGGTCGTGCCGTGCATCAGCACATGGACGGGGCCGCCCAGTCGCGGGTCCTGGGGCGTGGCCACCCGCATCAGGCCAAAGAAGCTCCGCTCGCTCAGATCCCAGACATAGCCGCGCGCGATGTGGTGCGACCCCATCGCCACGACGGCCAGGATCACCGTGAAGAACACCGACCGTTCGCGAACAAGGAAGGCGCAGATCACCGCCGCCCCGAAGATCAGCTGGGCCAGCGCCACGATCTGCTCCAGCGTGAACAGGGCGCGGAACGGCGGGTTGTAGCGCATGATCTCCAGCGCCACGGGCGGCACGATGGCCAGCAGGATGCCCCCGAGCAGCAGGGCGATCTCGACCCGCCGCACGGGCTCCCAGCTCCACGGCCGGACCAGACCGACCAGGACCAGCACCAGCGGATACTCCCACACCATGTTGAAGATCACGGGCGCGATCAGGGCGTTGAAGACGCCGCCGACGACCCCGCCGACGGACAGGAGCAGGAAGAACTCGGTCAGACGATCCGGGGCCGGTCGCCGGGCGGCCAGGACCTGATGGCACATCAGGGCGGTGATGAAGAACGTGCCCAGGTGCAGGGCGAACATCATCACCCAGTCGCCATTTCTGAACGGCAGGAGGACGATGCAGGCGGCGGCCATGGCGGCCTGGAAGGCGAAGGTAAACTTGAGCGGAATCAGAGGCTTGGCGGAAAACGCGATGACGAACGTCAGCAGGTAGAGCGCCAGCGGTATGATCCACAGGAAGGGGGCCGAGGCGACGTCGGTGGACAGGTGCTGGGTCACCCCCAGCATCAGGCTGGACGGCGCGGCGGCGATCAGGACCAGCTTGATCTTGTCGGCTCCCGCGATCGGCTTGCTGCGCGCGACCGGCGCGGCATCCAGCGCCGGCGCGGACCCCCGCTTCCAGGTCACCAGGGCCAGCCCCACGACCAGCAGCATGAAGATCGCATAGCCGCCGCTCCAGGCCGCCCGCTGACCCGACAGGGTCATCAGCGGCTCGATCACGACCGGATAGGCCAGCAGCGCCAGGAAGCTGCCCAGGTTGGATGCGGCGTAGAGGACATAGGGATTCTGGCCGTCAGCATGCCCGGCCCGGACTCGTGCGAACCAGGCCTGCAGCAGGGGGGCGGTCGCGGACAGGACCGCGAACGGCGCGCCGACGGACAGCACCAAGGTCGCCAGCAACCAGCCGATCGGCGCAGAGGGATCCGGGTCGCCGAGCAGCCCGTTGATCTTCAGCGGCAGGAACAGGGCGGCCAGGGCCAGCAGGGCCAGGTGCACGCCCAGCTGGGTGCGCAGGCTCTTCAGCCGCTGCAGGGCGTGGGCATAGGCATAGCCCGCCAGCAGCGCCGTCTGGAAGAAGACCATCGAGGTGTTCCACACCGACGGCGACCCGCCCAGCATGGGCAGGACCAGCTTGGTCACCATCGGCTGGACCACGAACACCAGGGACGCCGAGGTGAAGATCGCGACGGCGAACAGCAGCGGCGTCAGCCGATCGCCGGCCGTGTTCCCGCCCGATCCGGGCGCATCCGCGTTCAGGACGGTCTCTGACATGGATCCTCCGGTCTGTTCGGCTCGACAGAACCCTTGACGGGCCTCACGCTAGACTGACTCGGCACGGCTGCGGATAGGGCGATGTTTCCAGAGGATATCCAGGCGCTGGCCGACGCGGTGATCGGCGCCGCCACCGCGCGGGGCCTGACGGTCGCGACGGCCGAAAGCTGTACCGGGGGTCTGGTCGCCGCGGCCCTGACGGCCGTGCCCGGATCGTCGGCCGTCGTGGACCGGGGCTTCGTCACCTACAGCAATGCCGCCAAGACGCAGATGCTGGGCGTTCCGGCCGAGCTCATTGACCGGAACGGAGCCGTGTCCGAGCCCGTGGCGCGGGCGATGGCAGCGGGGGCGCGCGACCTCGCGGGCGTCGACCTGGCCGTCTCCATCACGGGCATCGCCGGGCCAGGCGGCGGATCGGCGGACAAGCCGGTCGGCCTGGTGCATTTCGGCTGTGCGAGCCCGCAGGGCGTGGCGCATGCGGTCCACCGGTTCGGCGACCTCGGCCGCGACACTGTGCGGCTGGCGAGCGTCCGGGTCGCCCTGCAGATGCTGCTCGATGCCGCAGGGTCTTCATGACGGCCGTCATCGACGCGCGGGGGCACCGCTGTCCCGTCCCCAGCCTGCGTCTGCGCAAGGCCCTGCAGGATCAGCCCGGTATCGACACCTTCAGGCTTCTGGCGTCAGACCCCATGGCCCGGATCGACGTGCCGTTCCTGATGGGAGAGCTGGGCGGGCGGGTCCTGTCGGTCGAGGAGATCCCGGACGGCCTGGCCATTACCGTCGAGAGGCGCGCCGCTCCGACAGGTTGACGACGGACCCGGACGCCTCCGGTTCGATGTCGGGCGCGCCGCGGGCGCGCGAGGCGATCTCCATCTCCGTGGCGAAGGCCCCGCCATAGAAGATGGCGTTGACGTTCCAGGACAGCCAGATCAGCAGGACGACGACGGCGCCGACCGAGCCGTAGGTCGCGCCCAGCTGGGCGATCTGCTCGACATAGATGGCGCAGAGCCAGGACGACACCATCGACATGAGGGTGGCCACCACGCCTCCGGTGATCGACGGTCCCCAGGCCACCGGATCGCGATGGGACATGGCGTAGCGATACAGAAGGGTCAGGCCGAGCCCGAGGCCCAGCGCCGGCCACAGACCGTCCAGCGGCATGAACCCGCTGCTCGCGGCGGCGGGTCCTGCATGATCGAGCAGTCGCGAGGTCACCACCGCCCCGGACACGACGGTGAACAGGGCGAAGGCGAAGAGAGCGACGAAGAAGGCCAGCAGGTTGAACTTGAAGAAGCCGTGCGGCTCCGTCTCGTCATGGATCAGGTTCAGTCCCGCCAGCAGGGCCTTGAACCCCCGGTGCGCCGCATAGGCACCGACGATCAGGGCGAAGGCGCTCTGGGTCGAGACGGTGCGCGCCGAGGCGTTGGACAACCGCTCGATCTCGGCGCGGAAGATGGCGCGCGCGGCATGGGGCATGACGTCGGCCAGGGCGGCCGCCTGCTCGCCGACCTGCGCGATCGACAGCACGGCCTTGTAGAAGCCGATCAGGATGGCGATGGCGGGAAACACCGCCAGCAGGGCGAAGAACGACACCCCGCCTGTGTAGAGCATGACGTCCCGGCCCCAGCTGCGGGTAAACGCCCGCACCGAAAGCCTGCCCCAGAAGCCTGGGGACGCGATGTCCGTCCGATATCCGCTCAAGCCGGTTCCCGCCGCAGCCTTCAGGTTTGTGACCCTATCGTAAAACAACCCCGTGGGAAGCGTCCACCGTCCCGTGTTTTTCGCTCCGTACGGGTGTCACCGGCGTTGCGCCGACCCGGACCGCATCGGTATGGTCCGCGCGCCATCGAAAAGGCCCGTGGGCGCAGGGCGCACGGATGGGGGAGACGTCGCCTTGGGTCAGGAGCCGCGCGTGCTGGTCGTCGCCGCGACCGATGAACGGATCGGGTTGCTGTGCCGGGGACTGGATTCGCTGGGCTGGCGAACCATGACGGCGCGCAGCGGGGCCGGTGCCGTGGCCGCCCTGACCGACTTCACGCTCGAGGTCGCCATTCTGGATGGCGACCATCCCGAGATCGCCGCCCTGCCCCAGGCCCTGCGCCGCGCGGCCGGTGCCCGCCGGCTACCCATCGTTGGAATCGGCACCGGGCTCGAGGAAGGCGGGGACTTCGACATGGTGGCCCTGCAGGCACCCCATCCCGCCCAGGCAGCGCTTCGCATCGAGCAGCTGGTGCGCGCCGCCATCGCCGAGGAAGAGTTCCGCCTGCGCCAGGCGACGTTCGCCCTGCACGGCGCGACCCTGGACCCCGGCGCGCCCGACCCAGCTCCGCTGAAAATCCTGATCGCGGGGGCCCCCGACCACCGGTTCCTGGCCCTGTCCAACACCCTGACGGCTGCAGGGGCGGAAGTGATCGCGGCCCCGACGCCCTATACGGCCTTCGACTACCTGCATGAGACCGCCTTCGACGCGGCGGTGCTGTGGGGCGCACCGGACCACGCCCCTGCCCTGTCGATCGCCTCGGGGATGAAGCGCAACACCCGGCTCTATCACATCCCGCTGGCGCTCTATCTGCGCAGCGAGGGCGAGATCAATCTGAGCGAGCTGTTCCACCGGGGCTTTTCCGACGTGGCGGCCGCCGACACGCCCGAGCCGGACACCGCCGCGCGGGTCCTGTCCCTGGCCCGCACGCACCGCCGCCACCTGGCCATCCGCAAGGCCCTGGAAGGGGCGCGGGGTGCCGGGATCATGGACCCGTCCACCGGCCTGTTCACCCGCACCCTGTTCGCCAGCCATCTGGGCCGCGTGGCGGAGGCGGCCACGGCCCGCCGGCGACCGCTGTCGGTGTGCGTGCTGCGGCTCGGCGACAACGACGCGATCACCCGCGCCCGCGCCGGGGGCTGGCTGGACCGGGCCATGCCCCAGATCGGGGCCATGGTGTCCCGGCTGGTGCGCGTCGAGGACACGGCCGCGCGTCTGGCACCGGAGGTCTTCGCCCTCGCCCTGCCCGCCACTCCGGCCGCGGCGGCGCGACTGGCCGCCGAGCGGATCGCGGCGGTGATCGGCTGCACGGCGTTCGACGCCGGCCCTGACCGGTCGCCCTTCGTGGCCGATTTCCATATCGGGGCCGCCGAGCTGATGCCGGGCGAGAGTGCGGCCGCCGTGCTCGAACGCGCCTCGGCCGACCTCAATGCCACGCGATCTGCGCTGGTCTGACGGGCGCGCGCCCTGTCCGGGCTAGTGGACCGGCAGCGTCTCGGCAGGCGTCACGAACTCGGGTTTCCCGCTGACCTCGCCATAGGTCATGCACAGGTCCTCGAACACGCGGTTCCAGGCGAACTTCTCGACGGTGTGGACCCGCGCGGCCGCGCCGATGGCCTCGATGTCGCGTTCGAACAGGGCCGTGACGGCCTGGGCATAGTCGTCGGGGTCGGCGCTGCGGGCCAGCTGGCCGACCTGATCCGTCACCGTTTCGGCCACCCCGCCGGCATTGACGCCCACGACCGGACGCCCGCAGGCCATGGCCTCCAGCACGATCAGGCCGAACGGCTCCTTGTCGTTGGCGTGCACGAACGCGTCGCACGACGCGATGATGCGGGCCACGGCGCGGGGATCGCGTTCGTAAGGCAGGGCGATGACGCGGTCCTCGGCCGGCATCCCGGCCCCCGCCCCCACCAGCACGAGATGATAGGGGGCTCCCAGCTTCTGGACCGCCTCGATCAGGACATCGATGTTCTTCTCGCGGGCCGGGCGGCCGGCAAAACAGAGCAGACGCGCGTCCCTGGGCAGGCCCAGACGCTTCAGCAGCCAGTCGCGGTCGCGCCGGTCGGGCCGGAAGGTATCGATCTCGACCCCGAGTGGCCGAATGACGATGTCACGCACCCCGGCCTCCTCGAGCCGTCGCGCGATGAAGCGGCTGGGCGAGATCACCCGGTCGAACTGGCCGAACAGACGGGCCCAGCGTTTCTCGACCGGTTTCTTGGCCCACTCGCCGAAATGCAGCGCGGCCAGGCCTGCCGGGTCCGAATGGCAGAACCCCACGACCGGACAACCGGCCCGCTGGCCGGCCTCGAGCGCGCCCTGCCCCGGGGTATAGGGGTCGCCCGCCTCGATCAGCGACGGCTTCATGGAAGCCACCCAGGCTCCCCACCGCTTCACCGAACTGGGCCAGCGATAGCCGTCACCGAAGGGCAGCTTGGTCGCGTGCAGCTTGATGATGCCGTCCGGTCCCGCCTCGTGACGCGCACCGGGCACGACCAGCGAATGGGCGATGCCGGGCCGGTTGGCTTCGATCCAGGCCTTCTTGGACAGCAGGTAGCGCTTCACCCCGCCGGAGCGCGGCGCATACAGCATGGTGGTGTCGACCATGCGGGGCCTGGGATCGGCGGTCGACGCCTTCAGAACCCTGAGGGTCTCCGCGACTTCCTCGTCCAGGCCCGGAATGAGCCGAAGCTCGCCCTCCTGCACGTCCAGATCGGTCAGACTCATGGGTTGGTTTCCCGTTGATCGGCCAGCAACGCGCGTTCCTGACTTTTGGATGCGTGCGGACGATTTGCGCGTGGCCATGATCCGCCCCTACGCCCGGCGACGGTCAAGCTCAAGAGCCATCGCCACCCCTCCCGCGGAGCCATTGGATCGCCGCAGCACCACCCGGCCGGAAACCCGCGCTACATCGGGCGCAGGGGTGGTTTAGCCTTGCAATCGCCTCAAATTCGCGAAACTTGAGACAGGTGGCGGCCCTCCTGTTAGAAGGCCCCGCGCCTGCCGGCGTGTCCTTCTGGGGTGAACTTTGCGAATGCGTAGACTGCTTGCGACCGCGGTGGCGCTTGCCCCTCTGATGGCGGTTACCGCGGTGCGTGCCGAGGTTGTCATTTCGACGACGCGCACGACACCGATCCAGACGTCCAACGCGACCGGCACGGCGCGCGATGACATCCGGATCGCCAGCGGTGGCCTGATCACCGTCGTCAACGGCGTGGCCGTGACGGTCGATTCGAACAATAATTTCGACCAGGACAGCGGTTCGAACATCACCCTGCCCGGCAGCGCCGACGGCACGACGGCGATTCTGGTCGGCCCCGGTGCCGATACCGCCAATGTGACCGTGGGCGGCACGATCTCGGTCACCGACGATATCGACCCCTATCCCGACACCGACAGCGACGGGGATCTGGATGGCCCGCTGGCCAATGGAGCCAACCGCTACGGCGTTCGCCTGACGGGTACGACGGCGCTGACCGGCAATGTGCTGATCGAAAGCACGGGCAACATCCTGGTCGAGGGGGCCAATGCCCGCGCGATCTCGGTCGAGCGGAACCTGACCGGCAATGTGACCAGCTTCGGCAACATGCGCGCGGTCGGCACGAATGCGGCGACGGTCGGGATCAACGGCAACGTCACGGGCGCGGTCAATATCGGCGGCACCGTCACGGCGCAGGGCCTGGGGGCCAACGCCGTCAACGTCCAGGGCGACGTGAGCGGACGGCTGACGCTGCAGGGACAGATCTCGACGACCGGGTATCGCTATTCCTCGCGGCCGACGGCCGCCCAGATCGAAAGACTGGAAGCGGACGATCTGCTGCAGAGCGGGTCGACGATCGTCGTGGCCGGCAATGTGGCCGGCGGCGTGGTCCTGGACACGCGTCCGGCCGACGCTGACACGGCCAACCTGGACGAGGACGCCGACGGCATCCCCGACGCCAACGAAGGCAACTCCGAACTCAACGCCTTTGGCAGTGCGCCGGCGCTGACGGTCGGTTCGGCCACGCGGGCGATCACCCTGGGCGTCGCCGGAACAGGCACGAATGCATTCGGCCTGATCAATCGCGGGTCGATCAATGCCAATGGCGTCTATGACGGCATCGCCGCCACAGCGGTCGAGATCGGCGCAGGCCAGGCGGTCACGATCGCCGGTGGCATCCGCAACGATGGCCCGGTCGTCGCGGTCGGGACCGAAGCGGGCGCCACCGGCTTCCGCATCAACAGCGGCGTCTCCACGCCCCTGTTCGAAAACACCAACTCCCTGACCGCCGGGTCGCTGGCGACCAAGGCCGCGCAGACCGTCGTGGCCGTCGATATCGCGGCCGGCGCCAGTCTGCCGGCGCTCACCAACAGCGGCTCGCTGCTCGCCTCCGCGAGCGGCGGACTGGCATCGACGACCGCCGTCCGTGACGCCTCCGGAACGCTGACGTCCATCACCAACTCCGGCAGCATTCAGGCCCTTCTCTCGGCCAGCGACACGACCGGGCAGACCACGGGCATCACGACGGCGATCGACGTCTCCGCCAACACCACGGGCGTGACCTATCGTCAGTTCGGCGTCACAGGCACGCCCTCGGCCGCCGATCCCGACTCGGACGGCGATGGCGTGACGAACTCCAGAGAACCCCTGACGATCGGCAACATCCGCTTCGGGTCGGGCGCCGACGTCCTGGCGGTGGAAAACGGCACCGTGGTCGGCGACGTGTCCTTCGGGGCCGGGGCCGACCAGCTGTCCATCACGGGTGGCGCCCGCGTGCAGGGCGCGGTGTCGGACGCCGATGGCCTGCTGGCGGTCAACATCGCCAACGGCACGCTGGACGCCCGTCAGGTCACCAGCACCAACGTCACCAGCCTGAATATCGGCGCAACGGGCGATCTGATCGTCACGCTCGATCCGACCGCCGGCACCAACTCCGGCTTCAGGGTCAACGGCACGGCGACCCTGGCTGACGGCGCAGGCCTCGGCATCCGGTTCAACTCGCTGATCACGTCCGCCCAGCGCTACACGATCATCGACGCCAACACCCTGGTGGCCGGGACGATCGACCAGACGGCGGTCCAGGCCAACTCGCCCTATCTGTTCGTGGTGTCGGCCGGGACGGACGTCGCCGCCGGCGACGTCTATATCGATGCCCGTCGTCGGACCGCCGCCGAAGCGGGCCTGATTTCATCCGAAGCCCAGGCCTTCGATGCCTTCTATGCCGGCCTGACGGGCGGGGGTGCCCTGCTGGACGCCTTCGTCGCCCAGGGCACGCGCGAAGGCTTCATCGAGCTGTACGAACAGGTCCTGCCGGACCATTCGGGCGGGCCGCTGCTGTCGCTGGCGTCCGGTGTCGATGCCGTCACCCGCGCCCTGACCGGGCGCAACGCCACGGTCGCGCCAGGTGAAACCAGCGCCTGGCTGCAGGAAATCAACTTCTACGCCGACAAGGACAAGACGGACACCTACGGGTTCCGGTCCGAAGGCTTCGGCGTGGCGGGCGGGATCGAGCGCGGCTCGTCGCTCGGCGCCCTGGGCGTATCGCTGGCCTTCACCTCGTCCGACATTCAGGACCCGGAGGCCGAGGCCGAAGAGGTCCTGACGGCGAACCTGGTCGAACTCGGCCTGTACTGGCGGGCCCAGGGTCAGGCCTGGACGACGTGGGCGCGGGCGGCGGGCGGCTATGCCACCTTCGATTCGACGCGCCAGATCGTGACCAGCACGGTCAATATCCAGAACACCTCCAGCTGGAACGGCTTCACCCTGGCACTCGCCGGCGGGGCCTCGTACGAGCGCAAGTTCGGCCGGCTGAGCGTGCGGCCTGAAGTCTACGCCGAGTATTTCAGCCTCAGCGAGGACGGACACCTCGAAGAGGGTCCGAACGACAGCTTCAACCTCGATATCGAAAGCCGTGACGGCCACATGTTCTCGACCGTGGCCGCGGTGAACATCGGCTACGGCTTTGGCCAGGATGGCTGGATCCGTCCGGAGCTTCGCCTGGGCTGGCGCCAGAACATCTCGGTCGATCCCGGCGAGACCATGGCCCGCTTCGTCTCGAGCGGTTCGGCGTTCAAGCTTACGCCCGACTCGATCGAAGGTGGCGGCCCCATCGCGGGCTTCAGCCTCAGCGTGGGCAACGACCTGGGCAAGCTGTCGATCACAGCCGACGCCGAGAAGATCGAAGACTACATCCGCTACAGCCTGCTCCTGCGGGCCAGCTTCAAGTTCTAGCCCCCCGGCCCGGGCATCCCAAGCCGCGGCACGTCGCGCTTGCTGCGAGGTCGTTCGCCCGATCGGGATCCGCCCGCTCGGGACAGGATTGGAAGCAGGCCGGATCATTGACCGGGCGTGCCGGCGGCCCACGCCTGCCCGCGCCCCTTAAGCCAACGAGCCTGAGGCTCAGGGCACCCTGTACTGACCGGCCAGGAAGATCAGCTCCTCGCGGCTGCTGACGCCCATTTTCGCATAGATCCTGCGGATATGGGTCCGGGCCGTCTCGAGCGTCACATTCAGCATGGACGCGAGCACGATCGCCGTATGCCCGGCGGTCAGGCCGACCAGAACCCGCTGTTCGGCGGGCGTCAGGTCGAAGGTCTCCCGAAGATCCGGCAGGATGAAGCTGGCCGTGTGCGCCAGATTGAAGGCCGTGACAGCGACCATTCTGGGACCGGAGGTGCCGGACAGGGGCTTGATCCGCACGATCAGGGTCTCGAGGCGCGATTCGGCCGTGAGAATGATCGCCCCGCCCGTCCCTTTCGCCATTGCCAGAAGCCGGGTGGTGTGTGCCGGGGTGGCGCCCACCAGACGATTGCCCGTCATGGCCAGCCGGCCCCCGCCCTCCGTGAGCTCGCGCGCGCGTATGTTCAGCCAGAGCACCGAAAGGCGGTCGACCTCACAGAGAAACAGCGCTTCGTCGAGATCATCGAGGTAGGCGGCTGGCAGGTCCACATCTGCCGCCTCCTGGAAAGCCGGGCTCTCCGACGGCGGCAACACGCGGCTGCCTTTCGGCTCGTACTGTATCAATCCGCACCTGTACTCATACCTCAACTTGGGCAGGAGTAACGCAGTCCCGCGTTCCGTGCGCATCCCCTAAAAGTGGTACGTGACGAATTGGCTTTCAATCTCTGCGTCGGTGTTCGACCAGCCCCGGATCCGCCCTGCCCTACTGGGCGCGATACGGTGCCACCATCGCGAACATCTCGTCCCGGGATTTGACGCCAAGCTTGGAGTACACCCGTTTCAGGTGGGTCCGGACGGTTTCCGGCGAGATGCCGAGCGCGATCGCCACCCGCACCACGCCGAACCCCTCGACCACGCGGCGCGTCACCTCCGCTTCGGCCGGAGTGAGGCCGAACGTGGCGCCCAGGTCGGCCCAGCAGTTGCCGTCGTCGGCCCGCTCCACCTCAAAGATGACGATCGCAAAGGCCACCGGGAGGTTCTCTGGTTCCAGCCTGTTCACGCGCACGACCCGCGCGTGGGTCGATCTCGGCCGATAGGCCCACGTCCCCGCGACCTCCACCCCGGCGATGAAGCGGGAATAGCCGCGGTTCTCGTCCGATCCCACCCACGCCATCGCGTTTCCCTGTCGCGTCAGCACCTTGCCGCCCGCCAGAAGGCGCTCACCCGCAACGTTCATCCACAGCAGCCTGAGGTCGGCATCGTGCATGAAGCTGGGCGTGGCAACCCGCTCTGACCAGCATTCGAAATACTGGCCGACGTCAAACGATCCGAGGTTCATCCGACGCTTCTAGGTCAGTTTATGTGTGGCGGTACTGACAATTAACCTAACCGGGCACGAAGCTTCGTCCTCAGGGTTGGGTATTACCCTGCCCGGCCGCGGAAACCTGAAGCGTCGCGGTCAAGGCGATGTTGCCATCGGCCGATCTTACGCTGACCACGTAGTGATCCGGCCCCCCGGGGGTATCCAGCGCAAACTCGAGAAGCGCCGACAAGGCGGCGTCCCGAACGGGTTGCCCCTCGCCCAGGCGAAGGCCGGTGCTGTCGGAATGAAGGATGCCGGCATGGGCGATGTCAAAGCGGTACCAGTTCCGGTCCATTGCCTGATCTGACCCTTCGGAGGGGACGTTGCCCCCGGCACCGGCATATTTCATGAGATTTACCTTCAGTGCAGGGTTATCAGTAAACACCTCAAATGCGACAGGATCAAGGAGCAGCGATTCAGGCCGCAGCTACCCCTTCATTCAATATTTACCAGAACGTCAGCCATTATTCCAATAGAACGGACGCGGAATCATCAAGGCTGACGAGAACAGACCTACGAACTCTGCGCGCTATTTCCATAGCTATCGGATGTTTCAAAAGATCAGTCGAAGTCTAGATCGAAACCGCGCAGCACGGCCGGGTCGACGTATAGTGTAGCCCTGGATTTGTGATGGCTGATCATGGTGTCGGCATCAGGACCTTCTGCAACCGAGAGCGCTGCGGCGAGCCTCCTCATGGCGCTGACCCTTGCCCATTCGTGGCGATGTCAACGTGGGCAACAGTGTGCCTGAATCGCCAGGTCCGGAGCGGCCTGCGGCTCGCGAACCGGGGTGCCGGGCGCGCCGTGCCGATCCCTGAAATCGTCTGATCTTTCCCGGGCGGCCCCCGGCGTGTGGACACCCGGCTTCCGTTCGCAGGGTCCTGGTTCGGATTGTCTCGCTCCAGCGCCACTGCTCAGGTAGCGCAGCTAACACGATCCGCTCGTTCGGGGTTGGGTCGTTGTCCCCACAATGGGGGACGAAGAAGCGGCCTGTTCGACTAACGATCTCGATCCCATCGAGATTTTCCACCGTTGCGCGAGACCGTTGAAAACCTGATCAGCCCTCGACCCGTCGATCCGCCCCGGACGACGCGCGGTCGCGTGCCGTGCCGGACGGTCATGAGCGGTGCCCTGTCCCTCGCCGTCCTGGCGGGCTGCGATCAGGTCAGCCCACCGCAGAGCCTCGCGCTTCCCACGCCGGGGGCCAGTCTTCTGTTCCGCGTGCGCGACGGGGCCTTCAGCCAGCCGACCCTGGAACTGACGCTGATCAATCGTGCCGGACGGCTCCGGTCCTATGTCGGCGATATCGAGCCGATGGGGCCGCCGGCGAACCTCTACCTCACAGCCGATGACTGGGTCGTGCTGATCATCGGGAAGGACATCGCCATGTTCGACATCGATGCGGACCGGAAACCCAGGGCCATTCCCGCCGAACATCGTCCCAGGGCCGCCACCTCTTCGTGGACCTACGTCGGGTTGGTCCTGCCCCGGGAGGACGGCCAACTCGGCATCTTCTCTCCAACGGATCTGGAACGTTATGGCCACCATGGATGAGGCGCGACAGTCCCGGTCGCTGTTCAGGACAGTCGTGCTGCTGGTCACCGGCGGACTTTGCGGTCTGTTCTGGCGCGAAGTCTTTCAGCTCGTGATCCTCATCGCGGGCTGACCGCAGCCCCTCGGCGGGACCGCCGTGTGGGCTGTGCAGTGGTAAGTTCGGCGGACCCCGGGAGGCGGGGGTCCGCCGAAAGCCGACCCGCCCTAGAAGCGCGCGGTCAGGCCGACCGAGTAGCGCCGACCGAGGGTGTCGTAGGTCGAAGGATCGGTATTGGCCTGCACACCCGGGGAGTAGACGATGGGCTGCTCATCCCCGACGTTGTTCACGGTGAAGCGCAGGCTGACCCGTTCGGTCAGATCCCAGCTGCCGTTGATGTCGAAGTAGTTCGCAGCGTCCAGTTCGTTGGTCGTGCCGAACTGCGTCATCTCGCCGACATGACGCCAGCGCGCGCCCAGGCCGAACGCGCCGTGGCTCCAGTTGACCGAGGCCAGCGACTTCCATTCCGGGAAGGTGTTGCCGAACACGCTGTCGATCGTGCCCGTGCGGTTGGTGAACGGACCACCCGGCGCGTCCTGACGCTCGCGGTTCTCGAGCCAGCCGACGACCACGTTGAAGTTCAGGTTGCCCCAGTCGGGCGCGCCGATGTCTGCGAGGACGAAATTCCAGTCGAACTGGGCGTCGATGCCGGACGTCTTCAGGGTCGCGAGGTTGCCGTTGACCTCACGGGCCTGGTTGACGTTGCCCGACAGCGGATCGCGATCGAACAGGGCGCAGTAGCCGTTGTTCGGGTCGAAGGTCGGGTTTTCGCCGCGCGCGTTGAAGCAGCCCTGCAGCTGGGCCGAGGCCCCGATCGTGCCGATCACGTTCTCGATCTCGATGTCGTAGTAGTCGATCGAGGCCGAGAAGCCCGACAGCCAGGCGTTGTCGTAGGGCGAGGTGATGACCAGGCCGGCCGAGAAGGAGTCCGAGGTTTCCTCCACCAGATCGGGATTGCCGCCGGTGATGCCGGGGACCTGGTTGTTGGTGAAGACATAGGCGTCGATGGCCGAGGCCGAGATGCCCTGCGCCAGGCACAGATCGCGCACCTGGGCGGCGTTCGGGCCGGTGCGGTAGCTGGAGCGGATGTCGCAGGGGTCGCCGGAGATGCCGGTGGCCGAAACGGTGCCCACGCTCGGGAAGGAGGTGTTCACCGGGGCGAACAGTTCCCCGACGGACGGGGCACGGACGGCGCGCTGGACGCCACCGCGGACCCGCAGGAAGTCGGTGATCTCCCAGTCGAGGTCGGCCTTGTAGGCATCGACGTAGCCCACAGTCGAATAATCCGAGAGCCGGTAGCCCAGGTTCAGGTCCAGTTGCTGGATGAAGGGCAGGTCCGACAGGAGGGGGACCAGCACTTCCAGGAAGTACTCGACCGAGTTGGTGTCACCCACCAGAGGCTGGCCGGGGTTGAAGCCGGCGATCTCGGAGCCGCCCACCGAGCCGCCGTCGGGACGGACCACGACGGGATTGACCTGGGCCAGGGAGGCGTCCGGGCGGAAGGCGAAGACGTCCTCGCGGTACTGGATGCCGCCCGCGAAGCGCAGGTCTCCGGCCGGGAGCTCCAGCAGGCTGCCCTGCAGCGTGGCCTCGACCACCGACTGCTCCTGCTCGGTCACGTTCTGGGCGGTCCGGCCGATGTAGGTGGCGCATTCGGCCGAGAGCGCGGTCTCGCCGTACCAGTCGAAACCGCCGGCGCAGAGCGAAGCCCCGCCGTCGGCGGCGTCCAGAAGCCTCTGGACCGCCGAGCGCGAGACGTTGCCGGATTGCACGGACGTCCGCAGGACGCGGCCGTACTGGGCGTAGACGTCATAGGTCCAGTCACGCAGGCCGACGAGGTCGCCGCGAACACCCACCGTGCTCTGGTAGACGTTGTAGTTCTCGTTGGCGCGGCGACCGCCGAGCGCGTTGAAGCGCTTGTTCAGCAGGAAGGAGCCGCCGGGCGTGGGGCGCGACGCCAGCAGCGCGGCGAGGTCGGCAGAGATGAACGGGTTGGTGACCGGCACGCGGAAGCCGGTGGCCGGGACGTTGCCGGCCGCAGGGCTGGCCGCCAGTTCATTGGCCGAGTCGTATTCCGTGAACAGCAGGTTCGCGTAGACCTCGGCCCCGGCGTTGATCTCGTAACGACCGCCGACGTAGGCGTTCCAGCGGTTCAGTCCCAGCTGGTTCAGGTTCAGGGGGCCCGTGTTGTAGACGTAGTCGCCCACGCCGGGATTGGCGTAGCCGTCGTAGTCGATGCCGCCCGGGCTGTCGAAGTTCAGCGTGCGGACGTAGCTGAAGACGGAGCCGTCGTTGTTGAAGCCGAACTGGCCCGTGTTGGTCAGGGCCCCGTCCCCGAAATAGCTTTGGACCAGGGTTTGGCTGGGAAGGTTGGTCGAATCGAAGGTCGTGCTGCCGAGCGGCGTGGTGCCCGACGGACCCGAGATCGCCGAGAACTCGCGATCGCGGTTGAAGATCTGGTCGCGGCTGGAGTGACCGAGCGACAGGACCAGATGGCCCCGGCCGTCGGCGATCTCACCGCCCAGCGTCAGGGCGTAGCTTTCGCTGACGCCGTCCTGGCGGTCGGTGACGCCGTACTGGGCGTCGAACTGAACGCCCTCGAAATTCTCGTTCAGGATAAAGTTGGCCACACCGGCGAGCGCGTCCGAGCCATAGGCCGCCGAGGCACCACCCGAAATGACCTCGATGTTCTGGATCAGCGGCGTGGGCAGCAGGTTGATGTCGACCGTACCGTCCGAGTTGGACGGAACGACCCGTCGACCGTTCATCAGCACCAGCGTGCGCTGGGTCCCGAGACCCCGCAGGTTGATGTTGGCCTGACCGCCGTTCGAAGGGTTGTTCGACGACGAGTTCACCGACGGCACGAACTGCGGAAGGTCGTTGACCAGGGTGTCGATGGTCACCGAGCCGGTCGCCTGGAAGTCTTCCTGGGTGACGGTCACGATCGGGCTGGTCGCCTGATAGTCCTGGCGGCTGATCCGCGATCCCGTGACCACGACGTCGTCGACCTGAGCCGCCTCGTCCGACTGGGTGGCAGGATCGGGCTGACCGGCCGTTCCGACGTCCTGCGCCAGGGTCGGCGTCGCGAACACCAGCGAGGCGGCGGCGACAGACGCCCCGAATGCCATAGAACTGTTCAGCAGTCTGCGGCGGTAAGCGGACGCATTCATAGAATACTCTTTCACTGATATCGCCAGTACAGGCGGAACATACAAGCTTGCCTTAGTCGTGCAGCGCGACGGTCACAGACCCGGCACAAATGTGACGGTTATATGCATCATAATGACAGTCAATCGCATTTCTTGTAACATCGTTACAGTATGACCATTTAATACCAGCGATTTCTCATCGCATAATGACTAATAACGACGATTTTGGATGCAACGTTTCTCGCGTGAAAACACGCGCTTAAACCGTTACCGAATAGCGTTGCTCTTCAACCGGAAGGTTGCTTAATCCGGCAGGTCACGAGCGTCGCGAGGGATGGCAGATGCAACAAGTTGTCGCGTGGCGCCGCTCGTCTCGAGCACCAATTCTCAGCGGTTGGTGCGTATCCAGCCGGTGATCGAAAGGCGGGTCCCGCCCGCGAAGTCAGCGACCTGGGTCACCAGGTGCGGTTGGGGCGTCCTGAACAGATTCAAGGCATTGAACGCCGGCGTATAGGCCTCCGCCAGATGTCCGTCGGCGTCGATGAAGCCGAGCAGGCCTCCCCACGACGGACGCCATCCCGGGCTGAGGTTCAGGACGTAGGCCAGCCGCCGACCGGCGTCCGGCTTTTCGTCATCGTGCTCGGTCAGATAGTGGCCCGGCCTGAAGCGGGTCGCCTGGGCATCGACGTAGGCCAGGTCGTCAAAACCCGAGATCTCGGCGGCGAAACCGAGGAACGCCGGGCTGTTCAGCCACTGATAGAGCTCACGTAGCGGGTCCGGCAGATGTGCCCCCGTCTCCGCCAGATCGCTGACTCTCAGGGTCTCGAACAGGTAGTGGAAACCTGTGCGGGCTTCCTGCCGCGCGGTGTCCGCAAGGGCGGCCCGCGCGGGCGCATCGGCCCGGGCGAAGGCCTCGACGGGAATGTCGACCGTGGAGGTTGCTCCGCGCGTGGACAGGGTCCAGCCCCCGGCCGCGTCGAGGGCTTCAACGAGACGCGCCGCGCCGTCCGCCTGCAACAGGCCGGGAACGTGCAGCCGTCCGAAGCGACGGAACACCGGTGCCATCCGGGCCGCGTCCAGGGCGGGATCGATCGCGTAGGCCATGCTCAGGATGTCGTCCCCGGCTGAAGGTCGAAGGCCACCGTCAGGCGCTCGCCCGGACCGGTGAAGGGCTCGGTGCCATGCCAGAGACAGGAGCGAAACAGAACAACCGTTCCGGCTTCCGGCCGCACCCAGTACTCCGCCGGCAGGTTCCGGCCGTTTCCGACCGGTGCCGCCCCGAACCGCAGCCAGCCCTCCCGGCTCCCGGGTTTGGACGGCCCCGGGGTCACGATGTAGACCGCGGACGACACCCAGGCGCGCGGGTGGACATGATCGGTATGACGCCCCCCGGCCCGCAGCCGCACCGACCAGGCCCCGGACATCCGCCACGCCGTGCCCCCCGGGCTTCCTTCCCAGGCCGGTGCCGCCTCCGCCAGATAGGAATCGATGGCGGGTTCGAGCGACCGGAACAACTGGTTGATGTCGGGGTCGCCCGCCGTGCGCGGATCGATGAACGATTGGGATCCCGCCGACACGGACTGCTGGAAGGGATGTGCCTTGAAGGGGTGAAGCGCCCGCAGGGCCTCCGCCGTCCGTGACAGCCTGTCCAGATCCGGCAACGGATCCAGCGGGAAGACACGGACGAGCCGCGCGTAGTCGGCGCTCGTCAGGGCACGCGGATCCGCCATCATCCGCCACGCCGTATACAGGAGGGCCCGCGCGTGCTGATGGCCCGGGTCCCGGTCCAGCAGTCCTTCCAGCAGGGTCGCCGCTTCCGGCGCCTGATCGGTGGCGACGAGCGCGGCGGCGAGGGCGATGCCGGCCCGCGGATCCCCCGGTGCCCGCGTCAGGGCGTTTCGCGCATGAACGAGCGCCCGTTGAGGATCGACGCCGGAGGCCGCTGCGGCGGCGGCCAGCAGGACCTCGACCGATCCGGACTCCAGCCAGGGAACCAGACTGGCGAGCGCCGCGTCGTCGCCGGCCGTATCGCGCAGGATCGACGCCCGGAGGATGGCCGCGTCCTCTCGCGACTCGGCGAGTGCCTTCAAAGGCTCAAGCACCGCCAATGTGCGCGACAGGTCCCCGCTCCGCATCCAGACGAGCTGGGACAGGTCCCGCACCGCGGGCAGAAAGTCGCCGCGAAGGTCCAACGCGCGACGGAACCAGACCTCGGCCTCGTCCAGATCGCCCTGGGCCAGAAGCGCCCGCGCGAGGATCAGCCGGGTCTCCGGGGCAGACCCGCCCTTGGCGATGGCCCGGCGCGCCGCGGCCTCGCTGTCCGCCTGCCGCCCGGCATCGCCCAGCGCCGCCGCCAGATTGTGCTCGGCGATCGCGCTGCCGGGCTGGCGCCGGGCCACACGCTCGAGAAGCGGCAGGGCCGCTGCGGTCTCGCCAAGGGATCGCAGCGCCCTGGCCAGAAGTTTCAGGGCCTCGTCGGGCGCGTCGGGGTCGAGGTCGGCTGCCGACAGCGCCCGCCTCGCCCGTCTGGCGTCGCCGAGCGCCAGGGCCGACCGGGCTTCGGCAAGGGCCGGCTTCCAGTCCACGATCATCGCTGATCCTTCGTCTCGACGGTTTCCCCGGGGGCCCAGAGCCTGGGCGGCCCGGTGGGGCGCGGCCACGGCGGGTGAACGGGTGCCGACGCATACAGGCCGACTTCGTTCCACGCCAGCCTCCGCGACGGGTCGTGATCCCGTTGCGGCCGAGGATCGTCAGATCGACGCATCGTGGTGATCAGCCCTGGTCCAGAACGGCGTCGAGGGAGAGGAAGGCTGACCCGTCGGCCGGGGAGACGGCGTGGTCCGCGTACAGGTCGAGGGGGTCTGCGGGCTTCCGGCGACCGTTTCAGGCCCTGCCGAACCGTCCCTCATGACGGACGGTTGAGGGTCGATGATCGCGAAGACCGGGATTGTCGGTGATCCGTTCATGACGGCCGACCGTTGAGAGGCCGTGGATCAGATGGAAAACACCGGTGCTTGCCCCTGGTGCCATCCGATGAGATGCGTGGCCCGACATTGCATCTCCGGGGCCGAGCATGACCGCATTCCAGATCACGCGCGACGAGGCCGTCGCCCATCTCCGCCTGACGCGCCCGGAGGCTTCCAACGCTCTGGACGTGGAGTTCTGGAGGAGCTTCGGCCCGGCCCTGCGCGAACTCGACGCCGGGGGCGATGTCCGCGCTCTCGTCATCTCGGGAGAGGGCAGGAACTTCTGCGCCGGGATGGACATCTCCGTGTTCTCGGGTGGCGCGATCCTCCAGGCGGACACGTCGTCCCGGAGGCAAGCCTTCCAGCACGCCGCGCGCGAGCTCCAGGAGTCCCTGACGACGCTGGAGCGGGTGCGCTTTCCCGTCATCGCAGCGGTTCAAGGGGCCTGCGTCGGCGCGGGTCTGGACATGGTTTCGGCCTGTGACCTGCGGCTCGCGTCGGAAGACGCCTATTTCCGTATCGAGGAGATCAACATCGGCATGATGGCCGACGTCGGGACCCTTCAGCGCCTCCCCAAGACCCTGCCAGACGCCGTTGTGCGCGAACTGGCCTATCTCGGGACCAGCCTGACCGCCGACCGGGCCGAGCGCCTGGGCTTCATCAATGCGGTCGGTTCGGACGCCGAGGCGACGCTGGCGGCCGCGCTTCAGATGGCGGCCACCATCGCCGGGAAGGCACCGCTGGCCGTGTCGGGCTCGAAAGCCGCCATCACCTACGCCCGTGACCACAGCGTCGCCGAAAGTCTGGAATGGGCGGCGGTGATGCAGGGGACGCTGTGGAACCCCGAGGATGTCCTGGCCGCAATCCAGGCGCGCCGGCACAAGGAAAAAGGCGTGTTCGCGGCGCTCGCTCCTCTGGTTCCCTTCGGCGACTGATCGGCGAACGTCCCTCCTTTGAGCCGCTCCGGCGCGGACGGCCTCTTCGGCATCAGGGTGAAGAAGGACCGGGAGCCGTGTGTCATGGGCCGGGTGTCAGGACGGCGCCCGCTGGAACACGCGGACGTAGTCGATCTCCATCGTCTGGGGGAATGCCCGGTCGTCCACGCCCTCGACGCCGCCCCAGTCGCCGCCGACGGCGATGTTCAGGATCATGTAGAAGGGCGCGTCGAACGGCCAGGTGGCGGGATCGTCGCGACCGTCGTTGCGAAAGCGGTAGTAGCCGACATCGTCGATGCCGAAGTTGATGCCCTCGGGCGTCCAGAGCACCTGATAGCGGTGGAAGGCGTCGCAGGCGTCGCGGACGCGTTTCATGCCGCCCCGCTCGGTGCCCTGGGTGTGATTGTAGCGGGTGGTGTGCACGGTGCCGTGGACCTCGCCGCGGGCATGGCCGACGTGTTCCATGATGTCGATCTCGCCGCCCGCCGGCCACTCGGCGTCGGCCACCGGCAGCATCCAGATGGCGGGCCATGTGCCGCGGCCGCAGGGTATCCTCGCCTTCACCTCATAGAAGCCATAGGTCCATTCCGCCTTGCCGCGTGAGATCAACCGGGCGGAGGTATAGGCCTGCCCTCCGGCATCGGCGACCTGATCCGGTCCGAGTTGTTCGCGCCGCGCCTCGATGATGAGGTGGCCGTTCTCGACGCGGGCGTTTTCCGGCCTTTCGGCGGCGTAGTACTGGAGTTCGTTATTGTACCAGCCGTCGCGGTTGCGTTCGACGTCGTAGGACCAGCGGGTGGGATCTGGCAGCCCATCCGTGTTGAACTCGTCATTCCAGACGAGGCGGTAGCCCTCCAGGCTGTCGTCCTGCGGCGGCCGTGCCGCGCCGGCGCAGGCCAGGGCCGCCAGTCCGATGACCGTCGTGGTGAAGATGCGCATGGTGGCCTCCCGTGATCATTCTGCGACGACCTTCGGCCACGCAATCGCGGTTTGACAACGTTGTCAACTCCCGACACCTTGAGACAAAAGAGACTCCAGGGATGAGACAGATGCCAAAAAACGTATGCCGGCGCGGCCTCGCCACGGCCGCCGTGTCGCTGACGGCCCTCCTGATGGCCGCGGGCCCGGCTCTGGCACAGAGCGGAGCATCGCCGGTCGTCGACGTCTCGGCCTGGCCCAGCGCGAAAAGTCCTGATGCGATGACCGATGCGGCGACGTCCGCCTTCGTCGAGGATCTGCTGGCCCGCATGACGGTCGAGGAGAAGGTCGGTCAGGTCATCCAGGCGGACATCGGCTCGATCAGTCCCGCCGATCTGGCCACCTATCCCCTGGGTTCGATCCTTGCGGGTGGAAACTCGGCACCGGGCGGGGACGAGCGGGCACCGGCTCAGGCCTGGGTCGACCTCGCCGAAGCCTTCCGGGCAGCGGCCGCGGCCCGGCCCGGAGCACGCGTGCCGCTGATGTTCGGCATCGACGCGGTGCACGGGCACAACAACGTGGTCGGCGCGACCCTCTTTCCGCACAACGTCGGCCTCGGCGCGGCGCGCAATCCGGACCTGATCGAGCGGATCGGCCGGGCGACGGCGCTCGAGGTGGCGGCGACCGGGGCGGACTGGACGTTCGGACCGACGGTCGCGGTCCCACGCGACGATCGCTGGGGCCGGACCTACGAAGGCTACGGCGAAGATCCCGAGATCGTCGCCGCCTATGCCGGTCGCATGACGCTCGGCCTGCAGGGGTCCTTGGGTCAGGGCCATCTCGCGCCCGGCCACATCGCCGGCTCGGCCAAACACTATCTGGCCGACGGGGGGACGCTGAACGGCAAGGATCAGGGCGACGCGATCATCAGCGAACAAGAGCTGATCGCCATCCATTCCGCCGGCTATCCGCCCGCCATCGACGCCGGCGTCCTGACCATCATGGCCAGCTTTTCGAGCTGGAACGGGGCCAAGCACACCGCCAATCGCGACCTGCTGACCGATGTGCTGCGCGGCCCCCTGGGCTTCGACGGTTTCGTGGTCGGCGACTGGAACGCCCACGGCCAGATCGAGGGCTGCACCAACGAAAGCTGCGCGGCCGCCTTCAATGCCGGCATCGACATGTTCATGGCGCCCGACAGCTGGAAGCCGTTGTTCGACAACACCCTGGCCCAGGTCCGTTCGGGCGAGATCGCCATGACCCGGCTGGACGAGGCGGTCCGGCGGATCCTGACCGTCAAGGTCAAGACCGGGGTGTTCGAGACCGACCGTCCGGTGGAGGGGCGTATCGAGGTGCTCGGGTCGCCGGAACATCGGGCCCTGGCGCGCGAGGCGGTGCGTCAGTCGCTCGTCCTCCTGAAGAACAACGGTTCGGTCCTGCCGATCCAGCCCGGTGCCCGCGTGATGGTCGCCGGCAGTGCCGACAACATCGGCCAGGCGGCGGGCGGCTGGACCATCAACTGGCAGGGCACCGGCAATACCCGCGCTGACTTCCCGAACGGCGAATCGATCTGGGAGGGGCTGAAGGACGCGGTCGAGGCGTCCGGTGGGACGGCCGTGCTGAGCGCAACCGGCACCTATGAGACACGGCCCGACGTGGCCATCGTCGTGTTCGGCGAGGAGCCCTATGCCGAGTTCCAGGGCGACCTGTCCGACCTCGATTTCCGTCCGCGGGCGCCTCTCGCCCTGCTGCGTCGACTCCAGGCCGAAGGGATTCCGACGGTCGCGGTCTTCCTGTCCGGGCGACCCCTGTATGTGAACCCCGAGATCAACGCCTCGGACGCCTTCGTCGCGGCCTGGCTCCCGGGATCGGAAGGCGGCGGAATCGCCGATGTGCTGGTCGCCGGCCCGGACGGCAGGCCGCGTCATGATTTCCGGGGACGACTGTCCTTCAGCTGGCCGCGCAGCCCCGATCAGGCACCGCAGAACCGGGGCGGGCCCGACTACGATCCGCAGTTCGCCTATGATTTCGGCCTGAACTATGCGGCGCCGGTGGAAACGGAGCGCCTGATCGAGGTCGAGGAGGGCACCGACGCATCGTCCATGCGGTTCCTGGCCGATGGGCGGTTCGTGACACCCTGGTCCTTGGTCGTTCGCGACGCGGGCGGCGAGGCGCGGATCGCGGACGGCGCGCGGGGCGTGAGCCCCCGCGCGGTCGTGACGGTCGCCCCGGTCGATGGACAGGGCCAGGAAACGGCTCGCCTGGTGACGTTCGCCGGACCGGGTCAGGCGATCGTGACCGGCCCGGCCATCGATCTGTCGGGACCGGATTATGCCGGCGTGGCCCTGACCTTCCGATACCGGATCGACGCCGGCGACGCCTCGGCGCTCGGCATCGGGCTGGGCAATGGCGTGGTGCCGCTGGTCGCAGGCTCAGGCTGGCGGGAGGCATCGGTGCCGCTGCGCTGTTTCGCGTCCGGCGAGGGCGGCCTCGCGGGTGTCGACCGGGCCTGGATCCTGAGCGCGACGGCCCCTGCGACGGTGGCGGTGGAAGACATCCGGCTGGACGCCGCGACCTCGACGGACTGTCCGGTCGCCGCCCGCTGAGCTCAGGTCAGGGGGGCGGTCGAACCCCGGACTTCCAGTGCGAAGGGAAGCAGATGGTCGGACGGGGCGCCCTCCCCTGTCCGGCTGACGCCGATCAGCAGCGCGGCCGCCTTGGCGGCCATCTCGGAGATCGGCTGGCGGATACTGGTCAGACCCGGCACGCTGAGTCGCACTCCCGGCGTGTCGTCGAAACTGACCAGCGACAGGTCCGGCACGCGGATCCTCAGGCGTGAGGCCACGTGCAGGGTCGCCAGAGCCATCTCGTCGTTGCTGGCGAGGATCGCCGTGGGGCGATCGTCGCGCGCCAGCAGGGTCCCGGCGGCGGCGACACCGCTCTCGAAGGTGAAGTCGCCCGGCGCGATCAGGTCCTCGTCGATCGTGACGCCGGCTTCGGTCAGGGCGTCGCGATACCCGTCCAGACGCTGGCGACTGGCCTCGAACCGGGGGCTGCCCGCGATGAAGCCGATCCTGCGATGGCCGAGCTGAAGCAGATGCCGGGTCGCTTCCGCCGCCGCCGCCCGGTCGTCCATGAAGACGCCGAAACCCACGCCCTCGCCAGCCACACCCATGCGCACGACGGGGACGTTGCGCCGGGTCAACATCTCGACCAGGGCCAGGTTCTGCGAGTGCGGTGGCGTCAGGATGATGCCGTCCGGCTGGAGCGCGGACAGGATGGCCACCACCTTGCGGTCCAGATCAGGCGATCCCGCCTCGACCAGCTCGAACAGCATCCGGTAGCCGTGCGCCTCGCAGGTGAGCATGGCCCCATGCAGCATCTGGTCGATCCAGTCGTTGCCCCGCCCGCTGCGCCAGTTGTTGATGGTGTTCTCACGGTCGTTGAGCGCCACCAGCAGATAGGACCGGCTGCCGCCCATTCGTCGCGCGGCCATGCTGGGGACATAGCCGAGCGCGTCCACGGCCTTATTCACCCGGTCCTGCAGATCCTGGGTGACGTTGGGCTCGCCGTTCATCACCCGCGAAACCGTCTTGACCGCGACACCGGCCGCTGCAGCGACGTGACGGATGGTGACCTTCGACATCGAGCCTCCCGCGACCCATCGGCTGCGCACCGACGCCACCGAACAGATCGACCTGTGTTGCACCAATCCCACCGTGCGGCGCCAGTCGAAAAACGGGCGTTGACAACGTTGTCAAACGATGGCGGATTGAAGGCAAGCGGAAAGAACAACGATCCGCAACGGGAGGACGATTCACATGCGTAACCGGAAGACAGCATTGCTGTGCGGCGCAACCCTTGCCATCGCGCTGCCAGGCCTGGCGATGGCCCAGGCCGCGGACACTCCCCGCGCGGCGGCCCAGCAGGACGAGGATGGCGAGGCAACCCAGGTCGACGATATCATCGTCACGGTCGAGCGCCGCGAACAGAGCCTGCAGAACTATGCCGGCACCGCCGTCGCCCTGACCGGCGAGGACCTGAAGGCCGTCGGCGTCCAGGATATCTCCGACCTCGAAGGTCGCGTCCCCGGCCTTTCTGTCGCCAACAACGGCGGGAACATCGAGATCTATATCCGCGGCGTCGGCTCGTCGAACAACACCGAACTGGGCGACCCGGCGGCCGCGACGCACTACGACGGGGTCTATCTGCCGCGACCGGCCGGCATCGGATCGGCGTTCTTCGACATCCAGCGTGTCGAGGTCAACATCGGCCCGCAGGGGACGCTGCGCGGGCGCAACGCGACGGCGGGCACCGTCAACATCGTGACGTGGAAACCCGGCCTGAACATCTGGGATTCCAGTGCCGAGTTCGAACTGGGCAATTATCAGCAACGGGTGTTCCAGGGGATGGTCAACATCCCGCTCGGCGAGACGGCGGCGGTCCGTATCGCGGGCTATCATCTGGAGCACGACAGCTACTACGAGGACGTGGGGCCCGCGCGCGTGGGCGTGGCCGAGGCCGAGAACAACGACGCCGGGCGGATCCAGTTTCTGTGGGAGCCCACCAGCCGACTGTCGATCCTTCTGGGTGCCGACTACATCCGCGAGACCGGCACCGGCTACACCGGCACCAACTACGCCAATCCCCTCGGCAACGGCATCGACCCCAATGACATCGAGGATCCCCGCCGGGTGATCAGCCGGGCCCAGGCTCCGGACCTGAACACCCGTCACTGGGGCGCGCGCGCCAATATCCGCTACGACGGCGACCTGTTCGACATCGAGTACACGGGCAGCTACCGCGACCTGGTCTACGACTATCGAGCCGTGACGCCGCTCGCGCCCTTCTATCCCGGCGTGCTGCAGACCTTGACCGGCCCGGGTGGACTCGGCGAGACGCTGGACAACTTCTCGCAGTTCCAGTCGATCACCGACAGCCAGTCCAAGACCCACGAGCTGCGCTTCTACGACAACGAGGGCCCCTGGATCTGGAGCCTGGGCGCCTTCTACTTCGAGGAGGACCAGTACTCGTTCCTCGGCTCGACCGGGGACCGCGGCCTGTTCTTCCAGGGCGTGGAATTCAACATGCCCGACGTCGACACCTCGTCCTACGCGCTCTTCGGGGACACGACCTACAGCGTGACCGACCGGTTCCGGATCACTGCCGGCCTGCGCTACACCGAGGACGAGAAGAGCCGCCGCGGCGTTGCCGCCCGCTACGGTTTCGCGCTCGGCGCCGGCGACTTCAACTGCTGCGGCGGCGTGCGCGTGGGCACTGAAGGCTTCGAGTTCGCCGGTCGTGGTCGCACGATCATCAACCCCGACACCGACGGAAACGGCACGATCACGGAACAGGAGATCGTGAGCTTCTATTTCAACGGCGTGAGCCGGTTCGGAGCCCGGGACAATGTCGACGACATCTTCGCCAACGGCCCTGTGCCGGGTGGCGCGCCGAACCGGCCGGCATGCCTCGACACGGTTACCGGCGACTTCTGGACCTGCGCCGCAGACGGCCGGCTGACCTATGCGGTCCCCTTCACCGGCCAGATCTTCCAGCAGGTCGGCGAAAGCCAGATCGATTTCGTGGACTGGCGCCTGCGGGCCGAGTTCGACGTCACGCCCGACAATCTGCTGTACGGCCTGATCGCCACCGGCAACAAGTCGGGTGGCTTCAACGACAACATCGGCAACGCCGGTCTGGCGCCGACCTACGACGCCGAAAAGGTGACGCTGTACGAACTTGGATCCAAGAACGAGTTCTACGTCGGCGACCTGAAGGCGCGCCTGAACGGGTCGCTGTTCTACAACGACTACGAGGACCAGGTCCTGACGTCCCTGCTGTCGGTGGCCCAGATCGTCGAGTTCCTGGGCGGCCCGCAACAGGTGCCGGTGCCGCTGGACTCCTCGCTAGCCCTCGTCGTCTCCTATTCGTACAATGCAGCGTCCTCGCGCATCTACGGCGCCCAGTTCGACGGCGGGATCGACCTGCCCTGGAACATCGGCCTGGACTTCAACCTTCTGTACCTCAAGGCCGAGGTCGTGGAGGCCGAGCCGATCCAGGACTTCCGCTTCCAGGCTGACGTTGCCCCGAGCGAGGCCGTGTTCCAGTCGATCGAGGGCAAGACCCTGCCCCGGACGCCGGAATGGCAGTTCAACATGAACCTCACCCAGGCCTTCCCGACCGAGACGATGGGTCAGTTCGACTATGTGGTGTCGGCCGGTTACCGCTCCGACTTCTTCACCACCATCTTCAACGGTCAGGATTTCCAGCAGCCCAACAATCCGCGCCGTCGCCTGGACGACAAGGTGGACGGATACTGGACGTTCGACGCCGGGTTCGGCTGGACCCCGCCGGGCGATGGGCGTCTGCGGTTCGAGGCCTATGTCAACAACCTGACCGACGAGATCCACGAGGCCGCGATCATCATCACCCAGTTCGACAATACCCGCTTCTTCACCCGGCCCCGCACCTTCGGTGCCCGGGTACGGGTCCAGTATTGATCCCCTGAAACCCTGAGCGGCCTTTGGCGGCGTCTTCCGACCGGAAGACGCCGCTTCTTTTTGCGGTGACAGCAGCGGTGCAAGCGCTCAAGGTTGGCCCCGATGCAGACGCCGCCCGCCGACCATGACGCCGGCCCCTCGATCCCCGTCGGCCCCGGCTTCATCGCCCTCTACATGGCGGCCCAGGTCGGGGCCTACATCGCCTTCATACCCCTCCTGACCCTGCTCCTGCCTCTCAAGGCCGAGGCGATCGATCCGGCCGGACGAACGCTCGCCCTCAGCCAGATCGCCCTCTGGGGCGCCGTGACGGCCGGCGTGGCCGGCGTGATGGCGGGCATCATCGGCGATCGGACCCGGCACTGGCGGGGCGGACGGTCCATCTGGATGATCGCGGGATTGGCGGGAACCGTCGCGAGCTATGTCCTGATCCACAGGGCGGCGACCCAGAGTAGCCTGATGGCCGCGATCGTGGCCCTGCAGATCAGCCTGAACTTCATGCTCAACCCGTTGGCCGCCACCCTGCCGGAGCGGGTGCCCGGCCGCCAGAAGGGCCTGGTGGCAGGGTTCACGGGGCTGGCCTTTCCGCTGTCGAGCCTGTTCGGGGCCCTGGTGATCGGTGTGTGGCTGACCGGCGAGACCGAGCGGCTGACGGCCGTCGTGCTGGTGACCGTGGCCATGGTGGTGCCATTCATCGTGATGACGTTTCGCGCGGGGCCCCGATCGACCGCGAAACCACGCCAGCGCCCGTCCCTGGCCGCCTTCGCCGATCGGGATTTTCTGATCGCGTTCGGATCGCGCCTGCTGGTCCAGACCGCGGTGGCGCTGAACGTTCTGTATCTGCTGTTCTTCCTGGATCAGGAAACCGGTCTGGATCGGGCGCTGAAGGGGATGCGGATCGAGGTGGCGATGGCCGTGCTGCTGGGCACCTCGACGTCTCTCTCGGTGTTGGCCGGCCTGATGGGCGGGCGCGTCTCCGACCGGATCGGCCGGCGCAAGCAGCTGGTGTTCGGGGGTGCCTTGCTTCTCGCCATGGGGTCGTTGCTGATGGCGCTGGTCCCGAACTGGCCGGGGCCCTGGGTCGCACAGGCGATCCTGGGCGTCGGCGTGGGTCTTTACGGTATCACCGACGCCGTTCTCGTGGCGGAAGTCCTGCCCGACCGGACCCATGCCGGCCGGGACATGGGCCTGATGAACGTCGCTGTCACGGCGGCCCAGATCTTTGCGCCCTTGCTGGGCCTGTTGGCGCTGGCGTGGTTCGGAGACGACCTTCAGTCCATCTATGTCACGGGTGCCGTCCTGGCGCTCCTGGGGGGCGCGGCTGTCATGAAGATCCATCGCGTGCGGTAAGGCGCGACCTCGATGCCGGCAGCCCGATCGGTTGCGGCTCAGAGGCCCGCAGGCCCTCTTCGCTGCGTCCAAAGGTCGAGATCGGCCTCGAGGCCGATCAGGGCGAGGCCCGACGCGATGGACTCGAACTCCCCGCCCGTCTCGATCCGGGCGGGATCGAAGCGTCGATGGAAGATGTGCCTGACCGCCGGCACGAAGGAGGTGCCTCCGGTCAGGAAGATCCGGTCGACCTCACCCGCCTGGAGACCTGATCGCTCGATCGCTTCATCCACGGCCTTCTCGATCGCGGCCAGCTCGGGCGATATCCATTCCTCGAAGTCCGATCGGGCCACCTCGGCCTGGATGTGGATTGATCCCGCGGCGAATTCGAAGGTCGCTGCAGCGGCGTCCGAGAGATCCATCTTCAGACGCGAGATCGACTGGTAGAGGGCATAGCCGTGATTGTCGTCGAGCACCTCGATCAGTCTGGCCAGCTTCTCCGGCTCCAGTGCGTTTCTGGCGATGTCGCGGATGTCCTTCATGTCCCGCGAGGCCCGTAGAAGGGCCAACTGATCCCATCGCGCGAAGGCGGCGAAGTAGCGCTGGGGGATCGGCAGGACCTTTTCGAAGCTGCGATACTCGCTGCCCTTGCCGAGTTCCGGCGATACCAGCCTGTCGATGATGCGGTAGTCGAAGGCGTCACCGGCGACACCCACGCCGGAGCGCGCCAGCGCGGTGGACCGCAGGCCGTCCGGACCGGGCTCGAACCGCACGATCGAGAAGTCGCTCGTGCCGCCGCCGAAGTCCGCGACGAGGACCGTGGCCGCGCTCCTGAGCTGACGCGCAAAGAAGAAGGCCGCCCCGACGGGCTCATAGGCGTAGCGGATGTCGGTGAAGCCCAGACGACTGAAGGCTGTCTCGTACCGCTCCAGCGCGAGGCGCTCGTCGGAGCCGCCGGCGAAGGTCACGGGGCGACCGACGATCACCTGCGCGGGCAGCGCCCCCATGGCGGCACCGCCGTGATGACGCAGACGAAGCAGGAAGGCCGACAACAAATCCTCGAAGCCGTAGCGCCGGTTGTCGATCACCGTCTCGGTGAAGGCGGAACTGGCGGCAAAGGTTTTGAACGACTGGATGAAGCGGGTCTCCAGCGGATCCTCGACATAGGCGTCGATGGCCCAGGGCCCGGCTTCGACGATCCGCTCCGGTGGGCGGCCCCGCTCCTCGAGCAGCTGGAAACCCAGCGTCGAGCGGAACGCGGTCAGGTCGCCATCGGGCGCGCTGAACCGCAGCACTTCGACATCGCCATCGGATCTGGTCACCGCGACAACGGTATTGGTCGTGCCGAAGTCGATGCCGATGGTCAGGGCGGGTGTGGGAGTCATGAGGGGGATGAGAGGGCCGAACGGATGGGGCCCGGTCCTTAACGCGAAACGGCGGCGGGGACGCTACCAAAGCGGCAGATCGTCAGCCCCGATGCCGACGGATCACCGACCAGATCGGCGGGTCCCCTCTTCCCCTGCTCTGACGGCCAGCGGCTACGTCGAACCCGGACCGGACCGCCCCGGCAAGATCATTGTATCTCTATGATTCTGCCGGGGGACGTTGTTGGGCGGCGACGGCGCTCAGGCTGGATATTCTAAAGGGCATAGACCCTGTCGCCGAGCGCGCCGAGGACCTGGAAAAAGCGAAGCGCCGGCCGCTCGGCCGCTGCGCCGAGGGTCGGACGCGGCAGGCCGTGATGACCATGTGCATGGCCGCCAGCCGCGTAGGCTCGGTCTCTCCAGCCCACATGGATCTGCTGGCTGATGTCGGTCTCGAACTCGCGGACAAGAACGACTGGTCGGAACTGGAGGCGTGGATAAGCGGGTTCGGCTGAGAATGCGGATGGCGATCTCGCTGATACGCGGGCCGCGGGCATCCGCATCTCGTTCCCCCACGCACGAGCTGCACAGGCTCCACGCGCCCGAACCAGGGAGGTAAGGTGCCGAGACATCGCCAGAGCCGAGCGCTACGGGGGGTTGTGCCGGCCAAATCCGCAGGCGATCATCGACCTCAGCTTCGGGGAATGACATGCGCGGCCAAGTGACGACATTCGGCGAGGGTGCCGGCGGCGGAACCATTACCGGCGACAATGGCGAGATCTATAACTTCAGCGCTTCATCGATCCGTTCGGCCCCGCCCCTCCTGTCCGGACAGCGTGTTGATTTTATTGCGTACGAGAGTGTCGCAACCCAAATCTTCGCGCTCGACGGGCCGCCGGCCTCGCAGGCCTTGAGCGTCGCATCGGTCTCTGGCACTTTCGATCTGGGCCGGGTGATCCAGAGGACGTTCAACGCGATCCGACAGAACGGCGTGACCTTCCTGATCGGCTCCGTCCTCCTGGTCGGGATTCCGAGCCTGCTGCTGGTCTATGGTCAGTCCAGGTTGTTGGAGGGCCAGGCGGCCTCCTTCGCCATCATCGGGCTCGCCTATCTGCTGTGGTTCGTCGGCACCTATATGCTGCAGGGGATGGTGGTGAAGGTCACTGTGGCCTCATTCAACGACAAAGCCATGAGCATCGGTGCGGCCTTTGCGGCCGGGAGCAAGCTCTTCCTGCCGCTGCTGGGCGTCGGGATCCTCGTCGGACTGGGCACGGGCCTCGGGTACATCCTGCTGGTCGTGCCGGGCGTGATCCTGGCGGTGATTTGGTCGGTGGCAACCGCTGCGGTGGCGGTCGAGGACCGGGGCGTGACGGAAAGCCTGCAGCGTAGCCGCGAGCTGACCAAAGGCTACCGCTGGCCCATCTTCGGTCTGGCCGTGATCCTCTTTCTGGGCTCGGTGATGATCGGCATGCTGGTCGCCGGTATCGGCGCGGCGACGGGCGGCAGCTTCGTGGGCGGCTCGGCCAGCCTGGGTGTGAATATGATCACGACGGCGCTCAGCAACATCCTGACCAGCGTCATCGGCGCGGCGGGCGTGGCGGCCCTGTACTACGAGCTTCGCAGCATCAAGGAAGGCGTGGGTCCTGAGGAGCTGGCGTCGGTCTTCGACTGAGGCTGAAGCTCAGACGTCGTGCTTGTCGCGGCGTCTTACGCCCATCAGCAGACGCTGTTCGAGCCGTCCGCGAAGGGCGGCATAGTAGGCGCTGAGAAAGTCCTCGTCGCGGTCGTCGAGGCCGCGCTGCCAGCCGATCTTCGCCGAGATGCGGGCAGCGACCGCCGCCATCGTGCCGCGGTCACGCTGGCGCAGGACAGATTCCAGCACGTGCAGCTCCTTGGCTCCATAAGCATCCAGCTGGGCCGGCTCGAACACGAAATGCCCCAGGCGCTCCGCGCCGTCGTCGGCCATGTCGCGCGTCAGCTTGCGCCTGGGCGTGCGCACGACCCAGGTGCCACCGACCAGGTCTCCGGCCCGGAGGCGATCCTTGTTGAATAGCGGGAAGAAGACGAAGACGCACGCCCAACCAAGCGCCAGCAACCACATCCAGCTCTCGGCGCCGCCCTGGTCAGCCCGGCTCATGAGGAGGGACAGGGGCAGGAAGACCTCCAGTTCGCGCAGCGCATTGCGAGCGAAGACTGACTCTGCCCTGAGCCGTCCGCCGTCCCGTGAGGCGACCCGGAGGCCGAACATTCGCTTGCCCGGGGTCGCCGCAGCGGCCGAAAGTTCAAAGGCCGTAAAATAGAAATTCCGCAGCAAGAAGAAGATCAGCAGCCAGATCACGGCAATGACCTCGACCCCCGTGAAGCCGCTCGCGGCACCAGCGCCGATGCCCATCAGGACCGCAGCGATGGTCAGGCCGACGAGGACGGCAATGATGATCGCTGCGTCCATCAGGAAGGCGGCGGCGCGCTGCCCCGCGTCGCCGATGTTCAGGCGCAGGTCGACGCCCTCGGGCGTAACGAAGACGCGTTCGGTCGACTTGCCGACCGGCTTAGAGACCACGGAAGGTTCTCCCACGCGGACCGTAGAAATAGGCGGTCCAGACCAGGCCGGTGAAGGCCGCCACCGCGTAGCGCACCCCGGTGTCGACGATCAGCTGGCGGCCAAACCCTTCCAGCAGGCCGGCGACGAACAGCATGACGACCACACCGCCCATGGCGACTGCGGCGGTGCGACCCGCGGCGATCGCGGCGTCAAGCCTCGACCGGTCGGCCGGGAAGGCGACGGCCCAGCCAATCTTCAGGCCGGCGGCTCCGGCGAGGGTTACGGCAAACAGCTCGGTCACCCCGTGAATCAGCAACCAGCCGCCGAGCTCCACGCCGAGCCCCCGGCTGGCGAACAGGGCGAAGAAGGCCCCCAGCATCGTCCCGTTGTAGAGCATCAGTAGCGCCGTAGGGACGCAGAGGGAGAAGCCCAGCGCGAAGGCCAGGATCGCCACCTGGGCGTTGTGGGTGAACAGATAGGCAGCGAACACGGACAGGCCGGGCTGGTCCTCGGATCCATCCAGAGTGGCGCGCAGAGTCTCGGTCGAGGCGGCGGGATCTCTGCCGCCCGCCAAGTCGGCGGGGACAAACGCGTAGAACCAGTCAGGCTCGATGGAAACGAGCCACGCCGCCACGAAGGCACCCAGTAACATCAAGGCACCAGAGACCAGGGTCTCGCGCCACAGGCTACGGACTGACGCCGGCCAGTCGTTGCTGAAAAAGCTCGCGAGCCGGTCCTGGAGGGTCGTCCGGGAGCCGTAGACGAAGAAATAGGCGCGGGCCGAAAGGGTCTCGAGGAATTCGACCAATCCCCGATCCAGCGACGTCTCGCGGGCCACCGACAGGGCGGAGAGGGTCGAGCGATAGAGGACAGGAATGGCGAGGATTTCGTCGTCGGTCAGCTGGGCGGCCGAGCCCTTTTCGACCTTATCCATCAGTCGTTCCAAGCGCGCCCAGTCGGCCTGCCGCTCGCGCCGGAAGCGCTGGCTGCGCAAGGTGTGCGGGGATGGGGTGCCGGTCACAACAGGTCCCTTCGCTTCAGGTCGAGATAAGCATTCAGCACGTCCGGTCCGACGCGATCGGCGGGTGCCTCGACGATGTGCGCGCCCATGCGGCGCAGGCGGGTCAGGACGAGCTCACGTTCGCGCAGCAGGCCGCCCGCCACAACGGAACGGGCGACGTCCTCAGGCTCGACCGGTTCCGCGGCGGTCAGGCTTTCGAGCTCCTCGTCGCGCATGACGACGAAGAGGATGAGGTGGCGACGCAGCAGTCGGCCGAGGGATTCGATCATCAGCTCGGCCGAGGTCGAATCAGCGAAGTCGGTAAAGACCACGACCAGCGAGCGTCGCTTCAGCCCGCTGGCCAAGGTCGCGAGAGCGAGCGTGTAATTCGTCTCGTGCGTCGAATAGTCGATGCGGCCCGCGATCGTCTGGAGCGTACTCTGGGCGTTGAGGCCCGACAGAGGCCCGGTGTTGATGCGGGCGACGTTGTCGAAGGCGAAGAGGCCCGCTCGATCGCCGGAGCGCAGACAGGCGTAGCTCAGCAGGAGTGCCGCGTGGATGAACCGATCCATGCGCGGCATTCCTCCGACAGGCTCGGAAGCGACGCGGCCGCAGTCCAGCGCCATGATGACGTTGTGGTTGCGCTCCGTATGGTGCTCCTTGGCCAGCAGAGTGGCGTGGCGGGCGGACTGTTTCCAGTCGATTGCGCGGCGGTCGACGCCGGGCTGGTAGTCGGTGAGGGCCTGGAACTCCGAGCCCTCGCCGAGTTGGGCCTGGGATTTCACACCGAACATGGCGTCGCGGGCGAACAGTCGGATGGCCTGATCTCGCACGGCCTGGACGTCGGTCAGGACCGCCACCGGAAGGTCGAGGGCGAAGGTCTTCTGTTTGGCGGCCAGTGCAAGGGGGCCGATCCAGCGCACCCACATCGTCTCCATATCGACGACCCCGCGCCGCTCGGGTGTGAACGGGAAGTCGAACCTCGCGCGGCGCTCGATCAGTGGCATGCGCCATGAACGCGTGGTCAGACCCAGCCGGGCGTCGGCGGCGACAGCAGCCTCTACCTCGCGCGGGCGGGGGCCGCTGCCGTCGAAGCGGACGATCACTTCCGCCGAACCCGGGCGACCCACTGCGGCCAGGACGGAAGGCAGAGGCTCCAGCCGCAGGGCCTTGCGTGATCCGGCGCAGGCAGCGTCGATCACGGTCAGGACAACGACAGCGAGGACCCATGCGAGCGCGACCTGCCAGCCCTGCGGCACCAGCACGCCGAGCAACAGGGCGACGGGAGCTCCCGCCGCCATCAGGACTACCGCTCGCCGCGTGGGATAGATCACCGGGGCGCAGCCACCCGCTCCACCAGACCGGCGAGCACCTGATCCACCCGACGCCCCTCGATCTCGGCCGAGGGAGACAGCAACACGCGGTGGCGCAGCGCCGGCAAGGCGAGGACTTTCACATCATCAGGGATGACATAGTCACGGCCGTCCAGAGCGGCGCGGGCGCGGGCAGCGGCGGCCAGCATGGCTCCTGCCCGGGGCGAGGCACCGGTCTCGACATCGGCGGAATCGCGGGTCGCCCGGATCAGGTCAGCGGTGTAGGCCACGACCTCCTCGGTCAGGCGGACTCCCGCCACGGCCGTGGCGGCCGCGTCGATCGTCGCGCCATCGGCGACCACCTCCACGCCCAACGCGACCGGATCCATCTGGCGCGTGCGGGTTCCTTGGGCGGCGATGATGGCACGCTCCTGGTCGATGGTCGGATAGGACAACACATGTTTGAAAAGAAAGCGGTCCAACTGGGCCTCAGGCAAGGGATAGGTGCCCTGCTGCTCGATCGGATTCTGCGTGGCGACGACGATGAAGCGATCGCCCAAGGCGTGGCGCTGCCCGTCGATGGTGATCTGACGCTCCTGCATGGCCTCCAGCAGGGCGGCCTGGGTCTTGGGCGGAGTTCGGTTGATCTCGTCGGCGAGCAGAAGTTCGCAGAAGATCGGTCCGCGCGTCAGGGTGAAGCTGGAGGTTTGGAAGTTGAAAAGGTTCGACCCGATGATGTCGCCGGGCATCAAGTCCGGAGTGAATTGGATGCGGCCGTAGTCGAGACCCACGCTGCGCGCGAAACTGTGGGCGAGAAGGGTCTTGGCAGTACCGGGAGGTCCCTCCAGCAGCACGTGGCCGCCGGCCAGCAGCGCGGTCAGCAGAAGGTCCACCGCACCGTCCTGACCGATCACCGCCTTTCCGATCTCGGCGCGGATGCGATCGGCGACGGTCTTCACCTCATTGACGTGCACGTGTCATCTCCTGGGTCCAGCGGTGGAGGTCGCGGGCGACGCGGATAAGGTCGCCGGGGGTTCTGGCAGCCCGGGCGCTCTCTGCCAGGGCGGTGTAGGGGCGGGTTGCGCCGGCGATGACGCCGACCCGATCGAGGAAGGCGTCCAGATCGTCTCCCGCCAGATCGCGCGGCGCGCCGATGGCCCGGGCGACGGCGGCGCGAACGAGAAGGGCGTAGGGAGGCCCCATATGGTGCTCGCGCCCGGCCATGCGGACGAGGGCGGCGGTATTGTCAGCGAGGGCACGCTTGCCCAGGGCGACGACACGGCCGTTCTGCCGCGCAGGGCCGTAGCGGACCGTCGCTTGCCAGCCGGCGAAGAGGATCAGGGCGACCAGAACCACGGTCATGCCGACGAACGGCGGCTCCAGCAGCAGCCTGCCGAGGTTGCGGGTGCGCTGGAAGCCATGGAGCGTCAGGTCGAAGACGACCGGCGTCCCGTGTGGACGCAGGGCATCCAACAACGCCAGCGCCGTACGGGCACCGGCGAGGGACTTGAGGCCTTGGGTGTTCAGGACGTCGGCGTCAGCCAGGACATAGAGGCCCGTCTCCCGATGGGTGGCCAGCACCGTGCCACCGTCAGCGTCGACGATAACTGGCATCCATTGAGATCCAACGATCCTTCGGTGCGTGTCTATGACGACCGCCTGGTCGGTGAGGAGCGCGTCGGCCGCCCGGCGCAGCGAGACGGGCTGGCGGCCGGGAAGGTCCGAGAGGGTCGTGCCGTAACGCATTTCTTGGGGCAGGACGGAAAGCGCCTGGTCGGCAGAGACAACGCCCACCGTCGAGACCCAGCCGCGGTGATCGGGCAGAGGCGTGTAGTTCCACTTGGGCAAGACCACCATGACCGAGCCCTCGTGCCGCATATCTTCGATGAGCACCGGCGGCGTTCCGACCGACGGGGTCAAGATCAGAAAGCTGTCGCTTGAGCCATTGCCCAACGATCCCCGATTGAGCACGACTGGCGTTCCGGTCGCCCGCAACAGACGCGGCAGGGCGGCGTAGCCGACCGAGGAGCGGGACAGGGCGTGAGTGCCGCCGTCATCGCCCGACTTCAGCTCCGGCGCATAGGCGGAAAGAATCCCGAGCCCTGCCAGGGCCGCCACCCCGATCACCAGGACCAAAATCATCGTCAGGGGCGTGAAGGCACCGGATCCGCCCTTCGACAGGCTCACGTGCGCCATCCGGCGGGCAGGGCGAAGTCCTCATAGGCGCGTCGGCAGTCGGCGAAATCCTGGGCGTCGACCGGTCGCCCGCCGAACAGGCTGCGCTCCACAACCTGGCCGATGCGAATGAACGCCGGGCGGGCGACCTCGGGCAGCGACGCCGCCATGGCGATTTCGCGGGTCGTAAGCGAAACCTTTATCGCGTGCGGCTTGCGCTGCTCGATGTCCTCCACGCTGCGCATCAGCAGCAGGTGCGCAGCCTCGGCGTAGCGACCCTCGGCCGCGAGCGCGTCGGCACCGGCCAGAAGGTTGCGTGCGGTGGCTTCGTCTGGCCGCCACTCGGGCTGAGCCGCGACGACGGCCGCCTCCGCCTTCGGGCGGGGCAGACGCAGGCCCAGCAGTTCGCGTATGATGAACCAGCAGACCAGGGCCACGATGATCGCCAGACCGACCCAGAAGATGATCTCCAGAAGTGGCGCGATGGCGCGCAGCGCTTCAGGGATCCACCGGAGCCAGCCCGGGACTTCCGGCGGAGTGAAACCGGTCCGATCGAACTGGAGGCGCTCGTCGGCGAGAAGTCTGGAGTGCGCCTGCGCGAACGTTGCGTCCGCCGAGCTGTTGGTCTGGTGAACAGGCGGACGGGCGATAAATGGCACCCGCAAGGCATACCAACAGATAGCTGGGCGTCAACCTCAGGCTGCGGCTTGCGGCAGGACGAAAACTACCGCCAACTCGCCGCTATGTCTCAGGGGGGCCGATACGGCTTGTCCCGGTGCTGTCAGTCAGGCGACCCGCAGTACTTTTCCTGGAATCGCCGGCAGGCGCAAACGCGCTGGGCAATATCTGCTTTCGGGCTAGGGCTTTGGACCGCTGCCGACCCATTGCGGACATTGGCACGAGAGAAGATGCTTCTCGAATGAGAACCGCCCTCTTCGCAGCCATGCTGTTCTTGCCTGCGGCCTGCGCGTCGGCCCCAAGGGAGATCGCGGTCCCAGGCTACCCCGTCACGGTCAAATACCGCGAGGATCAATGCTAGTTTTCGATCCAGGACATGTGGATGCCGAATGTCACAATGGTCGAGGGATGGCTCGCTGCGCTGCCCGACAAGTCCGGGCTGGACGTCGTGTGGCAAACCGACCAGGACCGGCGGTGCATTGATACCGCGCGGAGGGCAGTCGAACGAGCGGGCTTCACCAGCATACATGTTCGCCGTGGCAGCGCGGAGGACTATCCTGATCTGCTACGTTGCACTGCGCGGGAATCCGTCGTCCGCTAACCGCGCCTGCCCGACTGTCCGCTTCCGACCCTGAACGGACGTTTAGCCATTGTGCTAGTCGGATTGGGCAAGGACAAAGATCCATGATCGATCTCGCTCGTCGCGCTGCGCGCGCGCACCCTGCCATCCTCACATCGGTTCTCGTAATCAGCGCGCTAGCGCAGGTCATAGCGTCGGGCACGACGGTGTCGCCGTTGGTGCGCGCCCTTCTGACAACGGTGCCAATCGCATCCGCCTGCTTCTGGTTCTGGTCGATTTATGTCGTAGCCAATGAAACGGTAGTGACCCCTCGGGCACCCTTCTGGGCATGGATGTTCGCTGCCCCCCCAGTTATTGCCCTTGTCGCGGCGCTGGCTGACTTGCCCACAAAGAACAGTCCAACGTCGTTGGCGTTCTTCGCTGTCTGGATCGTCGTGCTGTGGTTTGCGGCTCAAGCTTTGGAAAACGCGGATGCCGCCAATCGCCATGCGCCATTGGGGCGCATAGTGGTCACATTGTTTTTGATGTTCGTGAGCGTGATCGGAGTCTGGGCCTTGTCAGCGAAGATCGGGCGGGTTGATGCCAGACTTCCTTAGGCTCCGAACGAACGGGTCCGCTTCCCACCCTTGGCAGACACCCGGCACGTCCGCTGTCGCGCGATGTGCCTCGTTAGACGCCCGCGGGCCCGACGAGGGCTCTTCGCTGTTTCCGCCGGTCAAGATCCGCCCCAAGACCGATCAGGGCGAAGCCCGACGCGATGGACTCAAACTCCCCGCCTGTTTCGATTGACAGGAAGACGGCGACCAGCGTCCACCGGACCGTGCCAGGGCAGTTGGGGCCGGACCGGCTTCCTTCCAAAACTCCCACGCAAAAAGAACCGGGGGAACGCTGGAACTGCCCCCGTTCGGACGGCCAGAGGCCCACAGTGTTTCAGGACAGTCAGCGAAATCCGCACAAACTGCCGCCCCTACTGCCCCCCCTTGGCACACCTTTATCCGAATCCGGAACAAGCGACCCCGGCAAAATCGCTCTATATCTTTGATTTTGCCGGGGAAAGTTGGTAGGCGGCGACGGGTTCGAACCGCCGACCCTCTCGGTGTAAACGAGATGCTCTGACCAGCTGAGCTAGCCGCCCATCCAGACGGTCTGTTTGCCTGCGGAAACCCGTGGCGTCCAGAACCGCTGCGTCACGGCACGAAAATCGGCCGCGGTCCTCCCCATCGGCGGCGCCGACAGGGAGGAGACGCTTTGGCCTAGTGGCTGACGACGGTCGTGCCGTCGATCGGCGGCACGGTCGCCGGCGCGGGGTTCAGCGGCTCGGCCACCTCGTCCCACTCCACCGCCGTCAGCGAGCCGGTCAGAGCCCATTTCAGGGCCTCGTCGGCCGTCGAGATCGGCACGATCTCCAGCGCGCCCTTCACGTTGTCGGGCACGTCGGCGAGGTCCTTCTCGTTCTCCTGCGGGATCAGCACGGTCTTGACGCCCGAACGCAGGGCCGCGAGCAGCTTCTCCTTCAGACCACCGATGGCGGTGACGCGGCCGCGCAGGGTGATCTCGCCCGTCATGGCGATATCCTTCCGGATCGGCACCCCGGTCAGGACCGAGACCATGGCCACGGTCATGGCGACGCCGGCGGACGGACCGTCCTTGGGCGTGGCGCCGTCCGGCACGTGGACGTGGATGTCGGTCTTCTCGAACACCGGCGGCTTGACGCCGAAGCTGAGCGAGCGGGCCCGGACGTAGGACGCGGCGGCGGAGATCGACTCCTTCATCACCTCCTTCAGGTTGCCGGTCACGGTCATGCGACCGCGGCCCGGCATCTTGATCGCCTCGATGGTCAGGATCTCGCCGCCGAACTCGGTCCAGGCCAGGCCGGTGACGATGCCGACCTGATCCTCCTCATCGGTCTCGCCGAAGCGGAACTTCTGGACGCCCGCATAGGTCGCCAGCTTCTCCGCATCGACGGTGATCGAGAGGGTGTTCTCCTTGGACATCTCGCGCACGGCCTTGCGGGCCAGACCACCCAAGGCCCGTTCCAGCGAGCGTACCCCGGCTTCCCGCGTGTAGTAGCGGATCAGGTCACGGATCGTGTCCTCGGGCACGATGAACTCGGCCGGGGTCAGGCCGTTCTCGGTCGTGACCTTGGGCAGGACGTGCCGCTTGGCGATCTCGACCTTCTCGGCCTCGGTGTAGCCACTGACCCGGATGATCTCCATCCGGTCCATCAGGGGCTGGGGCATGTTCAGGCTGTTGGCCGTGGTCACGAACATGACGTTGGACAGGTCGTAGTCCACCTCGAGGTAGTGGTCGCCGAACGCATTGTTCTGCGCCGGATCCAGCACCTCCAGCAGGGCCGAGGAAGGGTCCCCGCGCCAGTCGGCACCCAGCTTGTCGATCTCGTCCAGCAGGATGAAGGCGTTGGTGGTCTTCACCTTCTTCATCGACTGGATGATCTTGCCGGGCATCGAGCCGATGTAGGTCCGGCGGTGACCGCGGATCTCGGCCTCGTCGCGCATCCCGCCCAGCGACATGCGGACGTATTCACGCCCCGTCGCCTTGGCGATCGACTTGGCCAGCGACGTCTTACCGACGCCCGGAGGGCCGACAAGGCACAGGATCGGACCCTTCAGCGAGTTGGTACGGGCCTGGACGGCCAGATACTCGATGATGCGTTCCTTGACCTTCTCGAGGCCGTAGTGATCCTCCTCGAGGATCGCCTCGGCCTTGTTCAGGTCGATCGGCTTCTGCTTGGCCTTGCCCCACGGGATCGCCAGCAGCCAGTCGAGGTAGTTCCGCACCACCGTCGATTCGGCCGACATGGGGCTCATGTTGCGCAGCTTCTTGACCTCGGCCTCGGCCTTGGTGCGGGCCTCCTTGGACAGGCGCGTCTTCCGGATGCGCTTCTCCAGCTCCATGATCTCGTCGCGGGCATCGTCGGTCTCGCCCAGCTCGCGCTGGATCGCCTTCATCTGCTCGTTCAGATAATATTCGCGCTGGGTCTTCTCCATCTGGCGCTTCACGCGCGAGCGGATCTTCTTCTCGACCTGCAGGACGCTGATCTCGCCCTCCATCAGGCCATAGACCTTCTCCAGCCGCTGGGGCACCACGATGGTTTCCAGCAGCGCCTGCTTGTCGGCGATCTTCACCGACAGATGGGCGGCGACGCTGTCGGCCAGCTTGGAGGCATCGGTGATCTGGGGGATGGAGCTGAGGGCCTCGGGCGGGACCTTCTTGTTCAGCTTCACATAGTTCTCGAACTGCTCGACGACCGCGCGCAGCAAGGCCTCGGCCTGGGACGGGTCGCCCAGGTCGTCCTCGACCTCGACGGCTTCGGCCTCGAAATAATCCTCACGGTCGGTGAATCGGGTCAGGCGCGCCCGGCCCTTGCCTTCGACCAGCACCTTCACGGTGCCGTCGGGCAGTTTCAGCAGCTGCAGCACGGTGGCCAGCACGCCGATGGGATAGATGGCGTCGGGCGACGGATCGTCGTCGACGCTGTTCTTCTGAGTGGCCAGCAGGATCTGCTTTTCACCCTTCATGATCTCGTCGAGCGCCCGCACGGATTTCTCGCGCCCTACGAAGAGCGGCACGACCATGTGAGGAAACACGACGATGTCCCGCAAAGGCAGGACGGGCAGGATCTTTGACTCGGACATTATGCGCTCCTGGGCCATTGACGATCTCCGGCCCGCCTCCCCCGACGCCCCGCGATATGCAGCGACACCCTGGAGAGGCCCGTCGATTCCGACGGCGTTCGGATGAGTATGTGGCCCCTTCGCCGCCCGGTTCAAGCGTCGCCGCGCTACGGTGCACAGTTGCGTCATTAGGTACCGAGACGGCAAGATTTGTGCGGATGACGGGCGGATCTAGGTCGTCCTGTTGTCGGTCCACGGCGTCGCCGGTTTCATGGCCCGCTCGCCTTGTGGCACGGCGGACGCAGCCCGGACGTCACGCGCAACCGAACCGAACCTTGGCCGTTGCTCGCCCAACAGGAAAATCCAAAGGGAGGCCCTTCATGCGTACTCTGATCATTCTGGCCGCGACGGCTTCGGTCCTGACGCTCGGTGCCTGCAACCGCGAGACCGAAACCGCGCCCGCGACCGACGACGTGACCATGGGCGCCGGGGCCACCGCCGCTGAGGCCGCCGGAGCGGACGCGTCCGCGACAGCCACCAATGGCCGCGCAGCCGCCCGGTCGAGCGGTGCCAACAGGGACCTGACCGCCGGTGCCGACGGCGAAACCATAGATCCGGCCGGTTCGGCCACGGCGGGCTCGACGGGCACCGCCATCGCGCCGGTGACCGAAGCGACCCGGGACACGGCCAAGGAAGCCGCCGAGGCCACGAACCTGCACCCTAAACCCGCCACCCGGTAAACGCGGGCCTCGGGACAAAGAAAAAGGGGCGGCACCGCCTGGTGCCGCCCCCTGTTTCGTTGCGGCGCGCCGATCAGGCGGCGCCGTCGGCCTTTTTCTTCTCGGCATAGATCAGCAGAGGCTGGGCATTGCCCTCGATGACCTCGGCATTGACGACCACTTCCTCGACACCGTCGAAGGTCGGCAGTTCGAACATGGTCTCCAGCAGGATGCCTTCCAGAATGGAACGCAGGCCCCGGGCGCCGGTCTTGCGGGTGATGGCCTTCTTGGCGACGGCGTTCAGGGCGTCGTCGGTGAAGGTCAAGCCGACGTTCTCCATTTCGAACAGGCGCTTGTACTGCTTGACCAGGGCGTTCTTGGGCTCGGTCAGGATGGTGACCAGCGCCTTCTCGTCCAGATCTTCCAGCGTCGCCAGGACGGGCAGACGGCCGATGAACTCGGGGATGAGGCCGAAGCGCATCAGGTCGTCCGGCTCGACGCCCTTCAGGATGTCGCCCGTACGACGCTCGTCGACTTCCTTGACCTTGGCTCCGAAGCCGATCGAGGCCCCGGCTCCGCGCGCGGCGATCACCTTCTCCAGCCCGGCGAACGCGCCGCCGACGATGAACAGGATGTTGGCGGTGTCGACCTGCAGGAACTCCTGCTGCGGGTGCTTGCGGCCACCCTGCGGAGGCACAGAGGCGACCGTGCCTTCCATGATCTTCAGCAGGGCCTGCTGCACGCCCTCGCCCGACACGTCGCGGGTGATCGAGGGATTGTCCGACTTGCGCGAAATCTTGTCGATTTCATCGATGTAGACGATGCCGCGCTGGGCCCGCTCGACATTGTAGTCCGAGGCCTGGAGCAGCTTCAGGATGATGTTCTCGACGTCCTCGCCCACATAACCGGCTTCGGTCAGGGTGGTGGCGTCGGCCATGGTGAAGGGCACGTCGATGATGCGCGCCAGCGTCTGGGCCAGCAGCGTCTTGCCCGAGCCCGTGGGCCCGATCAGCATGATGTTGGACTTGGCCAGCTCGACGTCGTTGTTCTTCGTCGCGTGGTTCAGGCGCTTGTAGTGGTTGTGGACCGCGACCGAGAGCACCTTCTTGGCGTGGCTCTGGCCGATCACGTAGTCGTCCAGGACCTCGCGGATTTCCTTGGGCGTCGGAACGCCGTCCTTGGACTTCACGAAGCCGATCTTGTGCTCTTCGCGGATGATATCCATGCACAGTTCGACGCATTCATCGCAGATGAACACGGTGGGTCCGGCGATGAGCTTGCGCACCTCGTGCTGGCTCTTTCCGCAGAAGCTGCAGTAGAGGGTGCTCTTGGCGTCGGTGCCGGCGGCTTTGGTCATGGACCCTTCTCACTCTCGCGTCCCGGAGAGGGAACGCGCTTTCTTCGCAATGATTCCACCACTATGGACGCGAAGATATTCAAAAAATGACAATCCCCCATCCGAACCGCCACGACAACCCCGCGAAGACCGGGGTGACGCAACAACTGTTCGTGGATGGATCACGTTGGAGTGGGATCAAGGCGAATGGGTGACATGGGAACCGAGGATGCGTTTCGCCAGTCGCCGGTGCCCGGTCAGGCCATCGTCGCCTTCGATTTCGACGGCACCCTGACGGTTCGCGACAGTTTCACCGCCTTCCTGAGATGGAAGGTCGGCCCCGAACGCTGGCGCACCGGGCTTCTGGCCATGGCCCCTCAGCTGGCCGCCTATGCCGTGGATCGCGACCGGCAGAAGCTGAAGGAGGCGGCGGTCCGGCGCTTCATGCCCTACACAAGCCCGGTCGCCCTGGCGGTCGAGGCCGAACAGTTCGCCCGCGAACGCTGGGACGGGCTGATGCGCCCGGACGCGCTTCGGGTCTGGGAGGACTGGGGACGACGCGGCGCCCATCGCGCAATCGTGACCGCCTCCCCCGCCCTCACCGTGCGTCCGTTCGCCGAACGGCTGGGTGCCGACACCCTTCTGGGCACCGATCTGGTCATCGGCGACAAGGGCTGGTTCACGGGGGCGTTCGAGGGCGACAACTGTCGGGGCGAGGAAAAGGTCAGACGGCTGCGCGTGGCTTTCGGCCCCGAAGTCCGGCTGGCGGCGGCCTACGGCGACACCTCGGGCGACACCGAGATGCTGGCCATCGCCGACATCGCGGGCTTCCGCGTCTTCAAGGAACGGCCGGCTACTCGGGCAGGCGCAGCAAGGGCGAGGCGTCGGTCGGCAGGTAGTCCCACATCGTGACGTCGTCGGCCTGAAGGACGCCGTCCAGGTAGTAGTCCTGGCGCAGTTGCTTGCCCTCCAGCCGGTACTGCCAGCACTGGCGGGCGGCGATCGATTCACCGGCCCAGGCCTCGCGCAGCTTTTCGCGGAAGGTCGACAGGCCCGCCGAGGATACCGGCACCATCCGGCCGTCCTCACCGATCCCGAAGGCCAGCGAACGGGCCGCCCCGGCGGTACGGACCTCCGGCGTGATGCAGATGCCGTCGCGGGTCACGGTGTAGTCGACCTCGTCGACCTTCACGAGGCCGTCCGGCCGCTTCAGGTCGCGCGCCTCGAAATCGTCCACGACCGCCAGGTCCATGGCGTCGTAGGCGGGATCGGGGATTCGGGTCGCCAGCATGAAGCGGACGCGGAAGGCCCGCGGTCCGCGCTGGATCAGGTCGACCGTCGCCTGACAGTCCCCCTCCACGTCCTTGTCGTAGCAGAGCGTGTTTCCGGAAACGAAGTCGACATAGGCCGGGCCGCTCATATGCCCGTCGACCATGGCCGGCACATTATCGAGACTCTCTTCCAACGGCGCGGTCGGGGCGGCGGGGGCCGGCTTGTTGCTGCCCCAGACCGCCAGCCCCGTCCCGGCCAGACCGATCACGGCGGTCGCCAGGCCGATGACGCCGGCCACGTTGGTCAGCCGTTTCGGGCTCGAATCCGGTTCCGTCACGTCCACCCCCGTTATGCGAGGACGCTAGCCCATCGCGGTCGTGGGCCGCAACGCCGGGGCACGCCGCATCCCTGACGAAACCCGACGAAGATCAGCGTGTCAGCGGCCGTCCGCGTCGACGTCGAAGACCACGACCTTGCCGCGCGACGTCGGGTTCCAGCCGGCCGCGATGGCCGAGGCGACGGCGTTCTTGATGCTTTCGACGTTGATCCGCTGGCGTTCGAAGTTGGGGATGCCGCTGGCCCGCATGACCATGGGAAACTGCACCAGGGCCTCGCGCTGTCCCTCGACGAGGCGCAGGGCCACGCCGATGCCCTGCCATTCATTGCCGGTCGTGCGCTGGGGCTGGCGCCGGACTTCCCATTCGTAGTCGTCGCCGTCGACGGTGACGACGCCCTTGAGGTCTCGTGTGTGTTGCATGGGAGGCTGATACCACAAACGAAAAGGGCGCGCCGGTCATGGCGCGCCCTTCGTGTTGACGTTCGACAGGTCTCAGACGGTCTTGATGCCGTCCGCGTCGGCCTGGTCGCGCTTGTCGTAGACGTGGTCGACGATGCCCCATTCCTTGGCGGCTTCGGCATCCATGAAGTGGTCGCGGTCCAGGGTCTTCTCGACCTCCTCATAGGTCCGGCCCGTGTGATGGACGTAGATCTCGTTGAGGCGGCGCTTGGTGTAGCGGATGTCGGCGGCGTGCAGCTCGATGTCCGAGGCCTGGCCCCGGAACCCGCCCGAGGGCTGGTGGACCATGATGCGCGCGTTCGGCAGGGCGATGCGCTGGCCGGCGGCACCGGCCGTCAGGATCAGAGAACCCGCCGAGGCGGCCATGCCCATCACCACGGTCGAGACCGGCGACTTGATGTATTGCATGGTGTCGTAGATCGCGAGCGCCGAGGTCACCTGACCGCCGGGGCTGTTGATGTACATGCTGATTTCCTTCTTCGGGTTCTCCGACTCCAGGAACAGCAGCTGGGCGCAGATCAGGCTGGCCATGCCGTCCTCGAACGGACCGGTCAGGAAGATGATCCGCTCGCGCAGCAGACGCGAGAAGATGTCGAACGCCCGTTCGCCCCGGCTGGATTGCTCCACGACCATGGGAACGAGGTTGGATTGCAGATAGTCGATCGGATCGCGCATTCAGGCCTTCTCGGATTCTGTCGGCGGCGACTCGGACGTCGCGCCGTTCTTCCAGCATATCGCGTTCGGGTGCTCCCTATGCAAGCGAGCCGCTCCGATCAGTTGCGGGATTCGCCCGAATCCGGTGTCGTCTCCGGGCGAGTCGCGCGTTCCGCCATCCGTTCCGCGATGTCGGTGGCCTGCTGGACATACCGGAGCTGGTCGCCGCGCGTCCGGTACAGGGCCTGCAGATAGGACTGGTCCCAGTCGGTGATCCGCTGTCCGGCCGCGCCCGAAAACAGGTTCAGCACGCTCTGATAGCCGGTCAGGTCGGCGTCCGGTTCGACCTGGGCCAGGGTCACCATGCCGAGATATTCGCCCAGGGCACCGAACGAGACCTGGCTGATCTGGTTGGCGTCGACGATGAGGATCGCGCGCTGCAGGGCCTCGCGGGTGTTCGACCCGATGCGCGATGCGTTCGGCGCGTTCATGATGGCCGGACCGTCGTCCATCCCCATCATCACTTCGCCGGTCAGGATGCTGACCGGCGCGCTGACATGCCACCAGCGCACCGGCGCATCGGAATGGTGGAACTGCTCCAGCGCCGCCTCGCCCCGGTCGGTCGCGCCGTAGCGCACGGGTCGAAAGGTCTTCATGTCCTCGTCGATCAGCCGACCGGCCGCCGCATCCGGATCGGCCGTGAAGATGATCAGGACGTCGGGGCTGCAGCCCGGCCGCCCCGGCGTGAGGCCGACGGACGCGCCGACGGCCGTGACCCGGTCGACGATGAACTGGCCATAGCCCGCGTCGAGCCCGGCGACGCTGACGCACAGGCTGCGCTCCCAGCGGGCCAGCCGTCGCCCGCTGGGCGGCGCGGCCACGCGATCGATGAACCCCAGCGCCCTCGCCTCGTTCGGCGGCGCATTGACGATGATGTCGCCCAGCGGCGTCGGTTCAGGATCCTGCGCCTGAGCCAGCCCCAGGGCAAAAGCGGCGACCAATCCGATCAACATGACGACTCTCCCGATGTCCTGCCCGGGAGACCCTCGTCGAGAACCGTGTTCGGCTCAGGGCACCGTTGTTTCAGGGACGATACCGCACGGAAACAAAGCCGCGCACCGGATCCCGGTGCGCGGCGTCGTCATCAGCCTTCTTCGTCGTCCTTGAGCAGGTCTTCCTTGGTGATCGGCGTATCGGTCACGTCGGCCAGGCTGAAGATCAGGTCGCAGACCTTTTCCTCGTAGATCGGCGCGCGCATCGAGGCGGCGGCGTTGGGGTTCTGGCGATAGAAGTCCAGCACCTGACGCTCCTGGCCCGGATAGTTGCGGGCCTCGGCCATGATGGCGTTGTTCAGTTCCTGATCCGTGACGCCGACGTTGTTGGCGCGGCCGATCTCGGCCAGCACCAGACCCAGGCGCACGCGGCGCTCGGCGATCTTGCGGTACTCGGCCTTCAGGTCCTTGTCGGACTTCTTGGCGTCTTCTTCCGGCAGGTTGCCGGCGGCCTTGTCGGCCTCGACCTGTTGCCAGATGTCGTCGAACTCGGCGTCGACCATCTTGGGCGGCAGGTCGAAGCTGTGCTGGGCGTCCAGCACGTCCAGCAGGCCGCGCTTCAGCTTGAAGCGCGCCTGGCCGGCGTACTGCTGGTTCAGGTTGTTGCGCAGCAGTTCCTTCAGCTTGTCGAGGCTTTCCAGCCCGATGCGCTTGGCGAAGTCCTCGTCGACGACGGCGGGCGCCTCGGCCTTGATGGCCTTCACCTTGACGTCGAAGGTCGCCAGCTTCCCGGCCAGGTTCTTGGCCTGGTAGTCCTCGGGGAAGGTGACCTCGATCGTCTTCTCCTCGCCGACCTTGGCGCCCTTCAGCTGCTCTTCGAAGCCGGGGATGAAGCGGTTGGAGCCGATCACCAGGTCCGCGTCCTCGGCGGCACCGCCCTCGAAGGGCTCGCCGTCCAGCTTGCCCAGGAAGTCGATCGTCAGCTGGTCGCCGTCGGCGGCCTTCACGGCCTTGCCCTTCTTGTCTTCGTAGTTCTTGGCCTGTCCGGCCAGTTCGGTCAGGGCCTCGTCCAGATCGGCGTCCGACGCCTCATAGGTCGGGCGCTCCAGCTTCAGCGTCTTGGGATCGACCGGCGTGAATTCCGGCATGACTTCCAGCGCCATTTCGTAGGCGAGGTCGTCGGACCCGGCCAGGACCTTGTCCATGTCCGAGGTCAGCTTCATGTCGGCCGGGGCGGCGGGACGGACCTTGATCTCGTCCAGGGCCTTCTGGCTGGTCTCGTTGATCGTGTCGTTGACGATCTCGCCCATCATCTCGCGGCCATAGGTCTTGCGCACGTGCGAGACGGGCACCTTGCCGGGACGGAAGCCCTTCAGCTTCATCTTCGGCGCGAACTCGGCCAGCTTGGCGTCCAGCTTGGCGCTCAGCTCGGTGGCGGGCACGGTCACGGTGATGACGCGGCTCAGACCTTCGGTGGACTTTTCGACGACTTGCATGGCGGGATCTGACGCTCTGGGGCGGCACCACGAGCGGGTGCGCGCGCAGGGATGGGTAAAGCAGAAAGGGCCGCCCCATTCGGAGCGGCACCTCGAAGCCCGCCCTTATGTCGAGAGGGACGCCAAAGGTCAACGCGAAGGCGGTTTCGCAGATGCGTCTCCTTCGCTATCTCTCACCCATGTCCCAGTCCCCCTCCCCCGTCGGCGTCTTCGTGACCCCGGTCACCCCCCTGCAGCAGAACTGCACGACTGTCTGGTGCACGGCGACGATGAAGGCCGCGGTGATCGATCCCGGTGGGTCTGTCGACATCGTGATGGGCGAAATCGCGCGTCGCGGCCTGACGCTGGATCAGATCTGGATCACCCATGGCCATCTCGACCACGCGGGCGGGGCTGCCGAGATGGCGGAGAAGTCGGGTGCGCCGATCGTGGGCCCCCACCCGGCCGACCAGTTCTGGATCGACGGCATTCCGGCCCAAGGCCAGATGTACGGTCTGCCCGAGGCCCGCACGTTCGTGCCGACGCGGTGGCTGGACGAAGGGGACACGGTCGAACTGGGCGAGACCACCTGGGATGTGCGCCACTGCCCCGGTCACACCCCGGGCCATGTGATCTTCTACAATGCGAAGGCCCGTTTCGCTCAGGTGGGCGATGTGCTGTTCAAGGGGTCGGTCGGACGCACCGACTTTCCGCAGAGCGATCCCGACGCCCTGGTGCGGTCGGTCGTGGAAAAGCTTTGGCCGCTGGGCGACGACGTGACCTTCGTCCCCGGTCACGGCCCGATCTCCACGCTGGGCGAGGAGCGCCGGACAAACCCGTTCGTGTCCGACGCCGCCCTGGCCGGAACGCGACCCGTAAGGGCGGCGTCCGGCCCGGCCTAGATCAGCGGCGCAGTAGCACGCCGATCAGGACGCCGATCCCCAGCGCATAAAGGGTCGCCTTGAGGGGTTCTTCCTCGATACGTCCGCGCGCGACGGACGCCTGTTCGCGGGCCCATTCACGGCCGGTGTCGATGTCGCTGCGGACCGCCTGGCGCAGGCCCTGGTCCTTGGCGAACGAGCGGGTCTCGCCGCGCTCCATCCAACGGTCGCCGGCGCGGTCCAGGCGGGCGCGCTCGCTGTCCACGTCGTCGACGATGTCGTCGATCGTCGGGTTCGATTGGAAGTCGGTCATGGGTCGTCCTCAAGCAGGTTTGATACTGTCGGAGTGAACCCCAGGCGCTCCACGCGGTTCCCATGACAGGCCGCTTCCGGACCTGGAGTACCGCGTCATGACCGACCCGACCCCGCAGCCCGAAATCCCCCCGATGGATCCGGTGCCCGCACAACCTGAGATCGACCCCGCCGGCACGCCCGACGAAGTCCCCCCGATGCCCGGCGAAACCGACGGCGATTTCGATCGCCCAGGCGCCATCTGATTCGCACGGTCTTGAAATCGCGGACCTTTGGGAACCTTGGCGGTCCCCTCGGGTTAGCTATTCAACCGCTAGCATACAGACAGTAGAGGAAGTCCAGCATGGCCCAGGGTCAGCCTACCCGCCCTTCCGGCGTGTCCAAAAGGGGTTTTGCCTCCATGGATCCAGAACGTCAGCGCGAGATCGCCCGCAAGGGTGGCGCCAGTGTTCCCAGCGAGAAACGCAGCTTCTCCCAGGATCGCAGCCTGGCCGCCCAGGCCGGCCGCAAGGGGGGCGAAGCCTCCCACGGCACGCGTCGTCCAGAGGACGTCGAGGGCCAGGCGGAATAGCTTTCGCAGTCCAGACAAGTTGAAGGCGGCCGGTGAATCACCGGCCGCCTTTTTCTATGTCCGAACGGTCGTTCGGGCGGTCAGTTCGAAAGCAGCGCGAGCGCGACCGACGGGTCATCGCTGACGTCAAAGCCCTGCACGGTCCAGCCCGCGGCCGCGGCCATCGATGCCACGCTGTCCCGGGTGAATTTGCGCGAGCTTTCGGTATGGATGGTCTCGCCGGCGGCGAAGTCGATGCGATCGTCGCCGATATGGACGGTCTGGTCCCGGGTCGCTTCCAGATGCATCTCCATCCGCGACCGGTCCGCGTTCCAGATCGCGCGATGCCGGAAGCCGGACAGGTCGAAGTCCGCGCCGAGCTCACGGTTGGCGCGCACCAGCAGGTTCATGTTGAACGCCGCGGTCACGCCCTGTGCATCGTCATAGGCCGCGACCAGCAGATCGGACGCCTTCACCAGATCGACGCCCAGGATGAACAGTGCGCCGGGTCCCAGGCGCTCGCGCGCATTGGCCAGGAAGGCGATCGCCTGCTGCGGTTCCAGGTTGCCGATGGTCGAGCCGGGGAAGAAGCCGATCCGGCGGCCCCGGCCCAGCTCGGGCAACGGCGGCAGGTTCAGGAAATCGCCAACAACCGGAACCACCTCGATGGCGGGATAGGAGTCCGCGATCCGCTCCGCCGCCGCGTTCAGCGCGTCGGGACTGATGTCGATCGGAAGGTAGGTCGACAGGGTCGGCGCCGCATCCAGCAGGATCCGCGTCTTCTCGCTGGCCCCCGAGCCGAATTCGACCAGTACCGCGTTCTCGCCGAAGCCCGCCGTCAGGCGCGGAGCCATGGTCTTCAGCAGGGCGGCTTCCTGGCGCGTCGGATAGTATTCCGGCAGCCGGGTGATGTCCTCGAACAGGTCGGATCCGGCGGCGTCATAGAACCACTTGGGCGACACGGCCTTTTTGGGCTGAGACAACCCGGCGACCATTTCCGCACGGAACCGCGCCGTCTCCATGTCCTCGATCCGCGGACGTTTCGCTGCGGGCGCATCGGCGGCCAGTCTCAAACCCATGAACGCCCACCTTTGCTGCGGATAGAAGAAGTTGCGGTATGTGGCCCGGGCATGGCCCGGCGGCGTCGCCAGGCTGCCGCCCCTCAGCACCCGCTGATTGGCCATGAATTTCCCGTTGTATTCCGACGCCGTCCCCTCGGTCGGCCGGAAGCCCGGATAGGGCGCATAGGCACTGGCGGTGTGCTGCCACACCTCGTTGAACAGGTTCGAGAACACGTCCGGGGCCGTGGCGACGGCGCTCTCCCATTCGGCCTCGGTCGGCAGGCGCTTGCCGGACCAGACCGCGAAGGCCTCGGCCTCATAGGCGCTGATATGGCGGACCGGGGCGTCCGGATCGACGGGGGCGCGACCCGTCAGGCCCAGAACCGTCCAGACGCCGTCGTCCTCGCGCCAGTACAGCGGCGCGGTCCAGGCTTCTGCCTTCACCGTCGCCCATCCGTCCGCCAGCCAGAACTCCGGCCGCCGGTAGCCGTCGTCCGCCATGAAGGCCAGCCAATGGCCGTTGGTGACCAGGTCGTGATCCAGCAGGAAGGGCTCCAGCCACACCCGGTGCCGCGGTCCTTCGTTGTCGAAGGCGAACGTCTCGTCCCCGTGACCGATGTCGACCAGCCCGCCCTCGAACCGCGTCGCTCCGCCCCGCGCCGGCTGCAGCGGCCCGCCGGGTCGTGGCTCAACCGGATAGGCGGCCGGATCCATCGGCGAGCGCGACATCAGGTGCAGCAGGTCCATCAGGAACAGCTCCTGGTGCTGCTGGTCGTGATGCAGGCCCAGCACGAACAGATAGCGCTCCATGTCGCCCGACAGGCCACGCTCCAGGCGCGCCTCCATCCGCCGGTCGATCTCGGCGCGATAGTCCATGACCTCGTCCAGCGACGGACGCGTCATCAGCCCGCGCTCGCCGCGCTCCACGCGACGGCCCAGGCTTTCGTAGTAGGAGTTGAACAGCTGCTGCAGCCGGCCGTCGACCGGGACATAGTCGGGATCGGCAGCGAGGATCATCGCCTCGAAGAACCAGCTCGTGTGGGCCAGGTGCCATTTCGAAGGGCTGGCGTCCGGCATGGACTGGGCCGTCAGATCCTCGGTCGACAGGCCTTCGGCCAGGACGGGCATAGCGGCGCGCACGGCACGGAAGCGAACCAGATCGTCCGCCCCGGGCGCGGCCTTTCGTGCTGACGCCTTCATCGACGGTGCTCCACAGGCGCGGAACTGCCCCGATCGGTCGTCCGCGTCGGGCTAACACATCTGTTCCGCATTCGTTGCCTTCAAGGGGCAGCGGTCACAAGGACGGTCCGCTGCTGCCACCGTGGTGACAGCAGTCCTGTATCGTCCCGGACGTGCCAGGGACAATGCGGCTGCACGCATCCGCAGCGACCGATGGTCGCCACTCGCGCTCCGGGCCGGGGGATCGCCACCCTCGCGCACGGCGAGGGTGGCAGTTCCGTCTAGCGAACGGGCCGACCGCCGTGCTTGGCGTATTCCAGCCGGGCGATCGTGCGGTTGTGAACCTCGTCCGGGCCGTCGGCGAGCCGCAGGGTGCGGACCGTCGCATACATCTCGGCCAGCGGCGTATCGGCCGAGACGCCGGCACCGCCGAACGCCTGGATGGCGTCGTCGATGATCTGCAACGCCATCTTGGGGGCCGCGACCTTGATCTGGGCGATCTCGGACTTGGCGTTCTTGGCCCCGCCGTTGTCCATCATCCAGGCGGCCTTCAGCACCATCAGGCGGCACATCTCGATATTGGTGCGGGCTTCGCCGACGCGCTGTTCCCAGACCGAATGCTCCGACAGGGTCTTCCGGAACGCCGTGCGGTTCAGCAGCCGCTCGCACATCAGCTCGAGCGCCTTCTCGGCCGCCCCGATCACGCGCATGCAGTGGTGGATACGGCCCGGCCCCAGACGCCCCTGGGCGATCTCGAAGCCCCGGCCCTCGCCGGCGATCAGATTCTCGACCGGCACCCGGACGTTGTCGAGCACGACCTCGGCGTGACCGATCGGCCGCTCGTCATAGCCGAACACGGTCAGCATCCGCTCGACGCGGAAGCCGGGCGTGTCGGTGGGCACCAGCACCTGGGACTGCTGGGCATGGGTCGCGGCCTCGGTGTCCGTCTTGCCCATCACGATCGAGATGGCGACGTTCGGGTGGCCCATGTTGGTGGACCACCATTTGCGGCCGTTGATCACGTATTCGTCGCCCTCGCGCACGATCGAGGTCTGGATGTTGGTCGCATCCGAGGACGCGACGGCGGGCTCGGTCATCAGGAAGGCCGAACGGATCTCGCCCGCCATCAGGGGCTTCATCCAGCGCTCCTGCTGGGCCGGGTTCCCGTACATATGGAGGACCTCCATATTGCCGGTGTCGGGGGCGTTGCAGTTGAACACCTCGGGCGTCCACAGGCCGGCGCGGCCCATGGCCTCGGCCAGCGGCGCATATTCGAGGTTGGACAGGCCGGTGCCGTGCTCGCCGGGCAGGAACATGTTCCACAGGCCCGCATCCCGCGCCTCGGCCTTCAGGGCCTCCATGGTCCGGGGCTGGATCGTGTGGTCGGCATGCACCTCGGCCCAGTAGTCGGCCGCGCGCGGCAGCACCTTGTCGTCGAGGAACCGGGTGACCCGCTCCTGCCAGTGAAGGGCCTTGTCGGAATGCTTGAAATCCATGGTGGTGTCCTCCCGAGACACGAACGGCGCGACCCCGGTGGGGCCGCGCCGCGTCTTGTTTTGATTTTATCGACGCAAGATCAGCGCTTCAGCAGCGGGATCAGCTTCTGCGCGATCATCATGTCGCCGGCGATCTTCAGCTTGCCCTGCATGAAGGCCATCATGCCGTCGAGTTTGCCTTCCGACATGGCGATGAAGTCGTCCCACGACACGGTCACGGTCGTGTCGGCGGGTTTGTCGTCGTTGGTGACGGTGTTCGGCACCGAGGCCCCGTCGATGAAGATCTTGCCCGCGTCGCCCATGTCCAGCTTCACGGTCTTGCCCAGACCGGAGTTGTCGCCGACGGCGGCGCGGATGTGATCGGTAACCTGAGCCAGATCGGCCATTTTGCTCTCCTGGGAAGCGGTGGAGGCAAAGCCCTATCCCTCCCCGGCGACGGTCACAAGATCACGTCGGGGAAACTCGGGCCCGGTCACCGGTCCCGACCGGGGGTCGCCTGCCACGGCCCGCCTGGAACCTCTTCGCCGATCGACGGTTGTCCAGCCAGGCGGCACCGCGGCCGCAGGACTTCAGGAACAGGAACCGGCCATGAAGCCCTCCTCCATGCTCATCGTCGCCGGCCTCGCGGCGCTGTCCATCTCCGCCTGCACCCAGGCCGAAGACACGCCGGCCAACGTGCCGGAAACGGCGGCGACCATGCCCGAGGGCCAGAACGAGGCGACCGGCGCGATCGAGCCCGGCGTCGGCTCCCCGCCGGAGCCGGGTGCCGGCATCCCCGACGCGTCCCAGCCCGACGTCCTGCCCAACCCCGACGGCACCAACCCCGTGCCTCCCCAGCCGCGCGACCCGGTCGAGACGCCCGCGACCTGATCAGTCGACGCGTTCCACAGCCGCGATGATGGCCGCTGCAACGGCCTCCGGCTGCGCCAGCATGACCAGATGTCCCCCGTCGACCGGGACCACCGTCGCGCCGATGGCCTGGGCGAAGGCCTGCTGCAACGGCGGCGGGATGATCTGGTCCTGGGTGGCGACGACGTAGGTCGTCGGATGATGGGTCCAGGCCGGGACGGCACCGATGGTGTCGTCGTTGACCTTGAAGAAGGTCGGGTGCTGGGTCGCGGCCAGCACGGTCTGCAGCTCAGGCGGCAGTCCGGCGGAGAAATAGGTCGCCATGGCCTCGGCGGGCCAGGTCACCCAGCCCCCGGCGTCGGCGTGCAGCAGCGGAAACCAGACGGGCGGCGGAAAGCCCGACAGGATGGAGTTCACCCCCTGATTGGGCCCGGGGGCGAATGCCGTGACATAGACGAGCCCCTTGACCCCCGGGCTGTTGCCGGCTTCCGAAATGACCACGCCGCCGTAGGAGTGGCCGACCAGAACCACATCACCCGGCTGGTCGGCGATCACGCGGTTTACGTTGGCCACGTCCGCCTCGAGGCTGGAAAGCGGGTTCTGCACGGCGACGACGCGCAGGCCCGCGCGATGCAGATAGGGAATGACGGTCTCCCACGACGAACCATCGGCCCAGGCGCCGTGGACGAGCACGACGGTCGGCGGGGTCTGGGCACCGGCGGAGCCCGCCAGCGACAGGCTGGCAGCGGCAAGGATGGGAGCGATCAGCCGGCTGAGCAGATCAAGCATCGTGACACCTCCTTCGGCGGCTCACCAGGCGTGGCCGCACAGCCGGAAGCAAAGCACTGTCGCCCTGTCATGGCCCGTTACAACTTCGGCGATCAACGAACAGTGATCGGTCGGTATATGGCGAAGCTGCTCCCGATAGCGTGACCGGCCGAACATCGGTTTCAAGCCATTTATTCATATTGTAAGCCTACCCCTGAGCAATCCAGAAGGCCGTAAAAACGGCTGCGTGTCGGGGGACAGGCGTGCGGAATCCATCACTCTTCGGCTGGGCGCGAACGCTGGCCCTCCCCTTCGCCCTGGCGATCGGCCTCGCGTCCTGCGGCGGTGGTGGCGGCGGCGGCTCCAGCGGCGGCGGTGGCGGCCCGGCCCCTCCGCCTCCGGTCGCGGCCCCCACGCCCGCCGAAGCCGCCCGGCTTCTGACCCAGGCGACCTTCGGACCGACCGATGCTGAGATCGATGCCGTCATCGCCATCGGCTACAGCGGCTGGCTGACCCAGCAGATGGCGGCCCAGTCGTCGTCGCATCTGACCTATCTGGACAACCGTCTGGCCCAGTTGCGCCTGACCAATCCCACGGCGTCGCTCGGCGCCAACCAGTTCTATGAAAGCTTCTGGCTCTATTCCGCCACCGGACAGGCCCAGCTGCGCGAGCGGATGAAGCTGGCCCTGTCGGAGATCTTCGTCATCTCCGTGCTGGATCCCAACATCGATATCCGCGGGGCCGGTGCCTACTACGACATGCTGGGGGCCAATGCCTTCGGCAACTACCGCACCCTGCTGGAGCAGGTCGCCCTGCATCCGATGATGGGGATCTACCTGACCCACCTGGCGAACCAGAAGGAAGACGCGACCACCGGCCGGAACCCGGACGAGAATTTCGCCCGCGAGGTCATGCAGTTGATGTCGCTGGGGGTCCAGGAACTGAACATGGACGGCACCGTCCGGCGCGACTCGTCGAACAATCCGATCCCGACCTACACCCCGTCCGACATCTCGAACCTGGCGCGCGTGTTCACGGGCTTCAGCTGGTATGCGGCCACGCCGACGAACTCGACCTTCTTCGGCGGCTCCCGCACGCCCGACAGCTACGTCCGGCCGATGATCCCCTACGCCAACTACCATTCGACGTCGGTCAAGACCTTTCTCGGGACCACGATCCCGGAAGGATCGACGGACGCTGCCGATGACCTGAAGATCGCGCTGGACGCCATCTTCAACAACGTCAACGTCCCGCCCTTCATCTGCAAACAGCTGATCCAGCGGCTGGTGACCTCGAATCCGACCCCGGCCTACGTCGGCCGCTGCTCGGCGACCTTCGTCAACAACGGCTCGGGGGTGCGCGGCGACCTGGCCGCGGTGGTCCGGACCATCCTGCTGGACACCGAGGCCCGCGACATCACCGTCCTATCGGCCTCGACCGCGGGCAAGGTGCGCGAGCCTGTGATCCGCATGACCAACTGGATGCGGGCGTTCGGGGCGACCTCGGTCAGCGGCAACTATCTGCTGAACTCGACCAGCGCCAATACCTCGCTCAGCCAGTCCGCCCTGTCGTCCCCCTCGGTGTTCAACTTCTTCCGGCCCGGCTACGTCCCGCCCAATACCCGGCTCGGCACCGCCAACCTGACCGCGCCCGAGTTCCAGATCGTGGATGAGGTGACCGTCGCCGGCTATGCCAACACCATGCAGGGCGCGATCGGAAACGGCATCGGGACCGGTCGGGACGTCCTGTCCCCCTATACCCGGGAGATCGCGGTGGCCGCAGACGCCAATGCCCTCGCCGACCGGATGAACCGGATGCTTCTGTACGGCACCATGACGACCCAGCTGCGGGCGCGCCTGGTCGAGAGCATCAACAGCGTGGCGGTCCCGGCCGCCACCGGGACCAATCAGGCAGCGATCGACACCGCCCTGCTGAACCGGTCGAAGCTGGCCGTCTATATGACGATGGTGTCGCCCGACTATCTGGTTCAGCGGTGAGGACGGCAAGATGACCCACGGAATCCACAACCGTCGTCAGCTGCTCCGCATCGGCGGGGCCATGTCGATGCTGGGGGCGGCCAGCCCCTTCGCCGCCCAGTTGATGGCCGCCGGCAATGCCGCCAGCCAGAGCGCGCCGGACTACAAGGCCCTCGTCTGCATCTTCCTGTTCGGCGGCAACGACAGCCACAACACCGTCCTCGCCACCGACAGCGATTCCTGGGGCCGTTACTTCGCCGCGCGCAACACCGGCAATGCGCCCATCGCCCTGATGCCGGTCGGCACTCCGCCCACCCCGGTCGGGGCGACCAGTCCCGTCACGGGCCGCGTGGCCCAGGCCAATACGCCCGAGGCCTGGGGCGGCGTCCTGCCCATCGTGCCGCGCACGCCCAACCCCATCCCCGCCGGGACGAACGCGACGGTCCGCACCTTCGGCCTGCATCCCTTCCTGGGTCCGCTGAAGACCCTGTTCGACGCCGGACGTCTGGGCGTCGTGGCCAATGTCGGCACCCTGATCCGTCCGATCACCAAGGCCCAGTATCAGGGGCGGACCGTGGCCTTCCCGGCGAACCTGTTCTCGCACAACGACCAGCAGTCGACCTGGCAGGCGGGTCAGACCGAGGGTGCCCGGGTCGGCTGGGGCGGCCGCTACGGCGACCTGCTGTCCAGCCTCAACGGCAACGGATCCCTGTTCACCGCCATCTCCACGGCCGGAAACGCCGTCTTCCTGTCGGGTCAGAGCGTCGTCCAGTACCAGATGACGACCGCCGCCCAGCCGGCCGTCGTCATCACCGGCCAGTCGGCCAACAGCCTGTTCGGATCGACCGTGGCACCGGGCCGGGTGCGCGACATCATCACCGATACCTCCTCGGCCAGTCTGTTCGCGGCGGACTATGCGACGACCACCGGCCGATCGATCGGCGCGGCCACCTCGGTCAACAGCGTCTTCGCGTCAGCCGCCGTGACGGGCGTCCAGGCCGCGCCCGCCTATGTGAACCCCATCACCGGCGCGACCGAGACCAACTCCCTGGCCGTCCAGTTGCAGACCGTGGCCCGCATGATCGCCGCCGCCCCGGCGCTGGGGGCCAAGCGCCAGGTGTTCTTCGTCAGCCTCGGCGGCTGGGACACCCACGACTTCCAGAACACGGCCCAGGCCAACAATCTGGCCAAGGTGGCCCACGCCATGGCCTATTTCGACAGCGCCCTGGGCAATCTGGGAGGCGTGAACATGCGCCCGGCGGTGACCACCTTCACCGCCTCGGACTTTTCACGAACCTTCACGACAAACGGCGACGGCACCGACCACGCCTGGGGCGGCCACCATTTCGTCATGGGCGGCTCCGTACGGGGCGGCGACATCTACGGCCAGTATCCGACCCTGGGCGTCGATCTGGGCACGTTCCGGAACCCCGATATGAGCCGGGCGTCCCTGGTGCCGACCACCTCGGTCGATCAGTACGGCGCGACCATGGGGCGTTGGATGGGCGTGTCGGAATCGAACCTCGACACGATCTTCCCCAACCTCGGCAACTTCGGAACCCGCGGGCTGGGCTTTCTGGGCTGACGATCAGCCCGACCGGGGCCAGTCCGCATCCCGCCCGGCCTCGTAGCCGTCGCGCACGGCCTGCCGGGGCTGGTCAGCCCCCAGCTGGGCGATCTGCTCGGCCCAGACGTCGGCCAGCCTGCGGACCGTGGTGGTCACCCACCCCGGGGCCTGTTGCCGTGACCAGTTCTGGATCGAGACGGCGTTGAAGATCAGCAGGAAGGCCGTCGCCAGCACGATCGTCCGGCTGGCCCAGCGCCGCTCCCGGGCCGCCACACCCTCGTCGTCCGGCGGTGCCCCCGGCGGGAAGGCGAACCGTCCCAGGGCGATCAGGGGGTTCACCGTCGGCGCGTCATGCGGTGCGGTCGGCAGGTCGTGGGCGTCGGCGGTTTCGATCCAGTCGCTGGGAGGATCGGCCGGCGCTGCGTCCAGATAGGGCTCGACCCGCTCGCCTTCCAGCGGCGGGAACGGCGAGACGGTGTTCGCCACAGGGAACGGGGCCAGCGGCGTCTCGGGATCGTCGGGATGCTGGGTCATCGGCTCGCCCCCTCAGAACTGGAAATAGATGAAGGGCGCGACGCCGTCGGGCCTGACCGCCTCGACCAGCAGGATCGCAGCGCCGACCAGCAGGCCCATGGTCAGCGACGGCGCGGGCTTGAGCCAGGTCGCGACGCCCTCGATCGCGCGCGGCGGCAGCCAATGCATGGCCAGCCCGCCGACGATGAGCACCAGCAGGAAGGGCGTGACGAGCGTCGCCGGCTCGAACCGCCCCAGACCCGTCAGCACCTCCATCGCCATGGGGAAGGTCTCGGCCCGGAACAGGATCCAGCCCAGGCAGACGATGTGGAAGGTAATCAGCACGCCCAGCCAGGCGGGCGGCCCCCTGCCCGGCCCCAGAACCGATCTGCCCAGCCGCTCTACCACCTGGACCCCGCCGTGCAGCGCCCCCCAGGCCACGAAGGTCCAGGCCGCCCCGTGCCACAGCCCGCCCAGCAGCATGGTGACGAAGACGTTCAGGCAGGACCGGGCCAGCCCCTTCCTGCCGCCGCCCAGCGGCACATAGAGATAGTCCCGCAGCCAGCTGGACAGGCTGATGTGCCAGCGCCGCCAGAAGTCCTGCATCGAACTGGCCCGGTACGGCTGGTCGAAATTGCGCGGGAACGAGTAGCCGAGCAGCGCCGCGATCCCGATCGCCATGTCCGAATAGGCCGAGAAGTCGCAATAGATCTGGACCGCATAGCCGTAGACGGCGGCCACCAAATCCCATGTTCCGTATGCGGATGGATCGAAGAAGACCGGGTCGACCAGCCGCACCGACAGCTCGGAGGCGATCACCGTCTTCTTGAACAGGCCCCAGCAGATCAGCAGCAGGCCGTGCGCCGCCATCTCGCGCGTCAGCCGAGGCACGCGGTCGAACTGGGGCAGCAGGTCGGACGCCCGCACGATCGGCCCGGCCACCAGGTGCGGGAAGAAGCTCATCAGCAGCATGACGTCCAGCAGGCTCCTGGCCAGCGGCGTCTTTCCCCGGTGCACGTCCACGACATAGGAAATGCCCTGGAAGGTGAAGAACGAGATCCCCACCGGCAGCACGATCTGCAGCAGCGGCAGGTCCCGCTCCCAGCCGAACCGGGTCAGCAGGTCACCCGCCTGTTCGACGAAGAAGCCGTAGTATTTGAAGACGCCCAGGATCAGCAGATTGACCGCGACGCCCAGCCCCACCAGCCAGGCGCGCCGGTCCGCCGGCCTGCGCGCGACCAGGACCGCGACACCCCAGTTGAGGATCGCCGACGCGATCAGCAGGGCGACGAACCGCCAGTCCCACTGGGCATAGAAGAACCAGCTGGCCAGCAGCAGGAACAGCTTTCGCCGCCCGTTCTCGCGTTCCAGCGACCAGGCGGTGAAATAGACGAACAGGAAGAACACGCCGAAGGCCAGCGTCGGGAACAGCATGTCAGAAGCCCCGCCGGTCGTAGGCCGTCATCAGGTCGGCGAAAAGCAGCGACCCGATCCAGTCCCCGCCGGGCCCGGTGAAATGCACATGATCGCCGCGCATCAGGGGCGTGTCGCCCTGCGTCAGGGCAAAGGCCGAACAGTCTCCCCCCATGCGGCCTTTCCAGTCCCAGAACGCGACGCCCGTCGACGCGGCGACCCGGTGCTGCACATCCCGCACCACGGACAGCATGGCCGGGGCCTTCCAGCGCTGCTCGACGTCGCCGGGACAGGTCCCCCCGCCGTCCCCGCGCATCGCCTCGGGGGCCCCGAGGATCAGGATCGATGCCCCCGGAGCCGCCTGCCTCACCCGCGTGATCTGGCCCCGCAGCAGGGTCTCATAGGCGGCCGGGTCCAGCAGATCGTCGAACCCCTCGTTGGTGCCATAGGCGATCACGACGAGGTCCGGCGTCCCGTCCCCGGGTGCCAGCAGGGGTTCGGTCCCGGCCATGGCGTTCAGGGTCGCGCCGACCTCGCCCTGAGCGCTGAGGGCGATCTCGCGCTCCTCGAACCGCCCGCGCAGCCGCCACATCAGCGAGGCCGCGATGTCGCCCCCCGCCGTATGGCTGTCGCCGAACTGCACGATGCGCACGGGTCGTCCGGGCCGAGCCAGGGCCGTGAAAAGGGACGCAAGCGCCCCGGGCTGACACAGGCCGTTGGCACAGGTGGCGCTGACCGGCGACGGCAGGGGCGCATAGGGACGCTCCTGCGCGCCTGACGCGCCCGCGACGGCCAGCGCACCCGCAGCGATCAGGGCTGTCCGGATCACACCCCGGCGGCGGGCGCGGTCGGCACGACCGGTGCGTCGAGCCCCGCATCGCGCTTCAGCCGCGCGGCGACCGGCTCGGCGATCCGCAGATAGCCCGCCATCGACATGTGGATCCCGTCGTTGGCCCGCATCAGCCGCCGCCGACCCGTGCCCGTCTCGGGCAGATAGGCGTCATACTCGCCGTCCGCGTTCTCGGTCAGGCTTTCGGTCTCGATATAGGGCACGCCCAGCGCTGCCATCCGCGCCGACACGACCCCGTTGATCAGGGCCATCTTCGCATCGAACCCGGCGCGCTTCATCTTGGGCAGGCCGACCCAGTAGACCGCGATGTCCCGGCCCCGCAGCATCGCCACCAGGTCGTCGACCCGTCGGGCATAGGCGACCTTCCAGCCCTCGGTGCCGAAATCGTGGATCTCGCCATCCATGCTGATGCCCTGGGCATCGTTGGTGCCGAACAGGATCACCGCCACGTCGACCGGCTGTTCGGCGATCTGGCGCGCCGTCTTGGCCTGGATGTCGACGTAGTCGTAGCGGCTCAGCCCGGTCGAGACCTCGCTGAACTTGGTCACCGTGACGCCCGGCTGCGCGCGGAGATCGCGATACAGCGCGGTCCACAATCCGTCGCCCATGGAATCGCCGAACACGCCGATGCGCAGGCTGCCGCGCGCGGCCTTCTCCTGCAGGGGCGTCAGTGTGGGCAGGACGGGTGCGACCACGGGCGGGGCCGCGGGCTGGCCGGGTCCCGGCCCGGCCGAGGCATTGGCCGCTGCACCGAGCATCAGGGTCGGACGGCGCAGCCAGGCGCGACCGTCCGGCGTCAGGACCAGCCCGATCCCGATGCCCACGACCAGCGCGGCTGTCACGGCATTGATGCCCGCCTTCACCCCGATACGCCCCCGAACGCAAAACGACCCGGCTTCTATAGCCGGGCCGTTCCGTGGCGCGCCATGACGCACGCGCCACGCACGAGTGAAAAGGTTAACGCAGCTCGGTGAAGAACAGCTCGGCCGCGATGCTGTCGCCGCCGTACGACCCGACCCAGATGTCATAGACACCCGACGACGGCCGCCGGAACGTCAGCTCCGCATCATTGCTGCCGCCCGAGTCGTCGTCGCAATACCATTCGCCGTCCGGGCCGTTGACGACCAGGGTGACGTCCCCGCTCGAGGTCGCCCCGATGGTCAGGGGCAGGCTTCCGGCGTCGTAGGTGATCTGGAAATCCGGCGCCGAGGCGATGGTGCCCGAGCAGCTGTCGTCCACGGTCGAGGCATCGATGCTGCCGCCCGCCATGACCGACACCGTATAGGGGTCGCCGCGGAACCCGGAGCTCAGATCGATCTCGCCATAGGCGGCCGTCGCCGAGCTGTCGGGATAGCCGCCGCCGTCATAGGTCCGGCCGTTGTCGCCATACAGGCCGTTCCGCCCGCCGTTGTCGCGCCGGCCGTTGCCCCGATCGTTGTCGTACCGGTCGTTACGGCCGCGATCGCGGTCATAGTCGTTGTTGTCGCCGTAGTCGTTGCTGCGGCCGTAGTCGCTGCCCAGCTCGGTCACGAACAGCTCCGCCGGACCGCTGTCGCCGCCGAACGCGCCGACCCAGACGTCATAGGTGCCGGACTGCGGACGCGAATAGGTGATCTCCGGGTCGGTGTTGCCGCCGGAATCGTCGTCGCAGGTCCAGCGGCCGTCCGGTCCGTTGATGACCAGGGTCGTGTCGACCTGACCGTTGACGCCGAACGTCAGCGGCAGGCTGCCGGCGTCATAGGTCAGCTGGAAGTCCGGCGCACGCGACACCATGCCGGTGCAGCCGCTGGCGATCGTCGAGGCATCGATGCTTCCCCCCGACGTCACATCCACCCGGTAGGGATCCTCGTCGAAGCCGGAGTCGAGGTAGATTTCGCCGTAGGTCGCGGTCGCGCCGGTATCGACACCCTGGCCATAGGACTGGCCGGCGCCGCTGGGCCCGTACTGATCATACGGCGAGGTCGCCCCGTAGGCATACGGATCGACCGCACAGCCCGCCAGGCCGATCGTCGCCGCCCCGCCCAGCACCAACCAAAGTCTCATGACCCGTCTCCCCCGGACCTCGCGTCCTTTTGGGCAGCAGATATCATCGCTACGCCGAAAACAATGGCTTCAGGCCAGCTGTCGGGAACCGTCAGGCCAGTCTCGCGACGACCCCGGCGTGCGGGTCACCAGAGGCGTCTGGCCCTCCGCAATGGCCCGCGGGTTAGGCCGGGTAGACTAGCGCCCCAGTTCGGTGATGAAGAGCTCGCCGGACACGCTGCGTCCGCCGTAGGCCCCCACCCAGACGTCATAGATGCCCGACTGTGGATTGCGGAAGGTGTATTCCGGGTCGCCCTGGCCGCCGGAGTCGTCATCGCAGTACCAGCGGCCATCCGGACCATTGATCATGATGGTCGTGTCGCCGGATGCCGTGACCCCAAAGGTCATAGGCAGGCTGCCGGCGTCATAGGTCACCTGATAGTCGGGTGACCGGGACACCATCCCGACGCACCCGCTGGCGACCTGCGCAGCGTCCACGGCCCCGCCGGAATAGATCTGGACGCGCCGCGGATCCCCTGTGAAGCCGGCGCTCAGAGAGATCTCCCCGAAGTTTGCCGGTGCCGAGGCATCGACCAGACCGGATGAGACACCCCCGCTGTCGGACGTCCGTCCAAGCTCGCTGATCAACAGCTGTGCGGCGCCTGAGTTGCCCCCGTAGGCCCCGACATAGACGTCGTAGATCCCGCTGAGCGGACGCTGATAGGTCACCTGGGGGTTGCTGCCGTCGCCCGAGTCATCGTCGCAACTCCAGCGTCCGTCGGGCCCGTTGATGACCAGGGTGGTGTCGGCATCGCTGCGCACCGAAAAGGTCAGCGGCAGGCTGCCGCTTCCATAATTCAGCTGAACGTCCGGAGCGACGGCGACCATCCCGGTGCAGCTTCCGCCCAGGTCACCGGCGTTAACCGCCCCGCCCGAGGTGAGGTCCACCCGATACGGGTCGGGGTTGAAACCGGCATTCAGCGTATGGTCGCCGTAGGTCGCCTGGGCCGATGTGTCGACGGACGGTGCCTGCTGTTTCTTGCTCTGGGCCGAGGCCGCCGACGTCGTCCCCGCGGCCAACAAACCGGCAAGCCCCAGCAGCATCAACTTGCGCATCGTTTCCCTCCCGGAACCTGTCCACCATCGGCCATATCACCGGTTGCCCAAAAGGCAACCGGCATCGGACGAGCGGTCAGGGGGCGGGCCTTGTCAGGCGCGTCCGGTCAGCGCGCTGGTGGCCAGATAGCCCAGGGTCGCCGACGCCATGGTCAGGAAGGTGCCCCAGCACAGGTCGATGATCGTCAGCTTCCACTGCCAGACCTGCAGCGTGGCCTGGTTGGTCAGGTCATAGGTCGCATAGGCGACGAACCCCAGGGCCGCGCCGTTGATCGCCGCGCGCGTCCAGGCCCCCTCTTTCAGCGCCGGGGCGACCGCCAGGAAGACGATGCCGCCGACATAGATCAGATAGAAGATCACCGCCGCGACCATGTCCGGCTTGGGGGCCATGATCGGACCGATGACGGGCTTGTACAGCCGGTCGGTCATGGTGGTCAGCCATCCGAAGTCCACGACCGCCATCGCCACGCCGGTCGACAGATAGGCCACGATCCATTTCAGCATGCGTCAGTCTCTCTTCAGGCGGGTTTCAGGCGATAGTGGGTGACGGCCCATGTGTTGCCGCCGTCGTTTCCGAACAGGCCGGCCGTCGCCAGATAGAACCGGCGCCAGCGACGAACCCACAGCTTCGCGTTTTCGCGGCCATAGGTCTCCTGCATCAACTCCAGAACCCGATCCGGGTTCGCGTCCATATTGGCCAGCCAGTCCTCGGCCGTGCGGGCATAGTTCCCGCCGTTCCAGGTCCATTGCTGCTCGACCGCGAACAGGTCGGGGAACTGGTGCATCAGGTCCTGGCTGGGCATCACGCCGCCGGTGAAGAAATGCTGGGCGATGAAGTCGCCGTTGTCGGTGTGATCGAACCGGTAGGGCGCGTCCCGGTGCGTGAAGATGTGGATGAACATCCGCCCCTCGGGCTTCAGCCAGCCCTTCGCGCGCGTCAGCAGGGCCCGCCAGTTGGCCATGTGCTCGAACATCTCGACCGAGACGATCCGGTCATAGGTGCCGGCCGCCGGGGCCTGGAAGTCGTTCATGTCGCAGGTGATGACATTCAGGTTGGTCAGGCCGCGCAGGGCCGCCTGTTCCTCGATGTGACCGCGCTGGCCGTGGCTGTTCGACACCGCGGTAATCCGGCTGTTCGGATACTTTTCCGCCATCCACAGGCTCAGCGAACCCCAGCCGCAGCCCAGCTCCAGCACGCTCTGGCCGTCGACCAGTTCCGCATGGGCGCAGCTTTCGGCCAGGGCTTTCTCCTCGGCCTGGTTCAGGGTCTCGGCCCCGTCGCCGTACAGGCAGCAGGAGTATTTCAGCCGCGCGCCCAGGCAGATTTTGAAGAACTCGGGCGGCAGTTCGTAATGCTGGTCGTTGGCCGCATCGGTGTGTTCGGCGATGGCGCGTACCGCCATCTGGCGAGCGAATTCGGCCGAATCGTGCGGGCCGTCGCGGTCCAGCTTCTTCCTCGCCTCGGTCACCAGGCTGGCGATCGCCGGGCGGGTGATGAAGTCGGGAAAGGGCGCATCCTGAAGCTGGCGAATGGCGACGTTGGTGATGTTCATGCGGCGATCCTGACATTGCGTGGGCGGGCCGAGCCGCTTACGCCTGTCAAAGGTGTAACGGCTCCGCTGCGGAAGACCACCCAACTACGCAAGGTCGGGCGCGACGGATGATCTCATCCACGCCGGCTCGCCCGCCGTAGCTCCGGGCCAACACCCTACATGCTGTCCGGAGACCCCATGAGCGCCCATCTCGTCGCCTCGACCGATCGCCCCGCCGCCAGAAAGCGCATCGCCGTGGTCGGATCGGGCATCGCCGGCCTGTCCTGCGCCTGGCTGATGTCGCGGTCGCACGACGTGACCCTGTTCGAGGCGGACGACCGCGTCGGCGGCCACTCCAATACGGTGGAGGCGCCCAGCCCCTCGTCCCCCGTCGCGGTGGACACCGGCTTCATCGTCTACAACGAGGACAACTATCCCAACCTGAAGGCGATGTTCGAGCACCTGTCCGTGCCGACCAAGGCCGCCCACATGTCCTTCGCCGTGAGCATGGACGACGGGGCCTTCGAATACTCGAGCCACGGCATCGCCGCCCTGTTCGCCCAGAAGCGCAACTACGCCAGCCCGAAATTCTGGGGCATGATCGGCGACCTGCTGCGCTTCCAGAAACAGGCGCCTAAGGATCTCCCCGAGATGGAGCGGACGGGCGAGACGCTCGACGCCTATCTGGCGCGCAAGGGCTATGGCCGGCTGTTCCGCGATGCCCACCTGCTGCCCCAGGCCGCCGCGATCTGGTCCTCGACCCTGGATCAGATGACGGGCTATCCCGCCGCCTCCTTCGTGCGGTTCTACATGAACCACAACCTGCTGACCTATGACCTGAAGCCGACATGGCGCACCGTGGACGGCGGCAGCCGGGAATATGTCCGCCGCCTGCAGGCCGACTTCGCCGGAGAGACAGTGCTGAACGCCGGCGTCGTCGGGGTCTCCCGTGATTCGATCGGCGCCTCGGTCCGTTTCGCGGACAGCCGCGTCGAACGCTTCGACGATGTCGTCCTCGCCACCCATTCGGATCAGGCGCTGCGCCTGCTGGACCAGCCGACGCCGGACGAGCGCCGCCTGCTCGGCGCGATCCGCTACCGGCCCAACCGCGCCATCCTGCACCGCGACACGTCCCTGATGCCGAAGCGGCGCAAGGCGTGGGCCGCCTGGACCCACAAGGGCTATTCCGACCGCGCGGGCGAAGGCGGCGTGACCTACTGGATGAACGAGCTCCAGTCCCTGTCCGGCCCGCCCCTGTTCGTCAGCCTGAACCCGGCCAGGGATCCTGATCCGGCCCTGGTGCTCGGGGAATGGGATTACGAACACCCCGTCTTCGACACCGCCGCCGTGCGCGCGCAAGCCGAGCTGTGGTCCCTGCAGGGCGAGGGCGGCGTCTGGTTCGCCGGGGCCTGGTTCGGCTCGGGCTTCCATGAGGACGGGCTCCAGGCCGGGCTGGCCGTCGCCGAACAGCTGGGCGGCGTGCGTCGGCCCTGGTCGGTCGCCAACGAAAGCGGGCGGATCGTGCTGGGCGCAACCGCCACCCTGTCCGAGGCGGCTTGAGCGCGACCCAACAATCCTCCCCCGCCCCTCCGCGGGGGAGGGGGACCGCCCGAAGGGTGGTGGAGGGGGCGGACGCAGGCACAGTGTCCGGGGTCGCCCCCTCCACCCCCTCGGCCAAGCGGCCTCCGCGGTCCCCCTCCCCCGTTTCGCTGCGCTCCCCGGGGGAGGATCAGAACGCCCTCTACATCGGCGAGGTCGTGCATCACCGCGTCGTCGGCATCCGGCATACCCTGCGCTATCGCCTCTACATGCTGCTGCTGGACCTCGACACGGCCGAGGATGCCATCCGCCCCCTGCGCTGGCTCCGCAACGGGGCTTTCGGCCTGATGACCTGGCGCGCCCGGGACCATGGCGACCGCAGCGACACGCCCCTGCGAATCCAGGTCGAGCACCACCTGTCGGCCGCCGGCATCGACGTCGCGGGCGGCCCGATCCGGCTGCTCTGCATGCCCCGCATCCTGGGCTACGGCTTCAACCCGCTGGCGGTCTATTTCTGCCACCGCCCGGACGGCACCCTGGCCGCCCTGCTCTACGAGGTGACCAACACCTTCAACGAGCGGCACTCCTACCTCGTCGCCGTGCCTAATCCTCCCCCTTTGGGGGAGGGGGACCGCGAAGCGGTGGAGGGGGGACGCCGCGCGGTCGTTCGCCAGACCACGGGCAAGACCTTCTTCGTGTCCCCCTTCATGGACATGGCCCTGACCTACGACTTCACCGTCCATGCACCGGACGACGCCGTCTCGGTGGTCGTCGCCGTGCGCCGGGGCGAGACCCCGATCCTGACCGCTTCCTTCGCTGGAACGCGCCGTCCCCTGACCGACGCGGCCCTGTTCAGAGCCTGGCTTACCCATCCCCTGCTGACCTGGAAGGTGATGTTCGGCATCCACTGGGAGGCCTTGCTCGGCATGCTCAAGGGGGCCCGTTACCGCGAACGCGGCAAACCGCCGGTCCATCCCGTGACATTGGGTCGGGCCCGCTGAATGCGCCGACTTGCGCCCGCCGACATTTCCCCCCACCTCCTGCTCATCCGGACGGTTCAGGGGCCTCGAGGGCGAACGGGTCGGACGGGTCGGACGGTGTTTTTTGCGATCGCCGGGTTCGGGCCCTTGGCTTGCCCAACGGCCTCGCCCACCGTATGGAGCGTGACACGCCGCGTTATTCATCAGACGGTGAAAAAGGGGAAACGATGCGCAAGATCTACGCCGATGCCAGGACCGCGCTGGAGGGCCTGACCTTCGACGGCATGACGATCATGTCCGGCGGCTTCGGCCTGTGTGGCATCCCCGAGAACCTGATCGCCGCCCTGCGCGACACGGGCGTGAAGGACCTCACGGTCATCTCCAACAATGCGGGCGTGGACGGCTTCGGCCTCGGCCAGCTTCTGGAGACCCGCCAGATCGCCAAGATGATCTCGTCCTACGTCGGCGAGAACAAGGAGTTCGAGCGCCAGTACCTGGCCGGCGAACTGCAGCTGGAATTCAACCCGCAAGGCACCCTGGCCGAGCGCATCCGCGCGGGCGGCGCGGGCATCCCCGCCTTCTTCACCGCCACCGGCGTCGGCACCCTCGTCGCCGAGGGCAAGGACGTCCGCACCTTCGACGGCCGCGACTACGTCATGGAGACCGGCCTCGTCGCCGACCTGTCGATCGTCAAGGCCTGGAAGGCCGACGAACGCGGCAACCTCGTGTTCCGAAAGACCGCCCGCAACTTCAACCCGATGATGGCCACGGCCGGCAAGGTCTGCGTCGTCGAGGTCGAGGAGATCGTGCCGACGGGCTCGCTGGACCCCGACCACATCCACACCCCCGGGATCTACGTCGACCGCATCATCCAGGGCACCTTCGAGAAGCGCATCGAGCAGCGGACCGTCCGCCAGCACGCCGGTGCCTGACGCCGAACGCGCCGGGCGCGGCGCCGCCTATATGGCGACCCTGGATCCGGGCCTCGAAGGAGCCCTGCGCAAGGGCATGGCCCCGATCGCCCCCGACTTCGCCGACATGATGGTGGAGTTCGGCTACGGCGAGATGATGAGCCGCCCGGGCCTGGACCCGAAAAGCCGCCAGATGGTCACCCTCGGGGCCCTCGCCGCCCTCGGCCACCCGGTCGACCAGTTGAAGGGCCACATCAACGGGGCGCTGTCGGTCGGGGTCACCCCAGCCGAGATCGTCGAGGCCCTGATGCAGGTCGCCCTCTACGCGGGCTTCCCCGCCGCCACCAATGCCCTGCGCGTCGCCAAGCGCGTCTTCGCCGACCGGGGCGTCAGCCCCCTGCCCGCAACCGGAGAACTCTGATGCCCCGCACCCGCGAACAGCTCGCCGAACGCGCCGCCCAGGAACTGCAGGACGGCTTCTATGTGAACCTGGGCATCGGCATTCCGACCCTGGTCGCCAACTACATCCCGGCCGGGATGGAGGTCACCCTGCAGTCCGAGAACGGCATGCTGGGGATGGGCCCCTTCCCCTATGACAATGAGGTCGACGCCGACCTGATCAATGCCGGCAAGCAGACGATCACCGAGATCCCCGAGAGCGCCTATTTCAGCTCGGCCGACAGCTTCGCCATGATCCGGGGCGGCCACATCAATCTGTCCATCCTTGGGGCCATGGAAGTGGCCGAGAACGGCGACATCGCCAACTGGATGATCCCCGGCAAGCTGGTGAAGGGCATGGGCGGGGCCATGGACCTCGTCGCCGGCGTCAAGCGCGTCGTGGTCGTGATGGACCACGCCAACAAGCACGGCCAGTCCAAGGTGCTGAAGGCCTGCACCCTGCCCCTGACCGGCACGGGCGTGGTCAGCCGCATCATCACCGATCTGGCCGTCTTCGACGTCAAGCCGGACGGCGCGGGCCTGGAACTGGTCGAACTGGCCGAGGGCGTGACCCTGGACGAGGTCGCGGCAAAGACAGAGGCAAGCTACACCGTTTCGCAAACCCTGAACTCTGCGCCATAGTGATCGCCGGTACCGGACCCGCGAGAGGTCCGGACGACGGAGGATGACATGGGGGCAACGGGATTGGTCGGTCTGGGCAACGGCGCGCCGGTCCCCGATGCCGAACGCGTTGACGCCATCCGGTTCTCCATTCTGGACGACGCGGACGCCTGCGCCGCCTTCGGCGAGGGTCCCCGCGCGGCCCTCGCAGAGCTGAACGCCCGCGCCCACCTCGCGCTTTCGTCCAGCGGATACGACGACTGCCGGGCCCTGCTGGCGCGCCTGAAGGACGGCCTGAACGCACTGGACACAACCCGGCTCGAACCGCCCCGGGGTCTGGCCGGGCTCTTCGACAACCGTGCCGGACGGCTGAAGGCCTTTCGCGCCGCCTGGACCGCGGCGGCCCCGCTGGCTTCGGAAACCGCCGCCGAGATCGCCCAGCGAGGCCGTGCGGCTGCCGGCCGCGGGCGGGCTCTGGAGGACCTCTGGACCCACACGCGCGAGGCCCTCACCGATCTCGACGCCCACATCGTGGCCGCCCGGGCCTGGCTGGCCGATCGGGACGCGGGCGATGCGACACCGGCCGACCCGCCCGGCTTCGCCGACGCCCAGGAGCCGGAGAGCGATCCCCCGCCGTCGCCAGTCCTTCGTGAGCCGCATGATCAGTCTCTTGCGGCGATGGACACCGATGAGCCTGCTCCGGCAGAGGCCCAGCCCGCCGCGGGCGTGACCGCCCCTCATCCCCTGCAGATCCGCCTCGATACCCTCATCGCCGCTCGGTCCTCGGCCGTGGCGGCCCTGCCCCTGCTGCGGGCCATGCCGAATGCCGAGGACGGGCTGGCCGCAAGGCTCGTAGCCCTGCCGGAGGCGATCGACGCCTGGCGGCTGGATTGGCGCGACGGCCTCGGTCTGGCCGGCAAGCGGCCCCGCAAGGTCCGTCCCGACCCGAACCGTCTGGATCGGGCTCGCCAGGGCGTCATCGATACGATCGCGGAAACGGATGCCAGGCTGGCTGACGCGATTTCACGTCTGGCAGAACTGGGATCGCGTGTGTCGGGGGCCGGAAAAGCCCGGATGTCCATCGGCGGCGGACCAGCCTGACGGAGCCCCTGGGGCGAAGGGATGGTACCGCCTCTCAGGCTTGAACTGAGGACCTCCGGTTCCACAAACCGGCGCTCTAACCAACTGAGCTAAGGCGGCGCAGCGACCCTGTCGGGCAACGCGAGGGGCGTTCTCTAGCGGGACAAAGAGGGGCGATCAAGGACGGATTGAACTTCATGTCCTGTCGGCCAAACGCAAAACACCCCGGGAGATTCCCGGGGTGTTTCACGATTGAACAGATAGCCTAGTCGGGGACGTTGAACCTGACGGTCCAGGTCACCCGTCCACCAACGGCGACGCCGTCGACGGAACGCGGGGACAGTCGGGCGCTTCTGGTCGACGCCAGAACCGCGCGGCCGAAGCCGGCACCTGGCGGGTTTTCCGACACCACGCTGCAGTTGCTCACGCTTCCGTTCGGATTGACCGTGCAGCTCATCTGAACCGAGCCAGAAATGCCTCGTTCCAGTGCGCGCTCGGGGAACTCCGGAGCCACGGCGCGAGACCACACCGGGTTGGTGATGACCGGCGGACGCACCGGAGCCGGAGGGGCTGGCGGAGGCGGCGGACCGGGGACGATAACGGGCGGGCCCGTGTATTCGACGCGGTCTTCCTTCTTCGTCGGCTCGATCGGCAGGGTGATCGGCGGCGGCGGTGCCGTGGTGTTGATCACCGGCGGACGGACCTGCAGCTTGGGCGGCGGCGGGGTGTCCGGCGGAGGCGGCGGCGGCGGCGGCGGCGGCGGCGGCGGGATCGGCTCAATGATCTCGACGTCGACCGCGTCGTCGACGTAATCCATCGTCTTCAGTTCGAAGCGTTGCTTCTGCAGAAAGTAGAACAGAACCGCAAACAGTACGCAGACGACACCGAGAACAATGAACCAAGTCAAAGGCGAGGCCTTCGTCCGGGGCGCGTCATAACGGCTGCGGTGATACTCGACGGGTGTATCTGTCATGTGATTTCCCGTTCCTACTGCGGTGCTTTGTCTTCGCCGACCAGGGCGACGCTGTAGAAGCCGGCGTCCTGCAGTGCATTCATGGTCTGCATGAAGTCACCGTAGCGCGTCTGCTGGTCCGCACGAATGAAGATGCGTTCCTTGGTCGGATCCCGGCGGCCGATCTGGCTGGTCAGTTCGGCCCCGAGCGTGTCGAAAGTCGTTTCACCATCGCCGATGAATACGCGGCCGTCGGTCCTGATCGAGATGAAGACCGGCTTCGGCGGATTTTCAGCGGGCGGCGCGAGCGCGACGGGAAGCTTCACCACCACCGACACGGTCGCCACCGAAGAGGCGACCATGAAGATGATGAGCAGGACGAGCATGATATCAACGAACGGAGTGACGTTGATGTCAGCGGTCTGCTCGACCTGATACTTACCGCCGCCCGAACCTCCAAGTTTGGCGGCCATCTTGCTTACGCTCCCTTGTCGAGCTGGCGGGAGATACCGTTCAGCAGTTCAGCGGCGAAGCCGTCCGAGCGGGTGCCGTAGGCGGAGATGCGGGTGTTGAAGTAGTTGTAGAACACCACGGCCGGGATAGCGGCGAAGAGGCCGATACCGGTGGCCAGCAGGGCTTCGGCGATACCCGGCGCCACGGCGGCCAGGTTGGTCGTGTTGGACTCAACGATCCCGATGAAGGAGTTCATGATCCCGTACACGGTACCGAACAGACCCACGAACGGGCCGGTCGAACCAACCGAGGCCAGGAACTGCTGTCCACCCGACAGACGGGCGGCCAGACCGGCCTGGACGGCGGCGACGGCCGACTGGGCGCGGAACAGGGCCGAGTCGCGGTGATCGCCGGTGACCGAGAGGCCGGCCTGACGGGACAGTTCGACTTCTTCGGTAGCGGCGGCGGCCATGTCGGCCAGCGGGTTGCCGTCGTATTCATCGGACGTGGCCACGCGGCGCATGTCGGCGATGGTGCGGGTGGCCCGGAACTCTTCCAAGAACCGGTCGGTCTTGCGGTTCAGGCCGCCGTACTCGAGCAGCTTGATGAACAGCAGGGCCCACGAGAAGATGGAGGCGAGCAGCAGGCCGATCATGACAACCTTCACGACCAGGGTCGCGTCGTTGAACATGGAAACCGGGGTGATCGGGCCGCTGTGGCCGCCGGTTGCTTCTTCAGCCGGAGCCTCTTCAGCAGGAGTCGCGGCGGCCGGGGTGGTCGCAGCGGGGGCGGTCGCGGCCGCTTCGGCCGCAGGAGGCGTTGCCGCCGGGGCCTGGGCCAGTGCCGGCGAGCCCGCCATGAGCACGGCAGCGCCGGCCAGAGCGAGAAGAATGTTGGTCTTTTGCATGTGTCGCCAGTTCCTGCTTTTTGGTCTGACTCGTGGAACCCTGGAACCACAACGCGTCAGCACGCTGCGGCCCCTGATGAAATCGGTTTTGTCCCGCCGGAGGCCGGAATTGGCCTGACGTCGGAACGCCTTCTGTCGCGTCAGGTTGCCGGATGGCCCCATCGGCGGGTTGGTCGAACACCGTTGGACATTGATCCGCCGGTTTTTCGGCCGCTCACGCAAGAAAGCGGTTCAAGTCCTTTGGCGAACAGCTAACGGAGCGTCAAGGGCGCAGGGGTGCTTTTCACCCTTGGGGCGAGCCCGGAGTGTAAATCCCCGCAATGTCGCACCACTGCTGCATTTCATCGTTAGATTAACCAACCCCGGAACGGCCAAAGCCGTCGCAATCCGTGAGGGGGAGGTGGTGGTGCCTGGGGGCGGATTCGAACCACCGACACGCGGATTTTCAATCCGCTGCTCTACCAACTGAGCTACCCAGGCGCACGCATCAAAATGCGAGAGCGGGGTCTATAGGCGAGCCGAATGAGGGTGTCCAGACGGGATCAGTCGTCGTTTTCCGGATCAGCGTCCGGGACCCCCTCATCGGTGTCCGGCAGGACATAGGCACCGACCAGCCAGCGCTGCAGATCCAGGTCGGCACAACGCCGGGAACAGAACGGCCTGTAGGCCGCGACGGTCGGGTTCTTGCGACAGATCGGGCAGACGGACATGGCGTTCATCCCTGTTCAAAGACCGGGTGGCCGGGCGCGATGTGCGCATCGGCCACGACCGCGGCGCGCGGGCCCAGTCGCGTGACGAGAGGAGCGGCATTTTCCGCGTCCTGGGGCGCGCATCGCACCGTCAGACGCGGGCTCGCGGTATCGGACGCCAGCGCCAGGCGCAGGCGCCGCGTCAGGTCGATGGCCCGGGTCATCCGGCTGCGGGTGCCGTCCGCCTCCAGCAGAAGGTCGTCAACCGGTCGCGTCCGCCATGGCAGGGCCAGCTGCAGAAGGCCGAAGCGGCTGATCGGCCCCACCGTCGCCGCCGGGCCAAAGGCCGATCTCGTCATCTCGGACACGACCTTGGGGTCGAGCGTGGTCCCGACAAGGTCGATGGCCACGAGGCCGCCCCATCCCTTCAACCGCAGCAATCGGGCCGCCTGGACCAGACCCTCCCGATTCGCTCCGTCGCGTCCCTTGCGGGCGTCGCGACCCGGCAGATGGGCATAGTCGAGATCGACCGCGATCAGGGCGCGCGTCCGCTGGATGGCAAGGTCGAGAGCAAAGCGGGGAAACAGGTGGGCGATGGTCATCGCCTCTTCCTCGGCCTCCAGGCTGGCGCGAATCGCATCGCTGCCCGTGACGGGCACGGCGTCCGGTGCGAACCTCGCCAGTTCCTCGAGAACCGACGGGCCGGCCGACAGAAGCCGTGGAGCCCCCTGCCCCATCCCGCGCAGGCGCAGTGTCGGCCCCTTGGCCTCGCGCGGTTCGGCCGCGACCTCGACCTCGACCGCCGTCCCTTCGAGGAGGCTCTGCCCTTTCGACAGGGGAAGGAACCCCATGGGGCCGGCGCAGCCCAGATCGACGAAGGCCGCCCGGAAGGCCCCCTCCACGCGTGCGATCCGACCGATGGAGACGGCCCCAAGGCGATGCGCGGGCGAATCGCTCTCCCGCTGGACGATCAGGCGTTCGTACAGTCCATCCCGTACGACGATGCCCCGGAGCTCGCCGGGCGTGTCGTCCAGAAAGGCCTCGACCTCGCTCATCGGGTCCAGCCGGCTCCGGCCAGAAGATTAACGGTCTCGGGCAGGGGCAGGCCCATCACGGCGGGGTGGCTGCCGATGATTTTGAGCACGAAGGCCGCCGCCGGGCCCTGGATTCCGTAGCCGCCGGCCTTGCCCCGCCAGTCGCCCCCGGCGACGTAGGCCGAGATTTCCGCCTCCGACAGCCGCTTGAAGGCCACACGCGTGTCGATGCAGCGATGGGTGACCTGGTCGCCGCAGGCCACGGCCACGCCCGTGAAGACGCGGTGGTTGCGACCCGACAGCAGCCTCAGAAACCGTGCGGCCTCGGCACCATCGGCGGGTTTCTCCAGCAGGCGACGCCCCACGGCGACCACCGTGTCCGCCGCCAGCACCACGGCCCCCGGCGCGCGCTCGGCCACGGTCTGCGCCTTGGTGCGTGCCAGCCGCACCGCGAGCCGCGCGGGCGTCTCGTCCTTCAGCGGCGTCTCGTCGATGTCGGCGGGGTCGATGCGGTCGGGGGTGATCCCGACCAGCGCCAGCAGTTCGCTGCGGCGCGGGCTGGCCGAAGCCAGCACCAGTTCAGGTCGGGCGCTCACCCAACCTTACTTGAAGCGATAGGTGATACGGCCCTTGGTCAGGTCATAGGGCGTCATCTCGACCAGCACCTTGTCGCCGGCCAGAACGCGGATGCGGTTCTTGCGCATCTTGCCCGCCGTATGGGCGATGATCTCGTGGTCGTTCCCCTCGAGCAGAACGCGGAACGTCGCATTGGGCAGCAGTTCTGACACCACGCCGGGAAACTCGAGCAGTTCTTCCTTAGCCATGCGGCCTCTCGCGCCCGGTGAATACGAATAAAGGCTCGCGCCGGGCGAAAGCGCGAGCCGTAACAGGTGGGCGCTAATGCACCAAAACGTTCCGTTAGTCGAGTTCCCCTCCCCGCCAATCGTCGGCGGAGAGGGGAAACCGGTCCGGCTAGAGCGGCAGGGTGAAGGTGATGCCGCCCATGTTGCTGTCGGCGTGATCGCCGAAGCGGCCGCGATAGGACAGTTCGACCTTCACCGGGCCCAGGTCGCCCGACACGCCGGCCGAGGCCAGGATCTGGCCGCCGAACGGATCATCGAAGCTGCGGGCCAGCGTACGGGCCGGGTTGTTGGCGATGCCGACCCGGACGTCGTTGGTGGTGTCGTCGACGTTGTCGCGATAGCCGCCCTCGACGAATACGCCGAAGCCGCCCATCTGGCCCTCGGCCCGCACCGAGGCCTCGGCCGTGACGGCGTTGACCGAGCGATCCTCATAGCGATAGGACGCGGCGACGCCCTGTTCGGTGTAGCCGTCGACATTGGCGGTGACATAGCTGACCGCCGCGCGGGGCGAGATGGCGATGCCGCCCAGGTCCAGCCAGACGCCGCCCTGGAGACGCGCGCCCGTGCTCTGGCCGCGGGTGGTGGCCGTCATCACGATCGGAGACAGCGAGGAGACGCGCTCGATGTCGTTGTAGTCATCGCTGGCGACGCCGGCGGCGGCATTCACGAACAGCGAGCCCGAGCGATAGCCGGCATAGACATCCAGGCCGATCGACTGGAGGTCGAAGCGGTTGCGACCCGATTCGACATTGCCCTCGCGATAGGTTCCGGCCAGGCCGAAGCGCATCGTCTCGGTCCCGGCTTCCAGAGCACCGCGGACGACCGCGCCGTCTGCCGTGGCAGAGGCGACACTGCCGCGGGCATCGGTTTCGGACTGGTCATAGCCGCCGGTCACCGAAATGCTGGTGCCGGCCACCCAGGGGCCGCGACCCGACAGGCTGTCGGTCGCCGTCGACAGGGTGTCTTCGTGATGGCGGAAGGCGGTCTCGCCCTGCAGGGTGCTGCTGGCACCCAGGTCGCCATAGTACAGGTAGTCGTTGGCCAGGGCCGCGAACAGTCGGTGACCGGCCGCCGTCGGGTGCACGCCGTCCCAGTACAGATAGGTGTCGGGCGTGGCGCACACGGTCACGCCGCTCAGGCACGGAGCCGTCACGTTGGTCAGGCCGAACCGGGCGGGGTCAGACGCGAGCGTGTCGCTGACCTTGGCGATATCGAACAAAATGATGTTGGTGTTCGGCCGGGTCGGCGCGAGAGTGTTCAGACCGTTCGCAAGGGCACTGTTAAATGTACTGCCGGCAAAGTCGGCCAGCGACGAGCCCGTGGCCCCGATGGATGTCGCCGAGAACTGCGGCGTCAGACCCAGGCGCGGCAGATTGGTCACCAGGACCGTCCCGGCCCCGGCACCCGCCACGGAGTTGACGATGAAGTTGATGTCGGCGGCCGCCGCAGTGGCGACGCCGCTGATCACCGTCTGGGCCGTCAGAGGGTTGCCGGCGGCACCCGGGAAGGCCTGGAAGATGTTGTTCGCGCCACCCAGGACGCTGACCAGGTCACGCGATCCGAACACGCCGCCCGCGGTGGTGTAGGTCGTCAGTTGCTGACGCATGCCCGGCGGGAAGGCGACGACGTTGTCCGTGCGCGAGCCGCCGTAGGCGTAGTTGATGCTGCCCGTCACCGGCGCGCCGGCGGCCGAAACGCCGGCCGTGAAGCCCAGCAGTTCCGTGAAGACCGGACCGTTCGAGAAGCGCCCCTGGAAATAGGGCGGCGAGGTCGGCTGGGTGTTGCCGCTGGCGCGGTACAGGTTGCCGTTGTCGCTCAGGCTGTCGCCGAACACGACCAGACGGTTGTAAGATTGCGCCGAAGCGGCACCGGCCACGGTGACGGATGCGGCGAGCGTCAGCGCAGCCAGAGCTGCACCGCGAAGAAGTCCTGACATTGTATCCTCCCATCGGTCGGCTGGTCGCGACCGTTGAAGGCCAGTGTGATCCGCTTTTGCGCCGACGCAAGATGCCGTTGCGTCAGCTTTCAGTGCAGCAGACGGAAACGAAGCGTTCCGGCAACACTTTTGAGCACACGCAGCGCCTGCGGATCGTAGTCGCGGTCGACATCGGTGATGACGTAGCCGGTCCGCTCGTCGGTCTTCAGGTGCTGGCCGAGGATGTTCAGGCCGGCCGCAGAGAGTTCGCGGTTCAGCTCGGCCATGACGCCCGGCTGGTTTCTGTGAATGTGCAGGATCCGGTGCCCGCCCGACACGTCGCTGAGCTGCACGTTCGGCAGGTTCACACAAAAGGTGGTGTCGCCCCGGTTCAGATAGCCCAGCAGACGTTCGGCGGCGAACTCGGCGATGGCCTCTTGGGCCTCCTCGGTCGAGCCGCCGATGTGGGGCGTCAGGATGACATTCTTCAGGCCGCGGAGGGGACTGTCGAACGGGTCGGCGTTGGTTCGCGGTTCCTCGGGGAAGACGTCCAGCGCCGCGCCACCGACCCGACCCGATCCGATCGCCTGCGACAGGGCCCCGATGTCGACGACATGGCCGCGCGACAGGTTCAGGAACAGGGTGCCCGGACGCATCGCCTGGAACTGGGCGGCACCGATCAGGTTGGTGTTTTCCTTGCGTCCGTCGACATGCATCGACACCACGTCGGCCTCGGCCAGGAGTGCCTCGAGGTTTCGCATCCGGCGGGCGTTGCCCAGCGCCAGTCGCTCGGACAGATCGTGGAAGATGACCCGCATGCCCAGCGCCTCGGCCAGCACCGACAGCTGGGATCCGATCGCCCCGTAGCCGACGATGCCCAGGGTCTTGCCGCGGAGCTCGCGCGAGCCGTCGGCCGACTTGTTCCAGACGCCCTGGTGCATGGCGGCCGATTTGTCGGCCACGTCGCGCATCAGGGTGATGGTCAGACCGATGGCCAGTTCGACCACGCTGCGGGTGTTCGAATAGGGCGCGTTGAAGACCGCGACGCCCCGCCCTGCGGCCGCTTCCAGATCGATCTGGTTGGTGCCGATACAGAAGGCGGCAATGGCCATCAGGCGGTCCGCTTCGGCCAAGACCCTCTCACTAACATTGGTCTTGGAGCGGATGCCGAGGACATGGACGCCCTTGATCGCCGCGATCAGGTCGTCCTCGTCCAGCGCGCCCTTGCGGGTCTCCACGGAGTAGCCCGCCTCCTCCAGCCGTTCGACGGCCGCAGGGTGGATGTTTTCCAGCAGCAGCATCCGGATGCGGTTGCGGGGATAGGACCAGCGTCCGGCCAGACCCTCGGCGTGCAGCAGCTCGTCGATCGAGGTGGCTTCCCCGTCCGCCACGGCCACGACCTTGTCGCGTCGGGCGATCTCGGTGAAGGCGTAGAACCGGTCCGCGGCCCCCGCCAGCTTGACCTCCGCATCATTCCAGCCGTCGCCGATCATGACGACAGGACCAGTCAGACCCAGCCCCCGAATGACTATCGGCTTGCCGTTCTCGCGGGCCAGGGGGTTGGTCTCATCGACGCCGGTCACCCGCCCGTCCGCGTCATAGGTCAGGTCGTTGCAGAGGACCCGGTCGGGGGCCACGCCCAGGCGCTCCGCGATCGGGGCGATGACTTCTCGGAACCCGCCCGACAGGATCACCAGCCGATCCGCGTTTTCATTGAAGAAGCGGAGGTTCCGCCGCACCGAAGGCGTGCCCTCCTCCAGGATACGGTCCGCCAGCAGTTCGACGTGCGCGCGCGTCAGGGGCAGCAGGGCCAGCCGGGCCTTCAGTGCTGCGCCGAAATCCATCTCGCCGGCCATGGCGCGGTCGGTCAAACTCGCGATCTGGGCGCGGATCGCATCCGCGCCCTCGACGCCGGCCAGCGCGATGTCAGCCAGGGCTTCCAGCGTCTCGATCCGCACCAGGGTGGAATCGAAATCGAAGATCAGCGTCGGGAGAGCGGTCATGCCCCCCCTTTCGCCGACCTTCGGCCCGGTCGCAACGGCTTTTGTCTGGTGTCAGAGACCCGTAATTCTGCGCACACGGCTGTCGGGACGCTGGCTTTCCAGAGCCGCCGCGCCGATGGCCGCCGCGATGGTCGCGAGGGCAATGAGGGCCCCACCCTCACGGGCGTGATCCTTGGCATAGCGACCGGCATCGTCAGCGTAGCGGCGCGCGGAACGGCCTGTCTGCTCGGCGTAGCGCCGGGCTTCGCGGGCGTATTTGCGACGCTGCTTGTCCGACATGGCCCGCTGACCACGCTTGAGCGCCTTCTTCGCCTGATGGCGCGCGTCGTCGCCCAGATCGCTGACAGTCTCGCCAAACTCCCCGGCGCGTTCCGTCAGGCCGCGCGAGATGTCGTCGAACCGGTGACGCAGGGCTTCGGCGTCGAGCCAGCCGCGCGGGTCGAGACGGCTGCGCAGCGCATCATAGCGCGTGGGGCCCGTCCGTTGCGTCAGCAGATAGGTCGCCAGAGCCGCCGCAGCGACAACGGCGAGCGAGCCCGCCGTGATGCCGGGATGTTTGCGGGCTTCGGCCAGAGCGCTGAACTGTCGAACCATGGGATAATGAACCTCTTCGTCGAGGCCGTCGTCGGAGGGCTCGTAGAGCCCGTCGTCATACGGCTGATAGGCGGAACGCCTGTCCCGCATGAGGCTAGGAGCGAACTTGGCGAAAAGTGGTTCCGCCAAGCCTGGCAGCAGGGCGTAGAAACCGGCGATCAGGCGCCCGCCGCCCCCGACCGTGATCTCGCGGATCGCGTGGGTGGCGCACCACAGGATCGTATCGGCCACCACATGGGTCGCATAGACGGGCTGGGGATTGCGGAACGGCTCACCCGTCAGATTGCGCGCATGCCGGTTGTAGGGCGTATCGATGGCGGACGGCTTGATCAGGCTGACCGCGACCGGTGCCCCCTCCCGCATCAGCTCCATCCGAAAGGCGTTCGTGAAGCCCTTCACCGCGTGTTTCGAGGCCGAATAGACGCCTTGAACGGGGATGGGCGAATCGCCGAGCACCGATCCGACATTGATGATGGTGCCGCCCCCGGGCTGGGCCCGCAGATGCTCTGCCGCCACCAGCGACCCATTCACCACGCCCCAGTAGTTGGTCTCGAACACCCGATGCTGGTCTTCCAGCGTTGTCTCGCGGATCGGCCCGTGGACCGAGACGCCCGCATTGTTGACCCAGGTATCGAAGCCGCCGAACAGGCGACGGCATTTGTCGGCGGCCAGGGCCAGCGCGTCGTGGTCGGCCACGTCGGCCACCGCATAGGCCACGCGCGCGCCCTCCCGCTGCAACTCCTCGACCAGGGCCTTCAGGTCCTGCTCGCCTCTCGCGATCAGAAAGACGCAGGCCCCCGCCGCCGCCGCGCGCCGGGCGGTAGACAGGCCGATGCCCGAGGTGGCTCCCGTGATGACGATGGCTTGCTGATCGAGCGGCTTCAGGATCGGTCTGGTCGGCATGGTGGACTTTCGCAGGACGTCTGGATCGAAAACGAGGCGGGCTTCGAGGCGGTTCCGAGGGATAGCACGCCCTGCCCCACCCTTACCAAGCGGCTCCCGGTTTCCTATCTTGCCCCCTTCTCGACATTTCGCCTGCCCAAGGACCCTGCCGTGACCGATCACGAGCCTGCCGCCGCGTTCACCCCCGCCCTCGGCGATCATCCCGCCGACGACCTGGCCGCCGCCTTCCAGATCGAGGGCTGGCCGGTACGCGGTCGCCTGGTGCGTCTGGGCGAAGCCATCGACACTATCCTGTCCGCCCACGCCTACCCCGAGCCGGTCGCCGCCCTGCTGGGCGAGGCCTGCGCCCTCGCGGCCCTCGTCGGGTCGGCGCTGAAGTTCGAGGGGCGTCTGATCGTCCAGGCCCAGGGGGACGGGCCGGTTCGCTACGTCGTCGCCGACTACGACACCGACGGGCACCTGCGCGGCTACTGCCGGTTCGACGAGGCCGAGGTCGAGGAAGCGTCCAAGGGCTTCGTCCGGCCCGGGGCCAAGGCGCTGCTGGGTCAGGGCGTGTTCGTCATGACCCTGGACCGCGGCCCGGACTTCGAACGGACCCAGGGCATCACGCCGATCGAGGGCGAAAGCCTGTCGCTGGCGGCAGAGCATTACTTCGTCCAGTCCGAGCAGGTACCGACCAAGGTGCATCTGGCGGTCGGCTCGGTCACGACCGAGACCGGCACGGCCTGGCGCGCGGGCGGGGCCCTGATCCAGCTGATCGCCGCCGACGATGCGCGCGGCTCGACAGAGGAGGTCTGGGACCGCACTCGCGCCCTGTTCCAGACCTTGGGCGACGATGAGCTGATCGATCCGACGATCACGCCCGAGACCCTGCTGTTCCGCCTGTTCCACGAGGACGGTGTGCGGCTGGAGGATTCCCGCGCGCTGAAGGCCATCTGCCGCTGCTCGCCCGACCGCATCCAGTCGGTTCTGGGCTCCTTCTCGGAGGCCGAGCGCGCCGACATGGTCGAGCCGGACGGGAAGATCCACGTGACGTGCGAGTATTGCGCGACGGTCTACAAGCTCGAACCGGCGGACGTCGCGGCGGCGGCGGCCGAGGCCCACTAAACGCCGCTTTGTCCACTCAACTTTGGCGGGATGGGGTGACCGGCAGCGGCCACCCCATCCAACCTGAGGGATGAAATGTTCGGTTCGCTGTTGGCGCTCGCACTGGCCCAGACCGTCTGCGCCGCGCCGCCCGGCGTTTCAGACCTGCTCGATCGCAACCCGCGAATCGTCGTCGTGGGCGAGACGCATGGGACAGCTGAAACCCCAGCAGCCTTCGCCCGGATCGTCTGCGAGGCGGCCGCCCGAGGGCCGGTGACAGTGGCCCTGGAACTGCCGCAGCCGATGCAACCCCAACTGGACGCCTTTCTGGCTGCAGACAGCGAGACGGAGGCCCGGGCGGCGCTCGACGGCACGTGGTTCATGAATCCGCGGATCGACGACGGCCGCACCAGCCGGGCGATGCTGGACATGATGCAGGTCGTGCGTCGGCTCAGGGTCGAAAGACGCGACGTCGCCATCGTGGCCTTCCAACCGGGCTCGCAGCGGCCACGGGAGTTCCCCCAGTCCTATTACGAGCTCGACATGGGGTATCTATTGAGCCGCGCCGCCATCGACCGGCCGCAGGCCCGCGTGTTCGCCCTGGTCGGCAACATCCACGCCGGCAAGAAAGAAAATGCCAACTTTCCCGGCCTCGGCCTGCCGGCGGCCGCGCACCTGCCGGCCGACGAGACGGTAACGCTGTATGTCGCCCAACAGGGCGGCGACGCCTGGAACTGTACGTCGGATTGCGGCGTCCATCCGGTGCCAGCCCGCTATGACGCCGAAGCGCGCGGTCTGGTCCTCGGCGGCTATGGAGACGGAGCCTATGACGGCGTCCTGGCCCTCGGCCCTTCGACTGCGTCGCCGCCGGTCACCCGGCAAGCGACGGACTGACGTCAGCCGTCCAGATCCAGGGAATAGCCGGCCGAACGGACCGTCCGGATCGGATTGGCGCTCTCCTCGACGTTCAGGGCCTTGCGCAGGCGGCCGACGTGGACGTCGACGGTCCGGGCCTCGACATAGACGTCACTGCCCCAGACGGCGTCCAGCAGCTGCTCGCGGCTGAACACGCGGCCCGGGTGGCGCATGAAATGGTCCAGCAGGCGGAACTCGGTCGGGCCCAGATGGACCTCCTTGCCCGAGCGCCGCACGCGGTGCGCAACGCGGTCGATGACGATGTCGCCGTGCCCGACGCGGTCATCGGCGAGGCCCGGCCGGATGCGACGCAGCACGGCGCGGATGCGGGCGATCAGCTCGGTCATCGAGAAGGGCTTGGTCAGATAGTCGTCGGCACCGGTGTCAAGGCCGCGCACGCGGTCGCTCTCCTCCCCCCGCGCGGTCAGCATGATGACCGGCAGGTTGCGCGTCTCGGGGCGACCCCGAAGACGACGGCAGACCTCGATGCCCGACACCTTGGGCAGCATCCAGTCCAGCAGGACCAGATCCGGCTGACGCTCGTCGATCTGGACCAGACCCTCCTCGCCATCGGCGGCGACGACGACGTCGTAGCCTTCCTTTTCGAGGTTGTACTGGAGCAGGGTCGCCAGGGCGTCCTCGTCTTCCATCACCAGGATATAGGGCTGCATGTCGGTCTCCGTCGGCTCAGGCGTCAGGCGGTTGGGGGCGGGGTCGTCAGATGACTGGTGTCGGCGTCCCAGTCGCCGGGCGACGGCGTCCAGCGGGGTCGTTCACCGGTCATCTCGTCGCCGGTGATCTCGTAGTGGATGACCTCGGCAATGTTGGTCGCGTGGTCGCCGATCCGTTCCAGGTTCTTGGCCATGAACAGCAGATGGGTGCAGGCGCTGATCGTGCGCGGGTCGCCCATCATGTAGGTCAGCAGTTCGCGGAACAGGGCATTGTAGTGCTCGTCGACCTCGTCGTCCGAGGCCCAGACGGCCATGGCGCGGTCGATCTCCGAGGCCGTATAGGCGTCCAGCACGTCGCGCAGCCGCATCGACACCAGCTTGCCCATGCGCTCGATGGAGCGGGTCAGGGGCTGCATCGGCTCGGTCTCGGCCAGGCTGAGGGCCCGCTTGGCGATGTTCTTGGCCAGGTCGCCGGTGCGTTCCAGATCGGTCGCCAGCTTCATCGCCGACAGGGTCTTGCGCAGGTCCGAGGCGACCGGCTGGCGCAGGGCGATCAGGCGGATGGCCTTCTTCTCGATGTCGCGATGCATCGCGTCCAGCTTGACGTCGCGCTCGACGACCGCGCGGGCCAGGGCGATGTCGCGCCGGGCCACGGATTCGACCGCGTCCGCCACCTGGGCTTCCGCCAGGCCTCCCATGCGCGCGACCTCAGCCGTCAGCTGGTTCAGCTCGTCGCCGTAGGCCTTGACCGTGTGCTGGTTCACCCGAAGCGTCCCGTGATGTAGTCGAGCGTGCGCCGTTCACGGGGATTCGTGAAGATTTCCTCGGTGTTGCCGTGCTCGACCAGCCGGCCGAGGTGGAAGAAGGCCGTGCGTTGCGACACCCGCGCGGCCTGGGCCATCGAATGGGTGACGATGACGATGCAGTACTGCTCGCGCAGCTCGTCGATCAGTTCCTCGATCTTGGCCGTCGCGATCGGATCCAGCGCCGAACAGGGCTCGTCCATCAGGATGACTTCGGGCCGCACGGCGATGGCGCGGGCGATGACCAGACGCTGCTGCTGTCCGCCGGACAACCCCGTGCCGGCCGAATGCAGGCGATCGGCGACCTCGTCCCACAGCCCGGCCTTCTTCAGCGAGCTTTCGACGATGGCGTCCATCTCGGCCTTGGACTCGGTCAGGCCATGGATGCGCGGCCCGTAGGCGACGTTCTCGTAGATCGTCTTGGGAAAGGGGTTCGGCTTCTGGAACACCATGCCGACCTGGGCGCGCAGCAGGACCGGATCGACCGTCCGGGCGTTGACGTCCTGATCGTCCATCAGGATCTGGCCCGTGACCCGGGCCCCCTGGATGGTGTCGTTCATCCGGTTCATGCAGCGCAGGAAGGTCGACTTCCCGCAGCCCGACGGCCCGATGAAGGCGGTGACGGTCTTGTCCGGGATATCCAGGCTGACGTCGAACAGGGCCTGCTTGTCGCCATAGAAGACCGAGACGTCGCGGGCCGCGATCTTGGTCGGACCGGCGGGCCCGGAGGGCGAGGTCACCGACGGGATGCGGCCGGCCATCGCTCCCGCAGGTTCGGCCTGCGCAGCCGGCATGGACTCGCTGACGGACGCATCAGGATGCGTCCCGGCGGCGGGCAGGACCTGGCCGCCCATCATGGGCACGTCGGTCGGGTCGGCGGGACCGCCCTCGCGGCCGTCCGGGGCACGAAAGAAAGGGAATTTCATTAGCTTACCACCGGCGTTCGAACCGCCGGCGCAACAGGATCGCGGCGGCGTTCATGACGATCATGAAGGCGAGGAGAACCAGGATGGCCGCGGCCGTCCGTTCGTGGAAGGCGCGCTCGGAGGCGTTCTCCCAGATGTAGACCAGCGAGGGCAGCGCCCCCGTCGGGGCCGTCACCGAATGCGGGATGCCGGGGACAAAGCTGACCATGCCGATCAGAAGCAGGGGTGCGGTCTCGCCCAGGGCATGGGCCATGGAGATGATGGTGCCGGTCAGCACGCCCGGCATGGCCAGGGGCAGGACGTGGTGGAACACCGTCTGGGTCCGGCTGGCACCCATGGCCAGGGCCGCCTCGCGGATGGACGGCGGCACGGCCTTCAGCGCCGAGCGGGTGGCGATGATGATGGTCGGCAGGGCCATCAGGGCCAGCACCAGCCCGCCCACCAGGGGCGAGGAGCGGGGCAGATGCGCCCAGTTGATGAACAGGGCCACGCCCAGAAGGCCGTAGACGATCGACGGGACGGCCGCGAGATTGTTGATGTTCACCTCGATCAGGTCGGTGATCCGGCCCTTCTTGGAGAATTCCTCGAGATAGACCGCCGCCCCGACGCCCAGCGGAATGGCGAGGGCGGCAGTGACCAGCAGCATCAGGGCCGAGCCGACCACCGCGCCGAGGACGCCGGCCAGTTCCGGCTCGGTCGAATCGCCGTTGGTGAACAGCAGGGTGTTGAACGTCGTCGAGACCGCCCCGTCACGCTTCAGCCCGTCCAGCCAGGCCATCTGCTGGTCGGAGACCTTGCGCTGGTCGGCCGGCGTCTCGCGGGTCACCTCGCCCTTGTAATAGAGGTCCGCCTCGTCCGAGACCGGAGCAGTGACCGTGACCGTCTGGCCGATCAGGGCCGGGTTCTCGCGGATCATGGCGGCCGCGCGGAACTTCAGCTCCGACGACAGCAGGGCGCGATAGGCCGTGGTTTTCGTCCCGCGCTCGTCGTCGGTGACGCCCATCCGGGCCAGCGACTGTTGGGCGACCATCTGCTGGAAATTGGTACCTTGCGGATAGGCACGGTCGATACGCGCCGGGTCCATATAGACGGGCACGGTGATCTGGTTGGCGTAGAAGGCCGTGTGGCCCTGTTCGATGATCCGGCCGAGCAGCAGCAGCAGGAAGCTCATGGCCACGCCGATCGCCAGCAGGCCGTAGAGCTTGAACCGACCCTCGCGGGCATAACGCGCCTTGAGGCCGCGCTTCAGCAGGCTGTCGCGGGCACCTTCGGTCAGGATGTCGGGGGTCGCCTCAGTCATACTGTTCCCGATAGGTCTGGACGATGCGCTGGGCGACGATGTTGAGGACGAGGGTGACCAGGAACAGGGTCAGGCCCAGGCCGAAGGCCGCCAGCGTCTTGGGACTGTCGAACTCCTGGTCGCCGGTCAGCAGGGTGACGATCTGAACGGTGACGGTCGTCACGGTATCGAGGGGGTTGAGCGTCAGCCTGGCCGCCAGCCCGGCCGCCATGGTCACGATCATGGTCTCTCCGATGGCCCGCGACATGGCCAGCAGCAGGGCACCGGCGATCCCCGGCAGGGCGGCCGGCAACAGCACGCGCTTGACCGTCTCCGACTTGGTGGCGCCCATGGCATAGGACCCGTCGCGCAGGCTCTGCGGCACCGCGTTGATGATGTCGTCGGACAGGGAGGAGACGAACGGGATCAGCATGATGCCCATGACGGCCCCGGCCACCAGCGCCATCTGGTTCTGGACCAGCAGCAGATACTGGCCGATCCCGTCCAGCGGCCCGCCGACCAGCAGGGCCCCGATCCCGTTGAAGAACTCGCGGAACGCCGGCCCCACCGTCAGGGCGGCGAAGAAGCCGTAGACCACCGTCGGCACCCCGGCGAGGATCTCGAGCAGCGGCTTGACGATCCCGCGCGACAGGCTGCTGGCGTACTCCGAAAGGTAGATGGCCGAGAACAGGCCGACCGGGGCGGCGACGGCCATGGCGATCAGCATGATCAGGAAGGTTCCTGCAAACAGCGGGACGGCGCCGAAGGCCCCCGACGATCCGACCTGGTCGGCGCGGATCGCGATCTGCGGGCTCCATTGGGTGCCGAACAGGAAGTCGGTGACGGGCACGGCCTGGAAGAAGCGAAGACTGTCCCACAGCAACGAGAAGACGATGCCGACGGTGGTCAGGATCGCCACCGCCGAACAGGCGAACAGCAGACCCCCGATCCAGCCTTCGACCCGGTTCCTGGCGCGCAGGCTCGGCCTGATCTGGGCAAGGGCGAACAGCCCGCCCATGATCGCGGCCAGGATCGCCGCCGCGACGGCACCCCACACCAGCGTATCGTGAATGCGGCCGGCTCTGGCCCCTTCCGAGATCAGGATCGGAGCCAGCTCGCCGGGCCAGGCCTGCAGCGCACGGCCGCCTTCGCCCACGATACGGGCGTCGTTCATGAAGGCTTCGCGGCGGAAGGGCTCCAGCGCCATGACCGCGTCCGGAGACCCGGCGGCCACAAGGCTGTGTTCAATGCTCCCCGAAAAGAGGCCGGCGGCGATGACCACCGCCAGGGCGGGGACCGCCACCCAGATCAGGGCGTAGTAGCCGTGCTGCTGCGGGCGCGAGTGCGGGCTCTCGCCCTTGGCCACATCGCGCGCCAGGCGCTGCGCACGGTTGCGCCCGAGCCCGTAGGCCAGCGCAGCCATCACAGCCAGCACGGGGATAAGGAACCAGATCATCACGCCCCAGAACACCGTATTCTGGGCTGTCGTGCGCCAGAATCAGAACCGCCGAGGATCGGCGGATGTCGGCGCGGAACCTGCCCTCGGATGGTCAGCGGATTACGACGGCTGAATGACAGTTCTGCAACGACGCAGGGCAAACGTCGTCAACGCGGCCGTCAGGCCGGCATCGGTGACGGGGTCCGGTCGTCGGTCATCGGAAAATAGGCGGTGAACAGGGCACCTTCGCCGGGCGAGCTTTCGACGATCAGACCGCCGCGATGGCGGTTGATGATGTGCTTGACGATGGCCAGGCCCAGACCCGTTCCCGCCCGCTCCCCGCTTTTCTGGCCCTCGACGCGGTAGAACCGCTCCGTCAGCCGCGGCAGGTGCTCACGCGCCATCCCCGGCCCGTGGTCGCGCACGGTCACGGCCGCATAGCGCACGCCGATCTCGCGATCCGGGGTCAACAGCGAAAGCCGGGTCGCGCCCGGCATGCGCGGGGCGGTGGCGCGGTCCGCGTCCAGTCCGATGTCCAGACCGATTTCAACGATCGCGCCCGTGGTCGAATACTTGATCGCGTTGTCCGCCAGGTTCTGGATCACTTGAACGATCTCGTCACGATCCCCCGTGATCCGGCCGCCCTCGGGGACCGCCAGATGAATGGACACGCCCTTGTCCTGGGACAGCACGCTGAGCGCGTCCACGACGTCCGCCGCGGCCCGGCCCAGATCGACCCGACCCGAAGGAGGGATATGCTCGTTGAGCTCGATGCGGCTGAGCGAAAGAAGATCTGCGACCAGCCGGCTCATGCGCTCGGCCTGGGCCGCCATGATGTCGAGAAACCGGTCACGGGCGGCGGGATCGTCGCGGGCGTGACCCTTCAGGGTCTCGATGAAGCCGCTGAGGGAGGCCAGCGGCGTCCGCAGCTCGTGGCTGGCGTTGGCGAGGAAGTCGACGCGCATCAACTCCATCCGGCGCACGTCTGTCTCGTCGCGAAGACCCAGCAGGGCCAGTGCCGCCCCTTCGGGTGATGGCAGGGGCCGGACCCACGCCTTCCAGTGCCGGGCGCGCGATCCACCCGCCGCATAGTCCGTGGTCCGGCTGATGCCGCCGAACAGGGCCTCGTCGATGGCCTCGAGGACATTGGGATCGCGCATCGCGGAGACCAGCAGCATGCCTTCGCGCGGCACCCTGAGCAGTTCGCGGGCCGCGCGATTGGCCAGCACGATCCGGCGTCCGGCGATATCGTCGGCCTCGCCCCCACTGATGATCAGGACCGGATCGTCCAGCGCCTCGAAGACGCTGTCCAGCAGGCGGCCGTCGTCCCCGTGGCGCGAGGTCGCCGGCACGTCGGCGCTGGACGCCTGACCGGCGACCGGCTGGCTGCGCGCCCCCAGCCAGGAGACGATCGCGACGATACAGGCCCCTCCGATCAACCAGGCCGAAATGTCGGGACGGGCCGCGGCGATCACCAGCATGACCACGACCGCGACGCCCCCGGTCGTGCCCGCGGTCCAGAGCCGCGAGGACGCCAGCGGGGCGACCGGCGATGGCGATTCGTCAAAGGGCATGGATGGCGAATGCTCCGGGATCCGGCACCGTTCGTGGCGTCCGGTCGTCAGGACTAGCATCATCCGGACACGGCGCGATGACGACCCGCAGTCATTGAGACCGCGATTCATCGGAAACCGACCGCTTTTTTTACCTATTGTCGCCAGGGTGCGTGTCTGAGTTGGGGAAGACGCGCCTTTGCCTTGGATCGTGAACTGTCTGGTGGGGATGCACGACTGGCGGCTGACGCTGCTGGCGGCGACTGTTTGCGTCACCGGACTGGCAACCAGCATCACCCTGATCGGCATGGCCCGGCGGTCTTCGCAGCGCGATCGGTTTTCCTACGGCGGACTGGCCGGAGTACTCGGCGGCCTGACGGTCTGGGCCACGCATTTCCTGGCGATGCTGGGTTATCGGTCCGGCGAGACGCTGCATTACGTCGCCAGCGAGACCCTGATGTCGCTGGCCATCGTCGTCGTCGGGATGGCGCTGGGCATCGCGCTGACGCTGAGCAACGATTCGCGACTGACCCGGGTGCTCGTCGCCGTCCTGGCCGTCTGCAGCGTCGCTGCGATGCATTTCATGGGCATGGCCGCGATCCGCATCGATGGCGCGGTCGCCACCTGGGATACGGCCACCGTCGTGACGGCCGTGACCCTCAGCATCCTGGCCGCCATGTGCACGGCGATCTGGAAACGTCGTGACGGTTGGCAGCGCATTTCGACCAACACATTCCTGGCCGTGACCAGCGTCTGCATCCTGCATTTCGGCGGCATGGCCGGGCTGACGATCGTTCCGGATCCAACCATCCGTGTGCCGGTCTCGGCCATCACACAAACCAGTCTGCTGATCTGGGTCGTCGGCGGTGCAACCCTGGTCGTTGCTGCCGCCGCACTGGTCACCATGATGAGCCTGTGGGGCCGCAGCAGTTCCCTGAACCAGTTGCGCGAGGCCATCGACACCATGCCCGACGGCCTGGGCTTCTACGATGCCGACGACCGACTGGTGATCTGGAACGCGCGCTATGCGGAGGTGAACACCGAGCTGGCGGCCGCGCTGGAAGTCGGGGCGAAGTTTCGTGACATGCTGCAGATCGGCCTGGAACAGGGTCTTTATGCCGAGGCCGTCGGGCGCGAGCAGGAATGGATCGAGGAGCGGCTGGCGGCACGGCGGCGGCTGTCGAACACTCTGGAACAGCAGATTTCGGGCGATCGCTGGCTGAGGGTCCAGGACCGCCGCACGGCCCAGGGCGGCATCGTCACGGTCGTCAACGACATCACCGACCTGAAGCGCGATGCCCAGGCCCTGGCCGAAGCGCGCGACACGGCCGAGACGGCCAACCGGGCCAAGTCGGAATTCCTGGCCAACATGAGCCATGAGATCCGGACCCCGCTGAACGGCGTGATCGGCCTGACCCAGGCCCTGGCCCGCACCGAACTGGATCACGACCAGCGCGAGATCCTGAACCTGATCCAGTCGTCGGGGGTGACGCTGCAGACCCTGTTGAGCGACATCCTCGATCTGGCCCGCGTCGAGTCCGGGCGGCTGGAAATCGCGGACGAGCCGTTCGATCTGGCCCGCGCCATCAACGAGGCGGCGCACCTGTACGGCGCGCCGGCCGCCGAGAAAGGCCTCCAGTTCTTCGTCGATATCGACCCGGCCGCGGAAGGCTGGGTCAGAGGCGACGTCGTCCGCCTGAAGCAGGTGCTGACCAATCTGGTGTCCAACGCCGTCAAGTTCACGGCCAAGGGCTTCGTCAGCCTGAATGCCGCGGTGGGCCGTGACCGGGACGGGGCCGCGATCCTGCGCTTTACGGTCGAAGACACCGGCGTCGGGTTCGATGCCGAGGCCAAGGCCCGCCTGTTCACGCGGTTCGAGCAGGCCGACGGCACGATCACCCGCCGGTTCGGCGGGACGGGCCTGGGCCTGGCCATCTGTCGCCAGCTGGCGGACATGATGGGCGGGCATCTGGACTGCGAAAGCGAGGCCGGCGGAGGATCCACCTTCATCCTGACCCTGCCCCTGATTGCGGCCGAGGCCCCGGTGGTGCAGCCGATCGAACTGGCGTCGTCAGCCGATCCGCACGAGCGTCGGGTCCGGGTGCTGGTGGCGGACGATCATCCGACCAACCGCAAGGTCGTGGAGCTCATTCTGGGTCAGGCCCCCGTCGACCTGGTGTCGGTCGAGGATGGCGCCCAGGCCCTGGCGGCAGCCCGGTTGCAGACGTTCGACCTGATCCTGATGGACATGCAGATGCCGGTCATGGACGGGCTGACGGCCGTTCGTGAAATCCGGCTGCACGAGGCGACGACGGGCACCCAGAGGACCCCGGTCGTCATGCTGACCGCGAACGCCCTGCCCGACCATATCGCGGCAGGCCAGGCGGCCGGGGCAGACCGGCACCTGGCCAAACCGTTCGACGCGGCCGAACTGATCGCCCTGGTCAGCGAACTGGGCGGCGAGAGCTGCGCCCTCGCCGCCTGAACTCGCCCTATTCGTAGCCGTGGGCGGCTTCGTTGATCACCTGTGACGGCATGCGGGAGAAGTCCACGGCCACGGGCGTGGCGGCCTTGGCCTGAAACGTCTTGATGACGTGCTCCAGACGGCGGCGGACTTCCTTCTCCGACTCCGAACCCGGATCGAGGTCCAGGGGGGCCAGGCAGAAGTCGATGATGGCCTGGGGGCGGCTGATCGGATCCATGGGTTCTCTCCTTATTCCGCCGCGACGAACTGCGCGGTTTCGGTGGATTCCTTCATGGCGGTCGTGGAGGACTGCCCGTTGGAAATGACGGTGGCGACCTGGTCGAAGTAGCCGGTACCGACCTCGCGCTGGTGGCGGGTGGCGGTGTAGCCGATGGCCTCGTTGGCGAACTCGCGCTGCTGCAGCTCGGAATAGGCCGCCATGCCGCGGTCACGGTAGCCGTCGGCCAGCTCGAACATCGAGTTGTTCAGGGCGTGGAAGCCGGCCAGGGTCACGAACTGGAACTTGTAGCCCATGGCCCCGAGCTCGCGCTGGAACTTGGCGATGGTGGCGTCGTCCAGCTTGGCCTTCCAGTTGAAGGAGGGCGAGCAGTTGTAGGCCATCAGCTTGCCGGGGTGCTCCTTCTGGACGGCCTCGGCGAACTTCTTGGCGTCCTCCAGCGAGGGGTGGCTGGTCTCCCACCACAGCAGGTCGGCGATCTTGGCATAGGACAGGCCGCGCGCGATGCAGTGGTCCAGGCCCGTGCCTTCCTTCAGGCGGAAGAAGCCTTCGGGCGTGCGGTTGTCGCGGTCGATGAAGGGCCGGTCCCGCTCGTCGATGTCGGAGGTGATCAGCTGGGCGCTTTCGGCGTCGGTCCGGGCGACGGTGATCGTCGGCGCGCCCATGACGTCGGCGGCCAGGCGGGCGGCGATCAGATTGCGCTCATGCGCCTGGGTCGGGATCAGCACCTTGCCGCCCAGGTGGCCGCACTTCTTCTCGGAGGCCAGCTGGTCCTCGAAGTGGACGCCCGCGGCCCCCGCCTCGATGAAGGCCTTCATGATCTCGAAGCTGTTCAGCGGGCCGCCGAAACCGGCCTCGGCGTCGGCCACGATCGGCACGAACCAGTCGCGCTTTGCCCCGCCCTCGGCATGCTCGATCTGGTCGGCGCGCTGCAGGGTGCGGTTGATGCGGCGGCACAGTTCCGGCGCGGCGTTGGCGGGGTACAGCGACTGGTCCGGATACATGGCCCCGGCGGTGTTGGCGTCGGCGGCGACCTGCCAGCCCGACAGGTAGATGGCCTTCAGACCCGCGCGGACCATCTGCATGGCCTGGTTGCCGGTCACAGCGCCGAGGGCGTTGATGTAGGGTTCCGAGTGCAGCAGCTCCCACAGGCGGTTGGCCCCGCGTTCGGCCAGGGTGTGGGTGATCGGCACCGAGCCGCGCAGCTTCAGCACATCCTCGGGCGTGTAGGGGCGCTCGATGCCGTCGAAACGACCGGCGGGGGATGGAACGAGATCGGCGAAGGTGGTCATGGCGCGGCTCTGGGATCTGATCTGGCCGGGGCGAACGTCGCGACGGCCAGACCATCAAACACGCGCCTGTCATCTTTGATACAGAAGCGGGCCGGTCTGCGAAGTCATCTTGTCACATTATGACCCTTGAATTTCAGTCACGATGTGACAAGCATGGTCCATGGACGTCACCGCCGATCGCAAGCTGTTCCTCGGGGCCCGGGTCAAGCGGCTGAGGCGCGACCGGGGCCTGACCCAGACGGCCATGGCCGGCGACCTCGGCGTCTCGCCCAGCTACCTGAACCATATCGAGCGCAACCAGCGCCCGGTCTCGGCCCAGCTGCTGCTGCGTCTGGCCGATGCCTATGACGTCGACCTGCGGACGCTGGGCCAGACCGGGGCGGCGGGCGAGGCGGACCTGGCCGAGGTGCTGGCCGATCCGCTGTTCAAGGGGCTGGAGGTGCCGCGCCACGAGCTGGTGCAGCTGGTCGACGACGCGCCCGGGGCGGCCGAGGCCATCGTGCGGCTGTACCGCGCCTTTTCCGAGCAGCGGGACAAGACCCGCGCCGCCCTGATCGAGGGCGGGCAGTCCAGCGACGCCGCCTCCCCGGCCGACTGGGTGCGGGACCATGTCCAGTCGCGCGCCAACTACTTCCCCCAGCTGGACGGTCTGGGCGAGACCCTGCACGCGGCCCTGGACCCGAACATGACCGGCGAGGGCTGCGAGGCCCTGGCGCGCGTACGACTGGCCACGCGCCACAATCTGGCGGTCAAGGTCATGCCGGCCGAGGTCATGGTCGAATGGACGCGCCGGTTCGATCCGCACCGGCGCAGGCTGCTGCTGTCGGAGACGCTGGACCATTCCTCGCGCGCCTTCGCCATCGCCTACCAGCTGGCCCTCGCCGAGCATGACGCCGAGCTGAACGCCCTGGCCGACGCGGCCCGGCCGCCGGACGCCACCACGCGCGCGCTGCTCAAGGTGTCGCTCACCAACACACTGGCGGCCGCCATCCTGATGCCCTACGCCGCCTTCCAGCGCATGGCCGAGGCGACCGGATACGACATCTCCCGGCTGCAGACGCGGTTCGCGGTGTCGTTCGAACAGGTGGCGCACCGGCTCACGACCCTGTCCCGGCCGACTGCGCGGGGCGTGCCCTTCTTCCTGATGCGCGTGGATCAGGCGGGCAATGTCTCCAAGCGCTATGCCGCCGGGGCCTTCCCGTTCGCGCGGTTCGGTGGAGCCTGCCCCCGCTGGCGGCTGCACTCCGCGTTCCGCACGCCGGGACGGCTGGTCACCCAGATCATCGAGACGCCCGACGGACGCCGCTGGTTCACCCTGGCCCGGACCGTCGACCGTCAGGGGCACGACGGGTTCGGCGAGCGCTACGACCTGGCCATCGGCCTGGGGTGCGAGCTGAAGGACGCGCATCGACTGGTCCATGCGCGCGGGCTCGACCTGGCCGCGCCGGACGTCACCCCCATCGGTCCGGCCTGCCGCCTGTGCCACCGCCATCCCTGCGCCGAACGGGCCGCCCCGCCGGTCGACCGCGTTCTGGCGGTCGACGACTGGTCGAAATCGGTCAGTCCCTATCCCTTCGGCGCGGCCTGATCCCCGGTCAGGACGACGCGTCCCTCCACCATCGTGAAGGCCACGCCGGTGCGTTCGAACAGGCGGGCGATCTCGCTGGCGGGGTTGTTTGAACCCTCGTCCAGCATTCGCTCGATGCCCGCCCGCAGCGACGGATCGCGGGACTCGCGCGTCAGCATCTGCAGCCATTCCTCGCGGGTCAGGATGCCGTCGTCGGCGTTGAGGCGCTGCAGGTCCGCGACGACATCGAAGAAATCACCCCCGCGGCGCTCCCGTCTCGCCCCCTCCAGCGCCATGGCCCAGACGGCGCCACAGGCATAGAAGGCCTTGTTGTCGCCGCGCTCGCCGGCGGTGGCGACGGGCTTGCCGGTGGCGAAGGTCACGCAGTCGTCGACCTCGCGCTGAAGCTCGGCCCGGGCGTCCCAGGACGGATCGATGGCGGAGATCGCCCGCACGGCCATCAGGTCGGCCCCGCCCTCGGTGATCCAGGCATCGCGGGCGAACTCGTACTTCAGGCCGTCGGAGCCCAGCCAGAAATGCGCGCTCTCGTGGCCGATGAACCAGCGGGCGCGGGCCAGGGCGGCGGGTTCGGGGTTCAGGACGCCCTCGCCCTCGAAATTCATCGAGATCAGGCCCGGCAGGACGCTGCCGCCCATGCTGGACAGGCTTTCGGTCGGCCCCGTCCAGCTGACCATCAGCGTGGGCTTGGGGCCCGCCTGCGGGCCGAGGCGCGCGGCGTAGTAGTCCATCACCAGCGGCGTGAAGCCGCCCAGCTGGTCGCCCAGCCACGTCGGCAGGCCGGGATCGATCACCGTGGTGATCCCCTGCCCCTCGCGCGTCCGGGCCTCGCCGAACAGGACATAGGTGTCGGCGTCGATGGCGGTGACCCGGGCCAGACGCTCGCCCTTGAACATGACCGGCCCGGCCCTGTCGTGCCAGCTGACCTCGGCCGGGCCGCCGGGCAGATCCAGGCCGTTCAGGTCCAGCGGCAGGGCGCGCGCCTGCTCGACCGACGCCAGCGGCGACGCGTCGAACTGCCCCGAGTACAGGGCCACGGCGCCGTCCGAGAAGATCAGGGCGGGATCGTAGTCGGCCTCCAGATCGCCGGCGCTCGGCACCATGCGGACCCGGACGCGGCGCGGGACGGGACCGCCGTCGGCGGCGCGCAGGACGTCGTAGCGCCCCTGACGATCCAGGATGACGCCGGGCGTTTCGACCGTCCAGCTGTCGGGGCGCCACGGCATCCGGCCGACGCGCAGCAGGGCCGATCGCTGGAAGAACCAGACGGGTGCGTCCTCGTTCAGCACGAAGTCCGCCGTCCAGCGATCGCCGTCCCGCTCGACCGCGACGGTCACGGGCGTGTCGATGCTGGCCTGGGCGTGGCGCGGGGGGGCGGCCGAGGCGCAGCCGGCGGTCAGCGTCGTGGCGGCGAGAGCGATCAGCAAGGCACGCATGGGTATCCCCCGGGTCGGCGACGGCGTTCTGGGTAGCAACCCGACCCCATGTCTTCACCTTAAGGATCGCTCATGAAGCCGGACGTCAGGGAACGGCGTCGAGCGCCCTTTGTGCCGCCGCCAGTTCGCCGGCCATCACGGCCTTCAGGCGTTGCGGGGCCAGGATGACGACCTGATCGCCCCAGGTGAACAGGTGCCAGGCCAGCTCGCGCATGCCCGACGCCCGGAAACGGACGATGACGGACCCATCGGGCTGATCCTCCAGCGACTGCGTCGGATGCCAGCGCCAGCCCCGCGCCTCGGCCGCCCCCTGGGGCGTGACGGACAGGACCACGTCCTCGATCTCGTCCTGATAGATGCCGAAGGACTGGCTGGCGAAGACCGACAGGTCGAAGTCCGCCGGCGGCGGCGCGAAGCCCGGCTGGGCTTCCACCGCGCTCATCCGGTCGAGCCGGAACGTCTGCACCTTGCCGCTGTCGCGGTCGGCCGCGACCAGATAGTTGGCCCGGCCGAACATCACCCCGCACGGGGCGACACTGCGCCGGCGGGCCTCGGCCCCCGGTCGGGAATAGGTGAAGCCCAGCGGCGACTGGGCCAGGACCGCGCCGCGGATCGTCGCCAGCATGGCCTCGTCGGCCCCCGGGCGTGGCCCGGCCTGGACCGCGATGGTCTCGGCCCGGATCAGGGCCTCCAGATCCGGGGCCAGACGGTTCAGGGTGGTCGAGCGCATGGCCGACTTCAGCTTTCGCTCCAGCCCCTCCAGCGCCGCCGCCCGGCCGGGTTCGCCCGCTGCCCGCAGGCCCTGCGCGGCACGGGTCAGTTCGATCAGTTCGACGGTGGTCGGGGCCTGTTCGAAGGCGGACAGGCCGCCCCGGATGCGCCAACGCTTCTGGGGCGGATCGAAGACCTCCTCCGTCGCGGGGAACAGGGCGATGACGGCGTCGCGCAGCCGCTCGGCCGTGCGGCGACCGACGTCGAGGTCGCGGGCCATGTCGTCCAGGGTGAGCCCCTCGGCCGAGGCGGCCAGCCGACGCGCCAGCTCCACGACCATGACCGCCTTGTCGTGCCGCACGCGAAGCCTCCGGAACCCTACGTCCGATTTTGACGTATCACCGCCCTATACCACGATCAACGACAAGACGTCGCTCACCGGAGATCGTCCCATGGCCCGCGCCTTCGCCCCCCAAGCTGCCGTCAACGCCAACCGCTACCTGATCGTGCCCTGCGAGGCCGACGGCTGCGGCGACCTCGCCGTCATCTGGGACCGGCTGGAGGAACAGGTGGTCGACGTCATCGATGCCCGTGCCTCGGCCCGGTATTCGGACGAGGACGCCCTGTGGGACGAAGCGCGCGGCTGGCAGGACGCCGACCTGCGCATGGCGGCCTGACGTCAGGCCGGATAGCGGGCCTGGAGCGTCTTCATGCTCCACTGCGCCATCTCGGCCAGCACGTCCGGGTCGATGTCGGACAGCCGGTTCACATAGATGCAGCCCTTGCCGCTCTTGTGCTTGCCCAGCCGGTTCAGGAAATCGACGCGGGCGTCCTCATAGGCCGCCATGTAGAAGACGAGGTTGGCCTTGCGCGGGGCGAACGCGACCAGGGGCGCATCGCCCTCATGGCCGCTGTCGTAGCGATAGTGATAGCGCCCGAAGCCGATGATGGTCGGCCCCCACATGGTCGGAGCCAGCCCCGTGGCCTGGCCCAGAAGGGCGGTCGCCGCCGCGGCGTCGTCGCGTCGCCGGGGGTCTTCGACCGCCGCGATGAAGGCCTCGACCGACACGGCGGTCGGTTTCGTCTTTGCCTCGGCCATCAGACGCCTCCTCGTCAGTGCGCTACCTTCGGCCGGGCGGTCCAGCGGTCGATCAGGCGCTGGGCAGGGGTCTCGACCAGACGGTGCGCGACCAGGGCCAGAACCAGGATCAGGCCGAACAGGGCCACGGCGAACAGATCATTGATCCAGACCGAACCAAAGTCGATACGCCGCCCGCCCGGAACCCAGTCCAGCTTGCGGGCCACGATCATCAGCACCGTCAGCACGAACATGTGGACCATGTAGATGGCGAACGACCAGCGCCCCAGGGTGACAAGGGCCGGATGATCGAGGACGCGTGACAGGGCCCCCTCCTCCCCCGCGAACACCCATACGACGGCGACGAAGATCAGGGTGACGGCGACCGTGACCGGCCCGGTGGCCCAGCCGATGAAGACGCAGATCGCGACGACGGCGGCGACTTCCAGCGCCGTGGCGGCGGACCCGCCCAGACGCGGGATCCGGGTCCAGACGCCCTGGAGCAGGCAGCCGAGGAAGAAGCCGTAGACCGCGCGCGGAACGGCGAAATCGTAGGTCGTGTTCATCCAGCGCCGGGCATAGGCCAGGACCAGAACGGCTCCGATCAGGGCCAGAACCGCACCGATCCAGCGGAAACGCCGGGGCGCGACGAGGACCAGACCGGCGAAGATCAGATAGCAGGCGACCTCGGCGCTGAGCGTCCAGGCGGGACCGTTCCACGTCAGGGACGGCAACACATGCCAGGCCTGGACCAGAAGCAGGTTGGCGAAGATCGCTTCCACCGACCGGTCGCGGACGAAGGGCGTCGCGCCGTCGATCTGGAAGAAGAGCCGGGCCAGCTCCAGCCCGATGAAGGCGGCCAGCATGAGGGCGTGCAGCGGCCAGACCCGACCCAGCCGACGCACCATGAACCGCCCGGCCTCGCGTGGCGTCGTCAGCCGACCGGCATAGGCATGGGCGATCACGAAGCCGGACAGGACGAAGAAATAGTCGACGAAAAGATAGCCGTGCTGGACCAGCCCCCAGTCGCGCCAGTGGCTGGCGACCGGCATATGGAACATCACGACCAGAACGGCACAGATGCCGCGCAGGGAATCGAGGGCTTCGAATCGACGGGGGGCGGTGGCGAGGACGGGTTTCACGCGGTCGTGATAGCGCCGCACCGCGTCGAGGGGTAGCGCCGTTCACAACCCGCGCTCGAGCAGCGAGCGACCGCGTCGCGAGCGTTGGCGCGCTTCAGGGAGGGATGGAGGCCTGGCCTCCGAGTTGAACGGAGGGTTTACGGGTTTGCACACCCGTTGCGTCGCCCCTCCGCCACCAGGCCGTGTCCGAGAGCCCGATCACTCTGGCCCTCAATGTTTGAAAGTGTCCTCACGAACACGGTTGACGCGTCATTCACCGCGAAGGGCAACGGTTGGCCATAGTGGCGCGCTATTTGTATGGATGACTGGCGGGCCAGACCGGCCGTAGAGACAGACCGAATCCATGCGCTTTGACTATCGACTCGTCCTGATCGCCTGTGTGTCCGCCTGCGCCCCGATGCTGCCGGAGGCCCCACCCGTCGCGCCCCCCGCGCCGAGCCCGGCGACGCAGCCCCCGCGCGGATCCGGCCCGGCCACGCCGCCGCCTGCGCCGGCCCAGACCGCTGGCGTCGATCAGCCGGGGTTCGAGGGCTGGAAGCAGGGATTCCTGAACCGCAAGGGCGGGGCCCGACGCGCCCAGTACGAGCAGCAGCTGGCCAATCTGACGCCCGACCCCGAGGTCGTCCGGCTCGACGGCAACCAGCCCGAGTTCAGCCGCCCGGCCGGGACCTATATCTCCAACGCCGCCTCGGCCGCGCGGATCGCCGAGGCGCGTCGGCGGATCGATGCCGTGCCTTGGGCCGTGACCCAGCGCTACGGCGTGCCGGCCGAGATCCTCGTTTCGATCTGGGGCAATGAATCCAGCTTCGGCCAGGTCCAGGGCAACAAGGACGTGATCCGCTCGCTGGCCACCCTCGCCTATGACGGGCGTCGCCGGGACTGGGCCGAGGATCAGCTCAAGAACGCGCTGGACATCGTCGTCGACGGCCGGCGCGAGCGGTCCGGACTGCTGGGCAGCTGGGCGGGCGCGATGGGCCAGACCCAGTTCATGCCCGACAACTATCTGAGGCTGGGCGTCGACCAAAACGGCGACGGCCGGGTCGACATCTGGGGCTCCGACGCCGATGCGCTGGCCTCGGCCGCCAACCTTCTGGCCCAGGCTGGCTGGAAGCGGGGTCAGGCCTGGGGCTACGAGATCGTGCTGCCCGCCGGGTTCGACTATCGTATGGCCGAGGCCGAGGGCCAGCCCTGGAGCTACTGGGCGCAACGGGGCGTGACCCTGGCCCACGGCGGTGCGCCGACGGCGGCCGAGGCGGCCGAACCGGGTATCGTCCTGTTGCCGCAGGGCGCGCGCGGGGCCGCCTTCCTGGCGCTGCCCAACCACTACATCATCCGGCGCTACAACAACTCGGTCAGCTATGCCCTGGCCATCGGCCTGACCGCGGACGGCGCCGTGGGCAAGCCCGGACTGGTCGGCACTTGGCCGGACGACGGACCGATCTCGCGCGAGCAGCGGTTCGGGGCCCAGACCGCCCTGGCCCGCGCCGGGTTCGATCCCGGCACAATCGACGGCGTGATCGGCTCCGGCACCCGCCGGGCGCTGCGCCAGTGGCAGATCGCCAACGGCCGCCTCCCCGACGGCTACCTGACCGCCGCCCTCGCCGACGAGCTGATGCGGGGGATGTAGGGCACCGAGTCTCCTCCCCTTTCGCGCAGCGAATGGGGAGGTGGCAGCGAGCCCTTGCGAGCTGACGGAGGGGTTCTGCGTGCACGAAGGCCCCCTCCGTCTCCTCCGCTTCGCTGCGGAGCCACCTCCCCATCGCTGCGCGACAGGGAGGAGACGGCCGACTACTCCTTCAGCCGCCAGGTCGCCCCTGTGGGGCCGTCCATCACCACCACGTTCAGCGCCGTCAGCCGGTCGCGGATGCGGTCCGCCTCGGCCCAGTTCTTCTCCGCCCGCGCGGTGACCCGCTCCGCCAGCAGGCCCTCGACCTCGGCCTTCAGCGCGTCGTCGGCCCCGCCTTCGAACCACTGGTCCGGCGTGGACAGAAGCACACCCAGGATACGACTCGACGCCAGCAGCTCGGCCTTGGCGATGCCCACCGCATGGTGGTCACCGGCCGTCATGGCCCGCTCGATCTCGCTGGACAGGGCGAACAGCGTGGCCATGGCTCCCGGCGTGTTCAGATCGTCGGAAATGGCGGTCAGGAATTCCGGCGAGGGCATGTCGCCCAGCGGCGCGACGGCCTCGGCGCGGCGAAGGGCCCCGTAGAGCCTGTCGAGGTTTTTCCGCGACTGATCCAGCAGGCTCTGGTTCCAGTCCAGCGGCTGGCGATAGTGGGCGCTCAGCAGGGCCCAGCGCACCACCTCGCCCGGGATCGTCTGCACCAGATCGTGCAGCAGCAGGACGTTGCCCACCGACTTGGACATCTTCTCGGCGTCCACCGTCAGGAAGCCGTTGTGCATCCAGTAGCGGCTGTAGGCGTCGTGCGAATCGGCGTCGTGCGCATGGCCATGGGCGCAGACGCCCTGGGCGATCTCGTTCTCATGATGCGGAAAGACCAGATCGATGCCGCCGCCATGGATGTCGATCGGCAGGCCCAGGGTCTGTTCGATCATGGCCGAGCATTCGATATGCCAGCCGGGCCGACCGTCGCCCCACGGCGATGGCCACGACGGCTCGTCGGGCTTGGACGGCTTCCACAGGACGAAGTCGTGGGGATTTTTCTTGTAGGGCGCGACCTCGACGCGGGCCCCGGCGATCATGTCGTCCAGGTTCCGGCCCGACAGCGCGCCATAGGACGGATAGCTGGAGACGTCGAACAGCACATGGCCCTCGGCGGCATAGGCGCAGCCTTGGTCCATGATCTCGCCGATCTGGCGCACGATCGCGTCCATGTGCCCGGTCACGTGAGGCGCGATGTCGGGCGGCGTGACGTTCAGCGCGCTCATGTCGGCCAGATAGGCGGCCTCGTAGCGGGCCGTGACGTCTCCGATCGGCACGCCTTCCCGGTGCGCCTTCGCATTGATCTTGTCGTCCACGTCGGTGACGTTGCGGGCGTAAATGACGCTCTCGGCCCCGTACTCGCGCCGCAGCAGCCGCACCAGGACGTCGAACACGACCGGCGGACGGGCGTTTCCGATGTGGGCGAAATCGTAGACCGTCGGTCCGCAGACGTAGAGCGTCACCCGCTCGGGATCGCGCGGGACGAAGGCCCTCTTCTCGCGGTGCAGGGTGTCGTGAAGGAAAAGCGTCATTATGAAGCGGAGCCGTTCGGATTCTTGCGGGATTGGGTCTTGCTCCCATATAGCCGTGTCAGCCGGGCGAACAGCCGTGGTTACGAATAGGGAGAGCGACGCGCGTCAATCCGGGGCCATCGTCCCGGCGCTACTGGTCGCTGAAATCATCTTATGGACGCCAACGCCTCCAGGCCGACTCTCGTCGGCAACGATCATCTGACCCGTCCGACCCGCGAGGAGGCCCTGGCGGCCGTGCGGACCCTGATCGCCTGGTCGGGCGACAATCCCGACCGCGAGGGCCTGCTGGACACGCCCAAACGGGTGGTCGACGCCTACGGGGAATGGTTCGAGGGCTATACCGCCGATCCGGCCAAGGAACTGAGCCGCACGTTCGAGGACGTGCAGGGCTATGACGACATGGTGCTGCTGCGCGATATCGAGGTCGAGAGCCACTGCGAGCACCACATGGCCCCCTTCCTCGGCAAGGCCTATGTCGCCTATCTGCCGACCGAGAAGGTCGTCGGCATCTCCAAGATCGCCCGCGTGGTCGAAATCTTCTCCAAGCGTCTGCAGACGCAGGAAACCCTGACGCAGGAAATCGCCGGCGCGCTGGAAGATCACCTGTCGCCCGCCGGCGTCGCCGTGCTGATCGACGCCGAGCACCAGTGCATGACGACCCGCGGCGTGCACCACCGCCACGTCTCGACCATCACGACGCGCTTCACGGGCCAGTTCAAGACCGATCCGGCCCTGATCGAGCGCTTCCTGAAACTGGCCAAGGGCTGATCTTCGCGCGGCGCGTGAAAACCGCGCCGTCGGAACCGGAACAGGCTCGAGACCGCTTTACAAGCCGGACGCCAGACGCCAGAAACCGTTCGAACCGTATAGCGTTGCTCGTGGCCCGTGGCCGGAGCCTGCATGGAGAAGACATCATATGGCTGCCAAGCTCTCAGGCCCCGGTGGACAGGGTGGCAAGACCATCGAGCAGAACGCGGACATCAACGTCACGCCGTTCGTCGACATCATGCTGGTGCTGCTGATCATCTTCATGGTGGCCGCGCCCCTGGCCACGGTGTCGATTCGCCTCGACCTGCCGCCGGCGACGCCGCCGAGCCCGGATGATGTCCAGAAGGAGCCGGTCTATATCTCCATCCAGGAGTCCGGCTCGATCTTCATCGCCGACCAGCAGACCACGATCGAAACCCTGGTGCCGGACGTGTGCGCGGCTCTCGGCGGCGGCAACCCGGGCTGCAAGGAAGAGCGCGTCTTCGTCCGCGCCCAGCCGGAAGTGAAATACAACCAGTTCATGGAAGTCATGAACGCGCTGCAGGACCAGGGCTTCTACAAGGTCGGCCTGCTGAACGAAGACATCACCTAGTCGGCCTCGCCTTCAAAGGATCAGGGCCGCGTCTCGAAAGAGGCGCGGCCCTTTTTCTTGTCTTCAGCCCAGGGTCGCGACGACGCCGCGCGATTCGAGGCCGGCGAGGGCGTCGCCGACGGCGGTGATGAAGCGAACGTCGCCGCCGAGGCGGGACGGGACGACCGCGGACAGGCCGGCGATCGCACGGACCCTGTCCGCCGCGGATCCGGTTCCGGCCAGGGCCTGCCCAAGGACGTCTGCCAGGGGGTCGTCGACGACATGGGTCTCGCCCGTCTCGGCGACGCCGTCCTGCCACCGGATCCAGCCGGCGACGGCCATTGCCAGGGCCTCGATCCCCTGCCCTGCGGCCAGCCGGTCCGCGATGGTCGCCAGCAGGCGCTGCGGCAGCTTCTGGGAGCCGTCCATGGCGATCTGCCGCGTGCGGTGCTGCAGGGCCGGGTTCCGGAAGCGGGCCATCAGGTCCCGCCGGTAGGCCGCGACGTCCAGGCCCGGCGGCGGGCTCAGCGTCGTCGCGGCCTCATCCCACAGGCGTTCGACGAAGGCGGCGAAGGGCGGTTCGGCCACGACCTGGTGCACGAACGCATGGCCGGCCAGACCGCCCAGATAGGCGATGGCGGAATGGGCGCCATTCAGCAGCCGCAGCTTGGCGTCCTCCCACGGCGCGACGGCATCGGTCAGCTGGACCCCGAGGGCCGCGAAGTCCGGGCGCGGGCCACAGAAGCGGTCCTCGATCACCCACTGGGTGAAGGGTTCGGTCTTGACCATGCCGGGATCCTCGACCCCGAGCCGCGCCGCCAGCGACGCGACGTCGTCCGGCGTGGTCGCAGGCACGATGCGGTCGACCATGGTGGCCGGAAAGGCTCCCGCCTCGGCGATCCAGTCGGCCAGCGCCGGATCGATTCGCCCGGCCATGCCGAGCACGGCGGACCGCACCCGCGCGCCGTTGTGCGGAAGGTTGTCGCACGAGACCACGGTGAAGGGCGGCAGTCCCCGCTGCCTGCGCCTGGCCAGGGCGGCGACGAGGAAACCCGGCGCCGTCCGGGGCGCGACGGGGTTCGCGATGTCTGCGACGACATCGGGGTCGGTCTCGATCAGCGATCCGGACGCGGGGTCGAGGCGATAGCCCTTCTCGGTCACGGTCAGGGTGACGATGTGGACCTGCCGCGAGGCCATGGCCTCGACGACCGCACCGGGGTCCTCGGGCGCGACCAGCACGCCCTGGACCGCGCCAATGATCCGGATGCGCTCGACGTCGCCGTCGCGAACCAGAACGCTGTAGAGGCCGTCCTGGGGCTGCAGCTGGTCGCGCACGCCCGGAGACCGCAGCGACACCCCCAGGATGCCCCAGCGCATGTCCCCGGACCGCAGGGCGTCGTCGAACACCACGGCCTGATGGGCGCGGTGAAACGCCCCGATCCCCAGATGGACGACGCCAATCCGCACGGACGAACGGTCATACCCCGGCCGTTCGACCTGGGCGGTCAATCCAGCCAGCGTCGCGTTCGAAAGGCGTCCCGTCACAGCCGGTAGGCCGCCTTGACCAGGTCGTAGGTCAGGGCGCGGGCGAGATCGTGCGCCTCGTCCTCCTCCAGCCGGTGCTCGACCACCAGCCGGGCCAGATGTCCGCAGTCCATGCGCCGGGCGACGTCGTGGCGGGCCGGGATCGAGAGGAAGGCCCGCGTGTCGTCGTTGAAGCCGACGGTGTTGTAGAAGCCGGCCGTCTCGGTGGCCTGTTCGCGGAACCGGCGCATGCCCTCGGGGCTGTCGTGGAACCACCAGGGCGGACCCAGCTTCAACGCCGGATAGTGGCCGGCCAGAGGGGCCAGCTCGCGGCTGTAGGCCGTCTCGTCCAGGGTGAACAGGATGATCGTCAGGCCGGGTTCGGACCCGAACCGGTCCAGCAGGGGCTTCAGGGCGCGGACATAGTCGGTCTGCGTCGGGATGTCGGCTCCCTTGTCTCGGCCGAAGCGGGCGAAGACGGCCGCGTTGTGATTGCGGAACGAGCCCGGGTGGATCTGCATGACCAGTCCGTCGTCAAGGCTCATCGCCGCCATTTCGGTCAGCATGTGACCGCGGAACAGCTCGGCCTCGGCCGCAGACACGGGACCGGCCGCGACCCGCGCGAACAGGGCGAGAATGTCGGCATCGGACAGGTCGGCGGTAAAGGCGGTCGGGTGTCCGTGGTCGGTCGAGGTGGCGCCGTGGGCGGCGAAGAAGGCCCGGCGGTTCCGCAGCGCCGCGCGGTAGCCGTCCCAGGTCCGGGCGTCCTCGCCGGTGATCCGGCCGAGTTCATCGAGGTTGGCGTGAAAACCCTCGAAGTCCGGGTCCAGCACCGGGTCGGGGCGGAAGGCGGTGACCACCCTGCCCTTCCAGCCCGAGGCCTTGATCGCGGCGTGGTGATGCAGCGGATCGAGCGGGCTCTCGGTCGTGGCGATCAGCTCGATGTTGTAGCGCTCGAACAGGGCGCGGGGCCGAAAGGCCTCCGTCTTCAGGGCTGCGTCGATGACGTCGTAATAGTGATCGGCCGTCCCGGCCGACAGGCGGACATCCAGACCGAAGGCCTCGGCATAGACCCAGTCATGCCACATCCGCGAGGGCGTGCCCCGGAACAGATGGTAGCGCTCGGCGAACCGACGCCAGATGGCGCGGGGATCGGTCTCGACCGGGCCGCCGTCGGCACGCGGCACGCCGAGGTCCTCCATCGGGACACCCTGACTGAACAGCATGCGAAAGACGTAGTGATCCGGCGTGATCAGAAGCTCGGCCGGATTGGTCCAGGGCGCATTGGTGGCGAACCACGCCGGGTCGGTGTGGCCGTGCGGACTGACGATCGGCAATCCGGCCACCTCGGCATACAGGCGGCGCGCGATCGAGCGTGTGTCGGGCTCGGCCGGAAAGAGGCGATCCGGATGAAGATGCAGCGGCTGGGGCATGGGCAGGCGATCCACGAACGGGCTGGCCAGAATGCCGTCCCGCAGACCTTCAGCCTATCTCGACACCGGTGTCAGGGTCCAGTTGCGAACGGCCTGTCCATCCGTCAGGGTCCGAAAAAGGTAGGACGCCCGCGGGTTTCGACCCAACCTCCAGCCAGGCAGCCGCAGTGGGCATGCAAACGATTGTTGCAATCGATTGCATTATAGCTTAGCTGTTCGGGCTACGGGCCCGGATGAGAGGCTCGGGGACATGGGGAAGATACGATGAAACGCACCGGAACCGTCTGCGCCGCCGCCTTGCTGGCCGCGCTGAGCACCAGCGCCTTTGCGCAGAGCACCGCGCCGCAACAGACCGAGCAGGAAGCGAGCAACCTCGACGAGATCGTCGTTACCGCGGTCGCCGGCTCCAGCACCACGTTGCGCTCCAGCGTGTCGGTCACAACCCTGAATGCCGAGGCGGTCGAGGATCTGGCCCCGCGTTCGACGGCTGAAATCTTCCGCAGCATCCCGGGCATCCGGTCCGAATCATCGGGCGGCGAGGGCAATGCCAACATCGCCGTGCGCGGCCTGCCGATCTCGACGGGCGGAGCCAAGTTCCTGCAGATCCAGGAGGACGGTCTGCCGATCCTGGAGTTCGGCGACATCGCCTTCGGCAACGCTGACATCTTCACCCGCTATGACGCGACCATCGCCCGCGTCCAGGCCGTCCGGGGCGGCTCGGCCTCGACCTTCGCATCCAACTCCCCGGGCGGCGTCATCAACCTGATCACGGCGACCGGTAGCCAGGAAGGCGGCTCGCTGTCCCTGACGCGCGGAATCGACTTCGACTCGACGCGCGGCGACTTCCAGTACGGCGGCCAGATCACTGACGACCTGTACGGCTCGGTCGGCGGCTTCTATCGCTCGGGCGAAGGCGCGCGCGACGCCGGCTACACCGGTGAGAGCGGCGGCCAGATCCGGGCCTCGCTGACGCGGGAGTTCGCCAACGGCTATCTGCGCCTGAGCGCCAAATATCTGAACGACCGGGCGATCGGCTATCTGCCGTCGCCTATCCAGGTCACCGGTACCAACAGCGACCCGAACTGGGGGCCGCTCTCGGGCTATGACGCCTCGTCTCAGACGCTGCATTCGGCCCTGTTCCAAACCAGCCCCGGCCTCGACGGTGACAACGGTCCGCGCGTATCCGACATCAAGGATGGCATGCACCCGGAGGTCCTGTCGGTCGGCATCGAGGCCAGCTTCGACATCGGGTCGGGCTGGACCCTGACCGACCGTTTCCGCATCGCCTCGGCCTCGGGCCGCTTCGTCTCCCCCTTCACCGCGGGCACGGGCTCGCCCACGACGATCGCCGCCGGCATCGGCGGCGCAGGATCGACAGCCCGCTACGCCAATGGCGCCAACGCCGGCCAACTGGTCCCGGCCAACGCCAACGGCAACGGCCTTCTCGCGCAGATCGTGCTGTTCGACACCGAGATCAACGATTTCGGCAACATGGCCAATGACCTGAAGCTGGAACGCGAGTTTCAGGCCGGTGGCGGCACCCTGAAGACGACCTTCGGCTACTACCGCTCCAGCCAGACGATCGACATGGACTGGCTGTGGAACTCGTTCGTGCTGGAAGTGAAGGGCGACAACGCCGCCCTGGTCGACGTGTTCAACTCGGCCGGCGTCAAGCAGACCCAGAACGGCCTGGTCGGCTACGGCGCAACCTTCTTTGGCAACTGCTGCCGCCGTTCCTACGACACCGAATACACGATCGACGCCCCCTATGCGGCGTTGAGCTGGGAAAGCGGCGACCTGATCGTCGATGGCTCGGTCCGCTTCGACAATGGCAAGGCGACGGGCAGCTTCGCCGACGGGATCGTCACCACCCGAGACATCTCGGGCGATGGCATCATCCAACGGCCGGAAACCCAGGTCACCCAGATCGACTTCGCCAACACCAAGCCGGTCGACTACGACTGGAACTATTTCTCCTATTCGGTCGGGGCCAACTATCAGCTGAACGCCGACACCGCCGTCTTCGGCCGGGCCAGCCGCGGGGGCCGGGCCAACGCCGATCGCCTCCTGTTCGGGCCGGCCATTCTGGCATCGGGCGACATCCGCAGCAGCGACGCGGCCGTCGACATGGTCGATCAGTACGAAGCGGGCGTGCGCTATCGCAACGGGGCCATCCAGCTGTTCGCCACGGCCTTCCTCGCCAACACCGAGGAGACCAACTTCGAAGCCACCAGCCAGACCTTCACCGACGCCGAATACGAGGCCAAGGGCATCGAGGTCGAGGCCTTCTATCGCGCCGGCGGCTTCGATTTCTCCGGCGGGGTGACCTACACCAAGGCGGAAATCACCGCCGATCGACTCAACCCCGCCAACGTCGGCAATACACCGCGTCGCCAGGCCGACTGGGTGTTCCAGGGCACAGGCAGCTACACCTGGGGTGCCTTCCGGGTCGGGGCCAACATCGTCGGCACGACCGACTCGTTCGCCCAGTTCGACAACCAGCTGGTCCTGCCGGGCTACGTGATCGTCAATCCGTTCGCCAGCTATGACCTGACCGAGGATCTGGCCCTGACCCTCAACGTCAACAACGTGTTCGACGAGTTCGCCGTCACGGAAAGCGAGGAAGGCTCGATCGTGCCGAACACGACGAACATCCTGCGCGCCCGGACGCTGAACGGCCGGACCGCCAGCGTCAGCCTGCGCTACCGCTTCTAGAACCTCCTGACCGCCGCGAGCGACAGCGGCGACCCCTGACGCGCGGTCCGGCCCCATCCGGATCGCGCGTCTTTCTTTGCCGACGCGATTTGACCCCGGTCGCGCGACAACGCAAAGCGATGCAATGAACGACAAGACGGCCAAGATCGGAAGTCTGGCCGATCTGGCCAGGATCGCGGGGCTCTCGACCTCCACAGTCTCGCGCGCCCTCGCCGGCAGTCCGCTGATTCGCCAGGAGACCCGCGAGCGGGTCGCCGCCCTGGCCCGGGAGCACGGCTATCGGCCCAACGCCATCGGACGCAACCTGCGAACGGGCAAGACCCAGGCCATCGCCGTCATCCTGCCGCTGGGCCACGAGATCGGACAACCGGTGTCGGATCCCTTCTTCATCACCCTGCTGGGACATCTGGCCGACGCCCTGACCCGCCACGGCTATGATCTCCTGCTGTCGCGGGTGATCCCGTCTGACGACGACTGGCTGGCCCGGATGACGGATTCCGGGCGGGTCGACGGGGTGCTGGTGATCGGCCAGTCGGATCAGATCGAGACCATCGATGCCATCGCCGCGCGCTATATGCCGCTGGTCGTGTGGGGGGCGGTCTTTCCCGGACGGGTCCAGTGCACTGTGGGGACCGACAACCGTCTGGGCGGCGAGATTGCGACGCAGCACCTGCTCGATGCGGGCCGGCGACGGCTGGCCTTCTTCGGCAATCCAGATTTCCCGGAGCTGGGCGAACGCTATCAGGGGTTCCTGGCGGCGCACCGGGCGCTGGGCATATCACCGCCCGCCCACGTCCTGCCCGTCCATCTGACGCCCCAGACCGCCTATGAGACGATCGGAGAGTTTCTCGACTCAGGCGCAGCCATCGACGGCGTGGTGGCGGCAACCGACATCATCGCCATGAGCGCCATACGCGCCCTGACGGAGCGCGGTGTTTCGGTGCCCGAGGATGTGGCTGTGGTTGGCTATGACGATCTGGAGATCGCCATCCACGCCTCCCCGGCCCTGACGACGATCCGGCAGGATCTGCACGCCGGGGCCGAGGCGATGGTCGATCTCCTGATGCGGCGTCTGGGCGGCGAGGCGGCCCCCTCCGTCGTGCTGCAGCCGGAACTGATCGTGCGCGATTCGGCCCCCGGCGGCCTGACGGCTATCCGGCGGAGCCCACCTCGTATTCCCGGTCGTCGTTGACGGCGAGACGCGCCGCTGCCGGGTCGAACAGACGATTCAGCAGCAGCGCCAGGAACAGCACCAGAGCGAAGCCGGTGGCGAGGACGAAGCCGTACTGGGCCCCGCCGAACGCGTCGCTGACCGCGCCCATGGCCAGGGGCGACACGACCGCGCTGACGCAGGTGAAGAACAGGATCACCCCCGCCACGGCCCCGTGCTGGACCTTGGGAAAACAGCTGATCCCCTTGGAGTTCAGGGTCGGATAGATCACCGACATGAACAGACCGGACAGTGGCAGCAACCAGACCGCCGCGCCCCGACCCCCAGCCAGCGCCCCGGCGAAACAGATCAGGATCGCCAGACTGCACACCACTAGTACGGTCGTCCAGGCGAACCGTCCCAGCAACCACGCGCCCAGGAACCGGCCGGCCGCGCGCAACACGAAGAAGATCGAAAGCGCATAGGTCGCGATCAGGATTGCGGGCCCGCGATAGTCCGCCAGCAACGTCGGCATCCAGACATAGATGGCCGTCTCGACGCCGACATACAGCATCGTGCCCAGGCTGAAGGCCAAGGCATAGGGATTGCTCATCATGGCCAGGGTCGCCTTCAGGTCCGCGGGCTTCTGCTGGCCAAGGACCGGCCGCGGATAGCGGACCGCGCTGGCCGTGGCGATCAGTAGGACGGCCAGGACCCCGGCGATGACGTAGAGCCATTTCCACGACGCGCCCGAGGCCAGCAACGCCGCCACGACGGCCGGCCCGACAATCGCGCCGACGCCGAAGAAGCCCTCCACGGTGTTCATGGTGGCCGTGTGGGAGCGGGTCGAGGTCGAGATGTCTCCGATCAGGGCGAGGGCGGCCGTCTTGAACACACCGATGGCCGCACCCGACAGGAACAGCAGCATCACGAAGAAGCCGAAGCTCTGGCCGACGGCGAAGAGGAAGGCCGTTGCGGCGAACAGGGCGAGGCCGAGGATGATCGCCCGCTTGCGTCCCAGACTGTCGGCCAGGAATCCCAGCATCAGCCCGGCAAGGGCGATACCGCTCATGGTGGCGTAGTGAAACGACCCCGCGGCCGTCATGCCCAGATCGAACTCCTCGATCACGCGCGGAATGATCACGCCGACCGAGTCGGTCGTCATCGCGAACATCATGAACATCAGATAGGTCAGGGCCTTTATGACCCCGATGTTGCCGGGTCTATCCGTCGGGCTGGCGGCGGTCATGGGGGTCTTCCTCCAGAGTGCCTTGGCTCGCCGGACCGTCCGGGGCCTTGGTCGTTTGGGATGTGTCGTGGAGCGCCCGCGCGAGGGCGATGGCCCCCAGGACGCCGGACCGGTCGCCGAGCGCCGGCGGCACCAGAAAGGTCTCGATGGCCCCGGCGGACGCAAGATGCGGCAGATACCCGCCGAGCTCGTCGCGCAGACGCAGCCGCGTCGCCGCCAGCACCGTCGGGTGACTGCCGACGCCCCCTCCGATGACAATTCGCCGAGGTGCTGCCACGAAACACAGCGTGGCCATGGCCTGGGCCAGATAGTCCGCGACCAGATCCCACACCGGATCGTCGGCGGTCAGGGTTTCACCCCGTTGCCCGGTCCGCTTCGCGAGCGCGGGCCCGCTGACCAGACCCTCCAGACAGTCGCCATGGAAGGGGCAGACGCCCTCGAACGGATCACGCGCGGGATCTCGGCGGACCTTGATGTGGCCGGCCTCCGGATGAAGCGCACAGTGAAGAGGCATGCCATTGACGATCAGGCCCACGCCGACGCCTGTCCCCACGGTGACGTAGGCGTGATCGCGCAGACCCTGCGCCGCCCCCCAATGCCCCTCCCCCATCGCCGCACCCGCGACGTCGGTGTCGAACGCGACCGGGACACCGAAGGCCTCGGCCAGCCTCGGGGCGATCACGGCACCGGTCCAGCCCGGCTTTGGCGTCGGAAGGATCCGGCCCCAGTCGGGGGCGGCGCGATCCAGGCGCGCGGGTCCGAAGGTGGCCACGCCGATCCCTTGAAGCGTCGTGTGCGCCGCGACACCGGCGATCAGTCGCTCGACCTCGGCGAGGGTCTGATCGGGCGTGGTGGTCGGGATCCGGATGGGGTCGGACAGGTCATCCGGCCCGCTGCCGAAGCCGACCATGACCTTCGTTCCGCCCAGTTCGACCCCCGCGAAGACGCTCATCCCGTCACCAGCCACCGAACGGCATAGGGGGCCAGTCGTGCCATATCGTCATTGTCCGCCAGTCCCAGGACGTCCTGCGCACCTGAATACCCGTGCGGAACGGTCACCGACACGATGCGGTCGCTCATGTTCGCGAGCAAAAGGAACCGCCGGGTGCCTTCGTCCCGCGTGAAGGCCAGGACCGCCGGATCGCCCGCCGCACAGGGGATGGCACGACCGGAGACGCCCAGATCGTTCAGTCGACGGGCGGTGGCACCGAGGTGGCTCAGGGTGTCGAACAGCATTTGTTCGACCGTGCCCGGCTGATCCCGCAGGCCTGCCCGGGTCCAGTCCATCAGCGGCCGGTGCAGCCAGCGTCCGTCAACGGCCCGCAGGGGATCTTCGGCAAAGGCCTGGTCGTTCGTCAGGCCGATCTCGTCGCCCATATAGATCAGGGGCCAGCCGTCGAGGCCGTAGATGGTGGCATACAGCAGGATCAGACGGCGCGCCGGCAGGCCGGTCGGTGACGGATCGTCTTCCAGCCCGGCCAGTGAGGCCGCCATGCCGTTGGTGGACGGTACGCCCCCTTCCGCCGTCTGGAAGGCGCGCCCGTTCGAGAAACTGTTCGCCCCGCCCCCACCATAGAACCGCGACCACCGCGCCAGATCCTCGGGTGGCGCATAGTCCGCCAGGGCGTTCCAGATCAGGTCGTCGTGACAGCGCACATAGTTCAGCCAGTTGGCCCCGTCCGGCCGCGCCGAGGCTGCGGCGATCAGTTTCGCGGCGATCCCCGCATCGCCATCGGCCAGGGCACCCCAGAGCGCCGTCATCACCCCGTTGCTGTAAGCCAGGTCGCATCCGGGGGATTCCTGTCCGAAGAACGGCAGCACATCCTCCAGACCCTCGATGGCCTCAGCGATCAGAACGACGGAGGGGGCGACGATGGACAGAGCGGCACGCCAGGCCTCGACGATCCAGTAGACCTCGGCTTGATTGCGGCAGGTGGTGCCCGGCCGTTTCCAGAGGAAGGGCGCACTGTCGAGGCGAAAGCCCTGAACGCCCTTGCTGGCCAGGTACAGAAGCACCTCCAGCATCTCGGCGAAGACGGCCGGGTTGGCGTAGTTCAGGTCCCATTGAAACGGATAGAAGGTCGTCCAGACGTGGCCGCCCATCTCGGCGTCCGGGGTAAAGCTGCCCGGGGCCGTGTCGGGGAAGACGTCGATCAGGTCCTCTTCCCACCGGGCGACGTCGTCAGGATTTTCGACCGTGATGTAGTAGTCGCGGTAGCGAGAATATCCGGCGCGGGCCACGACGGCCCAGGCGTGTTCTCGTGCGGTGTGATTGCAGACGACATCGAGGATCACGCCGATGCCGTGCCGCTGGAGTTCCGTCGCGAGCGCCTCCATCTGATCCATGTCGCCGAGACGCGGATCGATTTCGCGATAATCCTGGACCGCGAACCCGCCGTCGCTGTCGCCGGGCCGTGGACGCAGAAGGGGAAGCGGATGCAGCCACTTGACCCCCAGCGCCTTCAGATAGTCCGCCCGCGCCGCCAGCCCGGACAGGTCGGCGTCAAACCGGTCGACGTAGAACGTATAGATGGACTGGCCAGAGGCGGATCGCGCTCCGGGATGAGCCTCGACCGCGGCATCCAGCGCCTTCAGGTCCGGCCGCCGCGCGGCCAGATGTTGGGACAGGCTGGCCTCCAGGCCTGAAAGGACGTCGTTGCAGGCCGGATGGTCGCCATACACCTTCCGGAATCGCGCCCGGAGAACCTGCCAGCGTCGATCCGACTCCGGCGTCGGGCGGTCGGCTGGGGTCTCGGCCATCTGGGTCATGAAGGGGTCGTTCGCATCCGGAATAAGCGAACACGCTAGCACCCCGCCCACCAAAAATGCAATCGATTGCAGATCAGCCTTGCAGCGGCGGTCCGCTGGCCCATCTCGCGATTGCCTCATCGACCGTGAGCGCACCGGATTTGGCGGCGATATGCCCCTCCCCGTCCGAGAACCGCGGCGCGGGCGCGGGCTGACGCACCGCGTTCACGGTCGGAAACACGCCACGGTCGCGGTTGTGCGGGTGGTCCGCCGCCTCGGCGAAGCTGAGCACCGGTGACACGCAGGCGTCCACGCCCTCGAACACCTCGGCCCAGGCGTTGCGCGACCGGCCGGCGAAGGCGGCCTCGAAGGCGGCCTGCATCTCTGGCCAGATGCTCCGGTCGTGCTGGGAGAACCGGTCCCGCGCGATGCCCAGACCATCCAGCAGCAGGGCGAAGAACTGGGGCTCCAGCGCGCCGACCGCGACGTGGCCGCCGTCGGCACAGGCATAGCAGCGATAGAAGGGCGCGCCGCCGTCGATCAGGTTGGAGCCTCTCTGGTCGTTCCAGAGGCCGCTGGCGATCATGGCGTGGAACATGCTGGACAGGACGGCCGTGCCCTCGACCATGGCCACATCGACCGTCTGCCCCCTGCCGGTCGCGCGCGCGCTCATGACCGCCGACAACAAGCCCACGACGGCGAACATGGCCCCGCCCCCGTAGTCGCCCAGATAGTTCAGCGGTGGCACGGGCGGCCGATCCGCCTCGCCCATCGCGTGAAGCGCCCCGGTCAGGGCGATGTAGTTGATGTCATGCCCGGCCCTGGGCGCCAGCGGACCGGTCTGGCCCCAACCCGTCATCCGCACGAACGCCAGCTTCGGATTGGCCTCCAGACAGACGTCGGGGCCGAGGCCCAGCCGCTCCATCACCCCCGGCCGAAACCCCTCCATGACCGCGTCGGCGCGGGCGATCAGATCCAGGACGGCGGCCCGGTCCTCCTCGCGCTTCAGATCGACCTCGACATGGGTCCGGTTGCGATGGAGCACGGTACCGCCGATGTCGTCCCACACCCTGGCCGCACCGGCCGGGCGCGCCACGCGGATCACCTCGCAGCCGAGGTCGGCCAGAATCATGCAGGCCAGGGGCACGGGGCCGATGGCGTCGAACTCGACGATGCGAAGGCCGGCCAGAGGTCCATGCGACATCACGCGCTGCAGGCCCGCATCATTTCCATCCCTGGGTCAAACGTCCGAAAGCCCGGGTTTTCTAGCGGTCTTTTTCCGATTCAGACAGGCGTCAGACGCGGCGCGCGTCTTCAGGCCCCCGGCGTCGCCCGCGGCACACTGCAGGCTTTCACGTAACCATAAGAACCCAAACGATCAGACCTGAAATTGATTAACCATAGTCGGACGTGAGCACCTGAGGCCCTGAGCGACTGCCAAAATGCCTCATGTGAAAGAATACACTGTGACGTTGTGCGCACGGTGCAACCATTTGCGCCCTACCCCATTATGTGTGCGTCACTGAGTTCATCGAACACTGGCCTCTTTGCCAGATTCTGGCGGTGACGCGCATAGCCTTGGCTTTGCGTGTCCCCAATCGGGTCCGTTCTGCAGACTTCCCTGGCACGCGGTGCTTCCCTGCTGCTCGGGAACCGGCGCGTCCTGATTCACGCGGCGGCGACCGAGACAATCGTGATGAGACTTAGCCTTTTGACGGCTGCCCTGCTTGGGGTGGCCGGTTCCGCGCACGCGCAACAATCCGTTCCGAGCGCCGGCAGCCTCCTGCAACAGATCCCACCGGTGGTCCGGCCCGAACCTCGCAGCGGTATCGACCTGGTCACGCCTGACCAGATCCGTGAACCGGTCGTCGAGGGGGCCCGGGTCCATGTCTCGGCCGTACGGGTAACCGGTGTTACCCTCTTCGCGGAGCAGGACCTCGCTGCCCTGACCGGCATCTCGCCCGGCAGCGACCTGACCCTGGCCGAACTCCGCAACGGCGCGGCGGAGATCACCGACTTCTACAACGACAAAGGCTACTTCCTCGCCCGCGCCTATCTGCCGGCGCAGGAGATCAGCGGCGGCCTGGTCACCATCGCGGTCACCGAAGGCCGGTACGGCACGATCGCGGTCCGCAACGGCTCCCGGCTCGACGACGGCGTCGCCGCCGCCATTCTGGATCGGCCCGCTCTGCAAACCGGGGAAGTGGTCACCATCCGGCCGCTGGAGCGGGCGCTGCTGCTTCTGTCGGACACCCCGGGCGTCGTTGCGAACTCCACCCTGTCACCGGCCGCCCGGCCCGGAGCCTCCGACCTGACCATCGAGCTCGCCAACGCGCCGTTGATCTCGGGCAGTCTGGAGGCCGACAACGTCGGCGACCGCTATTCGGGCCGCTACCGGTTCGGCGGCTCGCTCAACCTCAACAACCCCACCGGTGCCGGGGATCTGGCAAGCCTCCGGGTCCTGACGTCGGGCGAGGGCCTGGGTTATGGCCGTGCCAGCTATCAGCGGCCGCTGGGCGAGGCGACGATCGGAACGGCCTATACCCACGTCGACTACACGCTCGGCGAGGAGTTCACGGCCCTGGATGCCGGCGGGTCGGCCGACATCTTCGGCGTCTTCGCCAGCTATCCGATCCTGCGCTCGCGCCGGGCCAACGTCTCCGTCTTCGGCAGCGTCGACCACAAGCGGCTGAAGGACGACATCGGGCTGGTTTCGCAATCGTCACGCAAGACCATCGACGCGGTCGGACTGGGACTGCGCGGTGACGCACTGGACGCCTTCGGCGGCGGCGGGGCGACGTCCTGGTCGCTGATCGGCACCGCCGGGTCTCTGGACATCCGCTCGCCGCTCGAACGGGCCGCCGACGCCGCGACCGCCGGGTCGCAGGGCGGGTTCGGGAAGCTGCAGTACAGCCTGGCCCGCAGCCAGACCCTCGTGGGGCCGCTGTCGCTCTACGGCGCGCTGCGGGGCCAGGTCGCGTCCGGGAATCTGGACACGACCGAGAAGATGCAGCTCGGCGGTGCCTATGCCGTCCGGGCCTACCCGGAAGGTGAGGCCTACGGCGACGAGGGCTATGTCGCCACCGTCGAGACCCGGCTCGAGCTCGACCGGTGGACCCCGGCCCTGCCCGGCCGTCTGCAGGTCTTCAGTTTCGTCGACTGGGGCGAGGTGGATGTGGCCCAGAGCCCCTGGTTCGCCGGCTCCAACCATGAACGTCGCAGCGGAGCGGGCGTCGGCCTGGTCTGGCAAAGCCCTTCCGACCTGATCGTCAGGACGACCTGGGCCCGCCGGAACAACGACCAGAGGGTCACCTCGGGTCCCGACCGCCGCGACCGCTTCTCCTTCCAGATCGTGCAGCTGTTCTGATGGCGGATTTCGCCCGAGCCGCCGCGCCGCACACCCCCAAGGATTCCGCCATGACCCGCCTGCACAGTCTGATCTCCGGCCTCCATGGATGGGGTCGCCCCGCCGGACGTCGCACCGCCCTCTCCGCCTCGACCGTTCTCACGCGGCTGATCTCTCCGGCCGCCCTCGGGCTCGCCGCAGCCCTGTCCATGGGAACAGGCGCCACCGCGCAGACCCTGCCCACCGGGGGCGTGGTGTCTGCCGGCACGGCGACCCTGTCCACCAGCGGCAACACGATGACGGTCAACCAGTCCAGCCAGACCGTGGCGATCAACTGGCAGAGCTTCTCGATCGGCACCGAAAGCAACGTCGCCTTCGTCCAGCCGGACACCACCTCGGTGGCCCTGAACCGGGTGCTGGGGGCGGATCCGTCCCTGATCATGGGCGGGCTGACGTCGAACGGTCAGGTCTTCCTGATCAATCCCAACGGCATCCTGTTCGGCCGCAGCGCCCAGGTGAACGTCGGCGGCCTGGTGGCCTCCACCCTCGCCCTCAGCGACGCCGACCTGATGGCCGGTACCCTTCGCTTCTCCGGAACGGGCGGATCGGTCGTCAACGAGGGCGCGATCACCAGCGGCGGGGGCTACGTCGCCCTGCTGGGCGGGCAGGTGGCCAACGACGGCGTGATCCAGGCCCGCCTCGGGACCATCGCCCTGGCCGCCGGCGAGGCGATCACCCTGGACTTCGCCGGCGACGGCCTGCTCAAGGTCGCGGTCGACACCGGCGCGGTCGGCACCCTGGTCCGGAACGGCGGCCTCCTGCAGGCGGACGGCGGATCGGTCATCATGACCACCCAGGCCGCCGGCACCCTTCTCAACACGGTGGTGAACAACACGGGCACCATCCAGGCCCGCACCATCGGCAATAGGGACGGCGTCATCCTCCTGCTGGGCGACATGAGCAGCGGCACGGTGACGGCGGGCGGCTCTCTCGACGCCAGCGCGCCCGACGGCGGCGACGGCGGCTTCATCGAAACCTCGGCCGCCACGGTCCGGATCGCCGACGGTGCCCGCATCACCACCCAGTCCTCCGGCGGAACCACCGGAACCTGGCTGATCGACCCCCAGGACTTCACGGTCGGGGCGGGCGGCAACATCTCGGGCGAGACCCTCTCGCGACAACTGGTCACCACCAACGTCACGATCAGCACCCTGACGGGCGCGGGCGCAGCCCTGCCCGGCAACGGCGCCATCCACATCAATGACGCGATCGCCTGGTCCGCGTCCGGCACGCCGACCACCCTGACGCTCAACGCCAATCGCGACATCAACATCAATGCGCCGATCACGGCCACGAACGGCAATCTGGTGGCCTGCTGCGGCCGGGACGTGAACGTCAACGCCCCGATCGTCACCACGCGCGGCAGCGTGCTGCTGAATGCGGGCCAGGACATCCGGGTGTTCCACGCCATCACCACGACGGACGGCAACATCGCCCTGTGCGCCGGGCATGACGTCCATATCGACGCCGCGGTCACCCTGACGCGGGGATCCACCATTCCCGCGCAGAGCCTCGGCCTTCCGGTCGGTCTGACCCTGATCGCCGGCTACAACGCCAGCGGGCCCGGGGTGGACGGGGGCACGATCATCTACGGGGCCCTCACCCCGCCCACGACCGTCACCGTCGCTCCGACGACCATCAGCTACAATCCGGTGTCCTATGCCGCGCCGACCGACTTCGGCATCCATTTCGTCCGCACCGAAGGGGCAACCCTGACCCAGCGCATGCTGCTGTTTCCCGAGGGCGGGCGCGTCGCAGACGGCACCACGGCGACGACCCTGACCGGGTTCCGCACCACGGCCCTGTCGGGGACACCCGCCGGCGTGAGCCTGGTCGCGGGTCCCGGCGCCACGGCCGCATTCGACAGCGTCGACGCCGGCACCGACGTCGGCATCACCTACAGCGGCTACAGTCTGTCGGGTGCCGACGCCGCCCGGTACGCCCTGGCCGGGCCCTGCTGCTCGGCGGGCTTCCGGACCCGCAGCACGATCACCCCGGCAGCGGTCATCACGCCCCCTGTGGTCGTTCCGCCCGTCGTCGTTCCGCCGGTGGTGGTCCCGCCCGTGGTGGTGCCTCCGGTCGTCACCCCGCCCGTCGTGACACCGCCGGTCGTCGTGACGCCCGTGGTCACGCCGCCGTTCGTGACTCCGGTCTTCCCGGTGATCCCGACGTCTTCGACGCCCGTGTCGGGAAACGACCGACCCGTGCCTCCCGGCGAGGGACTGAACCTGGTGATCGTGGACTTCCCGCCCCCGGCCTCCCCCTTCCCGCCCGTCGATGTCCCGGTGCCCACACCCCCGGTGCCCGAGGTCCCGGCGACCCCCGTCCCGCCGACCGGCCGGGATATCCCGCCGCCCGCCGCGGAGACCCCGCCCGACACGACCACGCCCTATCTGGAACAGCCCAGGCCGATGGCGCCCGCGCCCATCCGTCCGCCCAAGCAGGATCGAAACTGATCGTGGCCGTCTTCCAGGCCCACGCATCCGCCCGGAACAGGGCAGCGGCCCGAAAGCCGCACGCGACCGGCGTGCAGGTCCTCGGCCTGGGGGGCGCGGCCAGTCTGGCGGCGCTCGGGTTCGGCGGACCGGCCGCCGCCCAGGGTGGGGGGGCGATCCCACGCCCCCCCGTCGCCGAGACGTCGACGAGCCTCCAGGCGTTGCGGACCTGGGTGCTGGCGACCGGCGACAACCACGGCCGGCCGTTCGTGATCGTGGACAAGATCGACGCCCGGGTCGCGGCCTTCGACCCGGCGGGGGCGATGCTGGCCTCGGCCCCGGTTCTGCTCGGCCTCGCCCGGGGCGACGACTCGCCTGCAGGGATCGGTGACCGGGCCCTGGCCAGCATCGGTCCGGAGGACCGGATCACGCCGGCGGGCCGCTTCGCCGGGGAACTGGGCGAAAATCTCGCCGGCAGGACCGTCCTGTGGGTCGACTACGATGCGGCGATCTCGCTGCATCCCGTCGCGACCGCTGTTGTCTCCGAACGCCGTCAGGCCCGGCTCGACAGTCCGGCGACCTCGGACAACCGGATCTCCTACGGCTGCATCAATGTGCCCGCGGACTTCTATTCGGCCGTCGTCCTGCCGATGTTCAGGGACGCGCCGGGGGTGGTCTACGTCCTGCCGGAGACCCGATCGCTGGACGCCCAGTTTTTCCACGGCACCGCAGCGCCTGCCGATCCCGGACGGGCGAGCGCGTCCCTGCAGGGCGACAGCCCGGACCTGTGACATAGGCCACGGCCCTCGCGGCGGCCCATCCCTGCCGCCGGGACCCGTCAGGCGATGCCAGAGCGTCCCGGACGCCCGAAGCCGCTCATTCCCACTCTATTGTTCACGGGACCAGAAGGCGCTGATTTATCAGCGCCTTTTCTCTGACCTTCGCGACATACCGACTGCGGTACCGTCGCGAAAACAAAGCTGCTGAAAAGAAACAAGATTTTGATGTAGATAAAATTCCGGTGATGCCGCGGTCTATCGGGAGGCGCCGGCCACGGCCAAGACTGCAAGGCGCAGCCAACCCCAAGCTCAGAGCCCTCCTAATACCGACAAATCCATACCGACATGAGCGGCAGTCGTGTGAGACGATACCGTCATTTGGATGATCGGCCAACGTCGTCAATGCGCCAGGATCGGACTTCACGTGACGCCGCGAGGCCTGACATTAGGATCTCGAGGGTTTCGCCAAACCGTGCAGGTCAAGTCGGGCGCTTCCTCTGATCACGCCGGCCAATTGCCCGCATTGGCAATGGCAGCGCAGAGTGTGAGAACCGGCCATCGCATCGGAGCCCTCAGCATGTCGAACGCCAAGCTTCTCCTCGTCCTCGCCGTCTCAGTGTCGATCTGTTCAGTCGGGCCGGCGTTCGCTCATGCTCCGGGCCAGACCGCCGTCGCCTCGGTTAATGACGTGCAGGCGGAGGCGACTGCGGCAGCGCAGGTCGTCGATGCCTTTCATGCTGCGCTCGAACACGGAGAAGCAGACGCTGCACTGGCCCTGCTGTCCGACGACGTCCTGATCTTTGAGAGCGGCGGGGCTGAACGATCGAAAGCCGAATATGCCCAACACCATCTGGCCGCCGACGCGGCGTTCTCGGCCGCCGTGCCCAGCATCCGGTCCCGCCGCCTCGCGCGAGCCAGCGCGGACAGCGCCTGGGTCGCGACCGAGAGCCGAACGACAGGCTCGTTTAACGGCCGCCCGATCAACAGTCTCTCGGTCGAAACAATGGTCCTTCGTCGCGAGGCCGATGGATGGCGGATTTCGCACATTCATTGGTCGTCGCACGCGGCGCGCTGATCCAAGTCAGCCAGCGGGGGCTGCAGACGCGCCCTTCTGGGCCAGCCATGCGTCGATCAAGGTGATTTCGCGCTCCTGCGCCGTGATCACCTCTTGGGCCAGGCTTCGCGCTTGGGCGTCCTTGCCTTGCGCCAGCTCGACACGGGCCATCGATACGGCAGCGACGTGGTGCCCCCGCATCTGCTTCATGAAGTCGATGTCAGCGTCGCCGGTGAAAGCCGGCATCTGCTCCATCATCGTGTTCATTGAGGATTTGTAGCCCTGAGTGGCGATTGAATCGCCCGGCGAGGCCGCGGCGAGGCCGCCCATCTTCCCGTGCGTGGCCGCCATTGCAGGAGCTTCAGGCGGGCCAGCAGGGGGCGCTTCAGCTTGTTGCGGGGAACAGGCCGCTGACAGGGCGCAGGCGACGATGACGAGACTGATGCGGTTCATGACGGGCTCCTTGAGATCCCGACGTTAGCGACCGGACCTCCTCATTCGTTCCGCAAAGCCCTACCGACTGGCTCGCGCCAACAGTTCGATCAGTTCGCCGGCCTTGGCCTTGCGATCCTCGGGATCGTCGCCGGTCATGGCGCCCATCACGCAGTGGTCAAGGTGGTCCCTCAGCACTTCGGTCTCCACGCGATGCAGCGCCGCCCGGACCGCCTGCAACTGGGTCAGCAGGTCAACGCAGTACCGATCATCTTCGACCATGCGCGCGATTCCCCGCACCTGGCCTTCGATGCGGCTCAGCCTGTTGAGAACCTTGGGTTTCGTTTCAGTTTGCATGCGGCCTCGCCTCGTGAGCCATCAATATACCCCATACGGGTATCTTGCGATATACCCCCCACCGGTATATGTGATCGCTTCGATCAGCCGGAGAGAGCGACATGACCACGCATCCCCACAGTCACGCCGCAGTTCATGCCTGCTGCGGGGCAAAAGCCTCGGATGGCGCGGCCACGGTCAAGGATCCGGTCTGCGGCATGTCGGTCGATCCCACGACGACGGCCCATCGAGCCAGCCATGACGGACAGGACTATTTTTTCTGTTCGGCCGGGTGCCAGTCCAAGTTCGTCGCCGACCCCGCCCCCTACTTGACCCCAGGAATGCAAGCGGAGCCCGTCATTCCCGGCGCCATCTACACCTGCCCCATGCATCCGGAGATCCGACAGGAAGGACCGGGGTCGTGCCCGATCTGCGGCATGGCGCTGGAGCCGGAAACCGTCACCGCTGAAGCCCCGCCCAATCATGAACTGGTCGATTTCACCCGCCGTTTTTGGATCGGTCTGGTCCTGACCCTGCCGGTCTTCGCCCTGGAGATGGGCGGGCACCTGACGAACCTGCACATGCTGATCCCGGGCCAGATGTCGAACTGGATTCAGTTCGCGCTGGCGACGCCCGTGGTCCTGTGGTGCGGCCTCCCCTTCTTCGAGCGCGGCTGGACGTCGCTGCGCACCCGTCGGCTGAACATGTTCACCCTGATCTCAATGGGGGTGGGGGTAGCCTGGCTCTACAGCGTCGTCGCCGTCCTCGCTCCGAGCCTGTTTCCGCCCGCCTTCCTCAAGGCCGATGGGAGCGCGCCGGTGTATTTCGAGGCGGCGGCGGTCATCACCGTGCTGGTGCTGATCGGACAGATTCTGGAACTTCGGGCCCGGGAGCAGACCTCCGGCGCCATTCGAGCCCTGCTGGACCTCGCGCCCAAGACCGCACGACGGGTCCGGGCCGACGGCGTAGATGAAGATGTCTCCTTAGATCAGATCACCGTTGGCGACCGCCTGCGCGTCCGGCCCGGCGAGAAGATCCCGGTCGACGGCGAACTCTTGGACGGCCGGGTCGCGGTCGATGAATCGATGGTGACGGGAGAATCGATGCCAGTGACGAAGGATGTCGGAGATCGCGTCGTCGCCGGCTCCCTGAACAAAACCGGCTCCTTCATCATGCGCGCCGACAAGGTCGGGGCCGACACCCTGCTGGCCCAGATCGTCCAGATGGTCGCTCAGGCCCAGCGAAGCCGCGCACCGATCCAGCGGCTGGCCGACACGGTCTCCGGCTGGTTCGTGCCGACCGTGATCGCGATCGCCCTGCTCGCCGCCCTCGTCTGGGGCCTGGTCGGCCCGGAACCCCGTCTGTCCTACGCTCTCGTCGCCGCGGTTTCGGTCCTGATCATCGCCTGTCCCTGTGCGCTGGGCTTGGCGACCCCGATCTCGATCATGGTGGGCGTGGGCCGAGGCGCGCACGCCGGCGTCCTGATCAAGAACGCGGAAGCGCTCGAACGCCTCGAGAAGGTCGATACCCTCGTTCTGGACAAGACCGGCACCCTGACGGAGGGGCGTCCGTCGGTGACGGCGATCCTGCCCGCCGAGGGCTTCACCGACACCGACATCCTGCGTCTCTCGGCCAGCCTCGAGCGCGGCAGCGAGCATCCGCTGGCCGACGCGATCGTCCGAGCCGCCCGGGATCGGGCCCTTACCCTGTCGGAGGCCGCGGATTTCGACAGCCCGGTCGGCCGGGGCGTGCGCGGGACGATCGAGGGACGCCAGGTCGCGCTGGGCAACACCCGCTATCTCGGTGAACTCTCGATCGACGTCTCCGCCCTGGAGCCGAAGGCCGAAGCGCTCCGTCACGACGGCGCCACCGCCATCTTCGTGGCGATCGACGGGAAGGCAGCCGGGGTCCTCGGCATCGCCGATCCGATCAAGGCCACGACGCCCGCCGCGATCATTGCATTGAAGGCGGCCGGCCTGCGGCTTGTCATGATGACCGGGGACAACCGGACGACGGCCGAGGCCGTGGCGCGACGTCTCGGCATCGACGAGGTTCAGGCCGAGGTCCTGCCGCAGGACAAGGCGTCCGTGGTTCAGCAGCTTCGCGCACAGGGCCGGATCGTCGCTATGGCGGGGGACGGCGTCAACGACGCCCCTGCCCTCGCCGCCGCCGATGTGGGCGTCGCCATGGGGGCGGGCTCGGACGTCGCGATCGAGAGCGCGGGCGTGACCCTGTTGGGCGGCGATCTGCAGGGCATCGTTCGGGCCAGACATTTGTCGAAGGCGGTGATGGGCAACATCCGCCAGAACCTTGTCTTCGCCTTCGGCTACAATGCGCTCGGCATCCCGGTGGCGGCCGGCCTGCTGTACCCTGTCTTCGGCTGGCTGCTGTCGCCCGCTCTGGCGGCGCTCGCCATGGCGCTCTCTTCGGTCAGCGTCATCGGCAATGCGCTGAGGCTGCGCGCGGTGAAACTCTAGGCCGACGAGGGAAAGCGGCGTGAGCCGCGTATTTCTGAGATATCGTCTGGATGTCAGTGGAGTCACGACATGGGTTTCAATCGTTTCGGTCCCGCTTTCGCGGTCGCTGCGGCCGTGGTCATGGCCGCCGGCGCGGTCAGCGCCCATGCGCGTCTCGTCAGTTCGACGCCTGCGGCGAATGCGACCGTGGCCGCACCCCGCTCCATTGCCCTCACTTTCAGCGAGCGGATGGTGCCGGCATTCTCGACGTTTGACGTGGTGAACGCCGCCGGCGCCAAGACCGCCGTCAGCACGACCGTGAGCGAAGACGGCCGATCGATCACAGGCGCCCTCGCCCGACCGCTCGCCGCCGGAGGCTATACGGTCAACTGGACCATCGCCTCGAGCGACGGCCACCGCATGACAGGCTCCTACGCCTTCACCGTTCGCTGAGGTGATCGAGGCCTGGGTTATTGGCCTGAGAGCGATCCAGTACGGCGCCGCCGCGCTGCTGTTCGGTCTGCCGGCCTTCCTGATCTACAGCGCCCCAGCTACGGAGCCCCTTTCCCTGGCTTGGCCGCGACCCGCCCTGTTCTGTGCGGCCGTGGCGCTGGCGTTGGCGGCGCCCGCCGCCCTCATCGCCCACACCGCGATGATGGCCGGATCCTTGAGCGAGGCGATCAAGCCCGAGACGCTCGGTATGATGGTGACGGGTATGGGCTTGGGGATGGCGCTAGCCGTTCGGTCCCTTGTCGCCTTTGTGGCCTTGGCGGCGGTCGCGATGATCCGGCCCGGTCCGCGACTGTGGTGGGCCTGCATGCTCCTCGGCCTCGTCGTCTCGGCCACCTTCGCCTGGACCGGTCATGGTGCGGCCACCGAGGGTCCCGGACACGGACTCCATATTGCGTCCGACATTCTGCACGCGGTTTCAGCGTCTCTTTGGGTCGGCGCTCTGGCCGCCTTCGCCGCCTTGGTCGCATGGCGTCCCCGGGAGCCATCCCGGCACGATCAGGCTCTGGCGCGCGTCTTGGCCGGCTTCGCGCAAGTCGGCACCCTCGCCGTGGCGGTTCTCCTGCTGACGGGCTTGGTCAACAGCGCCTTCCTGGTAGGGTGGAGCGGGCTCTGGACGCTGCCCGACAGAGCCTATGGGCGCTGGCTCATCCTCAAGCTCGCCCTGTTCGGCCTCATGCTGGGACTGGCGGCCATCAATCGCTTCCGCCTGACCCCCGCCGTCGAGGCCGTCCGTGCGGACTCGGCTACCGTGTTCGGCCATCTCAGGCGAAGCCTTGTCGTAGAATTCGCGCTCTCTCTGGCCGTTCTGATGGTCGTCGCCGTGATGGGGACGCTCGCGCCCCCGGCCTCGTTGCCTTGACGGGGCGGGGCCTCAACCGAGGGATTTGGTCGTACGAGGCGTATGGGGTTATGGGGCCGACGGAGGTGCAACATGACTGAGGACATCGATCGCCTGATCGCGAGCGCCCGGCCGGCGAGCCCGGCCGGGCTTTCAGGGCTGGAATCCGATGTCTGGCGCCGCATCGAAGACCGCGTCAGTGAAGGGCGGATGGGTCAGGTTCGCGTGGCGGCCCTCGCCATGGCGCTCGTGGTTGGCGTCGCCAATGGGGGCCTGTTCGCTCTGTCCGCGCGGGCCGAACCTTCCGAAATGCAGGTGTTCAGCGTGTCGGCAGGCCTCTCGCCGATCGGGACGCTCGGAGCCGGCGAATGACGGGGGGGTGGCGGTCCATCGCGATCACGGCGGCGCTCGCCGCCCTCGCCAGCGGCGCAGGGACCTGGGCCAGCACAGCCTGGTTGATGAAGCGGAATGAAGCGCCCAGCCTGCACAGTATCGTCCATGATCAACTTGACCTGACAGAGGACCAAGAAACGCATCTGGAGGCGATCGAAGCCCGCTTCGCCTCGCGCCGAGGCGCGCTCGAAGCCGAAGTCCGGACGGCCAATCGCGAGCTGGCGGATGCGATCGCCGTCAGCGAGGGCGACAGTCCGCAGGTTCAGGCGGCGGTCGATCATTTCCACGTCGCCATGGGCGGTCTCCAGAAGGCCACCATCGCCCATGTGTTTGAGATGCGGTCGGTCCTGACGGCCGAGCAGGCCCAGGTGTTCGACCGGCAGGTCGTCGGAGCCCTCCTGCAAGACGCAGGATAAGACCCTGGTGGATTCGGGGGCTCCACTCGAAACACGGGCGGCGAAGGGCGACCGGGCCGCCTTCAGCGCGCTGATGACTGCGACGAAGTGCGATCTCCATCGCTTCGTTCGCAGATACGTGGGCGACGACGAAGAGGCCTACGATCTCGTCCAGGAGACCTATGCCTCCGCCTGGCTGGCTATTCGCCGGTATGATCCGAGCCGCAGCTTCGCGACTTGGCTCCGCTCGATCGCCGTCAACAAATGCCGCGACTGGGGCCGCAAGCGTGCGGTTCGCCGGGTGGTCCGCGGCGTTATGGGCCTCGACGCGCCCGAAGCCCTGGCTGTCGGGGACGGGGCGACGACGCCGGAAGAGCGGCTGGATGAAGGACGGCGACGGACGGCGCTGGACCGCGCCATCGCTGATTTGCCTGACACCCTGAAGGCGCCGCTGCTTCTGACTGCGCTCGAGGGCCGCTCCCACGCCGAAGTCGCGGTCATCGTCGGAGCCACTCCCAAGGCGGTCGAGACCCGCGTTGCGAGGGCGCGCGCCAAGCTCGCGGAAGCTCTTCGGGACCACTGAACCGTCGCTGTCGGCGACTGAGGCGGTTCGACGCAAGGGGACGGGCGCTCCCGTGCGTATTGGCAGTAGGACCGTCCGTTCTCCCCGTCCGGGATGACGACGTCGAAATAGCCTTAGCGAGGACCGAGCCTAGATGTCGATCATGCGACTGGACCGACGCACCTTTCTACGCGGCGCCGCGGCGGGAGGCGGCCTGCTCGGTTTGCAAGGCCTACTGCCCGCCTGGGCCCAGACCGGTTCAGCGGGTCTTCGGTCGGAGTTGCCGGCCCTCGTCGGCCCGAACATCGACCTCACGGTTGGCCACTCGCCGTTCTCGGTCGGTGGGCGAACCGGACACGCCGTGACGGTCAACGGCCTGTTGCCGGCGCCGCTGCTGCGCCTTCGCGAAGGTCAGAACGCCCGCTTTTCGGTGACTAACACCTTGGACGAAGACACCTCGATCCACTGGCACGGCGTACTGTTGCCGTTCCAGATGGACGGCGTGCCGGGCATCAGCTTCCCGGGCATCCGGCCACGCGAGACCTTCGTCTATGAGTTTCCCGTCAAGCAGTCGGGCACCTATTGGTATCACAGCCACTCCGGGCTCCAGGAGGCGATGGGCCACTACGGACCGATCGTCATCGACCCGGCCGGCGCCGATCCCGTCGCCTATGACCGCGAGCATGTCCTGGTCCTGTCGGACTGGAGTTTCATGCATCCCCACGAAATCCTAGCGAAACTGAAGAAGAGCCCCGGCTACTTCAATCGCCAGCGGACGACGCTTTCCGGCCTGCTGGCGGGTGCGGACGGCATGAGCCTCGAAGAGCGGCGAATGTGGGGCCAGATGCGGATGGACCCGCGCGACATCTCCGACGTGAACGGCACGACCTACACCTTCCTCGTCAACGGCCATGGCCCGGAAGAAAACTGGACCGGTCTGTTCCGTCCGGGCGAGCGTGTGCGCCTGCGCATCATCAATGCCTCGGCGATGTCGATCTTCAATGTACGGATCCCCGGCCTGCCGATGACCGTCGTTCAGGCCGACGGCGAAAATGTCCGACCCGTCGAGGTCGACGAGTTCCAGATCTCCGTCGCCGAAACCTACGACGTTATCGTCCAGCCCAACGAGGACCGCGCCTACACCATCGTGTCCGAAGCGATCGACCGCTCGGGCATGGGCCGCGCCACGCTCGCCCCGCGCCTGGGCATGACGGCGGAGGTTCCGCCGCTCCGCGAGGTTCCAACCCTGACGATGCGCGACATGGGCATGGGCGGGATGGATCACAGCGGGATGGCGGGCATGGACCATAGCGGCATGGCCGGAATGGACGATGGCGCGATGTCCGGCATGGATCACGCGGCCATGGGGCAGACCCCGGCCGCCGCTCCCGCGTCCGATATGGCGGGCATGGGCGCGATGAATATGCGGGACCCTGACAACGCGCCGGCCGACATGGCGGTGGGCGTGGGCGTCGACATGATCGCCATGGCCCCCGCCAACCGGCTGGGCGATCGCCCCCTCGGCCTGGAAACGGTCGATCACCGGGTGCTGGTCTATACCGATCTGGTTTCGCTCCAGCCGAACAAGGATCGCCGTCCGCCGTCCCGGACGATGGAAATCCATCTGACCGGCAATATGGAACGGTTCATGTGGGGCTTCGACGGCCGCAAATTCAGCGAACTGGTCGAACCGATCCGCTTCGAGCGGAATGAACGGGTCCGCGTCACCCTGGTGAACGACACCATGATGGGGCACCCGATCCATCTGCACGGGCATTTCTTTGAACTCGTTACGGGCGGTCCTGCGGGGCATCAGCCGCTGAAGCACACCGTCAATGTCGCTCCCGGATCAAAAGTGACGTTCGACCTGACCGCCGACGCACCCGGAGACTGGGCCTTCCACTGCCACATGCTGATGCACATGCACGCCGGCATGTTCAACGTGGTGACGGTGCGGCCCATGGACGGAGCCGCCTGATGAACCGCCTCGCCATCGCCCTCGCCCCCATCATCCTCGCCGCCAGCGCCTTCAGCGCCCAGGCCCAGGACCCGCACGCGGGCCATGTCATGCCGGCGCCGACCCGCCCCGCGCCCGAACAAGTCGCCGAGCCTCAGACTCCCGCCCGGCCGGCAGCACAGGATCCGCACGCGGGTCATGTCATGCCGCCCGCGCCGATGCCGCCCGAAGCCGATCCCCATGCGGGTCACGAGACGTCGACCATGGCGCCCGCGCAGCCTGATCCGCACGCCGGGCACGACATGGCCACGATTCAGCCGGCCCAGGCGGATCCCCATGCCGGGCATGACATGGCGGCGATGAGCATGGGGCCGCCGGATGTCCCGACCAGCGCGGACGATTCCGGTCGACCTCCAGAGACGCCGGTTCCGACCGCCGCCCTGAGCGGCCCGACGCACGCCGCCGACCTGGTCTTCGGCGCAGAGGCGATGAACGCATCACGCCAGACCTTGATTGCCGAGAACGGCGACGTGCGTACCACGGCCGTCATCATCGATCGCCTCGAAGCCGCCTTCGGCGATGGCGACGACACCTACCTTTGGGATGTCCAGGGATGGAGCGGCGGCGACATCAATCGCTTCTGGTGGAAGTCCGAGGGTGAAGGCGACTTCGGCGGTGATCTGGAGGAGGTCGAAATTCAGGCCCTCTACAGCCGCGCCATCACGCCCTTCTGGGATGTGCAGGCCGGTGTGCGCCAAGACTTCCGGCCCGATGGCGAGGACACCACCCATCTGGTCCTGGGTCTCCAGGGACTGGCCCCATACTGGTTCGAGATCGACGCAGCCGCCTTTCTATCCACGAAGGGCGACCTGACCGCCCGCGTCGAGGCCGAGTATGATCAGCGGATCACACAGCGCCTGATCCTTCAGCCGCGCCTCGAAATCGATGCCTCGGCCAGCGATATTCCGGAACTGGAGATCGGCTCGGGTCTCTCTTCGATCGAGGCGGGCCTGAGACTGCGCTACGAACTCCGCAAGGAGTTCGCCCCCTACGTCGGCGTCGAGTGGAGCCGCGCCCTCGGAAACACCGCCGACTACATCGAAGCCCGAGGCGGCGAGGCAGAAGACACCCGGCTCGTTGTCGGCCTCAAGGCCTGGTTCTAATCCAAGGAGACTACCCGATGATCCGCACTCTTGTTCTCACCGCCGCTTTGGCGTTTGCCGGCGCCGCCGCCGCTCAAGACCCGCACGCCGGCCACGCCGGAATGCAACACCAGGCTCCGGCCGCCTCCAACATCGTCACCACCCCGGCCGACGGCGCCATGATGCAAGGCGCACCGGAACGCTTCAGCGCGACTTTCCCGCACCCGATGATCCTGAAGACCGTGACACTCACCGCCGAGGGCCAGGCCCCGATCGTCGTCACCGCGCCCGCCCTGCCCGCCGCCGTGACCGTCAGCGTGGCCTTGCCGCGTCTCGCGCCGGGGAGCTACGCTGCCGCCTGGTCCGCCGAAGGTCCGGACGGCCACAAGATGTCTGGCTCTACCCGCTTCATGATTCACTAGGAGAACGACGATGAAAGTTTCCACCCTGCTGGCCGCCGCCGGCGCGATCCTGACCCTGAGCGCCGGCGCGGCCCTGGCCGCTGAAGGCTGCGCCTGCTGCAAGGACATGGCCGCGGATGCGGCTATGACCTGCTGCGACGAGATGAAGACCGACACCACCCCGGCCGAGCCGGCGGCGCCCGCACCAGCGCTGTCGGACACGCCTGCCCCCCAGGGGCACGCAGACCACAACTGATCGTCGGCGATCGATCTCCTCCGGCGGCCCCCTCGGCGAAGCCACCGGAGGTGACCGGAATCAGGTTGCCTGGTCCCGGTCGCCGGCCTGCTCTGTGCCGGGGACCGGCCCGGCGGCGTCCTTCCGGACGAAGCGCACGATCTCGGCTCGCATTTGCGGTTCAGCGATGAATCCGGCGTCCGCGAACGCGATGTGCTGGGGCCCCAACGGCCCAGATGGATCCGCTCGCCACCATCCGTCGACGGCCGCGGCTTTCGGCAGAATGCCACCCACGATCCGTTCAATTTCCCGGAACGTCAGGTTTACCTCGGACCGCTTCTGGCGGCGAAGGAAGGATGCGAGGGGCGCATATTTGGTCATCGGCGTCTTTTCCTCCCTCGCCGCGATCGGTCAAGCCCGACTCGCGCGACCAGCCTTGAGCGTTGTAGGATCGTCGTCGGCGGGTTCCGGAACGGACAGGCGCTGGTTTTGAGCCAAGCGACGCAATGCGTCGGCGGCGATCAGAGCCGACACCTCCGGCTTCTGTACAGAAGTCCAGGCCCGCCCCCTCTCCTTCTACGCGCGCTCAAGCTTGGCGCTCATTCGTCTTCAGGGTCTATGATGCCGGTGCGAACCCCGACCGCTACAACCTGAATCCTGGTCCGTACGCCCAGCTTGGCGCATGCCTTCCAGATATAGGGCTTGAACGACAAGGCCTGTGGAGCACGCAGCATCCTTGCCTGCTCGTCCTCTGAAAGGAGATCAGGCCAGTAGCGAAACCTGTCCGGAGCGGCGGGTCCCGCGGCAACCGGCTCGCCGAAGAGGTTTGCCTGCACACGCATCAGGCCAAGGCGAGCTGGTCGGACGCCGACGGCGCCGGCACCTTGAAGTTGGACAGGCTGACGCCGACCAGGCGGATGCCCTTGGCGGGCGGATAGAGCGAGCGGACCAGCAGGAGGCTGATCTCTTCCAGCCGATCCTTGGACGTCACCGGCTCCGGAAAGGAACGGCTGCGGGTGGACTGCTGAAAGTCGGCCCATCTGACCTTCACCGTCACCGTGCGCCCGTAGGCGTCCGACTTCTCGCACCAGCCCCAGACATCGCCCGTCATGGCGAGGACACCGGCCTCAATCGCCGAGGGATCGGTCAGGTCGCTTCCGAACGTCGTTTCCGATCCGGACGACTTGCGCTCCCGGTTCGGGTTAACCGCGCGATGATCCTCGCCGCGCGAGATGGCGTAGTACCAGGGACCGGACTTGCCGAAATGCTGCTGTAGTAAGGCCAGCGACTGGCGCCGGAGGTCCTCGCCGGTCTCGATGCCCAAGCGGCTCATCTTGGCGGCCGTCACCGGCCCGACCCCGTAGAAGCGTTTCACCGGCAGGATCTCGACGAAGGCCTCGCCCCGCCCGGGCGGCACGACGAACTGGCCGTTCGGCTTGCGCTGGTCTGAGGCCAGCTTGGCTAGGAACTTGTTGTAGGAAATCCCCGCCGACGCTGTCAGGCCGGTCTCTTCCAGGATGCGGGCGCGGATCTCGACGGCGGTCTCCGAGGCGGTCGGCAGGCCGCGCAGGTTGTCAGTGACGTCGAGATAGGCCTCGTCCAGGGACAGCGGCTCCACCAGAGGCGTGTAGTCAGCGAAGATCGCCTGGATCTGTTTCGAGACGGCGCGGTAGACCTCGAACCGTGGCGGGACGAAGACGAGGTCCGGGCACTGCCGCAAGGCCGTGGTCGACGGCATGGCCGACCTCACGCCGAAGACCCGCGCCTCATAGCTGGCCGCCGCCACCACGCCGCGTTGGGCGGCGTAGCCCACGGCCACCGGGCTGCCGCGCAGAGCGGGATCGTCGCGCTGTTCGACGGACGCGAAGAAGGCGTCCATGTCGACGTGAATGATCTTGCGAACCGGCCCGTCGCTCATGCCCCGGCCTAGCAAGATTGGAACATAAAGGGAGCAGCAAAACCGCCCCCCTGTGACACCAAGTCGGTTCGCGGCGCGCCGGTCGCCGGTCTACAGTGACAGTCTCGCCGCCATCCGGGACCGCCGCCGATGAACCGCCTTTCTCGTCGCCTTCTCATCCTCGGCCTGCCTCTGGCCGCCCTCGCGGGCCCGGCCCTCGCCACGCCGCCCAAGCGCATGATCGCGTACAAGACGCCCTGGTGCGGCTGCTGCGGCGGCTGGATCGCGCACATGCGCCAGGCGGGCTGGACCGTAGAGGTCGTCGAGCGCGAGGACCTGGCACCGATCCGGGCCCAGCATGGCGTTCCGGACCGGCTGGCCTCCTGCCACACCGCGGTGGTCGGCGCCTACGCCATCGAGGGCCATGTCCCGGCCGGCGACGTCGATCGATTGCTGGCGAAGCGCCCGGCCGCCCGGGCTCTGAGCGCGCCCGGCATGCCGGCGGGGTCGCCGGGCATGGAGGCCGCCGGACGGGAGCCCTATACGACCGTCCTGATCCTCAACGACGGTTCAACCAGCGTGTTCGGTCGGCACAACGGCGCCTGACGCCTGGGGCGTCGTCGCCGGATCTGGCGCCGTCCCGTTGACGCGAGGCGGATTGAGCCAAGTCTGGACCGGACGGTCGAAGCCGTAGCGGAACACAGCGGCGGCCACGAAGGCGCCGACCAAGCCGACGGCCCACAGGGCCCAACGAACGCCGGACGACCAGGACTCCTGTCCCAGGGCGTCGAGCAGGCCGAACCAGACGATGCGGCTCACCTCATTGGTGAGGAACATCGAGAACGACATCAGGGCCAGATGCTCGATCAGCCGTGAAGGACTGCGCACCGGCACGGCGCCGGCGGCCCAGATGATCACGGTCATCAGGCCCAGCGACAGCAGGCTGAAGGCGCCGAAGGCCTGGAACAGTACGAGCGCGACGGCGGCGGCGACGCCGATCGCTCCGGCCAGGCGCGGCCCGACATAGACCCGCGAGCCGTAGAAGGCCGCCGCGACCCCGAGCAGGAACAGCGGCAGAGCGCGCAGGATGCCGTAGCGCATCGGCAGGCGGTAGATCGGATCGCCGAGCCAGAGCGAAGCGGCGACGTCAGCGGCGAGGACTAGGACCGTCGCGCCGATCACCACGACAAGCGGGGGCCAGCGCCACAGGGCGCGGCTGATCCAGGGCAACAGGAGATAACACCCGATCAGGGCCGAGAGGGTCCAGGTCGGGGCGTTCCACCCCTGCCCGCCCGGCACGCCATAGGCCTGGACCAGCAGCACCTGCGCGGACAGCTGCGACCAGTCGAACCAGCGCGGATTGCTGGGCGCGATCCCCGCCAGGGCGGCGCCGCCGACGAGAGCGATGAGGATGAGGCTGACGACCAGGTGGGCCGGGACGACCCGCAACAACCGCTGGCGCGAATAGGAGCGCAGCGAGGCCTGCCCGGCGGCGAACCGGTCGCCGTAGATGCGGGCCAGGACATAGCCGGAGTCGATGATGAAGAAGTCGGTGAGCAGATAGCCGCGCTCGAACACCGGATGCAGCTGTGGCAGCGGGACCGGTGAGGCCTCGCGGAAATGGTAGAGGATGATCAGCGCCCCGACGATAAAACGCAGCGCGTCCAGCCAGCCGCCGCGCGCGATCCGGACGGGGCGAGGCGACGGCTCGGTCAGGGCGGCTTTGGGCATTCAGTCAGTCTTCCGTGGCGCATACCCGGCGACGGCGCTGTGGTGCTCATGTGGATGCAGGACGATCTGGTCTCGCGAAAGATAAAGGCCGGTCGTTCCCAAAACCCAAACGACGATCAAGCCACCGACGATCATCAGTCCCGCCCGATCGCGGGGGCCGAACACGAACGAGCAGGCGATCACGCCGCCCAGAATGGCGCCGTAACCAAAATGCAGCGGCACCTTGTGGGCGCCGAGCAGCAGAAGCGCCATGCAGAAGACCAGGCCGCCCGCGAACAGGCTGACCCCGATGGCGATGAGCGTATCGAGCACGGGCCTTGGCCTGAGCGGGCGTGTCTGGAGCCGCCGCCCTCGTTGGCGATAGCGGCCTTCGCGCCAACGAATGCTTCGGCCGCGCACGGTGAAGCGCTTGCCGGCCATCCGTCAGGGCCTTGCGCCGGGCGCGGGCGTGTCCTCATGGCGCGCAAGGAGGATTCTCATCCGGACAATCTCGGATTCCTGGGCCGCGATAATCTCAACGGCCAGATTGCGAACGTCGCGGGCTTCGCCATGCTCGACGGCGACCTTGGCCATCGCGAGCGCACCCTCGTGATGGGCGATCATTCCGCGCAGGAAGTCGATGTCGGCGTCGCCGGTGTAGTTGATGCTCATGGCCTGATGCATCTGCGCGCTGGCCTCGCGATAGGCGCGGGTCGACGGGCTGTCTTCGGGCGCGCCAGCGTGACTTGCTTCGGTGTCGCTCGGGCGGGCATCCACCGCCGACGGCGCCGCAGCGACGTCACGGGTTTGCCGCGAGATCATGCCGAAGGCGAAGGCCGAAAGGGCGAGAAAGACGGCGATGACGGAGATCCATCCGAAACGCTTCATGACGATGTCCTCGAGAGACCCCGCGCGACCACGGGGGCGGCTGGGATTGCGGTTGGAAGGGTGGGCGCGGTTCGGTCGCGGTAGGCGAGCAGCCGAAGGGCGTTGAACACCACCAGCAGGGTCGAGCCTTCGTGGAGCGCCACGGCGGGACCGATGCCAAGACCGAGGATGGTCGCGGGCACCAGGAAGGCGACGACGCCGAGGCTGACATAGAGGTTCTGGAGGATGATCCGGCGGGTCTGCCGGCTCAGGCCGACCGTGAACGGCAACTGCGACAGGTCGTCGGACATAAGGGCGACATCCGCGGTCTCGAGGGCGACATCGGACCCGGCCGCGCCCATGGCGATGCCGACCGTGGCCGTTGCCATGGCTGGGGCGTCGTTCACGCCGTCGCCCACCATGGCGATCTTGCCGTCCGCGCGGAGTTTCTTGATGGCGTCGACCTTGTCCTCCGGCATGAGATCGCCCCACGCCTCGGTCAGCCCGACCTGCTCCGCGATGGCCTGGGCGGCCTTCTGGTGATCTCCCGAGATCATGATCATGCGCTGGACGCCGAGGGCCCGGAGCGCCGCGAGCGCGGCCCCGGCCGCAGCGCGCGGCGTGTCGAGCAGGCCGATGACACCGAGGTCTCGCGTCCCGCGCCGCACCACCATCAGGGTCCGCCCCTGGTCGCGCAGTTGCGCGGCGACGGCCGTCGTTTCGTCGTCGAGACCCGCCACGCCGTCGGCCCCGAACATCTCGGGCTTGCCGATCCAGATCGTCTCGCCGCCGAGTTGGGCCGTCACCCCCTTGCCGGTCAGGCTCTTGAGCTCGGTTGCGGCCACGAGCGCGGTATCGCCCAGCCGTTCGGAGCCGTCGCGGGCGATCGCGTCCGCGAGCGGATGGTCGCTGAGCCGCTCGACGGCGACCGCGATTGCGAGGAGGTCGGCTTCCGTCGTCCCGCGCACCGGCATGACATCGGTGATCCGGGGCCGACCCTCGGTCAGGGTCCCGGTCTTGTCGAAGGCGATGGCGTTGAGCGAGCCGAGATTCTCCAACGGCGCGCCGCCCTTGATCAGAACGCCCGCGCGCGCCGCACGGGCGACGCCCGACAGGACCGCGCTCGGGGTGGCGATGGCGAGCGCGCAAGGGCTGGCGGCGACCAAGACGGCCATGGCGCGATAGAAGCTGTCGCGGAACGGCTCATCGACCACCACCCAGGCGAACAACAACACGAAGGCCAAGCCCAGGACGACAGGCACGAAGATGCGCTCGAACCTGTCCGTGAAGCGCTGGGTCGGCGACTTCTGGGTCTCGGCCTCGCTCACCATCCGGACCACCTTGGCCAAGGTGGTGTCGCTCGATTTGCGGGTGGTCTCGATCTCGATCGCACCGGCGCCGTTGATGGTGCCCGCGAAGACGAGGGACGCAGATCCGACCTGGGCCGGCCGCTCGCGGGCCGCAGCGGCGTCCGGGACCGGCTGCTTGTCCACCGGCATGCTCTCGCCGGTCACCGGGGCCTGATTGATGCTTGTCGTTCCCACCACGACGAAGCCGTCGGCCGGAAGGCGCTCGTTCGGACGCACCACCACGGTGTCGCCGACCACCAGTTCTTCGACCGGCAGTTCGACGACCTGCCCGTCACGCCGCACATGGGCGATCCGGGGCGCCAGATCCGCCAGGGCCTCGATCGCCCGTTTTGCCCGCCCCATGGCGTAGTGCTCAAGGGCATGACCGATGCTGAACAGAAACAGCAAAAGCGCACCTTCGGCCCAGGCGCCGAGCGCCGCCGCGCCCGCGGCGGCGACGAGCATCAGGGTGTCGATCTCGAAGCGCTTCTGACGAAGGTTTGCGACCGCCTCCCCCACAGTGAAGAGCCCTCCGAACCCATAGGCGACCACATAGAGCGCGATGGGCAACCAGGCCGGCAGATTAGGAACGAGTTTCTCCAAGCCGAAGCCTACGGCCAGCGCCGCCCCCGACGCGAGGGCGAAGATCAGTTCGGTATTGGCTCCAAGGATGCCGCCTTCACCGTGGGCATGGCCATCGCCGGTCGCATGATCGTGAGCTTCCGCCGTATCGCCAGATTTGGTTGCGGAGGTCATTCATCGTTCTCCTATACTTTGGTGCGCGCGGCATCTCGCAAGATGTCCACGCCGCCCTTCACCGCGATGGCCGCGACGAGCACACCGACCACGAGGTCCGGCCAAGCCTGGTCGAGCCACAGTACGAGCCCCCCCGCGACGAGGATTCCTCCGTTGGAGGCGAAATCGTTAAAGCTGAAAGTCTCGGCCGCCTTCATGTTGACGTCGCCGCTGTCCTGGCGGCGGATCAACTGCAGGCAGATGAGGTTGATGATCGCCGCGACGATCGCGAGCCCCATCATGGTTGGGCCGATCGGTTCGGTTCCGACCAGGAATCGACGACCGGCGTCCAGAAGGACGCCGGCGCCGAAGATGAGGAGCATCACGCCCGAAAAACGCGCCGCGCCCCGCTTCCACGAGCCGGCTCGGCCGATCGCGAGGAAGCTGATCAGGTAGACCGCAGCGTCCGAAGCGTTGTCGACCGCATTGGCCAGCAGGGCGCTGGAATCGGCGGACCAGCCGCCGATTCCGAGCGCAACCGCCAGGCCCGCATTGAGCGCAAGAACCGTCAGCAGGGTGCGCCCCTGCTGACGGTCATTCTGATTGCGAGCAATCAATCCTCGACCCCCTCATCCTTGCGGTGCCGCACCGCCTTGGCCGCGAAGGTCGGAAGCACCAGCAGGGTCAGGGCGGTCGCGGTCAGCAGCCCGCCGATGACGACGGTCGCCAGAGGCTTCTGAACCTCGGCGCCCGCGCCATGGGCGATCGCCATCGGGATGAAGCCGACGATGGCGACGAAGGCTGTCGTCAACACCGCCCGCAGCCGGCTCGAAGCGCCTTCGATCGCTGCGTCACGCGGCGCAAGACCCGCCTGCAATCGCTCGCGAATGGCCTGCATCAGGACGAGCCCGTTCAAGGTCGCCACCCCTGAAACGGCGATGAAGCCGACTGCTGCAGACACCGAGAACGGCATCCCTCGCAGGAGCAGCGCCAGGGCGCCGCCGATCAGGGCCAGCGGCACGCAGGCGAAGACAAGACCAGCCTCCGAGAACGACCCCAGAGCCATGAACAACAACACGCCGATCAGTACGAAGACGATCGGGATCACCAGCCCCAGACGCTGCTGGGCGCGCTCGAGGTTTTCGAACTGACCGCCCCAGGTCAGGCGGACGCCCGGCGGAAGCGCGATCTGTTCGACCCGTTGCTGGGCGTCGGTGACGAAACCGCCCAGATCCCGGCCGCGGACGTTAGCCTGAACCACCATCCGGCGGCTGCCGTCATTGCGGCTGATCTGGTTCGGCCCTTCGGCGCTCTGAATGCGCGCGACCGAAGACAGGGGCACGGTCACGCCCGTCGAAGAGACGATTGGCAGGGCGGCAAGCGCCGCCGGATCGTTCCTGGCGTCGTCGGGGAGGCGGACGACGACATCGAAGCGACGATCGCCCTCGAAGATCCGACCGGCCTCCGCGCCGCCGATGGCGGCCGAGACCGCCTCGGAGACGTCGGCTGCGGACAGGCCGTAGCTGGCCGCCGCAAATCGGTCGACGCTGACCGTCAGGGTCGGCAAGCCGGACGCCTGTTCGACGCGAACGTCGGCGGAGCCGGTGGTCTGGCGCAGCGCGCCGGCCACCTGATCCGCGACCCGCTGCATGGTGTCGAAGTCATCGCCGTAGACCATGACCGCGAGGTCCGTCCGCACGCCTGAGATCAGCTCGTTGAAGCGGAGCTCGATGGGCTGGCTGAACTCGAAGTTATTGCCGATCTGTTGATTGGCAAGCTCTTCGAACCGCTCGAGCAGGGCCTCCTTCTCGAGACCGGAATCAGGCCAGTCCTTGCGGTCTTTCAGAACGATGACACTGTCCGAAATGTTGGGCGGCATCGGGTCGACGGCCGCCTCGGCGGTGCCGGTCCTGGAGAACATGGTCTCGACTTCCGGCTGGGCGGTGATGACCCGTTCCAACGCCATCTGCATGGCGAGGGACTGTTCCAGCGACGCCGAGGGAACTCGCAGCGCCTGCATGGCGATGTCGCCCTCGTCCAGAGTGGGGATGAACTCCCGTCCCAGGGATGAGAAGGCCAGACCACCGACAACAACCGCGCCGAGTGCCGAGATCAGGACGATCTTAGGACGATCGACGGCGGCGCGGATGGCCGGCTGGATCCAACGCCGCGCGTGGCGGAGCAGGAAGGTCTCATGTTCGTGGGCTTGGCCGTGTTCGTCGGTCTCGACCTTCTTGGGTTCCCGCACCAGCAGGGCCGTCATCGCCGGAACGAAGGTGAAGGAGAAGATGAAGGCGCCGACGAGCGCGAGCATGACCGTCGCGCCCATGGGGACGAACGTCTTGCCCTCGACGCCCTCGAGCATCAGCAAGGGGGTGAAGACGAGCAGGATGATCAGCTGACCGAAGGCGGCCGGCTTGACCATCTTGCGGGCTGCGGCCACGGCGACATCAAGGCGTTCCCGACGGGTCAGGGCCCGTCCCAGATCAATCCGCCGCTGCGACAGCATCAGCAAGGTGCTCTCGACAACGATGACCGCCCCGTCGACCAGAAGGCCGAAGTCCAGCGCGCCCAAGCTCATCAGGTTTCCACTGATGCCGAACCGGTTCATGCCGATGACCGCGAACAGGAAGCTGATCGGGATCATCAGCGCTGTGATGCTGGCCGCACGAATGTTGCCGAGCAGCAGGAACAGCACGACGATGACCAGAAGCGCGCCCTCGATGAGGTTGCGCGCCACCGTCGAAATCGTCGAGTTGACCAGGGCGCTACGGTCGAGAACCGTTACCGCCTCGATCCCTGCGGGCAGGGTCTTGCGAACTTCCTCAAGGCGCTCCCCGGCCGCTTGGGCCACGGTGCGGCTGTTGCCGCCCGCGATCATCAGCGCCGTACCGAGCACGGCCTCGTGGCCGTCACGGCTGGCGCCGCCCAGACGCGGGGCCTGGCCGATTTCGACTGTTGCAACGTCAGCCACGCGAACGATCAGGCCGTTCCGGTTGACGACCGGCGCCTGAGCCAGGTCCTCCACGGTTGAGGCCAGGGCGTCGGTGCGGACCGTCAGCGCTTCGCCAGCGCGCTGGATGTAGCCCGCGCCGGCCTGGGTGTTGGCGCGGTCGAGAGCCTGGATCAGGTCACCCATGCCCAAGCCGTAGGCGGAGAGGCGCGCGACGTCGGGACGGACCGCGTACTCCTTCACATAGCCGCCGACGGTGTCGACGCCGGCGAGACCGGGAGCGGTCCGCATCTGCGGCGCGACAATCCAGTCCTGCACGGTGCGCAGATAGGTGGCGCGCTGCTGCGGGGTCGAAAGCAGATCGCCTTCCGGCGTCAGATAGGCTCCGCCCGCCTGCCAGCCCGTCTCGCCAGGCTTGGCGAGGTTCTGACTGTTGAACGGCTTGTAGTCGACCGTCCACATCAGCACTTCACCGAGACCCGTCGTGATTGGGGCCATGGTCGGCTCCACCCCTTCGGGCATGGCCTCCCGGGCGCCGGCAAGGCGTTCAGCCACCTGCTGACGGGCGAAATAGATGTCCGTCTGGTCGGTGAAGATGACCGTGACCTGGCTGAAGCCGTTTCGGCTCAGGGATCGGGTCGTCGTCAGGCCGGGAATGCCGGCCATGGCGGTCTCGATCGGATAGGTGACCTGCCGTTCGATCTGTTCGGGCGCGAGCGCCGGAGCGACCGTGGTCACCTGGACCTGGCGATTGGTGATGTCCGGCACGGCGTCGATGGGAAGCCGTGTCAGTTCGAGGAGTCCGTAGGCCGCGACGAGCGCCGTGGCGAGGACCACGAACCATCGGAATTTAACCGAGAGCTCGATGATAAACTTGAACATCTGGTGCGCCCCTAGTGACCGTGCTCGGCCTCGCCCTTGGCGAGCTCGGCTTTGAGGAGGAAGGCGTTCGTGCCGGCGACCCGTTCAGCCCCAGTGAGGCCGCGCAGGATTTCGGTCCGCCCCCCGGCCTGACGGCCGGCGAGCACAGGACGGGCCTGGAAGCCGTTCGGGACTTGGACGAAGACGACGGTGTTGCCGTCAACGGTCTGGACCGCCTCGGTTGGAACGGTGAGACCGCCCGTGGTTTCGCCCGTCACGATCGCACCCGTGACGGCTGAACCGGCCGGCGGGAGGACCGAGCCCGTCGGTCGGGCCCGGATGACCGTGGCGCCGCTCTCGCCGCCCGCGCCTGCGGCCACGCCGGTGACGATGGCGTCGAAGTCGCCGCTCGGGCTGCTGACCCGCAGAGGCGCCCCGGCCCGGACATTGGCAGACAACGCAGGCGGCGCGTTGAAGACCAGCTCAACCCTGGCCGGGTTGGTGACCTCGGCGACAACGCCACCCTGGGCGACGAAGCCGCCCGGTCCGACCTGAACGCTGGTCACGACCCCGGCGATGGGGCTGGTGACGCTGAGGCGGCCTGAAGCGTTGGGCGAGCCCGCTGCGCTGGACCGCGCGCGAGCCGCCCGGGCGCCAGCTTCGGCGCTGAGCAGTTGCGCGCGGGACGCCTCGACTTCCTGTCGCGCGACGACGCCCTGATCCGCCAGATTGCGGTTGCGTTGATAGGCCTGGCGCGCCGCCTCCGTCTCGGCGGCCGCGGCGTCCGCGTCCGCGCGGAAGGTCGCCGCTTCGCCACTGACGACGCTCACCAGAGGCTGGCCGATCCGGACCGTCTGACCCGGTGCCACGAGAACTCGCTCAACGCGCCCACCGACGGACGCAGCAACAGCGGCGCGCGCGTCGACCATGGGCTCGACCCGCCCGGAGAGCCGGGTTTCCGCTCCCCCTCCCCTACCGACGCCGACCACGATCAAGCTGGCGGCCTGGGCCTGGGCCGCGCTTAGCGCGACGAAGCCTTCCGGCGCTTCGGCCTCGCCTTCGTGGCCGGCCTCGCCCTCGGCATGGGTCCCTTCTTCTTCAGCGTGACTCGTCCCACCCTCGGCAGCGGCTGGAGCGTCCGGGCCGCGCGTGAGCAGGAAGAGCCCACCTCCGCCGAGAAGAACGACGGCGGCGGCGCCGCCGATGAGCAACGTCTTGTTGGATGTGCGCTTGCGCATCATTGGGCTCCTTGGAATGGGGCGCGGCCGTCCTGGCGCGCGAGTTCAATCTCGGCCTGGACGCGTGCAAGGCGTGCATCGACGGCCGAAGTTCGAGCTGAGATCAGGGCGGTGCGGGTGACCCGCAGTTCGAGCTGGGAGATCCTCCCGGCTTCGGTTCCAATCCGCGACAGACGGTAGGCTTCCTCTGCGGACGCCACCCCCGCATCGGCGGCGGAGACCCGGCTGACGGAGGCGGCAAGCCGCGCCCGCGCTGCGGCCCGATCGGCCTGGGCTTCCTGACGGGCGCCGAGAAGCCGCGCATCCGCAGCCCGGAAGTCGGCCTGCGCCGCGTCTATGTTCCCGCGGTTGCGGTCGAACAGGGGCAGCGGCATGCTGACGCCGAAAGTCAGCGCCGTCGCGTCCTCCATCTCGTAGCGACGGACACCGACGCTGGCGTTGATATCCGGGCGCGAGCGGATCCGCTCCACGTCGATCCGGCGTTCGGCGGCCGCGCGTTGAGCCTCGGCGACGCGAACGGTCGGCGCATCCTCCGGGGCCGCGAAGGTGGAGGCAGGCGCGAGGTCCAGCAGGCTGGCATCGATGGCCGTCACCGGAGCCGCCAGCATGGCGACAGCGGTCAGTCGCGCGAAGGCCGCGTCGCGCTCCGCGACAGCCTCATCGCGCGAGGCGCGCGCCGCAGCCGCTTCGCTTTCACCCTGGATGCCACGCAGCAATGGCTCACGGCCTTCCTCGACAAGAACCAAGGCGGCCCTCGCATCGGCGATGGTCAGGGTCAGGCTTTCCTCGGCCAGGACGGCCCGCCTTTGAGCGGCTTCCGCGTCGGCATAGACCTGAGCGAGCCGTCCGGCGGCGTCGATGACGGCGAGATCCCGTTGCAGCGCCGCGGTTCCGGCTTCCGCGCGGGCGACATTCACCCGCGCGGTTCGGCGTCCCCAGAGCTCAAGGTCCTGACTGATCGACAAGGTGGTTTCGGCGTTGGCGTAGCCGGAGAAGGGCCCCGTGCCGAACGCGTTCTCGGCGTCGAGGGCGATCGTCGGATTAGGCCTGACACGGGCCTGGCGGACACGCGCTTCGGCGGCGTCCGACAGGGCGCCGGCTTCAAGGGTGGCTGGGGTTTGATCGAGCTGGGCGAGCAGCTCGGCGAACGACGGAGCGGGGTCAGCCCAAGCGGGACTGGCCAGCACGGCAGCAAATGCGGCCAGCGCGCAGCCGACCGCGAAACGCGGCGGCCTGCGATGTGAGGGAGGCATGATTCATCTTCCAGAAATTTGACACGAGATCGCGCGCACGGCGGCGCAGAGGTCGAGTCAGACTCTGGGCGGGCGCTTCAGGCCGTCGGGCGAGATCGACGACGGAAAATCACTCGAGGGGAAGGCGTGAACCGGCCTTGCGTGGATTTGCATCGCGATGTCGTCGGCGACATCCGCACGGGCGGTTCCGTTGTGGTGGCAATGACCGTGGGTGCAGATGCCGTGCCCACCGCCTAGGTCGGCCTGGTCGCTATCGCCTGCATCCTGAGCGACCATGGCGTGAGCCGAGGTCGTCTCTGGGGCGCAGGTCGCGGCGTCAGCGATAGGGGCGACGAAAAACACGGCGGCGACCAAGGTCACAGCCAGAATCAGTCTCGCCCATGTCGCCATTGACCAAGTCATCGCGCGCTGAATACTTTTATTCGAGCGGAGGAGCAATCTGTTACACAGTCCGCTTGCTGCGACGGTTTCACCGCTCCGCGAGCAGACCTCGCCCCGCGAGCGAACGACGCACGGCGGACAGCGGGTCGCGCCTCTCCCGCAAAGCGCTCCAAGCCGGTCCGTCTTACCTTCTGAACGCGCCGGGTCATGCCCGAGCCGATCGGCTCTCCTGCCGCGCCTGCAGCAGGATGGACAGGGCGGAATGCAGGAAGACGGCTCCGAGCAGCGCGCCGGCCAGCAAATCGGGCCAGCGCGAACCCGTCAGCCAGACAAGACCGCCGGCGGCGGCCACGCCGAGACTGTGAACGAGATCGTTGCGGGTGCAAAGCCAGACGGAGCGGACATTCGCGTCGCCTTCGCGATAGCGCACCAGCAGCAGGGCGGCCACGAGGTTTGCGGCGAAGCCAAACAGGCCGAGGCCGGTGATGACGGATCCCTCGGGCGGCTGTCCGGAAACGGCTCGCCAGACGGCGTAGCCGAATACGGAGACAGCCATGAGGACCAGGCTCAGGCTCTTGAACATCGCCGCCCCTGACCGCACCCGGACGGACCGGCCGATCACCCACAGGCTTATGGCGTAGGTCGCGCTGTCGGCCAGAAAGTCCATCGCGTTGGCGGCAAGGGCTGCAGAGCCCTGAACGACGCTGCCGGCGACGATCGCGGCGAAGCCGACCAGGTTGATGGCGATGACGGCGACCAGAATGCGCCGATAAGCCGGGGAGGCCCCGTCGAACTTGACGACCTGACCGCAACAGCCGGAGGGGGCCGTCGAGCAGGAAACCGGGGTATCGCGTGCGCTCATGCCCGCCTTCTGCACCCTCTAGCCACTAGAGGGTCAAGCGCCTATCCTGCCGTCATGCCCACCGTCTCATCGCCCGCCCGTTCCATCGGCCGTTTGTCCGCGGCGACTGGCGTGAAAGTCCCGACCATCCGCTTCTACGAACAGATCGGCTTGCTTCCGCGCGCCGCGCGCAACGAGAGCGACTACAGGGTCTATGACGAGCCCGCCTTTCGTCGCCTGTCCTTCATTCGTCATGCCCGCCAGCTCGGGTTCGAGATCGACGACATTCGAGCGCTGCTCGATCTCGCGGACGAACCGGAACGGCCCTGCGGGGACGCCAACCGGATCGCGGAACGCCAGCTCGCGGCCGTCGACGCCAAGATAGCGGGTCTGCAGGCCCTTCGCACCGAGCTTTCGCGAATGCAGGTCGCCTGCGCCGGCGGACGCGTTTCGGACTGCCGTGTGATCGAGGCGCTCAGCGGGGCTGGCGACCTGCAGCTCGGCGCGGTCACCTCGCCTTCTCCAACGGTATTGTCTCAGGGGAACGTCGGGTGAGTTTCGCCGCCGGCAAGAGCGAACCTTGGGCGCTGGGCGCCATGCGTTTCGCCGCCATGGCGCAAGGCGCCTCACTGCCAGTCTGAGCCAGCATAGGTTTGGGCCGGATGTTCCGCAAACCTCCCGACTGCTGAGTCCCCTTACTTCGTCGGCGAACAGCTCGGGAAACTGGAGCGTGAAGGCGCACGCTCCAAATAAACCCTCGCGCCTTCTTCCGCTGACGGGCTCCGGCCAACCTTAGTCCCACGATCGAGCGCCAAGCATCAGGGTTTGGCTTGGCTCAAACTCCAGCTAGGATGCCAGTCGGCGGGCCTCGACCGGATAGCCTTTGATCTTGAGCCAGGGGACGTTCTGCGTCGGCGGCGATCACGGGTGAAGACGTCGAGCTTCACACAGAAGTTCCCGGCCCGCCCCCTCCCCTTCACCAACGATCAGCACTGAGTCGCCGCCACCGGTCCTTCTCAGACAGCGGCACCTCCGCCAAATCCGCATGGTCGCGCCAGCGCGTAATGACGCCCTGCTCGACCTCAAAGACGCTGATGGCGCGCACGTCCAGCAATCCTCCGCGGCGTGCCGCCAGGAGGTAGGCGCTCTCCGCGATCACGAGATCATCTTCGGCGACGCATTTAAGGATGTGCAGTTCGAAGAGCGAATAGGTTTGAAAGAGCCGGCGCCAGAACCCGAGCAGCGCCGTTCTGCCGATAAGGTCGCCCGCGATGTCGAACCGTGCCGCGACATGCTCGGCAAGATAGGTTTCAAGCCGCCGTACGTCGCGAAATGCGATCTCCTTGGCGAAAGCTTGGACAACAGATCCGGGCATCGACGATATGATCACAGTTCAGATGAGCGATCATGATCCGATTCTTGATCAAAAATCGCGCGCTGCGTGTGGCGACCTATTAATCCGGTTCAATCACGCCGGCCCGCACTGCGACTGCGACCGCCTCGATTCTTGTCCGGACCCGGAGTTTCGAACAGACTTTTTCCAAATCGCGCAGCACCGGACCGCCCGCCGCCTCGTAGTTCTCGACGCCGACAAACCGGACGCGCCGGTCGCCGACGCTCACCTTGGCCTCGGTCATGGCGCGCCGGATGGCGTAGGCCGGGGTATGGGGGCCGACCTGCTCCAGCACCTGCCGCTGCCGGTCCTGATCCTCGCTGACGCAGAAGGCGGTCAGCTGATCCAGAGCCAGCGTCCCGGCCCGATAGGCCGCCATCAACTCCGGGACCGCTGACCCAAGCCGAAGGCGCTGGCGCACGACATGGGCCGACACCCCGAACCGGGCGCCGATCTCCTCGGGGCCGTAGCCCTTCTCAACGGCGAGCCGCTGGAAGGCCTCGAACTGGTCGGCGGGATGCATGGCCTCGCGGGTCATGTTCTCATCGAGGCTGATCTCGTGGGCGTCGTTCTCGGCGTCCACGATGACCCGAACCGGATGGGTCCGCTTGATCGTCTTGCGCTTGGCCAGCAGCCGAAGTCCCTGACGACGCCCCTCGCCGATCGTCACTAGGTAGTTTCCCGTAGGCGCGCCCTCATCGTTCCGCTCGATCTCGACCACGGGCGGCTGCAACACCCCCTTGGCCTTAATGGAGGCCGCGAAGGCCTCGATGGTCGCCGGGCTATGCGGGGTCTTCCTCGCATTCTTCGGCGAGGCCTTGAGCCGGTTCAGCGGCACGATGAGTTCCGCGCCGTGTTGCGGCGCGGTCGCTTCGGTCGCGATGGTTTCGATGGATTGAGCCGTCATGTCTGCCTCCTTTGGGCATGGGTTGCAGGCACGCGAACTGCGCGCCTGAAACCCTGCCCGTCGGCGAGACCGGGGTAGCAAGGGCCAGGGCGGACCGGCCGGAGGGGGATCGCCCGACCTGCACAAGCCTGACCTTGATGATGATCATGAAGACGATCGCCGGCGCGGAAGGTCGGGGAGACCGGCCGGTCCGGCGGCGCAGCCGCTTCACCCTGGCGCGCGCGAGGGCGGAGCCCTTAGCTCTGGACGCCCGCCGGACCGTTGGTCCCGTCGGCAAGGTCGATCGTCAGTGCGAGCGTGTCGATCACCGCCCACGACACCCTGTTGCAGCGAGGAAGGAGCCTGAAGAAGGCGTCGCCTGTCCCGCGGTGAGGAATGAATCGCGGCGAAGCGATCGGCATCGGCGTCACGTCGATCAATTGTCCGCGCTCGTCTGCAACGACGGAATGGGCGACGATGTGGAGCTGGAACGCGTCCTGCGCCTCGATCAACCAGCCGTGGACCGGGATCGCGTCCGGCGTCTGCGCCGCCCAGCGCACAGCGTTGGCATGACAGTCGTTGGGGCGCGCCGCATCACCATCGCGAAACACGACCTGAAGCGGTTTCGGGCAAAGCGCTTCGGAGCGGCGCCCGTGGACCTCATCGAAATAGGCGACATCATCGGCGTCGAAGGTGATCGTCATGTCTCGTCCTCTCGCCGTCGACGGCCCGACGGGTCCGAAGGCATGACACGCTCTCGACTTCCGACCAAAGCAGAGCTTCACTCGGACATTGAGGCTCTCGCCTCCGCTTGCGGGCGGAAAGCGGCGGCGCGAACTTCGAGGACCACGCCCTGTCATCCCCCACCCTGATATCCTTCGATGAGTCCGGCTTCACCGGGCCCAATCTGCTCCGGGACGACCAGCCGGTCTTCGCCTATGCGGCGGTCGAACTGTCCATTGAGGACGCCAATCAGCTGATCGCGGAGATCCGCGACGGTCGCAAGCCGGTCATCCAGGCCGCCGAACTGAAGGCGTCCGGACTCAAGAAGCGGGGGGACTGGCCCGAGATCGCGGGCCTCGTGCTGGCCCGGATGGAGGGCCGTTACAGCTTCCTCGTCGCGGACAAGCGGCTGGCGTTCGCGGGCAAGGTGTTCGAGTACCTCATGGAGCCTGTGCTCGAGGACAACAGCCTGCTCTTTTACCGTCACGGGCTTCATCGGCTGGTCGCGGGAGCCGTCTATCGAAGCATCGCGACCGCCGGCGGACCGGCCGAGGACCTCGCCCTTCAGCTCGAGACGTTCATGCGCAGTTTCGATCCCGCAGACGCCCCCGCGGTCTTCGCCGCGACCGGAGAGGCGCCGGCGGATGCGCGGGTCCTGGGCGAAGTGTTGCGGTTCGCGCGGGGCTATGCCGAGCGGATCAAGGCGCGCACCGAGCACCTGAAGGACGACGCCGAGTACGCCAAATGGGTGCTGGACCTGACTTCGACCGCGCTGATGTCGCTCCTCGTCAACGGTTTCGGCCCCAAGCATCAGCAGCTCGAGGTGCTTTGCGACGACTCCAAACCGCTACAGGGCATCGCCTCGACCTTCGACGGCTTCATCGGTCGCGATGAGGAATTCCCTCTGCATGGCGGCAACCGCGTGGTCAGCGCCAGGCTCAATCTCGCGGGGCCGATCCGGTTCGGCCAGTCGCATGACAATCCGACGCTTCAAATCGCCGACCTGATCGCCGGCCTCGCCGCCCAGCTCTATGGCCGCAACACACCTGCTGAACTTCAGCCTCTCAAGGCCGACCTGGACCGCCATCTGCATGAGGATCACATCCTGCCGGAGACGGCGGGGGACTCGCAGATGACCGCGGTCGAGAAACAAGCCAATATGTTCGTCCTGCGTCACCTCGCGGGCCGCGCGGCGCTGGGAGCCGACCCCCTCAAGGGGATGGCCAAGGTCTACGTCCAGGCCTTCAAGCGAGCGGGCTCCGTCGGCCAGCGCTTGCGAAACCGGCGCTGAGGACACGTAAGCCTGCCACCGCAGGTCTGCGTGTTCACCCTCCAGCATCTTTCGGTTCGAATCGGCCGGAACAAGGAGATGCTCCATGGGACAGACCCATTCGCCCCTGCCGCGAACGATCAAGAAGCCGGAACTGCGCCAGATGGTGCCTCTCGCAGACAGCACCATCTGGGAAATGGAGCAGCGCGGGGAGTTCCCCAAACGCTTCCGGCTGACGCCGCGATGCGTGGTCTGGGATCTGTCGGAGGTGCAGGCCTGGCTGGAGAAACGCCGCCGCACCCCGGTCACGGCGGCCAAGGCCCCGGATGTGCGCCTGCGCCGAACACGCCCGGTCCACGACGGGCTGGGCGCGGCCCGGCCGCACCTGTGAGCCGGGTGCGCTTCAGAAATCAGCGAGTATGGTCATAGAATGCTTCATCCGGGGCCGGTTGTGACCCGGAGACCGGGACAGGGACGTCCAGGGCTGATCATTGATTTCTTCACCCCCGGGGCTTATATGTCCTCCCGAGGCCAGATCGGTTGAAACAGCCTCACCCGCCTCTTCGGAGGTCCACGCGTGAGCGAGATAGGGATTTCGGTCCCGGAAGCGGCTACCGAGTGACTTCTGATAGGGGCGCCTCCGGGCGCCCTTATCTTTTCCGGTGAAACTTCAGCTTCTCGCCCTTCAGCGTCTTGTCGACCAGCACGGCGAAGCGAACCTTGCTCATGTGGGCGATGGCGAGCGCCTGCGCCGGTTCAGGGCTGTAGGCGCTTTCCACGAAGAGCTTGAGATCGATGCCGGCGCCGGCGCCGCGCTTGACCCTGAAGAAGACCCTGTAGTCCCCTGCTCCGCCGTCGTTGCGCACACCGATCCGCAGGAAGTTCGCCTCCGGGGTCTGATAGACATGCGCGGTCGGCAGACCTTTCAGGATATGCGGCAGCGCTTGCGACAGCCCGTAGCGGATCGGACAGAAGACGCGCCGCCTCGGGCCGTCCCAGACCGCCACCGCGTTGTCGTCGTGCCGGGCGGCGTCGAAGGTTTCGCTGAAGCAGTGGTTGCTGAACCGGACATCGATCTTCACGCCGTTCGGACGCGACTGGGTCGCCATCTCGAGAACGAAGGGCTCGAGATGGTCGAACGCGAGCGTCTGCCCCGCGACCTCCAGCGGCGGAAAGTACGGCCCGGCCATGATCTACAGTCCGGACAGGTCCGGCGACCGCTTGCGCAGTCCCGGCCGAACGGCCGCGCGCTTGGTGGCGGCGGCCTTGTCGCGCGCGTCGATCATGTCCTTGGCGATCGGCTTCAGCTTCTCGACCAGGGGCTTGAGGTCATAGATGTTGCTGGCCTGCCCTCCGCTGGAATGGCGACGCACGATCCGACGAACGAGACCTTCGTCTTCGAGGCGTTTGATGGCGCGCTGGACGGTCTTGTCCGACACGCTGAGGCGTTCGGCCAGCCTGCGCTTCGAGGGGAACGGCATCTCCTCGTCCTCCCACCAGTGGTCGATCAGGTGCATCAGCACCGCGAGTTCGGTGGCGTTGATGTGCAGGCGAGCCTGGGCTCGGAGCAGGACCGAAGGGACGAAGGTGAAGCCCGGGTCGATCACGCCCTTGGTCCACCGCTTCTCCAGGACCTTGCGCGACGTCTCAGGCGTGGCGGCGGGACGGAGGGGGACGACCTTGTTGGTGGTTTCGCTCATGGTTGATCTCATTGATTGAGCCGATACAATGGACCTTCAAACCGTTGAACGGAATGGTTCGGGCCCGCCTCTCCCCTGGACATAGGCGCCCATACCCCCGGACGCCATCGTCCCTCCGCCCCGGTCGCCACCGTCCCCCGAATAAGCACGCCGCGCGTTTCAGGACGCCGTGTCGCATGAGGCTATTGGAGTACAACAACCCCCTGGTCGTCGGCGTCCACGGGTCCACCAATTTTCTGTTCGCATCCCTGGGATGCGTTTCAGAATTTCGGATCGAACCGCGGCGCGCTGACCTCTGGTGCGGCGAGCGCCGGGGTATAGGCGCGTCCCGCTTCCCACGCATCCACGGCGTTCGACCATTCCTGAGCCATGTGCCGACGCTGGGTCTCGAACTCCGCCTTGTTGTAGACGCCGCGCGAGGATCGCTCTTCGTGAGCCAGCCCCTTCTCGATCCAGTCCGAGTTGAAACCCATCTCATGCAGCAGGGTCGAGGCCGTCCGCCGCAAGTCGTGGACGGTGAAGGGTTCGAGCGGGAGATCACCCTTACCGGCCTTCTCAGCGATCGCACTGGTGACGCGGTTGAAGGTCGCCCGCGACATCGGCGCATCGGCGTCGTAGCGCGACGGCAGGATGTATTTCGAGTTGCCGGCGCAGGTCTTCAGGGCGACCAGGATGTCCAGCATTTGGGTGGAGAGGTAGACGTTGTGAGGGCGTGAGCGCTTCATGCGCGCTGCCGGTATCGACCAGACCGCATTGTCGAAATCCACCTCGGTCCATACCCCGTCCTGAAGTTCGCTCTTTCGAACCATGCTGAGCAGGATGAACTTCAGGCCGAGCCTGATGGTTGGCAGGGTCGCCACCTCACCCAGAAGCATCAGCATGATCCGGATTTCGGCGGGGGTGAGCGAGCGGTCGCGCGGTCGGAAGGTCGCGATGGACGCCGGGCCCACGTCATCTGCCGGGTTGTCGATCTTCTCGCCGTGGAGGATGGCCCAGCCGTAGATCTGCTTGACGATATCCCGGACGTGGATCGCCGTCGCGGGCGCCCCGCGGTCCACGATCGCCTTGCAGTGCGCCCGCAAGTCGTCAGGCGTGATCTCGCTCAGCAGGCGTTTCTTCCACTTCGGAAGGATGTCCCGATTGAAAATCGCCCGGCGCATGTCGCGGGTGCTGTCCGCCATCGGCGCGCGGTCCATCCAGCCCTGGGCGACCTGTGCGAAATCGTGAGCTTCCTTCAAGCGACGTTTGGCGCGCTGCTTTTCAACGGCGGGCGATACCCCGTCTGCGATCGCCTTCTTCACCTCGATCAGCCGCTCGCGGGCTTGGGCCAGCGTCAGCCCGGCCCGACCGTAACGCCCGAGCGTCATGGTCTCTCGACGGCCGTTGAACCGATAGTCGTAGCGGAATGAGATCGCGCCGCCCGTCGAGACATAGACGTACATACCGTCCCTGTCGGTACTCTTGTAAGCCCTTGCTTTCGGACGCAAATTCTTCAGTGCGGTGTCGGTTAGCACGGTATAATCGCCTCTGGCTGTCGGTCCTCGAATTCGGGCGCGCCAAGACAGCTTTTTATCATCCATTTCAGAGACTTGCTGGAAATGAATACCGTCAGGGCTTGGCCCGATGTCAGGACGGTATGAGCCCGAGTCCGCCAGATCAATGCAGCGGCGTACCGTCGGGCAGTCCGACAAAACGAAAAAAGACCCTCCGAATGGCTCCGAAGGGTCTCGACAGAATTCACAATGTTGTCAGCCCTTTAGAGGCGGCTTCGGAAGCGATACCGAATGCTACCGAAGGGTCGGGACTATTCCCACTCGATGGTGCCGGGCGGCTTGGACGTGACATCGTAGACGACGCGGTTGACGCCGCGGACCTCGTTGACGATGCGCGTCGCGCACTTGCCGAGGACGTCCCAGGGGAATTCGAAGAAGTCGGCGGTCATGCCGTCGGTCGAGGTGACCGCCCTGAGCGCCAGCACCTTCTCGTAGGTCCGCGCATCGCCCATGACGCCGACGGTCTTGACCGGCAGCAGGACGGCGAAGGCCTGCCAGATCTTGTCGTACAGACCCGCCTTGCGGATCTCGTCCAGATAGATGGCGTCAGCCTGCTGCAGGGTCTCGACCGCGTCCGGCGTGATCTCGCCGGGGATGCGGATGGCCAGGCCCGGCCCGGGGAAGGGATGGCGGCCAACGAAGGCGTCGGTCAGACCCAGTTCGCGGCCCAGGGCCCGGACCTCGTCCTTGAACAGCTCCCGCAGGGGCTCGACCAGCTTCAGCTTCATATAGTCGGGCAGACCGCCGACGTTGTGGTGGCTCTTGATCACATGGGCCTTGCCGCTGGACGACGACACGCTCTCGATCACGTCGGGATAGAGGGTGCCCTGGGCCAGGAATTCGGCACCGTCGATCTTGCCGGCCTCGCGGTCGAAGACCTCGATAAAGACCCGGCCGATGATCTTGCGCTTGGTCTCCGGGTCGGACTGGCCCGCCAGTTCGCCAAGGAATTCCTTCGACGCATCAACGTGGATCAGCGGGATGTTGTAGTGTTCCCGGAACAGGGTCGTGACCTGGGTCGCCTCGTCCTTGCGCAGCAGGCCGGTGTCGACGAAGACGCAGGTCAGCTGGTCGCCGATGGCCTCGTGGATCAGCACCGCCGCGACCGACGAGTCGACCCCGCCCGACAGGCCGCAGATCACCTTGGCCGAGCCGACCTGTTCGCGGATCTGGGCGATCTTCTCGTCGCGATAGGCCGCCATGGTCCAGTCGCCCTTCAGCCCGGCGATGCCGTGGGTGAAGTTCTTCAGCATCTGGTGGCCGCGCGGGGTGTGCATCACCTCGGGGTGGAACTGGACGCCGTAGAAGCGGCGGGTCTCGTCGGCGATGACGGCATAGGGGCTGCCCGCCGAGGTGGCGACGACGTCGAAGCCTTCGGGGATGGCGACGATCTTGTCGCCGTGGCTCATCCAGACGGTTTCATCCTCGCCGACCGGGGCCAGATCGGCCAGCAGGGGCGAAGCCTTCTGGACGGTGATCTCGGCGCGCCCGAACTCGCGGGTGTGGCCGCCCTCGACCTTGCCGCCCAGCTGTTCGCACATGGTCATCTCGCCGTAGCAGATGCCCAGCACCGGCACGCCGGCCTCGAACACGGCCTGGGGCGCGCGGGGGCTGCCCTCCTCGTGGACGCTCTCGGGACCACCGGACAGGATGATCGCCGCCGGCTTCAGCGCCGCCAGCGCCGCCTCGGCCTTGGCGTAGGGATGGATCTCGCAATAGACGCTCGCCTCGCGCAGGCGGCGCGCGATCAGTTGCGTCACCTGGCTGCCGAAATCGACGATCAGGACTTTCTGGTGCGTTTCAGCCGACACGTTCAGTTTCCTCGATGTTCCAGCCAGACCCTGCGTTCGATGGTCTCGGCAAGGTAGCAGTCCGCGAATGCGACGGCGGCCCGGGACCCGGCGCCCGCCCGGGCACGATCGGCCGCGCAGTAGCTGTCGCGCATCTGGATCCACGCCCGTTCCATGTCGCGCAGCTCTATCCGGTCCTCGGGCGATGCGGCAGTGCGCATGCGCCGGTAGACGACGTTCAGCCGGTGGTCCTGACGCTCTGTCTCCGCGGTCATGCAGGCCAGTCGCCGCTCCGGAACCCGTCCCGCCGCGGCCATGCACTGCAGGTAGACCGGCGTCATCTGCGCCTGGATCTCCGGATCGGCCTGGGCGAACGACAGCGCCGTGGCGGCGAACAGGGCGATCATGCGGGCTCGCCCGGCAGCGGCGCTGTCAGACGCTCGAACTCCGCCTTCAGCAGGTCCAGCGCCTCGGCCAGGCCTTCGTCGATCACGGACAGGGTATCGGTCCAGTCGGACAGGCCGGTCAGGTCCGCCTTGCCGTCCGAGATGCCGCGCAGGCCCAGCACCGGCACGTCGAAGCGGGCGGCCGCGCGGACGACGGCATAGGTTTCCATGTCCACCATGTCGGCATCGATGGCGTCATAGGCCTCGCCCGAGACGACGGAGGCCCCGGTGGCCAGACGGGCATAGGGCTGGCCCGCCGGTCCGCTGGCCAGGGTCAGGACGGCGGGCTGGTCCAGAAAGGGCGTGACCCCGGGCGGAAAGCCGAGCACCGACGCATCCATGTCGCGATAGCCGACCTCGTCGACCCAGTAGACGCGGCCGTGTTCCAGCGTCTGGGACCCCGCCGAGCCGAGGCAGAGGATCACGTCGGGCAGCCGGCCCTGATGCGCCAGGTCGGCCAGCACGGCCGTCGTCTGGACCGCCGCCTCGACCGGGCCGACGCCGGTGATCAGGGGCTGGATGCGCGCCCGCAGGGCCGGGCCGTACTCGGCCTCCGCCGCCATGACGCACAGCGCCGTCAGCGGCCCGAAGTTCGAAAGCTCGAACGTCCCGCTCACGCCCGCCGCTCGTAGAGGGCGACGAAGAACCCGTCCGTGTCGGTCGTCGCCGGCGACATCCGCAGGCGATGGCCCTGGGCGAGGCCGGCCAGGGTCTCGCGCGCCGCGTCGGTCATGGCCGCGCTGCCGAGCGCCTCCGCGACCGGAACCGGCGCGAACGACGGATGGTCCTCCTCGAAGTGGTCGACCGTCGCCTCGTTCTCGACCCGCAGCATCGAACAGGTGACATAGACCAGCCGCCCGCCCGGTTTCACCAGCTTGGCGGCCCGCGCCAGGATCGCCATCTGCAGCGCGTGCATCCGGTCGACGTCCTCGGGCTTCAGCCGCCAGGCGTCCTCGGGCCGACGCCGCCAGGTGCCGGAGCCGGTGCAGGGCGCGTCGACGAAGACCACATCGGCGATGCCGACGATGTCCTCCACGCCGCCGCCATTGGGCCCCAGGTGGATCAGCTCGGCCTCGACGCCGGCGCGCGCCAGCCGGGGCCGGATGTTGTCGAGACGCTTCTGCACCACGTCGCAGGCGATCAGACGCCCCTCGGCCCGGGCGATCGTCGCGGCCTTGGGCTTGGATTTCGGCGCATCGACCCAGCCGGTCGGGGTCCAGATGCGTTCGGGTTCGGCCGGCGCGGCCTCGACGCGCGAGGCACCGTTCGCCAGGCCCTGCATCGCCAGGCCCAGGGTCTTGCCCCCGCCGCCGGCGCAATAGTCGACGACGGTCATGCCGGGCTCGACGCCCGCCAGCCAGCAGACGATCTGGCTGCCCTCGTCCTGGATCTCGATACGCCCGGCCTTGAAGGCCTCCAGCGCCTGGACGTTGGGCGGCGGCTCGGCCGACAGTCGCAGGCCCCAGGCGGACCAGGGCGTGCGTGTCGGGTTCAACCCCGCCTCGCGCAGCTCGGCCTCGACCTCGGCCACCGTGGCCCTGGCCCCGTTGACGCGCAGGTCGATCGGCGCGCGCGGCACCATCAGACCGGCGGCCTCCTCGGCCCAGCGGTCGCCGAAGGTGTTCCTGAAATCCTCGACCACGAACTCGGGCAGACCGGCCGCGACCCAGCCCGGGACCTCGTCGGCGGTCATGCTGATGCGCGACCGCTCCTGTTTCGACAGCGGCTTGGGGCCATAGCCGTCGCCGGCGTGCAGGGCCTCGATCTCCTCGACCGACAGGCCGTCGATCAGGCTCAGCGCGCCGATGACCAGCGCCCGCCCGTCCTCGCGCCCGCCCATGGCCCAGACCAGGCGGCCGCGCGCGCGCAGCACCTTGTAGACCTGGTCGGCGATGGCCCGGCGGTCTTTGGAGCCGGCGTAACGGTTCTCGGTCCCCCAGGTCTTGAGAACGGCCTCGGCCGGGGCCTTGCCCGCGCTGATGCGGTCGATGATGGCGGCGGCGGAGGCGAGACGGGCGGCGGGGGTCAAATCAGGAGGTCAGTTCAGGTTGTTCAGGTGAAAAGGGCGGCGAAGATGGCGACCAGACCGCCCATGGCGATCAGCCAGACGATCGATCGCACGAACGGGATGCCGAAGGCGTACAGCGGGATATAGACCAGTCGCGCCCAGAAGAAGGCCTGCGTCCCCCAGAAGGTCAGGGGCCCGTCCTCGCCGGCGACGTGGGCGATCAGCACCGCGCCGATGAACAGCGGCAGGGTCTCCCACATATTGGCCTGGGCCCGCTCCAGCCGCTGGGTGATGATCCCCGGCCGGGCCGGCACGCCGTCGCGCGCTCCGGCGTTCCAGTCGATGCCGTTGGCCATCGTCCGCCCGGCGGCGGGCAGGAAGATCAGCACGAAGGCCAGCACCAGCGTCGCCGCCAGCATGGTCAGTTCCGGTGTCGTCACCAGCACCCAGCCGTCACCCATCGTCGTCACCCCTGCCTGTAGTTCGGTGCCTCGCGCGTGATCATCACGTCGTGGACATGGCTTTCGCGCAGGCCCGCTCCGGTGATGCGCACGAAGCGTGCCCGGTCCTGGAACTCCGCGATCGTGGGTGCGCCGACATAGCCCATGGCGGCGCGGAGCCCCCCGACCATCTGGTGCAGCACCGGCGCGATCGGCCCCTTGTAGGGGGTCTGGCCCTCGATACCCTCGGGCACCAGTTTCTGGGTGTCCTCGACTTCCTTCTGGAAGTAGCGGTCCGCCGACCCGGCGCCCATGGCCCCGACGGAGCCCATGCCGCGATAGCTCTTGTAGGACCGGCCCTGGTACAGGAACACCTCGCCGGGACTCTCGTCGGTTCCGGCGAACATCGAGCCCATCATCGCGACCGAAGCGCCCGCCGCGATGGCCTTGGCCAGGTCGCCCGAATACTTGATCCCGCCGTCGGCGATGACCGGGGCACCACTGTCCTTCGCGGCGCGCACCGCGTCCATGATGGCCGTCAGCTGGGGCACGCCCACGCCGGCCACGATCCGGGTGGTGCAGATGCTGCCCGGGCCGATGCCCACCTTCACCGCATCCGCGCCCGCGTCGATCAGGGCCCGCGCCGCGTCATAGGTCGCGATGTTGCCGGCGATGATCTGCAGACGGTTGTTCTCGCGCTTGATCCGCTCGACGACCTTGGACACCTGGGCCGAGTGGCCGTGGGCGGTGTCGATCACCACCACGTCGCAACCGGCGTCCGCCAAGGCCATGGCGCGCTCGAACCCGGCGTCGCCGACGGTCGAGGCCGCGCCGACCAGCAGCCGGCCCTGATCGTCCTTGGCCGCGTGCGGATGGGCCTGGGCCTTCTCGATGTCCTTCATCGTGATCAGGCCGGTGGCGCGATAGTCCTCGTCCACCACGATGACGCGTTCGATCTTGCGGGTGCGCAGCAGCGTCCGCGCCTCGTCGCGGCCGGCCCCCTCGCGCACGGTGACCAGGTCGCCCGTGGTCATCAGGTCGGCGGCCCGGGTGTTGGGATCGGTGTCGAACCGCATGTCCCGGTTGGTCAGGATGCCGACCAGCTTGCCGCCCGCGTCCACCACGGGAAAGCCGGAGATCTTCCGGTTCGCCACGATCTGCCGGACCTCGCCCAGCGTCGTTTCCGGACGGATGGTCACCGGGTTGATGACCATGCCGCTTTCGTAGCGTTTCACCGTCCGGACCTGATCGGCCTGTTCCTGCACCGTCATGTTGCGATGCAGGATACCCAGACCGCCGGCCTGGGCCATGGCGATGGCCAGACGGCTTTCGGTGACCGTGTCCATGGCGGACGAGGTCAGCGGGATGTTCAGTCGGATGTCGCGCGTCAGCCGGGTCGAGACATCAGCCTCTGCAGGCATCACCTCGGACGGGCCGGGTTCGAGCAAAACATCGTCGAAGGTGAGCCCTTCGCGAATCTCCATGGGAGTCTCCGTTTTGCGGGCCGCCTATCCTCTTTCGCAGACGCGAAGTCAACCGCGACGCATCCAAACCCGATCCCGTGCGTAAGTCTTTTCAGCAGGACTTGAAACTTTCAGCCTGAGCTAACATTTTAGAGGCAGATGGTCGTCACCCTCGCCAGATCCGTGCAGAGCCTCGCGCTCAAGATCGCCTCCTACGGCGTCATGCACCTTGTCGTGGCGATGCTGGTGGCTTTCGCCATCACGCGCGACTGGCGCATGGCCCTGGCCATCGGCGTGGTCGAGCCCTTCTTCCAGACCATCGCCTATTCCTTCCACGACCGCATCTGGCACCGGATCGAGCATCGCCGGACCCGCAGCGGCATGGAGGAGGCGAGCGAGGCCGTCACCGCCCGCCTGGACGTCATGAACGCCGAGGAACAGGCCCGCGCCCACGGCCACCACGGCCACAGCCACGCCCTGCCCTCGCTGAAGAAGATCGCCGTCAAGACCGTGACCTACGGCGTCATGCATTTCGTGGTGGCGGTGTCGGTGGCGTTCGCCATCACCCAGGACCTGAAGGTTGCCCTGACCGTAGGGGTCATCGAGCCCCTGGTGCAGATGGTCTTCTTCGCCATTCACGACCGCATCTGGACCGGCCGCGAAGCGCGCCGGTCCGCGACACAGGCGGCCTGATCACCGCCTATTTGCGGTTTAGCGCCACCAGATAGACCTCCGACGAGCCTTTGCGGCTGGCGGCGGGCTTGACGTATTTCACCTCCTGGAACGCCGCCCGCAGCTCGGCCAGCACGCGCCCGGCGTCGCCGCCCTGGAAGTTCTTGGTCACGAAATGCCCGCCGGGCCGCAGCGTGCGGATGGCGAAGTCGGACGCGACCTCGATCAGGGCGATGATCTTCAGGTGGTCCGTCTGGCGGTGGCCGACGGTGTTGTGCGCCATGTCGGACAGGACGAGATCGGGCGGACCGCCCAGCAGGTCGATCAGTTGTTGGTCCACCCCCGGATCGGTGAAGTCGGCCTGGATCAGCGTCGATCCGGGAATCGGCTCGATCGGCAGCAGGTCGACGCCGACGACGGAGGCCGCGCCCCGGTTGACGCACACCTGCACCCAGCCGCCCGGGGCCGCGCCCAGGTCGATGACGCGGGAGCCCCGCTTCACCAGATGAAAGCGGTCGTCGATCTCGCTGAACTTGAAGGCCGCGCGGCTGCGCCAGCCCTCGGCGCGCGCCTTTTCGGACCACGGATCGGCCAGCTGGCGCTTGATCCATTCGATGGACGAGATGGACTTCTTCTCGGCCGTCTTGATCTTTCCGCCCATGCCGCGGCCAGCCGCGGTCCCGCCCGTCGGCGGTTTGACCATGCGGCGACGCTCTTGCGGGGCGGACGCGGGCTTTTCATCATCACTCATCGCCCCCACATAGCGCCGACGGCCCTCAGGGGCTATGACCCCCCGACTTTACCTCCATGGAGCGCCCGATGGCCGACCAGACCCTGACCCTTACCCTCGAGACCGGCGACGTCGTCATCAAGCTGCGGCCCGACCTGGCCCCCGGCCACGTGGCCCGCATCACCGAGCTGGCGTCCGAAGGCTTCTATGACGGCGTGGTCTTCCACCGCGTCATTCCCGGCTTCATGGCCCAGGGCGGCGATCCGACCGGCACGGGCACCTCGGGCTCCAAGAAGCCGAACCTGAAGGCCGAGTTCTCGAACGAGCCGCACGTGCGCGGCATCTGCTCGATGGCCCGCACGAACCAGCCGGACACGGCCAACAGCCAGTTCTTCATCGTCTTCGACGACGCGACCTTCCTCGACGGCCAGTACACCGTCTGGGGCGAGGTGATCGAAGGCATGGATCACGTCGACGCCCTGCCCAAGGGCGAACCGCCCCGCAACCCGGGCAAGATCGTCAAGGCGACGGTCAACTAGAACGACTGGAAAGGCGGCCCCCCGGGCCGCCTTTTTCGTCAGTCCCCGCCGGACCAGGCGAACTTCACGCCCGTATAGCTGCGCCCGTCGATGGTGACGGCGGCGGTCATGGCGGAGGCTTCGCCCTCCCCCAGGTTTCGACGCGCCGTCGACAGCGCCCCCTGATCCAGCCGCGCATCGAAGGTCACGCGTCCATGCTCGGGACTGGTGCCCGTCATGCGGACCCGGCCGTCGCTGACCGAATAGCTTTCTGGCAGGACCCGCTCGGTCTGTTCGCCGGGAACCAGGAACTCCAGCATCACGGGCGCGAAGGTCGCGCTGCGCTTGCCGTCTTCCCAGTCCCGGAACTCGGGTTCCTGGCCGACGAAGACGGTCGTCAGCTGGAAATCGTCCGGCCCCACCTGGGCCCCCGGAAGATAGTAGCCGGACAGGTCGCCGGTCTGGCTGTGGGCGAAGGCACCTGCCCGCGCAGTATTCGACGTGGCCTCGGCCGCAGGGCCGGCCTTCGGCTGTGCGGGTGGCGACAGATCACAGGCGGCGACGAGGAGGCTCGCGGCCACGGCGACGATGAGGGGGCGCATGGTGTCTCCTGAACAGGCTTTCGCGGGATCATACCCCGATACGGCCGTCCGGCGCACCGACCGCTCAGGGCAGATGGATCAGGACCGGCAGCCAGCCTTGCGCCTGGGCCCAGTCGACGCCCTCGAAGATCGGCACGGCCAGCAGGAAGACCAGTCCGTCGCGGATCGTGGTCAGGAAGAACTGGGGCCGCACGGTCAGCTCCGCGTTGTCCTGCCATTTGCTGAAGGCGGGGCCGCAGCGCGGCGTGCGCGCCATATAGGCCTTGTAAGGCTCGCCGAACTCGGCCGTCAGCCAGGCCTCCTCCTGGCGGATGGTGAAGTGGAACACCGCCACGGCGATCACCACGAACAGCACGCCCATGCTGAAGCTGCCCGTCTGGGCCCCGACGCCGAAGGCCCCGAAATAGCTGAAGACGTAAAGCGGGTTACGGCTGATCGAATAGGGGCCGGTCGAGACGATCTCGGCCTTCTTTCGCCCGCCGATATAGAGCGAGCACCAAGCCCGACCGACGATGCTGATGACGATGGCCCCCAGGCCGACCGATTCGATGCCTTCGGAGAGCGGCTCACCCACCCACGGCGAGGACGAGACGAAGGCCAGCGCGACTGCCGCGAGCAGGGCGATTCCGAGAACCCACTTCCGGATCAGCTGGATTCGCTGCAGATCGAAGGCGTTGGTCGTCGTCACAGTCATGTCACGTCCCGGTCACTTTCCGGACGAGAACGCCAAAGCGTGACCGCGCGCAAGCGCTATCTTTGCGACTGAAAATCGCCTGCGCTACCGGTCGAGCGAACGGTCCAGGGCCCGGAAGGCGGAAACCGACAGTTCCGTCGCGCTGGCGAAGACTGCGGGTGTGATCCGCTCGAAATCGTCCGACGGGCGGTGATAGTCGGGGTGGTAGTCGACGCCCAGGTACAGGAACGGCACGCCGGCCGTGAAGAAGGGCCCGTGGTCGGAGGCCTGGACCCAGTTGTTCTCGCCCGTGTCCTGCGGCGTGTCCTTGCCGAACGCCAGCGACACGGATCCGTCCGCGGGAACGGTCTCGAGGATCGGCCGGAAGGTCGGGTTCTGATAGGTGCCGGTGACCCACAGATGGCCGTCGGTCTCGGCTCGCGATGTCATGTCGAAGTTCAGGTTCAGCGCGATCGACGACAGCGGCACGGGCGGGGCCTGGACGAAATGCTTGGCCCCCAGCAGGCCGTGCTCCTCGCCGTCGAAGGCGACGAAGATCACGCTGTGCTCGGGCGGCGCGTCCTTCAGCCGGGCGGCGATCTCCAGCATGGTGGCGACGCCCGAGGCGTTGTCGTCGGCTCCGTTGTAGATCTGGCCTTCGCTGATCCCCACGTGGTCGTAGTGCGCGGTGATGACGATGTAGCGGTCCGGCACCCGCGTGCCCTCGACCAGACCCAGGATGTTGATTCCGTTGTAGGTCTTGGGCCCCTGGCGCGTGCGGCCGTCCAGGGTCCAAGGCTGAAGCCGGCCCACCGGCGGGGCGGCGATGCCGAGGGATTCCAGCCGCGCGACGATATAGGCCCGCGCCCGCTCCCCTCCGGCGGTTCCGGTGTCGCGTCCCTCCATGTCGTCGGCCGACAGGATGCGGACGTCGGCCAGAAGCTGGTCGTAGGAGGGCGTGCCGGCCACCGGTGCGGCTGCGGCCGGCACCTCCGCGTCGGTCATGGCGGCGCAGGACGACAGCAGGACGGCGGCGGTGGTCAGGGCCAGGAAGCGGAACGAACGGGACATGGGGTCTCCTGAAAGGTCCTCACCGGCATAGACGTCGGCGGGTGGCGCGTCAGATTAACTTCCTGTCATCCCGCCGGGCTGGCGAGGCCGCGCGGCGATGCTAAACCGGGCCATGGCCCTGACCCCCGTCGAATCCCTGAACGAAGTTGAGGCTGAGGCCGAGCTGGCCCGGCTGGCCGCCGAAATGGCCGCGCACGACGCCGCCTATGCCGAGGCCGCGCCGACGGTATCGGACGCCGACTACGACGCGATGAAGGCCCGCAACCTGGCCATCGAGACCCGGTTTCCGGCGCTGGTGCGGTCCGATTCGCCGTCGCTCAAGGTCGGGGCCCCCGTCTCGACCCAGTTTACCGAGGTGCGCCACGGCGTACCCATGCTGTCGCTGGACAATGCCTTCGAGGCCGCCGACGTGACGGACTTCGTCGCCCGCATCCGGCGCTTCCTGAACCTCCCGGCGGACGAGGTCGTCGCCTTCACGGCCGAACCCAAGATCGACGGCCTGTCGGCCAACCTGCGCTACGAGGACGGTGTCCTGGTCCAGGGGGCGACCCGCGGCGACGGCCGGGCGGGCGAGGACATCACCGCCAATCTGAAGACCATCGCCGACATTCCGCACCGGCTGAACGGCAAGGGCTGGCCCGCCCGCATCGAGGTGCGCGGCGAGGTCTATGCCCCCAACGACGCCTTCGCCGCCTTCAATGCCGAGGCCGAGGCTGCCGGCCGGCGGACCTACGCCAACCCCCGCAACTTCGCCGCCGGGTCGCTGCGCCAGATCGATCCGACCGTGACGGCCGCCCGGCCCCTGCGGTTCTTCGCCTATGCCTGGGGCGAGACGTCCGAGCCGTTCGCGGAGACCCAGGCCGGCGCGCTTGAGGCCTTCGAGGCCTGGGGCTTTCCGGTCAATCCGCGCTCGGTCCGGGTCGAGGGGTCCGACGGCCTGATCGACGTCTATCGCGGTCTGGAGACCGACCGCGCGGGTCTCGGCTATGACATCGACGGCGTCGTCTACAAGGTCGACCGGCTGGACTGGCAGACCCGCCTCGGCTTCGTCTCCCGCAGCCCGCGCTGGGCCATCGCCCACAAATTCCCGGCCCAGCAGGCGACCACGGTGCTGGAGGGCATCGACATCCAGGTCGGTCGCACCGGCTCCCTGACCCCCGTCGCCCGCCTCGCCCCCGTCACCGTCGGCGGCGTGGTGGTGCGCAACGCCACCCTGCACAACGAGGACGAGATCGCGCGCAAGGACGTCCGTATCGGCGACACCGTCGTGCTGCAGCGCGCCGGGGACGTCATCCCCCAGATCGTCTCCGTGGTGCTGGACAAGCGCCCGGCCGACGCCTTGCCCTATGTGTTCCCGACCCACTGCCCGGTCTGTGGGTCCGAGGCGGTGCGCGAGGGCGACGACGTGCGCCGCCGCTGCACCGGCGGGCTGATCTGCAGCGCCCAGCTGATCGAGCGGCTGAAGCATTTCGTCTCGCGCCGCGCCTTCGACATCGAGGGGCTGGGCGAGAAACAGCTCAGCGCCTTCCACGACCGCGGCTGGATCCACGAGCCCGCCGACATCTTCCGCCTGGCCCGGGACGCCGACAAGCTGGACGCCCTGCGCGCCGAGGACGGCTATGGCGAGACGAGCGTGCGCAACCTGGTCGCGGGCATCGACGCGCGCCGCGTCATCAGCCTCGAACGGCTGATCTTCGGCCTCGGCATCCGCGACATCGGCGACCAGACCTCCCTCCTGCTTGCCCGCCATTTCGGCGACTGGGCCAGCTTCCACGCCGCGGCGATGGAGGCCGCGTCGGGCATCCCCTCGCCGGAATGGACGCAGCTGGCCGAGGGCCATGGCGTTTCGCCCCGCACCCTGTCGGTCATGGCGGCCGCCACCCTTTCGCCCGCCGATCCCTGGCCCGAGGCTCCGATCGACCAGAAGCTGGCCCTCGCCTTCCCCGGCATCGCCGCCCCCGCACGCCGCGCGCTGGGTCCGCTCGCAGTCGACTGGGCGGGCATCGTCGAACTGGCCCGGATCGCGCGCGAGGACGGCCCGTCGATGACGCTGGGCGAGATCGCGGGCATCGCCGGCGTCGGGCCCGTCGCCGCCCGCGCGGTCGCCGACTTCTTCCATGAGCCGCACAACCAGGCCGTCGTCGCCGCCCTGCTGGCGGAACTGACCACCGTCCAGGATGCCGAACGCCCCAAGTCCGACACCGCCGTCACGGGTAAGACCGTGGTCTTCACCGGCGCGCTGGAGCGGTTCACCCGCGACGAGGCCAAGGCCCGGGCCGAAAGCCTGGGGGCCAAGGTCTCCGGTTCGGTGTCGAAGAAGACCGACTACCTCGTCGCCGGCCCCGGCGCGGGGTCGAAACTGGCCGACGCGCAGAAGCACGGCGTCGCCGTCCTGACCGAGGACGAATGGCTGGCGCTGATCGGCGGTTGACCTGCGCCACGAAAACCGCCTGATCCGCGTCCAACCTGCCTGCACCAGTATCCGGAGTACCCAGAATGATCCGTCCCCTCGCCCTCGCCGCGCTCGCGATGTCCACGCTCGCCGCCCCCGCCATGGCCCAGAGCACCGACCCGACCGGCCTGTGGCAGACCCCGACCAACGGCGGCCAGGTCCGGATCGCCCGCTGCGGCCAGGCGCTGTGCGGGACCCTGGTGACGTCCAACAATATCCGCAGCAACCCCGGCCTGCTGGACGAGAACAACTCCAACCGCGCCCTGCGGACCCGCACGATCCGCAACGTCCAGCTGCTGAGCGGCTTCACGGGCGGGCCGACCGAATGGCGCGGCGGTCAGGTCTACAATCCCGAGGACGGCCGCACCTATCGCGGCACCATCACCCTGACCAACCCCAACACCCTGAACCTGCGCGGCTGCGTGGTCGCGCCCCTGTGCCGCAACCAGACCTGGACCCGCGTGCGCTAGGTCCAGGTCGGCTCCGTCGGCCGCGCGGACCAGGAGGTCAGCCAGAGCTTGATTCACGCTTTCGGCGGACCCACGCAGTGGGTCCTCCTCAAACGATCAAGCTCTAGCGGTTCAGCGCGGCCCGGCCGGCGGCCGCATAGCGTTCGCCGGCGGCGGCATCCTTGGGGAAGACCGCTTCGATGCGGGCCAGATCCCCGGCCGTCAGCGCCACCTCGGCCGAGGCGACATTGTCCTCCAGCGTCGTCACGCGCCGCGTCCCGGGGATCGGCACCAGATGCTCCCCCTGCGCCAGCACCCAGGCGAGGGCCAGCTGCGCGGCCGTCACGCCCTTGTCCGTGGCGATCGCCGTCACCGCCTTCACCAGGTCGATGTTCTTCTGGAAGTTCTCGCCCATGAAGCGGGGATTGGTCCGGCGGAAATCGCCCTCCTCCAGGTCGTCGATCGACTGGATGTCCCCCGACAGGAAGCCGCGACCCAGAGGGCTGTAGGGCACGAAGCCGATGCCCAGCTCCTCGCAGGTTTGAAGGATCCCGTCCTCGGGTTCGCGCGACCACAGCGAGTATTCGGTTTGCAGGGCCGTGATCGGATGGGTCGCATGCGCCTTGCGCAGGGTCTCCGGCGCGGCCTCGGACAGCCCCAGGAACCGGACCTTGCCCTCGGTGACCAGTTCGGCCATCGCGCCCACCGTCTCCTCGATCGGCGTGTCCGGATCGACGCGGTGCAGATAGTAGAGATCGACGTGGTCGGTGTTCAGCCGCTTCAGGCTGCCCTCGATCGCGCGGCGCACATTGGCGGGCGAGCCGTCGACCTTCAGCGCCGTGCGCTCCGCATTGTAGCCGATGCCGAACTTTGTCGCGAGGAAGATGCGGTCGCGCCGGCCCGCGAAGGCCCGGCCCAGCAGTTCCTCGTTCGTATAGGGGCCGTACATCTCGGCCGTGTCGAACAGGGTGACACCCAGCTCCAGCGCCCGGTGCAGCACGCCCGTCGCGGTCGCCTCGTCGGAGGGCGCGCCGTAGAAGGCGCTCATCCCCATGCAGCCCAGGCCCACGGACGAAACCTCGGGACCGTTCGGTCCAAGACGACGGGTCTTCATGGGGCATGCTCCGGGGTTGTTGAGGCCGAAAGGTCGGGTCTCACCCCCCGATCCGCAACCCCCTCAGAGCGGCGCGCACTGCCGCTCCAGCCAGGCCAGAACCACACCGTCCAGCAGCGGCCCCACCTTCGCCAGCGTCTCCGCATGATAGGCATCGACATAGGCCCGCTCGTCCGCCGTCAGCAGGGCGACGTCGATCAGCCGCCGGTCCAGCGGCGCGAAGGTCAGCTGTTCGAACCCGTGCATCGGCCGCTCGCCGCCCGGAACGGCCTCGGGCGGCGTGACCACCTGCAGGGTCTCGATCCGGATGCCCCAGTGGCCCTCGCGATAGTAGCCGGGCTCGTTCGACAGGATCATGCCGGTCAGCAGGGGCTGGCTGTTCACCGCCTTGGCGATCCTCTGCGGCCCTTCGTGGACCCCCAGATAGCTCCCCACGCCGTGGCCGGTCCCGTGGTCGTAGTCCAGCCCCGCCATCCACATCGGCAGGCGGGCCAGAGCGTCCAGCTGGTGGCCCGTCGTGCCCGCCGGAAAGCGCACCGTCGCCATGGCGATATGGCCCTTCAGCACCAGGGTGAACATGCGCCGCTGATCGGCCGAGGGCTCGCCGATGGCCATGGTCCGGGTGACGTCGGTCGTGCCGTCCAGATACTGGCCGCCGCCGTCCACCAGCAGCAGCGAGCCCGTCTCCATCCTGCGGATCGTGCGCGTCACCGGCTTGTAGTGCGGCAGGGCCGCATTGGGCCCGACCCCGGCGATGGTGTCGAAGCTGAGGTCCTTCAGCGCCCCGGTTTCCTCGCGAAACCGCTCCAGCGCCTCGACCACCTGGCGTTCGTCGGGCAGCTCGACCTGGGCGACCGTGTCGACCCAGTGCAGAAACCGGGCGAGCGCCGCGCCGTCGCGGATGTGGGCCTGACGCGATCCCTCGATCTCGACCGGGTTCTTGGCCGCGCGCGGCAGGGCGCAGGGATCCATCCCCTTGACCACCGTGGCTCCGACCAGGGCCAGCCGGTCGAAATACCAGGCCGATGACTGGGCCGGATCGATCAGGACACGCACGCCCTTCATGCCTTCCAGCGCCTGCGGCAGCTCGCCGGGGTTCATCAGGGTCACGTCGTCGCCCAGCCAGCCGGGCAATTCGTTGGTGACCTTGGCGGGATCGAGGAACAGCATCGCCGTGCCATTGGCCGCCACGATGGCCTGGGCGAGCGGCAGCGGCGACCGGATTACGTCCCCACCCCGCACATTGAACAGCCAGGCGATCGACGAGGGGGCGGTGAGGACGCAGGCCTCGGCCCCGGCCTCGGCGATCGCCGCGCCGATCCGGGCGCGCTTGGACGCGCTGCTCTCGCCCGCATAGCGATCCTCATGCGGCACGACGGGAGCCGTCGGCTGGGCCGGTCTCGCCTCGGCCCATGCGACGTCGACCGGGTTGTGGTCCACGGGCTTCAGCGTGGCACCGGCTTTGGCCGAGGCGCGCTTCAGCCGTGCGAGGGCATCGGGACTGTGCAGGCGAGGATCGTATCCGATCACCATGCCGTCGGGGATCTTCTCCAGATAGGCCGGCACCCCACCCTCGACGAGGTCGAGGATCTCGAACTGCCCCGCATCGACCTGGGCGCGGACCTGAACGGTGTACCGACCGTCCGCGAACACCGCCGCCCGGTCCTTCAGGACCACGCCCGCGCCCGCCGAGCCGGTGAAGCCGGTCACCCAGGCCAGCCGGTCGTTGGCCGCCGGCAGGTATTCGTTCTGATGCTCGTCCTCGTGCGGGACCAGAAACCCGTCCAGCCCCTGACGCGCCATCGCGGCGCGCACGAGCGGAAGGTGTTCCGCTCCGAAGGACGGATCGGTGGTTTCGTCGAAGGTCTGGCGCATGCCGCACGCATAGCGCCCCCTCCCCCATCCGGGAAAGAGGGCGCGTCGGCGTCAGGGCTGGGGCGAGGTCGGGGTCACGGTGGCGACGTCGGGCGACGACGGGGCCGGCGTAGACACGGGCACTTCGACGCGGCGCTCGATGATGACGGGCGGCTGGCTGGCGGCGCGGGCCTGTTCGGCCCGGGCCTCGTTGGTCGCGCGGATGGCCTCGGCCTGGGCGCGGGCGGCATCCATCCGCGCCATGTCGACGCTCTGCTGCGCGCCGTTGATCTGGTTTTGCAGAACGGCCTGATCGGCCTGGGCCTGGGCGGCGGCGGCGTCGGCCTGCGCCTGGGCCAGCTGCGCCTGCGTCTCGTCGGTCGTGCCGCGATTGGCCAGGATCCAGAAGACGGCGATCAGGACGACGGCGGCCAGACCGCCCGCGATCCACCAGCCGGTGCTGGACTCGCGGCGCACCACGACGGTCTCCGTATAGACGGGCTCGCTCACCACGATCCGCTCGGGCGGAATGCGGTTCGGGTCGGGGTCGTACTGGCTCACGGGAAGTCCCTCCATTGAGCCAGCGTAACGGCGGCGCATTGTCGCGGTTCCGCCTCAGCCCATCCGGCGCAGGACCAGGGCGCTCCAGGCATCCCGGTGGATGCGGCGCTCCAGCCGGAACCCGCGCGACAGATAGGCGGCCGACACCCGCCGCTCCTGCGTGCGCAGCAGGCCCGACAGGATGGCCACCCCGCCGATGCGCAGGCTCATCTTGATGTCCTGCGACAGGGCGACCAGGGGCGGGGCCAGGATGTTGGCGAACACTAGATCGTAGGGCGCACCCGCCCGGACCTTGACGTCGTTCAGGCCGGACGCATGGACGAACCGGGCATGGGCCTGGTTCAGCTTCGCGTTCTCGTTGGCGATCCGCACCGAGGGCGCATCGATATCGGTCCCGACGGCCAGGGCCGCGCCGGTGCGGGCGGCCGCGATGGCCAGCACGCCCGTGCCGCAACCGACGTCCAGCACCTTCTCGAACCGCTCGCGCTTCAGCAGCTCGTCATAGGCGACCAGACAGCCGACTGTCGTGCCGTGGTGTCCTGTCCCGAACGCCGCGCCGGCGTCGATCTTCAGGTTCACGGCATTGGGCGGCACCCGCCCCTGGTCGTGCGCCCCGTAGACGAAGAACCGGCCGGCCCGCACCGGCGGCAGCCCCGACAGCGACATGGCCAGCCAGTCGGCGTCCGCCAGGGTCTCGACCTTGACCGTCACACCGGTGTGCAGGGCCAGCCGCGCCACCAGACCGTCGGCCTCGGCCTCGGAAGTGGGGAAGGCGTCGATGCGCCAGACGTCCCGGTCCTCGTCCTCTTCCAGGATGGAATAGGTCGCGCCTTCCAGCATGACGTCGGTGTCGATGTCCTCGGCCGCCGCTTCGCAAGCGACGCGCGAGCCGTGGGCGATGATTTGAACGGGATTATAGGACATGGTGCTCAAACGCCGGTATCATTGCGAATCGTTACAACCAGACAGGCGTTTGGGCGCTCCCGTTCCTGACGCGATTGTTCTAACCGAGGGGTCGGGGAATACATGGCCAAGTCACCGTCTACTGCGTCGCCGAAAGCGACCGCCGCTTCCAAGCCTAAACCGGCGCCGAAGTCGAGCGCCGCGAAGACCGCTACCGCTGCAAAGGCAACCGCTCCGGTCAAGACGACCGCCGCAAAACCGGCCAAGGCGCCCGCAGTGAAGACCGCCGCGGCGAAGGCTCCGGCACCGAAGGCCGCAGCAAAGGCACCGGCGGCGAAGGCTCCCGCGGCCAAGGCCCCCGCCGCCAAGGCGCCCGCCGCCAAGCCGGCTGCGAAGGCTCCGGCCCCGAAGGCCTCGGCTCCCGCCCCCAAGGCCGCCACCAAGCCCGCCGCCAAGGCCCCCGTGAAAGCGCCGGCCGCCAAGGCTGCCCCCAAGACCGCTGCAAAGACTCCGGCTCCGAAGACCACCGCGCCCAAGGCCGCTGCGTCCAAACCCGCCGCCGCCAAGCCCGCGCCCTCGACGGCCGCCGCCGCCGCCAAACCGGCCACGGCTCCCACGCCCGCTCCCGCGCCTGCAGCCAAGCCTGCCGTGACCCCCGCGCCGACCGCTTCGGCACCGGTGACGCCGCCCGCGCCCAAGGCCCCGGAAAAGAAGAAGGGCTTCTTCGACACCCTGGCCGACGCGATCTTCGGCAAGCGCTGATCGGGTCTGAAATGCGAAACGCCGGGCAGCACATGCTGCCCGGCGTTTTCATGTCTGGTGGATGGCGGGCCGATCAGTCGGCGGGCAGGTCCTCGGCCAGGATGGCCATCTCGAACATGAAGCTGCCGTCCTCGTCCTCGTCGTCGAACACGACGCCGATGAACTCGTCACCGACATAGACCTCGGCGGAATCGGTCACCTTGGGCCGGGGCTTCACGACGATCCCGCCCGTATTGAATGTGCGCTTCAGGTGGGTCTCGATGCGCTTCATGTCTGCGGTGTTCACGGCGGGCCTCGATGGTCTGGAAATGAGCGGCGGACCCTAGAGACGCGAGCCTGCGAAGGAAACCCCGGCCGTCAGATCACGAAGTCATAAACGATGTCGGCCAGGGTATGATCCATGGTCCGGGCGGGCGTCGCATCGGTCGGGCAGTTGACCAGACGCGCGGGGACCCCGGCCACGGTGCAGCCCGCCGGCACCGGCTTCAGCACCACCGACCCCGAGGCCACCTTGGCGTAGTCGCCGACCACGATATTGCCCAGCACCTTGGCCCCGGCCCCCAGCAGGACGCCCTTGCCGATCTTGGGGTGACGGTCGCCGCGTTCGGCCCCGGTCCCGCCCAGGGTCACCCCGTGCAGCATCGACACCTCGTCGCCGATCACCGCCGTCTCGCCAATGACGATGCCCGTGCCGTGATCGAGGAAGATGCCGGACCCGATTTTCGCCCCCGGATGGATGTCCAGCTGGAACAGCTCCGAGATCCGGCTCTGGAAGTGGAAGGCCAGGGTCTCGCGTCCCTGACCCCACAGCCAGTGCGCCACCCGCCAGGCCTGCAGGGCTTGGAAGCCCTTGAAATAGAGGAACGGCTGCAGCAGCGACTTGATCGCCGGATCCCGCTCAGCCACGGCCTGCAGGTCCGCCTCGGCCGAGGCGACGATCGAGGGGTCCGACCAGAAGGCGAAGGCGCAGACCTCGCGCACGCTCATCGGGGCCAGTTCGGCGTCGCCGATCTTGCGCGCGATCTGGAAGCTCAGGGCATTGGCCAGATCGATATGGGACAGGATGGTCGCGTTCATCAGCGACCCCAGGTGAGGTTCGCTGCGCGCGGCCTCCTCGGCCGACGCCCGCAACTGGCTCCAGATGCCGTCCTGCGAGGCGACCACTTCCAGCTTGTGCATCACCGGCTCCATTCGATCATCATACCCGCGCCCTCACGATCTTGTAAGCATGGCGTGCGCCAGCCAGCCCGGCAGCTGCCCTTCCCGCGCCATATGGTAGGCCCGGTAGGCCGTCGCCACCGTGAACCCGTCCAGCACCGCGCCGCGCTCGATCTCGTGCAGCAGCTGGGTGAACGGCACCCGCACCACGGCGATCACCTCGGTCGGGTCGGGGTCGAGCGGCACGGGCGTCAGATCCCATGCGATCCAGGTCAGGCCGATCTCGTCGGTGATCGAGTTCGAGACCTCGATGGCCAGCGCCCGCTTCCACGCCCCGGCCTTCAGCCCGGCCTCCTCGGCCAGCTCGCGCATCGCGCCCTGCAGCGGGTCCTCATCGAACGGGGCCCCGCCCTCGGGCATCTCCCACGAATAGTTGCCCCGGGCGAAGCGCGCCTGACCCACCAGGGTGACGGTCCCGTCCGCGTGGACCGGCAGGACCCCGGTCGCCAGGTTCTTGAATCGCAACACGCCATAGCGCGCCGCCCGCCCGGTCGGGGCCACCGCGTCGTGCTGCGTCACCTTCATCCAGGGCGTTTCATAGACGACGTCGTGCCCCCGATCCTGCCACGGCACGGGCGTCGGCAGCCCCTCGGCCCAGGCCGGAACGGGGCGGTCCTCGCCGAAGGGATCCTGATCGTCCATGGCCCCAGCTATGGCGCGAAAGCATGACGTCGCCTAGTTGGAAGCCATGGCCCTGCCCCCTTCCGCCGCTCTCGGCACGCCCCTGCCCCTGCCCACCCGGTCGCCGGACATGCTGCACCGGCTGGCGACCCGCCGGTCCGCCCCGGCCCAGGCCCTGATGGACCCCGGCCCCTCGGACGGCGACATCGACACCCTTCTGACCCTGGCGGCCCGCACGCCCGACCATGGCAAGCTGTTTCCCTGGCGCTTCGTCGTCCTGGGACGCCAGACCCGCGCCGACCTCGCCGAACGCCTGGCGGTCATGGCCGTCGAGCAGGGCCTGCCCGGCAAGGCGACCGCCGTCCTGGCCAAGCTGACCGCCGCCCCGACCACCGTCCTCGTCATCTCGACCGCCGCCCCCGCCTCCAAGCCCGTCTGGGAACAGGAACTGTCGGCCGGCGCCGTGTGCATGAACCTGGAGCACGCCGCCGATGCGCTGGGCTTCTCGTCCAGCTGGATCACGGACTGGTACAGCTACGACCCCGACGCCCTGGCCCTGTTCGGCGTCCGCGAGGGCGAAAAGGTCGCCGGCTTCGTCCACATCGGCACCGTGGCCGAACCGCCCCTGGAGCGCGAACGCCCCGACGTCTCGGCCCTGACCACCACCCTGCCCTAGGCTTTCGCCCACTCCATCAGCATGAACCAGGGAGCGCGGTCGTAGTGCGCCGCGCGCACCGGATCGCCCGCCGGGTTCGCGCGTGGCTCGGCGAAGTGCGTCAGGGTCAGCCCCTGCTCCAGCAGCAGCGTCATGTAGGTGCCGAGCGGCCGGTGCCAGTTCTGGATGCGAATGCCCTTCCAGGCGATCCAGCCGACCGTCTCGTCCAGATAATGATCCATGGCATGGGCCCGCCGCCCGTCCGGCAGGGTGACCCACCCCAGCTCATGGGCATCGGCGGCGGAGTTGTAGGCCGCCAGATTGGCGATCAGCAGCCGGCCGCCGGGGGCCAGCACCCGCGCCATCTCCGCGATCGCGGCCCGCACATCCGGAATGTCGATCAGCGACAGATAGCTGACCACCAGATCGAAGGTGCCGTCCCCGAACCCCAGGGCCTCGGCCGCCTCGACGCGGTAGTCGCCGCCGGGATGCAGCCGGCGCGCATGATCGATCAGGGCCGCCGTGGGGTCGATGCCGACCGCCGCCACCCCCTCCGCGCTCAGCATCCGGCAGAACCGGCCCTCGCCGCAGCCGACGTCCAGCGCCCGGGCATAAGGCCTCATCCGGACCCGCTCCAGCATCGGCGCGTCCATGACCCAGCGTCGCCCGAAGTCGCCCTCGTCCCCCTGGGAGGCGACCCAGGCGTCGGCGGAGGCCTCCCATCCGTCGCTCATCGCGGCTCCTCCTCCGGCCGGTGCACCAGCGACACCATCACCACCGAGATGATCATCAGCAGGAACCAGCTCCCCAGCTTGGACACCGACACCATCTCCCACCCCGCCTGCTGTCCCGGATAGGCCCAGGCCCGCCCCAGGGTCCCCAGATTTTCGGCGAACCAGATGAACAGGGCCACCAGCAGATAGCCGAGCAGCAGGGGCATCTTCAGCCGCGTGCGGTTCGCCGTGAACCAGAACCACCCTCGCCCGAACAGCAGGGCCGTGGCCACGAACAATCCGGTCCGGATGTCCGGCAGCCAGTGATGGGCGAAGAAATTGACATAGATCGCGGCCGCCAGGACCCAGGTCGTCCACACCGGCGGATAGCCCCGCACCCGGATATGGAAGATCCGCTGCACCCGCGCGATATAGCTGCCGACGGCCGCATACATGAACCCCGAGAACAGCGGCACGGCCCCGATCCGCAGCACCGAGTCCTCCGGATAGACCCACGACCCGTGCGCTGTCTTGAACAGCTCCATGATGGTCCCGGCGATGTGGAACAGCAGGATCACCCGCGCCTCGGCCCAGCTCTCCAGCTTCAGACCCAGCATCGCCGCCTGGATCAGGACCGCCCCGACGACGAGAAAATCGTAGCGCGAGACCGGCGCATCGTCCGGCCACAGCAGGAAGGTCACCAGGATCAGTCCCAGCATCGCGCCGCCGAACAGACAGGCATAGGCCTGTTTGATCCCGAACATCAGGAAGGTGAAGCCCAACCGGCTCCACGCCGCGCGGTCGGCCACGACCTGCAGCGCGTCGAGCTTGCGGCGGCCCCAGGATTCCCAGGGAAGGCGATCGGATCGGTGCACGGCCGAGCCTAGGCAGGGAAGGCACCGTTCGCCAAGACCGCGCCTTGTCAGAACGACGAAAGCCGGCCCCGCATCGCTGCGAAACCGGCTCCCGTCATCCCTTGACGCACACCACCTGACGCAGGGTGTGCACGACCTCGATCAGGTCGGTCTGGGCCGCGATGACCGCGTCGATGTCCTTGTAGGCCATCGGCGTTTCGTCGATCACCTCGGCGTCCTTGCGGCATTCGACGCCTTCGGTCGCGCGGACGTGGTCCTCGACCGTGAAGCGCCGCTTGGCCTCGGTCCGGCTCATCGCCCGACCGGCGCCGTGCGAGCAGGTGCAGAACGAGTCCGCATTGCCCTTGCCGCGCACGATGAAGGATTTCGCCCCCATCGAGCCGGGGATGATGCCCAGCTCATCCAGCTTGGCCGACACCGCGCCCTTGCGGGTCAGGAACACGTCCTTGCCGAAATGACGCTCCTTCGAGACGTAGTTGTGGTGGCAGTTCACCGCTTCCTGCGTCGTCTCCAGATCCGGCCAGAAGGCCTTCAGCACGCCCAGCACCGAGTCCATCATCACCTCGCGGTTGGCGCGCGCGTATTTCTGCGCCCACGACACCGCCCGGACATAGTGGATGAAGCCGTCCGTCCCCTCGGGGAAATAGGCCAGGTCCTGGTCCGGCAGGTTGATGTGCCACCGGCGCATCTCGTGCTTGGCCCGTTCGATGAAGTAGGTCCCGAACCGGTTGCCCACGCCCCGCGAGCCGGAGTGCAGCATCACCCACACGTCCCCCGCCTCGTCGAGACAGAGCTCGATGAAGTGGTTGCCGGTGCCCAGCGTCCCCAGGTGGCCGAAGCCGCGCGGGTGCGCCGCCTTGGGGTGGGCCTCGACCACGGCGTCGTAGCCGGCCTTCAGGTCCGCCCAGCGGGTCACGGCCGAAGCCGGCGGCTCGCCGGCCCAGGCACCCTTGTCGTTGCGCCCGCCGTTGTCGGTCCGGCCGTGCGGAACGGCCGCCTCGATGGCGGAGCGGATGGCCGACAGGTCGTCCGGCAGGTGTTCGGCGCGGATCGAGGTCCGCACCGCCATCATGCCGCAGCCGATGTCCACGCCCACGGCGGCCGGGATGATGGCCCCCACGGTCGGGATCACCGACCCCACGGTCGCACCCATGCCCCAGTGCACGTCGGGCATGACCGCGACGTGTTTGTGGATGAACGGCAGCGAGGCCACGTTCTTCAGCTGTTTCAGCGCCGCATCCTCGATGGGCACCCCCCGGGTCCAGGCCTTGATCGGCACATGGTCCGGGTTTTCGATCACGTCATGGCCACGCATGGCGGATGCCTCCTTTTCTGTCTGTGATCCTCACGGACCGGCAGCGGAGATGTCGCTTGCGGATACAAGAAACCCCTCCGGCCGGTGGCGGGAGGGGTTGCTGGAAAACCGAAGTCTTTCGACCGTTCGTCCCTACACCGCCTCCGCGCACGCGCCATTGCCCTCGACCGGCTGGCGGTCGAAGTTCATGGGCAGATACGAGGTGGCGACTTTCAGGAACATGGTTCGCTCGTCTTCGGGAGGCGTCCCATAGAGGAGCGGCCGACGTAAATCCAGCCGGTTTGTGCCGATGCCGCTCGACTGTCGATACGCCTGCGCGACAACCGGCTCAGGCGTGGTCGGCGTCCAGATACCGCATTGTGTGGTCGCGCACGTCCGCCGGCCAGTCCTCCATCTCCTGGTTCAGCCGATCCCGATCCCCGGCGAACAGGGCGCGCGACGCCTCCTCGAACCCGGGCATGTCGCCCGCCATCGCCTGCATGAACCGATAGGCCGCCTCGCGCGCGGACCGGCTTCGGCCCTCATCCGCCCCGTCGCGTCGCGCGGTTTCGACCAGACGCCGCAAGGCCACCGACGCGCCCCCCGGCTGGGTATTCAGCCAGTCCCAGTGGCGCGGCAGCAGCGTCACCTCGCGCGCGACGACACCGAGCCTGGGCCGCCCCCGTTTCGGCGGGGCGACCGCGACCGTGTCCGCGACGATCGCATCGCGCGGGTCCAGATCGGCCACCCGGCCGGTGTCCGCGTCGAACACCAGGACGCCGTCCGGCGCCCCACCGTCGATGGCGCGCCAGGCCGCTGCGCTGGCCTGCGCCCAGTCGCCCCGCGCCAACAGGCGGGAGCCTTCGAACACGAAAAAGCGTCCCGCTGCATCGATCATATATTTACCCGGGTAAAACTATCCGGCTATATTACCCGGGCAAAAAGGAAATGTCATGACCCGCCCCGACCGCAAGGCCCTCATCGCAGCGTACAAGGACCGCAAGACCATCGCCGGCGTCTTCGCCGTCATCTGCGGCGCGACCGGCGAGGTCTGGGTGGGGGCCAGCCGCCATATCGACACCCAGCAGAACGGACTGTGGTTCTCGCTCCGCCTCGGCAGCGGTCGCACCCCCTCGCTTCAGGCCGCCTGGGCCGAACATGGCGAGGACGCGTTCCGCTTCGAACAACTGGACCGCCTGCCCGAGGACACCTCCGCCCTCGCCCGCGACACCGAGCTCAAATCCCGCGCAGCCCTGTGGACGGCCCGGTTGGACGCGCGAAAGCTGCTTTGAAGACGCCTACCCTCGCCCGCGATACGTCGGCACGCCCTGGTCGGGCAGCCACAGGCCCTCGGGCGGCGCGCCCGTCTGCCAGAAGACGTCGATTGGGATACCGCCGCGCGGGTACCAGTAGCCGCCGATGCGCAGCCAGCGGGGGCTCAGCAGGTCGGCGATCCGCTTGCCGATGGCGACGGTGCAGTCCTCGTGGAAGGCGCCGTGGTTGCGGAAGGCCGTCAGGTACATCTTGAGCGACTTGGATTCGACGAGCCAGTCGCCGGGCGCATAGTCGATGACGATGTGGGCGAAGTCGGGCTGGCTCGTCACCGGGCACAGGCTGGTGAACTCCGGCGCGGTGAACCGGGCCAGATACAGGGTGTCGGGATGCGGGTTGGGCACGCGCTCCAGAACCGCCGTCTCGGGCGTGGTGGGCTGGACGGTGTGCTGGCCCAGTTGGGAGAGGCCTGAGGTGTCGGTGGTCATGGCGCTTCTCTAACGCCAAGCCCGTTTCGCGTCGATGCGTCCGATTCTGTCGTCGGTGCGTGGTAGGGTCCGTCCTTCTCCCCGGCTCGGCCCCCGACGTCAGGGCGAACAGGTCGGACGGGTCGAACGGGTCGGACGGTGTTTTTTCAGACCGCCTCGACGCCGGATTTGCCTTCCCCCGCGACACCCGGTTAAGCGTAGCCAAACAAAACGGAGCGAACGCCATGGCCATCCCCGTCTCCCTGCAGAAGGGTCTGAAACTGCCGGTCATCGAGGCCCCGATGTTCCTGGTCTCGGGACCGGACCTCGTGGTGGAATGCTGCAACAACGGCATCATCGGCACCTTCCCGTCGCTGAATGCCCGCACGACCGAGGGCTATCGGGAGTGGCTGGTCGAGATCAAATCCCGTCTGAACCCCGATGCGGCGGCCTTCGGCGTCAACCACATCGTCCACCCGACCAATCCCCGGCTGATGGCGGACATGATGGTCTCGGTCGAGCATCAGGTGCCGCTGATCATCACCTCGCTGGGGGCCGTGCGCGACGTCGTCGACGCGGTCCACGGCTATGGCGGCGTCGTCTTCCACGACATCGCCAATGTCCGCCATGCCCGCAAGGCGGCCGAGAGCGGCGTCGACGGCCTGATCCTGGTCGCCAACGGCGCGGGCGGCCACGCCGGCATCATCAACCCCTTCGCCCTGGTCAACGAGGTGCGCGAGTTCTTCAAGGGCACCATCATCCTGTCCGGCTGTCTGTCGAACGGACAGGACGTGGCGGCGGCGCTGATGCTGGGGGCCGACTTCGCCTATATGGGCACCCGCTTCATCAACACGACCGAGGCCATCGCGCCGGACGCCTACAAGGACATGATCATCGAGTCCGGCGCGACCGACATCGTCCACACCCCGGCCGTGTCCGGCATCCCGGCCAACTTCATGATCAAGTCGCTGGAGGCCAACGGCATCGACCCCAAACACCTGCCCGAGCACAAGCTGGACATGGGCGACGAGGCCAAGGCCTGGAAGACGGTCTGGTCCGCGGGCCAGGGCGCGGGGGCTGTTCACGATGTGGTTCCTGCGGCGGAACTGATCGGGCGTTTGCGGGCTGAGTACGCCGATGCAACAGCCCAGTTCACCAACAAGGTCGGCGTCGCCTAGACTGGAGCGCATGACCCGCTCCCGTCTCGCCGCGCTCGCCCCCGCCCTGATCCTTGTGGCCTTCGGTCCCGCCGAGGCCCTCGCCCAGGACCGCGACAACGCCCGCTGGAGCCCCGACCGGGCCTCCCACTGGTCGTTCGAGACGGGGGCCGGGACCGACAACCGCTCCAAGGGGGCCTCCAAGACCGACGGCGATCCCTATGTCTTCGGCGAGGTCCAGTGGAACGCCGCCAGCGGCTTCTATGCCGACGCCGAGTTCGAGACCATCGATTCCTCCGGCTCCCGGGTCGAGACGGAACTGGAGGCCGGGTGGCAGTTCGCGGCCGTCGGCCTCGAGTTCGACACCTCCGTCTCGCGCAAATGGCGGGTCGGGGCGGATCCGGGGCAGGACGACGACGCCTGGGAATACCAGTTCGACGTGATGCGCGAATTCGGTCCCGTCGACACCCGTCTGCGGGTCGAGCATTCGCCCGACGGCCTGGGGTCGACGGGCACCACGACCTGGGTCGAGACCCGCCTGCGCTGGCCCGTGACCGAGGGCCTGCAGGCCAGCGCCACCCTCGGCCGGCGCGAGCAGGACGGGGCCCCGGACTACACCGGCTGGAACGCCGGGGTGACCTATGAACTGACCGGCACGACCGACCTCGACCTGCGCTGGCATGGCACCGACGCCGAAGACGAGGGCCGCCAGTACGAGGACGCGCTCGTCGCGTCCGTCCTGATCGCCTTCTAGGATTCAGCGGGTGCGACACGTGCGGCCCCTCGCCGCGCGGCCGTTCGCGGCGCATCCGGAACGGCGGTCTCGTCGTTACTGGGCCGGTCGCCACGAGGCGGCTCTCACAGGAGACCTCCCATGAAGCTCACCTTCCTCGCCGGTGCCGTATCGGCCGCCGCTCTGCTGGCCGCTGCTCCGGCCGCCTTCGCCGATCACCATGGCGGCGCGCACAGCCAGACCGTCACCGTCGGCGGCGCGCCGATGTACGCCAACAAGACCATCGTCGAGAACGCCGTGAACTCGCCGATCCACACGACGCTGGTCGCCGCGGTCACCGCCGCCGGCCTGGTCGAGACCCTGTCGGGCCCCGGCCCCTTCACCGTCTTCGCGCCGACCGACGAAGCCTTCGCCGCCCTGCCCGCCGGCACGGTCGAGACCCTGGTCCGTCCCGAGAACAAGGCGACCCTCACCAAGATCCTGACCTATCACGTCGTCGCCGGCCGCGTGACCGCCGCCGACGTCATCGGCCTGATCGAACAGGGCGGCGGATCGGCCGCGATCACCACCGTCTCGGGCGACACCCTGACCGCCAGCCTGGACGGCTCGACCGTCGTCCTGACCGACGAGAAGGGCGGCACCGCCCGCGTGACCCAGGCCGACGTGCTGCAGTCGAACGGCGTGATCCACGTCACCGACGCGGTCTCCATCCCGGAGTAGTCACCGACCGTTTGCGGAGGGGGTTCGCCCCCTCCGTCTTCGCTTACCCCAGCGCCTGATCCAGATCCCCGATCAGGTCGTCGATGTCCTCGACGCCGACCGACAGCCGGATCAGATTGTCCGTCACCCCGCCCGCCTCGCGCACCTCCCTGGGGACGGAGGCGTGGGTCATGATCGCCGGATGATTGACCAGGCTCTCCACGCCCCCAAGCGACTCCGCCAGCGTGAACACCTGCACCCGCTCCAGCACCTGTTTCGTCCGCGACAGGTCGCCGTCGAGGATCACCGTGACCATGCCGCCGTAGCGACCGTTCATCTGGTGGGTCGCCAGCTCGTGCTGCGGATGACTGATCAGGCCAGGATAGATGACCCTGGTCACGCCCTTGCGCTCCTCCAGCCAGCGCGCGACCGCCAGGGCGTTTTCGTTGTGCGCCTTCATCCGCAGGCCCAGCGTCTTCAGACCCCGGTTGGCCAGGAAGGCGTCGAACGGCCCCATCACCCCGCCGACCGAGTTCTGCAGGAACTTGATCTCCTTGGCGATCTCGGCGCTCCCGGCCACCAGGACGCCGCCGATGATGTCGGAGTGGCCGTTCAGGTATTTGGTCGCCGAATGCATGACGATGTCGGCCCCGAGCGACAGCGGCCGCTGGCTCCAGGGCGTGGCGAAGGTGTTGTCGACCACCAGCAGCAGCCCGTGCGCCTTGGCGACCTTCGACAGGGCCGCGATGTCGGCCAGCTTCATCAGCGGATTGGTCGGGGTCTCGACCCACAGCATCTTCGTCTTCGGCGTGATCGCCGCCTCGACCACCGCCGGATCGCTCAGGTCCACATAGGCGAAGTCCAGCCCCATCGACCGCCGACGCACGCGCTCGAACAGCCGCCAGGACCCGCCGTACAGGTCGTCGCCGGTGACGATATGCGATCCGGCGTCCAGCAGCTCCAGCGCCGTCGAGGTCGCCGCCATGCCGGAGGCGAAGCCGAAGCCCTGAACGCCGCCTTCGAGGTCGGCGATACAGGCCTCGAACGCCTCGCGCGTCGGGTTCTTGCCGCGGGCGTACTCATAGCCCTTGTTCACCCCCGGGCTTTCCTGGGCATAGGTCGAGGTGGCGTAGATCGGCGTCATCACCGCCCCGGTGGTCGGGTCCGGCCGCTGCCCGGCATGGATGGCGCGGGTCGAGAACCCCTGGCTGTTCTTCAAGTCGGCCATGGTCCTACCGGTTCAGGCTGAGGTGGTTGATCAGGTCGACGCGGGCGATCAGGCCGACGAACGTCTCGCCATCCAGCACGATCGCCACCCGGTCGCGGTCGAACAGGGGGATCAGCGAGTCCAGAGGCTCGGTCACCTGCACCGTGTCCAGATCGCGCGTCATGGCCGAGGAGACCGGCTTGGCAAAGCGCTCGCGTCGCGTGATCTCGTCGGTGTTCATGATGTGGACGATGTCGCTCTCGTCCAGGATACCGACCAGCCGGCCCTCCTGGATGATTGGCAGCTGGGACACGTCGGCCCCGCGCATGCGCTTGAACGCCGTGTCCAGGGTGTCGTCCGGCCCGGCCGTGACCACGTCGCCCTTCTCGTATTTGCGGCTGATCAGGTCGGACAGGTCACCCTGGATCACCCGCTCGCCCAGCCCTTGGTCGGCCAGCCAGGCGTCGTTGTAGACCTTGGACAGATATTTCGCCCCGGTGTCGCAGACGAAGGTCACGCAGCGCTTCGGCTCGGTCTGCTCGCGGCACCAGCGCAGGGCCGCCGCGATCAGCGTGCCCGACGACGACCCGGCCAGGATGCCCTCCTTCAGCAGCAGCTCGCGCACCGTCGCCACGGCCTCGGCGTCCGGGATGGAATAGGCCTTGTCGATCAGGCTCATGTCCGCCGTATCCGGGACGAAGTTCTGCCCGATGCCCTCGACGGTATAGCTGCCCTCCGGACCCGGGACGCCTTCGTTGACGATACCGGCCAGCACCGACCCGACCGGATCGGCCAGGACGATCTCGGCGTTCGAGCCCTGGCTCTTCAGATACTGGGCCACGCCGGTGATCGTTCCGCCCGAGCCGATGCCGGCGACATAGGCGTCGATGTCGTGACCCATCTGCTCCCAGATCTCGGGGCCCGTCGTCTTCACATGTGCTTCGGAGTTCGCATGGTTGTTGAATTGGTTGACGAAGAACCCGCCCGGGATCTGCTGCGCCAGCCGCTCGGCCATGTCGGTGTAATACTCGGGATGCCCGTGCGCGACGTCGGACCGCGTCAGCCGGACATCCGCCCCCATCGCCCGCAGGTGCTGGATTTTTTCCTTGGACATCTTGTCCGGGATGACCAGCAGCACCTTATAGCCCTTGGCCTGACCTACGAGAGTAAGCGCCAGGCCCGTGTTGCCGGCCGTCGCCTCGACGATCGTGCCGCCGGGTTTCAGATACCCCTCAGCCTCCGCTGCCGCGATCATCGACAGGGCGATACGGTCCTTGATCGAGCCCCCCGGGTTCTGGGCCTCCAGCTTCAGGAAAAGACGGCACGGCCCCGTGTCGATCCGCGTCACCTCCACCATCGGCGTCTTGCCGATCAGGTCCAGCAGCGAACCGGTCGGCGCGCTCAGGGTCGGGTGTTCGGCGAGGGACGAGGAAGACATTCAGACAGACTCCGGAACGGAAAGGCGCGGCGGAAGCTGATCGCCCGACCTCATCCGGTCAAGCGGCGCAACATTTCGCCCTTTTACGCGAAGCGCCCTACATAGGAACTCAATGACCAAACACCCAAGAAAACCCGCCGCCGGATTGCCGGACGAGGCCACCCTGCTGGCCTTCCTGCGTGACGCCGGATCGGCGGAAAAGGGCGATATCGCCCGCCACTTCGGCCTCAAGGGCGAGGACCGTCGCGCCCTGCGCGAAATGATCCGCGGCCTCGAAGCCGCCGGCAAACTCGGCAAGCGCGGCCGCAAGGGTTTCTCCGAAGCCGGTGCCCTGCCCCCCGTCGGCGTCGCCGATGTGGTCGAGAAGGACAACGACGGCGAGCTCTACGTCCGCATGGTCGAGGCCTCGGCCGATGCGCCCAACGCCCTGCTGATCCCCGACAAGGGAACGCCGGGCCCCGCCCCCGGCCTGGGTGACCGCGTTCTCGCCAAGTTCGAGCTCGGCCCGAACGGCTGGGAAGCCCGGCTGATCAAGAAGCTCGACACGAACAACAACCGCGTCCTCGGCGTCATCCGGAAATCCAACAAGGAGACGCGGGTCGAGCCCGTCGACCGGCGCTCCAAGGACGTCCTGATCGTGCCCGCGGTGCAGGCGACGGACCTGCGCGACGGCGACCTGGTGCTGGCTGCCATCGAGAAGTCCGACCAGCGCTATGGCCACAAGCGGGGCAAGATCCTCGAGACCGTCGGCCGCGAGGACGATCCCCGCGCCGCCTCCCTGATCGCCATCCACACCCACGGCGTGCCCATGGGCTTCTCGGAGGCCGTGGAGCAGGAGGCCGAGAACCAGGACCTGCCGACGCTGAAGGGCCGCGACGACCTGCGCGACATCCCCTTCGTCACCATCGACCCCGCCGACGCCCGCGACCACGACGACGCCGTCTACGCCCAGCGCGACGAGGATCCGAAGAACGAGGACGGCTGGATCGTCTGGGTCGCCATCGCCGACGTCGCCGCCTATGTCCGCCCCAACACCAGCCTGGACCGCGAGGCGCGGGCCAAGGGCAACTCCACCTATTTCCCCGACCGCGTCGAGCCGATGCTGCCCGAGCGGCTGTCGAACGGCCTGTGCAGCCTGAAGGAAGGCGAGAACCGCGCGACCCTGGCCGTCCGCATGGTCTTCGACAGCGACGGACGAAAACTGGGCCACAAATTCCACCGTGGCCTGATGCGCAGCCACGCCAAGCTCAGCTACGAACAGGCGCAGGCCGCGATCGACGGCGTCGAGACCGGCGGGGGCACCGACGACACGACCGGCCCGATCCTGGACGCGATCCTGCGGCCGCTGTGGAACGCCTACCACACCATGCTGAAGGGCCGGCTGAAGCGCGCCCCCCTGCAGATCGACTCGGCCGAACGGCGCATCCGGATGTCGCCCGACGGCGGCATCGCCTCGATCGAGAAGCGTGTCAGCCTGGAGGCCCACCGCCTGATCGAGGAGATGATGGTCCAGGCCAACGTCTGCGCCGCCGAGACCCTTGAGGCCAAGCGGACCCCCCTGATCTTCCGCGTCCACGACACCCCCAGCCAGGAGAAAGTCTTCAATCTGGCCGACTTCCTGTCGACCCTCGGCAAGCCGTGGAACAAGGGCGAGGCTCCGACCACCAAGCGGTTCAACAAGCTGCTGGACGAGACCCGCGACGGCCCCCACGCCGAGGTCGTCAACGAGGTCGTCCTGCGCTCCCAGATGCAGGCCATCTACAGCCCCGAGAACGTCGGCCATTTCGGCCTGAACCTGGATCGCTACGCCCACTTCACCTCGCCGATCCGGCGCTATTCCGACCTGATCGTGCACCGGGGCCTGATCCGGGCGCTGAACCTGGGCAGCGACGGCCTGACCGACCGCGAGATCGCCGAACTGCCCGCCATCGCCGACCAGGTGACCCAGACCGAGCGGCGGTCGATGGCCGCCGAGCGCGATGCCATGGACCGCTACATCGCCGCCTTCCTCGAAGACCGGGTCGGCGCGACCTTCACCGGCCGCATCACCGGCGTGACCCGCTTCGGCCTGTTCGTCCGGCTGGACGAGACGGGCGCCGACGGCCTCGTGCCCGTCTCGTCGCTGGGCAGCGAGTACTTCACCCACGACGACCGCGCCCACGCCCTCGTCGGCGAACGCTCGGGCCAGCGCTACACCCTGGGTCGTCCCGTCGAGATCAAGCTCAGAGAGGCCACCCCCATCACCGGCGGCCTGCTGTTCGAGATGCTGTCGGACCCCGAGCCGCGCGACCCCAACGCCCCCGCCCCGCGCCTCGGGATGCGCGGCCGCGGTCCAGGCACCGGCGGCAACGGCCCGCCCAAGCGCGGCATCGGCCGTCCCGGCGGTCCCAAACCTCCGCGCGGCGGCACGCCCAAGGGCGTCCGGAAGGGCAAGCGGCGCTAGGCCCCGGTCCCCTCGGCCAATCGGTCGCCCTGTCAGGACCACCCCGGTCTGATATGACCGGCCAAGGCTTCAATGGAGTGATCGTCATGCCCCGTCTGGTTCCGGCTCTGTCCGCCGTCGCGGCCCTTGCCGTCTCCGCCTGTGGCGACGTCGATGTCGGGGCGGCCGGGCGCAACGCCGCCATGGCCGCACTGGAGGCAAGCCATCCCGAGATCGTGCAGGGCGTGGAGGCCGCCCGGCTGCTCAAACTGGCGGCCGCGACCTGCGGCTGGGAAGACGTCGACGCCACGCGCCTGGCCCAGACGGCGGTGGCCGGCATCGAGGAGCCCCCGCTCCGCGCCGCCGCGTCGAGCCTGGTCGAGGACCTGATCGTCGCCCCCGCCGCAACCCCCGCTGCCGGGGCGACGACGACCGCCAGCGACTGCTCGCCCGAAGTCCGGCAGGCCCTCGAGGCCCGCATCGCGGCCATCGGGCAAGGCAACGGCGAGGCGGAAGCGGAGGCCGAGGCCGAGGCGGGCTGATCGCCCGAGGCGCAGCCCGGGTCCTTCCTGCCACCGGTCGCGGCGATGGACGGGCCGTCAGCCCCCCGCCAGCCGTCGCGCCAACGCCGCCTGTTCGCACGGCACCTCGCCGCTCAGCCACACCTGCAGCATAGCCAGCTGGCCGGCGGCGGTCGCGGCCGCCGTCATGGCCGGCGGAATGCCGCCCGGCGTCTGCCCGCCCAGCCGCGCCTCGATCATCCCCGCCAGTTTCCGCTGCAGCTTGGCCGCCAGTGGCGGCTCGAACATCACCCGCGCCAGCGCCCGGCGCTCCCACAGGTGGTCCACCACGAACCGCAGCCGAGGCAGGCTGGCCCTGCCCGCCCCGGCCTCGGCCAGGGGCGCGAAGATCGGATCGATGGCCCAGACCATCACGTCATCCTTGTTGCGGAAATGCTCGTAGAAGGTCGAACGCCCGACGCCCGCTTCCTCGATCAGGTCCGACGTCCGCATGGCGCTGTAGCGGCGCGCGAAGATCAGGCGCGTGAAGGCGTCGAACACCGCCTTGCGGGTCCGCTGGCTGCGCCGGTCCAGATCCTCGACGGCCTCGGTCATTTCCGCACCCTAGACGATCGCCCGCCGGGGTTCAGCCCGAACCCTCGCCCCCGTTCCGGACATTCCCGGTCATTCGTCCGCTACCGGACTTCGGCCGACGTCGTCTGTCGCCCGGCGCGCGGACCCCGGGCACACAGGGCCTCTGAAACGGGGACCACCATGACCGACCAGACCCGCGCCGACGGCGTTCTCATCGTAGCGGCGACGGCATTCGCCCTGGTCCTGATGCTGCACCATCCGACGTCGTTCGACACCACGCATGAGGATGGCCTTCTGCTCAGCGACTGGTCGAACGGCTTCGTCCACGCCGCCATGATCGGCTGTCTGCTCGCGCTCGCCGTCGGTCTGGAGGGCGTCAGGCGACGTCTCGGCGGCACCCGCCTGTTGACCCGCGCCGGGGCGGTCCTGCTCTGGGCCGGCTTCCTGGCCCTGGCCGGAGCGGCCCTCGTCAACGGTTTCGCGACCGGCCGGCTGATGGCGTCCACGTCCGACCCCGTGATCCGCGAGGCCGGCGGCCGCGCCTTCTGGGCCCTGAACCAGAGCCTCACCGCTCTCGGCACGATGCTCGTCGCGCTCGGGGCCGCCGCCTGGTCCCCGGGCCTGTGGCGTCTCTCCCTTGCAGGTCGCGTGGCGGCGGGTCTGGGGGTCGCCCTCGCCGCCCTGTCGCTCTGGCACACCACGACCGACGGCGGTTTCGGCCTCCACGTCGCAGTCGCGGCCACGGCGGCCTTCGCCCTCTGGTCTCTGTCCACCGCGGCGACCATGATCCTCGCTCGCCCACAGGAAGGCCCATGACAGAACGCCATCACGCCGCCGCCATCGTCCCCGCCCGCGACCTCGAGGCCAGCACCGCCTTCTATCGTCGCCTCGGCTTCGAAGTCGTCAGCGACCATGGCGACTATCGTCTGCTCGACGACGGCCGGGGCTGGCGCATCCACCTGCGGTCCACGCCCGGCTGGCCGCGCCGTGTCGAGGACAATCCCCTGGGCCTCTACCTCTATGTGGAGGACGTCGACGCCGTCGCCGACCGGGTGCGCGACCTGATCATCGAACCCCAGGGTCCGCATGCCCGCATCTGGGGAACCTATGAGTTCGCGGTCAGCGACCCGTCCGGGGCGCTGGTCCGCATCGGCCGCGTGCTGGACTGACGGCGCATCCGCCACTCTTTCCTTGCCCTCGCCCGCGTGGCATCGCTCGGACATGCCGTCCGCTCACCAGCCTTTCGACGCTGCCCAGGATCTGGCGGACGCCCCGCGCGCGCCCGGCCCCCGGCAACGTCCGAAGGATGCCGCGACCCTGATCCTGGTCCGCTCCGGCCGGCACCCCCAGGTCCTGATGGGCCGGCGCGCGCCGGGCCACGTCTTCATGGCGTCGAAATGGGTCTTTCCCGGCGGGCGGATCGACCGCTCTGACTTCTCCGCCGCCTCGGCCACCGAGCCCTCCGCCGCCACCCGGGCCCGTCTGGAGACCGAACTGGCACCCCATCGCGCCCGCGCCCTGTGCCTGACGGCGGTACGTGAGACGTTCGAGGAGACCGGGCTGATCCTCGGCCGCCCGGCCCCGCCCGCCTCCGTCGCCGGGCCGTGGCGCGAGTTCCGGGCCGCCGGGGCCCTGGCCGACCTCGCCGCCCTGGACTATGTCGCGCGCGCCATCACGCCGCCGGGCCGGACGCGGCGGTTCGATGCCCGGTTCTTCATGGCCGATGCCGCAGCCCTGCTGGCCCCCGAACCCACGGCCGGATCGGGCGAGCTGGACGAGATCGCCTGGCTCCCGCTCGAGGCCGCCCGCGCCCTCGACCTGCCCTCCATCACCCGCTTCGTCCTCACCGAGGTGGCCGAGCGGCTGACCCACAAGGGGCGTCCCATCCCGTTCGTGCGCATGGTGCGCGGCACCCATCAGGTGACCCATGACTGAGACCCTGACCCTGCGCCTGACGATCGCCGACCCTGTCGCCGGTCTCCACTACAGCCTTCAGGATGCGAAGAGCCTGCCGGTCGACATCCGCATCGCGACCGACGCACCCCTGTCGTTCGACGTGCCCGTGACGCTGCGCCCCGACGGCCGGCTTGGCGGCCCCTTCGTGCGCCGCGAGGGCCCTGTCCGGCGCTTCATCTATCTCGCCATCGCCGGCCAGGCGGGCCAGACGGATGCGATCGGCCGGCACATCAGCCGCCGCGCCAAGATCGACGTGCACGAGATTGCCGCCGACCTCCTCAGGCCCGGCGCGGTGATCGAGGCCACGCTGCCCGGGCGCGGCAAGGACGGCCTGCCCGCCTGCGCGACGGTGCGCCCGCTGGACCCGTGGCAGACCGTCGGCTGAAAATGGTCATCCCGGAAGCCGCAAAGCGCCTGTCCGCGATGCCCTGATCCCGCCACGGTCGCCGGTCAACCTCTGCGGGATTGGGTGGGGGAATAGGTGGTCGACGCCAGTGTGAGTCTCGTGCCGCGCCGTCCGTCCTTCGGGTCGGTCGAACGCCGCCGCGCCGCGCTGATGGCCGCCTCCGTCCTGGTTCACGTCGCCATCCTGACGCCTCTGGCCCTGCGGTTCTTCGAGCCGCCGGCCGCCCCGACGGTCGCCTTCGACGAAATGCCCGTCTTCATCCAGATGGAGCCGCGCCCCCTCCTCCGCGGAGAGGTCGCCCGCGTCGCCGCGCCGGCGTCGGCGCGCACCGAGGCCACGCCGACCGTAGGCGAGGTCCCCGCCAGCCGGTCGATCGCGCCGCCGGTTCCCGGTCAGGCCGAAGCCTCGCCCGCGCCCCTGTCCCCGCGAATCGCCGCCGAAGCCCCCGCCGACGCCGCCCCGTCGTCGGTCGATCCGTGGCAGGTCACGCCCGAGACGATGCGGGCCGCCGTCGCCCGATCCATGCGCCTGGGGGCCGCCGGCTGTCGCGCCATGGACGGCCGGCTCAACCCGTCCGAGCAACGGCTGTGCGACGACCGCTTCAACGAGGCCGCCGGCCGCGCCGGACCGCTGGGCCCCCGCACCCTGACGCCGTCGGAAGCACGGCGCGAGGCCCAGTTCGCACGCGACGGAGCGGCCGCCCTGGCGCTGCACGATTCCCTGCGCGGCGGCCGCGCCGGTTCCGGTATCGTCGGGGCCAGCCCGGACTGTCCCGGCGGCAACCTGCGCGGGTCCTGCGCCGGGGCGCTTCTGCGACCGGGGTTCGAGATGACCGACGACCGCCTGCGCAACAACCGCAAGATGGAGTAATCCGGCCCGCCGCCCTCAGACGGCCCAGCCGTGCTCCGTGCAGAAGGCGTCGTGAGCGGCGGCCCCGAGATCGACCATCGCGTTCATCGCCATGAGGTAGGTCATCGCGCCCAGGGCGAGGAGGGTGACGGCCCACAGCACGCTGTCGGCGCTGCCGTGTTTCCTGTTGGCTTTAGTCATTCCCGCCTCTCGTCCTGCGAAGGATGCAGGGGGTCCCTGACCACGTCAACGGCAATCCGCAACCCCAGGCTGCAGCCCTTGAAGGGCGCTGACCCATGAAAAAGGGCGGCTCCGTCGCCGGAACCGCCCTCATTCGTCTTCAGCTGTGAAGAGCGATCACTCGCTCTCGGCCAGCTCCAGTTGCAGCTCGGCCGGCAGGGGCTCGATCGCGGCTTCGCGGGTCGAGGTCAGCTCGGCGTCGCGGGCATTGGCGACCTTCTGCAGGCTGCGGAGGTAGGCCCCCGTGCCCGCCGGGATCAGGCGGCCGACGATGACGTTCTCCTTCAGGCCTTCCAGCGTGTCCTTCTTGCCGTTGACCGACGCGTCGGTGAGGACGCGGGTGGTCTCCTGGAAGGACGCCGCCGAGATGAAGCTGCGGGTCTGCAGCGACGCCTTGGTGATGCCGAGCAGGACGGGCTGCGTCGTGGCCGGACGGCCGCCACGCTTCTCGACCTTCTCGTTCTCCAGGACCGCCTCGGCCACCTCGACCGTGTCGCCACGGATCAGGGTGGTCTCACCCGAGTCGATGATCTCGACCTTCTGCAGCATCTGGCGAACGATCACCTCGATGTGCTTGTCGTTGATCGGCACGCCCTGCAGTCGATAGACCTCCTGCACTTCGTTCACCAGATACTCGGCCAGCGCCTCGACGCCCTGGATGCGCAGCAGATCGTGCGGATCGGGGTTGCCGTCGATGATGTAGTCGCCCTTCTGGATCAGATCGCCGTCGTGGACGGAGATGTGCTTGCCCTTGGGGATCAGGAACTCGACCGCTTCGGGCTGTTCGCCGTCCGCGTTCAGCTCCGGCGTGATCTTGATCCGGCGCTTGTTCTTGTAGTCGCGACCGAATTCGACCCGGCCGTCCATCTCGGCGATGACCGCGCAATCCTTGGGACGACGGGCCTCGAACAGCTCGGCCACCCGCGGCAGACCGCCGGTGATGTCGCGCGTCTTGGCACCCTCGGTCGGGATACGGGCCAGGATCTCGCCGGGCTTGACCTCGTCGCCGTTGGCGACCGACAGGATGGCCCCCACCGGCAGCAGGTACCGGGCGTCGGAGCCCGAGGCCAGCTTGGTGTAGGCGTCGCCCGCCGTGATTCCCATGGCCGGACGCAGGTCCGAACCGCGGGGCGAGGCACGCCAGTCGATGACGACGCGCTGGGCGATGCCCGTCGCTTCGTCGGTCTCCTCGCGGAACGACAGGCCCTCGGTCAGATCCTCGAAGCGGACGGTGCCGCCGACTTCGGTGATGATCGGGGTGGTGTAGGGGTCCCACTCGGCCAGGCGTTGGTTCTTCTTGACCTCTTCGCCTTCCTTGACGCGCAGACGGCCGCCGTACGGGATCTTGTACGACTCGCGGTCCTTGCCATCGACCATGACGGTGACGACGACGTTGCGGCTCATCGACACCAGGTCGCCCTGGGTGCCGGTGACGGTCGGTCCGACGATCTTGATGATCCCGGCGTTGGTCGCCTCGTAGAACGAGGTTTCCGCCACCTGGGCCGTGCCGCCGATGTGGAAGGTCCGCATCGTCAGCTGGGTGCCCGGCTCGCCGATCGATTGCGCCGCGATGACGCCGACCGCTTCGCCGATGTTGACGTTGGTGCCGCGGGCCAAGTCACGGCCGTAGCACATGCCGCAGATGCCGGCTTCGGCCTCGCAGGTCAGGGCCGAGCGGACCTTCACCGACTGGACGCCCTCGCGGTCGATGACCTCGACCACGTCCTCCACCAGATAGGTGTCGGCCGGGAACAGCACGGTGTCGGTGCCCGGGGCCTTGATGTCCTCGGCGTTGTAGCGACCCAGGACGCGTTGCCCCAGCGAGACCAGGACGTCGCCGCCCTCGACCACGGCGCGCAGGGTGATGCCCCGCGTGGAACCGCAGTCTTCCTCGGTGACGATCGAGTCCTGCGCCACGTCCACCAGACGGCGGGTCAGGTAACCCGAGTTGGCGGTCTTCAGCGCGGTGTCGGCCAGACCCTTACGGGCCCCGTGGGTCGAGTTGAAGTATTCGAGGACGGTCAGGCCTTCCTTGAAGTTCGACACGATCGGGGTCTCGATGATCTCGCCGGACGGCTTGGCCATCAGGCCGCGCATCCCGCCGAGCTGCTTCATCTGGGCCTGCGATCCGCGGGCACCGGAGTTGGCCATCATGTAGACCGAGTTGATTTCGGCCGTACGACCCGAGGCCAGGACGCGCGGCTGCGCGATCTCGCCCATCATCTCGTCGGCGACCCGGTCCGTGGCCTTGGCCCAGGCGTCGACGACCTTGTTGTACTTCTCGCCCTTAGTGATCAGGCCGTCGGCGTACTGCTGCTCGTATTCCTCGACCAGCGTGCGGGTGGCGGCGACGATCTCGACCTTCTTGGCCGGGATCACGATGTCGTCCTTGCCGAACGAGATGCCGGCGCGCGCGGCTTCCTTGAAGCCCAGCCCCATCATCTGGTCGGCGAAGATCACCGTCGCCTTCTGACCGCAGTGGCGATAGACCACGTCGATCAGGTTGCCGATTTCCTTCTTCGTCAGGTTCTTCTCGAGCAGGCGGTAGCCGACGTTCGGGTTCTTGGGCAGCAGGGCGCCCAGCTTCATCCGGCCCGGCGTCGTGTCGATCACCTTGGTGATCTCGTTGCCGTCCTTGTCTTCCTCGGTCCAGCGCGCCTTGATGCGGGTGTGCAGGGTTACGACACCGGCGTCGAGCGCCGCGTCGATCTCGCCGACGTTGGCGAACAGCTTGCCTTCACCGGGCTCACCGTCCTTGACCAGCGACAGGTAGTACAGGCCCAGGACGATGTCCTGCGACGGCACGATGATCGGCTTGCCGTTGGCGGGCGACAGGATGTTGTTGGTCGACATCATCAGGACGCGCGCTTCCAGCTGGGCCTCGAGGCTCAGCGGGACGTGCACGGCCATCTGGTCGCCGTCGAAGTCGGCGTTGAACGCGGCGCAGACCAGCGGGTGCAGCTGGATGGCCTTGCCTTCGATCAGCTTGGGCTCGAACGCCTGGATGCCCAGACGGTGGAGCGTCGGCGCGCGGTTCAGCATGACCGGGTGCTCGCGGATCACCTCTTCGAGGATGTCCCACACCTGGGGCTGTTCGCGCTCGACCATGCGCTTGGACTGTTTGACGGTGCCCGACAGGCCCTTGGCGTCCAGACGCGCATAGATGAACGGCTTGAACAGCTCGAGCGCCATCTTCTTGGGCAGGCCGCACTCGTGCAGCTTGAGGTCGGGACCGACCACGATGACCGAACGGCCCGAATAGTCGACGCGCTTGCCCAGAAGGTTCTGGCGGAAGCGGCCCTGCTTGCCCTTCAGCATGTCGGCCAGCGACTTCAGCGGACGCTTGTTGGCGCCCGTGATGACGCGACCGCGACGGCCGTTGTCGAACAGGGCGTCGACCGATTCCTGCAGCATCCGCTTTTCGTTGCGGATGATGATGTCGGGCGCGCGCAGTTCCATCAGCCGCTTCAGGCGGTTGTTGCGGTTGATCACGCGGCGGTACAGGTCGTTCAGGTCGGAGGTCGCGAAACGACCGCCGTCCAGCGGCACCAGCGGACGCAGTTCCGGCGGGATGACCGGCACGACCGTCAGGATCATCCACTCGGGCTTGTTGCCGGATTCGAGGAAGGCCTCGATCAGCTTCAGGCGCTTGGAGGCCTTCTTGGCTTTCACTTCCGACGGGCTGTCGGCCAGTTCGCCGCGGTGGCGTTCGGCCTCCGAGTGCAGGTCGATGCCCATCAGCAGGTTGCGCACGGCCTCGGCGCCAATCTCGGCCGTGAAGCCGTCATCGCCGAACTCGTCTTGGTAGCGATAGAACTCGTCTTCCGTCAGCAGCTGGTTCTGCTTCAGCGGGGTCAGGCCCGGCTCGGTGACGATGTAGTTCTCGAAGTAGAGCACCCGCTCCACGTCCTTCAGCGCCATGTCGAGCATCAGCGAGATGCGCGACGGCAGGGACTTCAGGAACCAGATGTGGGCGACGGGGGACGCCAGTTCGATGTGGCCCATCCGCTCGCGCCGGACGCGGGCCAGGGTGACCTCCACGCCGCACTTCTCGCAGATGATGCCCTTGTATTTCATGCGCTTGTACTTGCCGCACAGGCATTCGTAATCCTTGGTCGGGCCAAAGATACGCGCGCAGAACAGGCCGTCACGCTCGGGCTTGAACGTGCGGTAGTTGATCGTCTCGGGCTTCTTGATCTCGCCGAAGGACCACGAGCGGATCTTTTCGGGGGACGCGAGGGCGATCTTGATCTGGTCGAAGGTCGGGGTGACCGGGACCGCGTTGAAGATGTTCAGGACTTCCTGGTTCATCTTGATTCCTTCTGCGGCGGGGGCCGCGTAAAATTCGAAAGATGGAGAGGGCGGAGGGACCGTCCCTCCCCGCTTGCGCGAGGAGGGATCATTCGGTCGGTCAGCTGTTCTCCAGCTCCACGTTCAGACCCAGCGAGCGCATTTCCTTGATGAGAACGTTGAAGCTCTCGGGAATGCCCGCCTCGAAGCTGTCGTCGCCGCGCACGATGGCCTCGTAGACCTTCGTCCGTCCGGCCACGTCGTCGGACTTCACGGTCAGCATCTCCTGCAGGGTGTAGGCGGCGCCGTAGGCTTCCAGAGCCCAGACCTCCATCTCCCCGAAGCGCTGTCCGCCGAACTGCGCCTTGCCGCCCAGCGGTTGCTGGGTGACGAGCGAGTACGGTCCGATCGAACGGGCGTGGATCTTGTCGTCGACCAGGTGGTGCAGCTTCAGCATGTAGATGTAGCCGACCGTGACCGGGCGCTTGAACTGCTCGCCGGTCGTGCCGTCATAGACGATCGACTGACCCGAACGCTCCAGACCGGCCTTCTCCAGCAGGTCCTCGATGTCCGAGATGTGCGCGCCGTCGAACACCGGGGTGGCGAACGGAACGCCCTTGGAAAGGTTCTGCGCCAGCTCGACCAGCTCGTGCTCGTCCTGCGGCAGAGGGGTGTCCTCGCCGTAGATGCCGGTCAGGTGATCGATCAGCGCCTGCTTCTGGCCACCGCCCTGCCAGGCTTCCAGCAGACCCTGGATCTGCTTGCCCAGTCCGGCCGAGGCCCAACCCAGGTGGGTTTCGAAGATCTGGCCGATGTTCATGCGCGAAGGCACGCCCAGCGGGTTCAGAACGACGTCGACCGAGGTCCCGTCTTCCAGGTGCGGCATGTCCTCGATCGGCAGGATCTTGGAGATGACGCCCTTGTTGCCGTGACGACCGGCCATCTTGTCCCCGGGCTGAAGCTTGCGCTTCACGGCCACGAACACCTTGACCATCTTCATCACGCCGGGGGGCAGTTCGTCGCCGCGCTGCAGCTTCTCGACCTTGTCCTCGAAGCGACGGTCGAGCGCCTTGCGGGCGTCCTCGAACGACTTCTTCATCTGCTCCAGCTCGCCCATCGCCTTCTCGTCGTCGAGGGCGATCTGCCACCACAGGCCGCGCGACAGCTCGCCCAGCTTGGCGTCCGTCACTTCACCGCGACCCAGGCCCTTGGGACCCGAGACGGCGTTCTTGCCCAGCAGCAGGGGCTTCAGGCGGCCGTAGGTGTTGCGCTCCAGGATCGCGAGTTCGTCGTCGCGGTCCTTGCCCAGGCGTTCGATCTCGTCGCGTTCGATCGACATGGCGCGTTCGTCCTTGTCGACGCCGTGGCGGTTGAACACGCGCACGTCGACGATCGTGCCGGCCACGCCGGGCGGCAGGCGCAGCGAGGTGTCGCGGACGTCCGAAGCCTTCTCGCCGAAGATGGCCCGCAGCAGCTTCTCTTCGGGGGTCATCGGGCTTTCGCCCTTGGGCGTGACCTTGCCGCACAGGATGTCGCCCGGCTGGACCTCGGCGCCGATGGCCACGATGCCCGCCTCGTCGAGGTTGCGCAGGGCTTCCTCGCCGACGTTGGGGATGTCGCGGGTGATTTCCTCAGGCCCAAGCTTCGTATCGCGGGCCATGACCTCGAACTCCTCGAGGTGGATCGAGGTGAAGACGTCGTCGCGCACGATGCGCTCGGAGATCAGGATCGAGTCCTCGAAGTTGTAGCCGTTCCACGGCATGAAGGCGACGAGCGCGTTCCGGCCCAGGGCCAGTTCGCCCAGGTCCGTCGACGGGCCGTCGGCGATCACGTCGCCGGTCTTCACTTCATCGCCCACGCGCACGATCGGGCGCTGGTTGATGCAGGTCGACTGGTTGGAGCGCTGGAACTTCGACAGGCGGTAGATGTCGACGCCCGAACGGCCGGCGTCCAGGTCGCCGGTGGCGCGGACCACGATCCGCGTGCCGTCGATCTGTTCGACCACGCCGTCACGACGGGCGACCACGACGGCCCCAGAGTCACGGGCGACGACCGCTTCCATGCCGGTGCCGACCAGCGGCGCGTCCGACTGCACCAGAGGCACGGCCTGACGCTGCATGTTCGCGCCCATCAGGGCCCGGTTGGCGTCGTCGTTTTCCAGGAAGGGGATCAGGGCCGCGGCGACCGAGACGACCTGTTTCGGCGACACGTCCATCATGTCGACGTCGGCGCGGATCAGCAGCTGCGAGTCGCCGTTGATCCGGCCCGGGACCAGTTCGTCGACGATCATGCCGTCCTTGAGGGCGATGTTCGCCTGGGCGATCGTGTATTTCGACTCCTCCATGGCCGAGATGTAGACCACCTCGTCTAGGGCCTTGCCGTCCTTCACGCGCCGGTACGGGCTCTCGATGAAGCCGTATTTGTTGACCCGGGCGTGGGTCGCCAGCGAGTTGATCAGGCCGATGTTCGGGCCTTCCGGCGTTTCGATCGGGCAGATGCGGCCGTAGTGGGTCGGGTGCACGTCGCGGACTTCGAAGCCCGCGCGCTCGCGCGTCAGACCGCCCGGTCCAAGCGCCGACAGGCGCCGCTTGTGGGTGATCTCGGACAGCGGGTTCGTCTGGTCCATGAACTGCGACAGCTGCGACGAGCCGAAGAATTCACGCACCGAGGCCGCGGCCGGCTTCGCGTTGATCAGGTCGTGCGGCATCACCGTGTCGATATCGACCGACGACATGCGCTCCTTGATGGCGCGCTCCATGCGCAGCAGACCGACGCGGTACTGGTTTTCCAGCAGCTCGCCGACCGAACGGACCCGGCGGTTGCCCAGGTTGTCGATGTCGTCGATCTCGCCGCGGCCGTCCTTCAGGCCGACGAGAATCTGCAGCACCTTCAGCACGTCGTCCTTCTGCAGGACGCGGATTTCGTCGGACACTTCCGGCGTTTCCAGACGCATGTTCATCTTGACCCGGCCGACGGCCGACAGGTCGTAACGCTCGCCGTCGAAGAACAGCGAGTTGAACATGGCTTCGGCGGCTTCCGGGGTCGGGGGCTCGCCGGGGCGCATCACGCGATAGATGTCGAACAGCGCGTCCTCGCGGCCCGTCGACTTGTCGACCCGCAGGGTGTTGCGCATGTAGGCGCCGACCGTGACGTGGTCGATGTCCAGCACGTCGATGGTGGTGAAGCCGCGCTCTTCCAGCAGTTCGATGGTCGGCGCGTCCAGCTCGTCGCCGGCTTCGGCATAGATCTCGCCGGTCTCGTAGTTGACGGCGTCGGCGGCCAGGTAGCGGGTCACCAGGGCGTCGGCCGCGAGCGACAGCGACTTGGTGGTGTCACCCAGCTTCTTGGCGGCGCGAGCGCTGATCTTCTGGCCGGCCTGGGCGACGATCTCGCCGGTGTCGGCATCGACCAGATCGAACTCGGGCTTCACGCCCCTCCAGCGTTCGGCCTTGTAGGGGGTGACCCAGCCGTCGCCGCGCTTCTCGTACGGCACGGTCTCGTAGAAGGTGCGCAGGATCTCTTCGCCGTCCATGCCCAGGGCCATCAGGAAGGTCGAGGCGGGCAGCTTGCGGCGACGGTCGATGCGGACGAACACGATGTCCTTGGCGTCGAACTCGAAGTCCAGCCACGAGCCGCGGTACGGGATCACCCGCGCGGCGAACAGCAGCTTGCCCGAGGAGTGGGTCTTGCCCTTGTCGTGGTCGAAGAAGACGCCCGGCGACCGGTGCATCTGCGAGACGATCACCCGCTCGGTGCCGTTGACGATGAAGGTCCCCTTGTCCGTCATCAGGGGGATGTCCCCCATGTAGACGTCCTGCTCCTTGATGTCCTTGACCGAGCGCGCGCCCGTTTCCTCGTCCGCCTCGAACACGATCAGGCGCAGCTTGACCTTCAGCGGCGCGGCATAGGTCATGTCGCGCTGGATGCATTCCTCGACGTCGTACTTGGGGTCCTCGAATTCGTAGGACACGTATTCCAGCACGGCGCGTTCGTTGAAGTCCTTGATCGGGAAGACCGACTTGAACACGGCCTCGATGCCCTGTTCCTTGCGGACGCCCGGACGGACCTCGCGCTGCAGGAACTGCTCGTAGGATTCGCGCTGAACCTCGATCAGGTTCGGCATCTGCACCGCCTCGGGGATGCGGCCGAACGATTTGCGGATGCGCTTCTTGCCGGTGAAGGTCGTGGCCGATGCGATCTGACCATTGATGGTGAGACCGTTCAGGACGTCAGTCATTCTGTTTTCCCATGTCGCGCGCCGGGGGAGACGCGCGTGAAATGCAGCGGCACAGGGCACCGTTCGGTGTCCCGTGACAGTCGGTTTCGGCCTCCACCCTCGACGCGCTTTCGCGCATCAGGAGGCCTGAAATCTGGTAAGCTCCCTGGGTAAGGAGCCACGCCTTCGCTCGGTCGGAGGGCGACGGACCGGGCCTCGGCGCTTTCGCGCGGAATCATGGAGTGATTGCGGAACGCGCACATATACGCGCTTCGCGGGCGAAATAAAGGCCCGTCGCGCGATTTTCGGGAACCGGGCGAGCCTGAACCTTTCGTTGCAGCGGCGGCCGCACAGGTTCATCACGGCGGACACAGCGAAGTCACGGAGGACACGACGAGACCGAGTGGTCGTTAGGGTCGCCGTTCTCCTCTGGTGCCGAAACGATAGAAGGGCGGCGTCGCCGCCGATCCTCTCGTCGACGGGACATCGAGCCAGAAGGAAGGGATCGGCGCCGGCGCCTCAGTCTGGGTTTCGTCGTGTTCGCTGTGGCCCGTTGTGATCGCTGTGATGCACCTCTTTCTGGACATCCATACGCCAACTGAAGCGCCGCCTGGTCTAGGCCGGCAAGGCCCCTGCCCCGTCCGCCGCCTTGGCATCAGGGGTGAAGTCCCGCTCGAAATGCGCGATCCGGCTCTTGAGCCCGCCCACGCGACGCAGCGCCAGCGACGCGGCCCAGCGCGCCGCCAGTTCCGGCGTCGACATGCTGTCGGTGAAGCGCGGACGCCCGCCCCGGCTGCGGATCACGGCATTGGTGTAGATCGCACCATTGCGAAAGCGCGTCGGCCAGGTCTGGAAGTCCATCGACAGGCTGACGCAGAACTTGTCCAGGTTCTCGACACGGTGCGGCGCATACAGCGGCCAGGTCAGGGCCTCGCCGGGCTCAAGGTCCATCACCTGGGCATCGGCCTCGAAAGCCCGCGTATAGGGCAGTTCCTCGGTCGTCTGGCGCGCCACGACCTGCTCCATCGCCTGTTCGGGCAGATGCGCCTCGTCGCCCGGATAGATGAACAGCCGCTTGCGACCCCGCAGGTGGAACAGCACCACCCCGGCGGCGTCGAAATGATAGGGCACCCGGGCCACGGGCGACGAGATGATCAGCTGACCGGCATTGGTCACGGCTTTCATGCCGGGATAGGTCGCCTGGATCCTGGCGAATTCGCCCATCGCCGCGCGCCACAGGTCGGGGCAGCCCTGCTCCGCCTGCCTCAGATTGACCCACAGCCGCCCGGCCTGGATCGCCGCCAGCATCTGGTCGCCCGACAGGGTGCCGCGCGCGCCGGTCCTCAGCGAGACCTGACCTTCGTCGTCGTAGTCGTACAGGTTGATGTCGAACAGGTGGGCCGGATAGCGGTGCAGGATCTCGGCCAGGGCCTCGTCGGAGGCGAACCCCTGCTCGACCAGACCATGCGGATGCTTCTTCGCCTCGGCGATCGGGCCGGGATAGCGGGTGCGGCGGCCGGCGGTCGCCGCTTGTGTCTGGCTCATCGTCATCTCTTTCAGGCCGCGGCCTGCCGACCGGTCGCCTTGCGCACGGCGACGCCGGCGGCCGCGACCGCCCCCATGAAGCGGTTGGCGGGCGTGGTCTCGCAGGCCTCGATGGCGGCCCAGCGACGCCGCACGCTGGTGCGCAGCCGCTCGCCCCGTCCGCCGGACGCGCTGTCCAGCAGCCCGACCGCCACGTCCGACAGACTGGCTCGCAGACCGGGTTTCAGCACCACGGCCTCGCGCACGCTCTGGGTCGCATTGCAGAAATACTTCTTGTAGCCCTCGCCCCCGAACCCGAAGTCGAACACCCGGAACCCCGCCGCGCAGCCCAGCCGCATCGTGTCCATGGTCAGCAGGATGCCCGGCGAACACCGCGCCAGGGCGGGCTCGTAGGCCGGGAACCAGAAATGGTAGCGGTCGCCCGCGTGCAGCGAATATTCGATGGCCGTCAGCCGGTCGCCCGCCCACAGGGCCGCCATCGAGGCTCCGAAATCGGTCCGCGTCTCCGCCATCAGGGCGTGCAGCAGTTCGGCCGTCCAGCCGCACGCGAAGATGTCATGCCGCCCCGTTCGGGCGTACTGGTCGCGCTTCAGCCCGATCAGATGATCCAGCAGTTCCGGGTCGCGCAGGCCGTGCTCGACGCGGATCGGCCCCAGCTCGGCCTCCAGGCTGCGGCGGGCCCGCTCCTTGTCCTTGAAATACTTGCCCCAGGTCTGGCGGCGCTCGGCGTACCAGCCGTGATAGGAGGCCTCGCCCGCTTCGGGCACGACGGTCATCAGGGTCTCGCGCAGGCTCCCCGCCCCCGACGGTCCGACCCAGGCCGAGACGTTCAGGCGCGGCGCGCCCAGCAGTTCGGCCACCGCGGCCAGGGTCGGGGCCTCGCCCGGCATGGCGATGACGCCATGATAGTCGTTCATCGGCGCGCCCAGGGGCTGGATCGCCGATCCGCGGCGCTGATGCGGGAAGTATCCGACGGTCCGCCCGTCGCGGGTCAGGATCGCGACCGCCGCGTCCGGACTGATCCGCGATGCGATCTCGGTGAACTCCCACCGGAAATAGGGGCTGGCCAAATCGGGATTGGCGTCGGTCATCTGACGCCACAGGGCCACGTCGGCGACCGTCAGCTGGTCCGCCTTGACGACCTCGATCTGTAGCGTTCCGGCCATGCACGTCTCCTGGACGCCTGCGTCCGCAAGCGCCGTTCCACCGCATGTCCTATCCGATGCGCCGTTTCAGTACGGTTGAGCGGCGTGGTGAACGAAACCTTCGCCCCCGGGCCGGCGTTGCCATAGCCCACACGGAGCTTGACCATGACCGATCCGAACCGCCCGCCGCGCCAGACCGAGAACGAGAACCAGCGCCCCGCCGGCGACGGCAAGACCCCCCGCCCCGCCACCGAACCGCGCGGCTCCGAAGGCAGCAGCAACTCCGGCGAAACCGCGACGGACCCGGCCACGGGAAAGCCGAACGCGTAACCTCCTGCTCCCTCGCGGGAGACGCGTGACCTCTCCCTTCTCCCCTTGCGGGAGAAGGTGGCCGAGCGAAGCGAGGTCGGATGAGGGGTCACGCTGACGTTGAAGGCTCGCGTTGCGTCCGCTCACGCCGACCGCTGGTGTGACCCCTCATCCGTCAGCCTTCGGCTGCCACCTTCTCTCGCAAGGGGAGAAGGACCAAAGAAAAAGGCCCCCGGCTTTCGCCGGAGGCCTCGTTCAGATCGGTTCAGATCGTCGCTTAGGCGATGATCTTGGCAACCACGCCGGCGCCGACGGTGCGGCCGCCTTCACGGATGGCGAAGCGCAGCTTCTCTTCCATGGCGATCGGGGTGATCAGCTCGACGTTCAGCTCGGCGTTGTCGCCGGGCATGATCATCTCGACACCTTCCTTGAGGTGCACGATGCCGGTCACGTCCGTGGTGCGGAAGTAGAACTGCGGGCGGTAGTTGGTGAAGAACGGCGTGTGACGGCCACCCTCTTCCTTGGTCAGGATGTAGGCCTCGGCCAGGAACTTGGTGTGCGGGGTGATGGAGCCCGGCTTGCACAGGACCTGACCGCGCTCGACGTCTTCACGCTTGGTGCCGCGCAGCAGCACGCCGACGTTGTCGCCCGCCTGACCCTGGTCCAGCAGCTTGCGGAACATTTCCACGCCCGTGCAGGTCGTCTTCTGGACGGGGCGGATGCCGACGATCTCGACTTCCTCACCGACCTTGACGATGCCGCGCTCGACGCGACCCGTGACCACGGTGCCGCGGCCCGAGATCGAGAACACGTCTTCCACCGGCATCAGGAACGGCAGGTCGACCGGGCGTTCCGGCTGCGGGATGTAGGCGTCGACGGTTTCCATCAGCGCCAGAACCTGCTGCTCGCCGATTTCCGGGTTCACGCCGTCGGTCGCGGCCTTGGCCGAGCCCATGGTGATCGGAATGTCGTCGCCCGGGAACTGGTAGGACGAAAGCAGCTCGCGCACTTCCATCTCGACGAGCTCCAGCAGCTCCTTGTCGTCGACCAGGTCGACCTTGTTCATGAACACGACCAGGGCGGGCACGCCGACCTGACGGGCCAGCAGGATGTGCTCGCGGGTCTGCGGCATCGGGCCGTCGGCGGCCGACACCACCAGGATCGCGCCGTCCATCTGGGCGGCGCCGGTGATCATGTTCTTCACATAGTCGGCGTGGCCGGGGCAGTCGACGTGGGCATAGTGACGGTTGGCCGTCTCATATTCGACGTGCGCGGTGTTGATCGTGATGCCGCGGGCCTTCTCTTCCGGAGCCGCGTCGATGTCCGCATAGGCCATCGCCTTGGCGCCACCGGCCTTGGCCAGCGTCATCGTGATCGCCGCCGTCAGCGTCGTCTTGCCGTGGTCCACGTGACCGATCGTGCCGATGTTGCAATGCGGCTTGTTACGTTCGAACTTTTCCTTGGCCATGGCCAAACTCCTGATGGCCCGGGTTGAGGGGCGCTGGGTGCTATCAAAAACCTGGAGCGGGTAGACGGAATCGAACCGACATATTCAGCTTGGAAGGCTGCTGTATTACCATTATACTATACCCGCACGGAAACCACGGCAGTCCCTTGTTTTTGCAAGGAATTGTCCGCAGTCGATCCTCTTTTTCGCGCTCGTTCGCCGTGTCGAAACCGCGTGGTGGGGGAAGCAGGACTCGAACCTGCGAAGCTTACGCAGGGGATTTACAGTCCCCCCCCTTTGCCGCTCGGGACATTCCCCCTCGCGCGTTTCGAACCGTCGAACCCTGACCCGATACCCGTCTTTCGACAGCTATCGGAACAAAAGGCTTCTGGGTCGGGACACGCCTGAGATAGAGGGTGCGCCAGACCCGAAAGCCCTAGGGCTCCAAATCGGAGGGCGTCTTATAGTGTCGAGAAATCCAGAACGCAACGACCGGAAATCGGGTCCGAAAACGGCCTCGAAACCGGGCGGCAAACCCCCTTTCAAGCCGCGCTCCGGTGACGCTTCGGCCGAACAGCGTGGGCCGAAACCGGGTGGCTGGAACCCCAACCCGCCGGCCAGGGCCTTTTCCTCGGCCGCCCCGCGCCCGAGCCGGGGCAAGGTCGATGCCGACGGCTTCCTGTGGGGCCGCCACCCCGTGCTGGCGGCCCTGGCCAATCCGGCCCGCAAGGGCATGGGCCGGCTTCTGGCCACCGAAGACCGCGCCGCCGAGATCGAGCGCGAAGGCACGGCCAACGGCCACAAGATCGAGGTCATGGACGCCCAGACCCTCGAACGCATGCTGCCCGCCGGGGCCGTTCACCAGGGCATGGCCTTCAAGGTCCAGCCGCTGGAGGGCGTCAGCCTCGAGGACCTCGGCGATCCGGCCGAGGGAATCATCGTCATGCTGGACCAGCTGACCGACCCCCAGAACGTCGGGGCCATCTTCCGCTCGGCCCTGGCCTTCGGCGCGCGCGGCATCGTCGTCCAGGACCGTCATTCGCCGGTGCTGGCCGGTGCCCTCGCCAAAGCCGCCGCCGGGGCGACCGAACGCCTGCCCTGCGCCCGCGTGACGAATCTGTCCCGCGCCCTGGAACGCCTCGCCGACCTCGGCTGGCGCGCCGTGGGTCTGGACGGCGATTCGGAGGAACTGCTGGAGAACGCCCTCGACCACCGCCCGACCGTCCTGGTCATGGGGTCCGAGGGCGACGGCATCCGTCGTCTGGTCGCCGAGCACTGCGACGTGCTGGCGAAGATTCCCATGCCCGGCGGCTTCGAGAGCCTGAACGTCTCCAACGCGGCGGCCGTCGCCCTGTATGAGGCCACGCGCAAGCAACGCTGATCCGCCCCTCCCCATTCGCGCGGCGAGTGGGGAGGAGGCTTGGCGGTACGGATTCACCCCGCTAGAGACCGCGCATGGAATTCCTCAGCTCTCCCGAACTCGCCAGCCAGCTGTCCGCCCTGGGCAAGGTGCTGGCCATCGACTTGGTCCTGGCTGGCGACAACGCCGTCGCCGTCGGCCTGGCCGCCGCCGCCCTGCCCCAGGAACTGCGTCGCAAGGCCATCCTGATCGGTCTGGCCGCCGCCGTCGTCCTGCGGATCGTGTTCGCCCTCGTCACCGTCCAGCTGCTGGCCATCGTCGGCCTGCTGATCGCGGGCGGGGTGCTGCTGCTCTGGGTCTGCTGGAAGATGTGGCGCGAGCTGCAGGAGGCGGCCACCCACGACCAGGCCGAGGCCCAGGCCGAGCTCGAGCTCGCCCTCGCAATCGAACACGGCAAGGGCCCCTCGCCCGAGGAAATGGGCCTGAAGCGCAAGAGCTTCGGCGCCGCCCTCGTCCAGATCCTGATCGCCGACGTGACCATGTCGCTGGACAACGTCCTGGCCGTCGCGGGCGCGGCCCACGACCACCCCTGGATCATGGTCTTCGGCCTCGTGCTCTCGATCGGCCTGATGGGCGTGGCCGCGACCTACATCGCCAAGCTGCTGGGTCGCTACCGCTGGATCGGCTACGTCGGCCTGGTCATCGTGCTCTACGTCGCCATCCACATGATCTGGGACGGCTATCGCTCGACCGTGGTGCGGGCCCTGGCCGTGGAACAGCACAACGCCTCGGCTCCCGCCTTCCTCGACGTCACCGCCGAGGAGGTGACGAAGTCCTGCCGTCCGGAGAAGGGCGAAAAGCTGACGATCTGTCTGGCCCAGCAGGCGATCGCTGAACCCTGACGCCGCCTGACGTCGGGGCCGGGTCCGCTATCGTCCCTACGGCTTCGCTTCTACGATGGGGATCGTCACCTTTCCCCATCGATGAACCTGCGGAGTGCCCGATGAGCCTGATGCTTCTGCCCCTCCTGCTCGCCGGGCCGATGACGACCGCGGCCGAGCCGGTGCCGCCGGCCGTCGTCCAGTCGGGCGTCCGCACCATCGGCGTCGGCGATCCGCTCCGCCGTCCGATCCTCGACGCCCTGAGGCCGTCCATCCAGCGCGATCTCGGCGGCCAGCCGGTGCAATTCGTGGTGGACCGGCTGCGGGTCCAGGGCGACTGGGCCTTTTACGCGGGGTCGATCCAGCAGCCCGGCGGGCGGCCCATCGACTTCGGCCGGACCCGCTACGCCAGCGCGCTGGAGAACGGCGTGTTCGACGGTCCGGGCACCTACGCCCTGCTGCGCCGGAGCGGCGGCACCTGGCGGGTCGTGACCTTCGTCATCGGCCCGACCGACGTCGCCTGGCTGGCCTGGCCGGACGAGTTCAACGCGCCGGCCGCCCTGTTCGACTAGTTTTCGTCGTTCGGGTCGACGCGCCGACCGGCGTGTTCCGGGACGATGGCGGGTTCATCACAAAGCGCACAAAGGGAACCACAAAGGGCACGACGGATCCTGTGCGTTCGCCAGAACCGCGTCTGCGGTTGCCTCGGACCTATGCGGCGTATGCCGCGATCAGGAATTAGAAGCGAAGACGTCGACCTGCACAAGGCACCGCTGCCTTCGTGCCCTTCGTGGCCTTCTTTGTGCCCTTTGTGATGAACCGTCCTCACGCGCTGCAGCGCTTGTAGGATCAGCGACGGTTCCAGCTCCGCCGATCGGTCCAGCCGAACGCGCGGGGAATCAGTCCGCCCCGCCGAAGCGCTCGGACCATTCCGCCACCTGGACGTCCTCGATCTTCCTGAACAGCACCTCGGCCGAGGCCACCTTCTGGCCGCGCGGCAGGCGGTCCAGCAAGGCCTCGTCCGCCGCCGGCCATGACAGGTCCGTCTCGCCCACCGTCGCCGCGATCGTCGGGGCGGTGAACGGCAGGACCGGGGCCGCCAGCCGCGCGAACAGGGCGACCAGATTCAGGCCCGTCCGCACCCCGACGGCCGAGCGTTCGACATCGGTCTTGTAGGCGGTCCAGGGCGCGGCCTCCTGCAGGTATTCGTTGCCCAGCACCCAGACGGCGCGCAGGGCCACGCAGGCCTTCCTGAACTCCATCGCCTCGAAGGCGGCCGTGGCCTCGGCGATGCCCGCCGCCACATCGGCCTCCAGTTTCGCCTCCAGCGGGCCCGGTGTGCCGCCGTCCGGCACCACCCCGTCGAATTTCGATTCCGCGAACTTGACGATCCGGTTGACGAAATTGCCCAGCACATCGGCCAGGTCCTTGTTGGTCGTCGACTGGAACTGCTCCCAGGTGAAGGCCGCGTCCGACCCTTCCGGCCCATAGGCCGTCAGGTGCCAGCGCCAGTAGTCGGCGGGCAGGATCTCCAGCGCCTGGTCCATGAAGACCCCGCGCTTCTGCGACGTCGAGAACTTGCCGCCGTACCAGTTCAGCCAGTTGAAGGCCTTCAGCGTGTCGACCGTCTTCCACGGCTCGCCCGACCCCAGGATGGTCGCGGGGAAGCTGACGGTGTGGAAGGCCACGTTGTCCTTGCCCATGAACTGGACGTAGCGGACGTCGTCGGCCCCCTCGTCCAGCCGCCACCAGTCGCGCCAGGTCGTGCCATTGGCCTCGGCCCACTCCTCGGTCGCGCCGATGTATTCGATGGGCGCGTCGAACCAGACGTAGAAGACCTTGCCCTCCATGCCCGGGCGCGGCCCGCCGTCGTCACCGACCACCGGCACGCCCCACTTCAGGTCGCGCGTGATTCCCCGGTCGATCAGCCCCTCGTCGAGGTGCTTCAGCGCGATCGACTTCGCCAGCGTCTGCCAGTCGGACTTCGACTCGATCCAGCCCCGGATCCGGTCCTCGATCTTCGTCTGCAGCAGATACAGGTGGCGCGTGTCGCGCACCTCGAGGTTGGTCGAGCCCGAGACCGCCGAATAGGGGGCGATCAGGTCGGTCGGGTCCAGCAGCCGCCCGCAGTTGTCGCACTGGTCGCCCCGCGCGCCGACGTGGCCGCAGTGGGGGCAGGTCCCCTCGACATAGCGGTCGGGCAGGAAGCGCGCGTCGTCGACCGAATAGACCATCCGGTCCACCCGTTCCTCGATCAGGCCGTTGGCCTCCAGCACCTTGGCGAAATGCTGCGTCAGCCGCCGGTTCGGCTCGCGCGAGGACCGGCCGAACCAGTCGTAGCTCAGGCCGAACGCCTGTCCCGCCGCCTTCTGGATCTCGTGCTGTTCGTCGCAATAGGTCTGGACGTCCTGACCGGCGGCCGCGGCGGCCAACTCGGCCGGCGTCCCGTGCTCGTCCGTGGCGCAGATATAGAGGACTTCATGCCCCTGCCCGCGCTTGAACCGGGCGAAGACATCGGCCGGCAGCATCGACCCCGCCAGATTCCCCAGATGCTTGATGCCGTTGATGTAGGGCAGCGCCGAGGTGATCAGGATGCGGGGCATGGGTGTCCGGGGGTCAGGGGAGCGGTCGGATATAGGGCGATGCGGCCCCGGCGTCACCCTTCGCGCTCCCTGTCTAGGACGCTTTACATTTGCCGCTCCGTGATGTACAGGGTGCTTTACATCTCGAACGCCCGGTCAGGGGATCGGGCCAACACGGAGCCGGACGATGTCGCGTGGACTGGGCTGGACGCTGGGAGGAATCTTCGCCGGTTTCGGCGTGCTGTTCTTCACCGTATGGCGGTCGGAAGACTCGATGAGCATGGTGGCGATCATGTTCGCGGTGTCCTCGGTGATGTTCGCCACCACGGAGGCCACGCAGAAGCGCAAGGCTCCCTGCCCGGATCAGGCCGGGGATCAGGCCTCGGCGGACTGACCCGGGCCCGCCTGCAGCCGCCGCGCGATCCGCACGAACCGGCCCGTCAGCAGGCTCGCCGACACCAGGCTGGCGATGATCACCGCCCAGACCAGGCCATCGACGCCGATCCGGTGGGCCAGCACCCAGCCCAGCGGCATCATCACGGCGCCGTACGAGAAGAAATGCATGATCGTCGGCCACCAGACGTCGCCCGCCGCGCGGTTGGCCTGTGACGCCACCACCTGGATGCCGTCGGCCACGAAGAACAGGCTGGCCAGTACCAGGGCCGGCACCGCGATCGCCGCCAGTATGGGATCGCGGTTGTAGGCGGCGATCAGCAGCGGCGCGGTCGGCCACACCACCAGCGCCACGATCAGGGTCAGCACGGCGATCGTTCCGATCCCGACCAGCCCGTTCCGCAGCACGCCGCGCGCGTCCTCTGCTCCATAGGCCCGGCCCACCAGCACCGCTGTCGCCGACGACAGACCCATCGGCACCATGAAGACGATGGCCGAGATGTTCAGCACGATGGCCCAGGCCGCCGTCTCTTCCGTCCCCAGCTGCCCGGCGATGAAGGTCATCAGGGCGAAGGCCCCGACCTCGATGAAATAGGACGCGCCCGACCCGGCGCCGATCTTGATCTGCTCGCGCTCGGCCGGCGGGTCCTTCGGCGGCTTGTTGAACACCCCCAGCGCCCGCGCCTCCGGCAGGCGGACGATGTAGATCACGAGGAACACGGCCAGCGACCCGCGCGCGAAGAAGGTCGCCCAGGCCGAGGCCTCAGCCCCGAACAGCCCGATGCCCAGGATGTCGGGCACCAGCAGCAGGTTCAGCGCCAAGTTGACGCCGTTGGCCACCCACATGGCGATCATGCCCGGCTTGGGCTTGCCCAGGGCCTCGAGGAAGAACTGGGCCGCCACCGAGATCAGATAGGCGGGCATGCCCAAGGCGAAAACGATAAGAGCCGGCCGCGCCCCCTCGCCCAGCCCGTCGGCCAGGTTCAGCTGCGTCAGGGCCCACGGCCCGACGACGATCAGGGCGATCATCGCCGCGATCCCCAGCTGCAGCGAATAGACCAGCCCGCGCCGCAGCACGGCTCCGGCCTCGTCGCGCCGACCCTCGCCGATCCGCCGCGCGGTCATCACCTGCACGCCCAGCAGCAGGCCGACCGCCGTCGTCACCATGATCGAGGTGGGAGCCAGCGCCAGCGAGCTGTAGGCCAGCTCGGTGCTCGAATAGTTGCCGACCACGATCGCGTCGGTCAGCCCCATGGTCATGATGCCGATCCGTGCCAGCACCACCGGCCAGGCCAGCGTCAGCAGCTCGCGCGTGGCGGCCCGGGTGGAGGGGGAGAGGAAGGGCATGAGCGGTCTTTGAGGCAGTAGGCAGTAGGCAGTAGAGGGTAGATCAGGGCCGCGAGGGTGAGATCGGGCCGGTCGCTATAGCCGCTTCCGCCAGCCCCGTCTTCACTGCCTACTGCCTACTGCCTCCTGCCTCTCTCTTCACCACGCCCCCATCTCCCGCAACTGCTTGGCCAGATCCTCCGGCATGTCCCCGGCGTCCAGCGACGACAGGTCCGGGGGCGCGTCCTTGGGCTCCAGATAGCGCCAGCCCTGGAACGGCCTGCGCGCCTGCGGGGCCGTGCGGATCACCTCGGGCGACAGCTTGATCAGGCACATCGACGCCTTGCCCTCGCCTTTCGTCGTGATGTCCAGGATCGGCATCCGGCAGGTCACCGAGCCCTTCATGACCCAGAAGATCGACCCCCCGTCCTCGATCTCGGGCGCGCGCTTGGGCGTCATCCGGGTGTTGACCGTCAGCCAGTCCCCCTTGGCCGCCCGCCGTTCCAGCGTCTCGACCTTGGCGACACCGACGCAGAGCTTGATCATGTGGAGAGGCATGGTCGGGCACTATCATCTCCCTCGCCCTCGGGGGAGGGTCGTCGATGCGAAGCCGCGACGGGGTGGGGCGGGCAAGGTGACGCGGGGCAGGCCTGTGGGGTCTAGCCTCCCCCTCTCCCGGCGGGAGAGGGTCAAATCCGTTGGACTCATGGAGTCCAACGGAGTGCAAATTCTGTTGAGCGAAATCAGCGACTTGCACGTGCTAGACTCGGTTTTTCCGAGTGCAATTGCCTCAGCCTCCGCCCATCACAGGGCCTCATAGGCAAAGTGCACAAGCCTCTGTATTAAAACACTTTCCTGCCTAGACGTCGGCCTCGACCACCGCCAGCACCGCATCTGCCGCCACCTGGTCCCCGACGGCGAAGGCCACCTCGCCCACCACCCCGTCGAACGGCGCGTTGAGCGCATGCTCCATCTTCATGGCCTCCAGCACGATGACCGGCTGGCCCTTGGTCACCACATCCCCGGCCTTCGCCGGCGTCGCCACGATCTTGCCGGGCATAGGCGCGCGAAGCGACCCGTCGGAGGCGGTGCCGGCCGCTCCGCTACGCGGTGCCTGGCGCGAGACTTCATAGCGGTCGCCGCCGTGAAAGACGACCAAGCCCCCGTCGATCTCGGGCCCGTAGCTAACCACCGGATAGCCGTTCAGATAACCAGCTTGATGCCTGATGCCATCGATGAAGAAGGTCTGCTGCATGACGGCCGCGCCGTTCAGCCGGAAGCCGCGCGATCCATATTCGGTGTCCCAGGCGTCGCCCGAGTCGACCGCCCTGGACCTCCATAGGAGGTCGCTGGCGTCCTGAATGACGGCCTCGGGCGGTTCGCCAACGGCCGTCAACGCCCCCTCCTCCGCCCCGATGAACCCCGTGTCCACGTCCCCCGCCACGAAGCGCGGATGCTCCAGGCACCGCACCAGGAACCCCGCATTGGTCCGCACCGGCCAGACCTCGACCGACCCGCACGCCTCCGCCAGCCCCGCGGCCGCCTCTTCCCGCGTCTCCGCATGCACGATCAGCTTGGCGATCATCGGGTCGTAGAACTGGCTGACCTCGCCGCCCTGCTCCACGCCCGTGTCGATCCGCACCCCGTCCGGCAGCACGAAATGCTCCAGCTTGCCGATGCTCGGCAGGAAGCCGTTCGCAGGATCCTCGGCATACAGCCGCGCCTCCATGGCCCAGCCGTGGATCGCCAGCTGGTCCTGCCTCAGCGGCACGGGCTCGCCCGCCGCCGCCCGGAACTGCCATTCGACCAGATCGACGCCGGTGATGGCCTCGGTCACCGGGTGTTCGACCTGCAGCCGGGTGTTCATCTCCATGAACCAGATGCGGTCGGCCCGCAGCCCCTCGGTCCCGTCGGCGATGAACTCGATGGTCCCCGCCCCGACATAGTTTACGGCCTTGGCCGCCTTGACCGCCGCCGCCGTCACCGCCGCCCGGGTCGCTTCGTCCATCCCGGGGGCCGGGGCCTCCTCGATTACCTTCTGGTGCCGCCGCTGCAGCGAGCAGTCGCGCTCGAACAGGTGCACGACCTCGCCGTGGGCGTCGCCGAACACCTGAACCTCGATGTGGCGCGGCGACAGGATGTATTTCTCGATCAGGACCCGGTCGTCACCGAAGCTGGACGCCGCCTCGCGCCGGCAGGAGCCCAGCGCATCCAGGAAGGCCTCGGCCGCATCGACCCGCCGCATCCCCTTGCCGCCGCCGCCCGCCACGGCCTTGATCAGCACCGGATAGCCGATCGCGTCGGCCTCCGCCTTCAGGCGTTCGGGCGACTGGTCCTCGCCCATATAGCCGGGCGTGACGGGCACCCCCGCCTCGACCATCAGCTTTTTCGCCGCGTCCTTCAGCCCCATGGCCCGGATCGCCGCCGGCGGCGCGCCGATCCAGACGATCCCGGCCGCCATCACGGCCTCGGCGAACTCGGCGTTCTCGCTCAGGAAGCCATAGCCGGGGTGAATCGCCTCCGCCCCCGTCGCCTTGGCCGCCGCCAGCACCCTGGCCGCATCGAGGTACGATTCGCGCGCCGGGGCCGGCCCGATCAGCACCGCCTCATCGGCCTCCCGCACATGCAGGGCCTTGGCGTCGGCCTCCGAATAGACGGCGATGGTGCGGATCCCCATCCGCTTGGCGGTGCGGAAAACGCGGCAGGCGATCTCGCCACGATTGGCGACCAGGACGGATGTGAACATGCGCCCGGTTTAGAGGGGCACACGGCGATTGTCTCCTCCCCGTGCGCAGCATGGGGCTTGCGGTCGGCTCGTATACGAGCCGATCCTCAAGGCGCGGCGCGGCTTCGCGCCGTGACGGAGGGGGCGAGACGGTGCCCGAAGCGAGTGCTGGCGGGCGCTCGACCGGCGCGACCCGGTCGCCCCCTCCGTCAGCTCGCTAGGGCTCGCTGCCACCTCCCCATCGCTCCGCGACGCGGAGGAGACGTGCGGTTCTACTCCGCCCAGCTCGGGCTGCGCTTTTCGAGGAAGGCCAGCACGCCCTCCTGACCCTCTTTCGACACCCGCGCCTTGGCGATGCGCCTGGCGGTGTCCTCCATCAGGCCGCGGTCGATCGACTCGCCGGCCAGATCGTTGACCAGCCGCTTGGCCTCGCCCATCGCGCCGGGCGCGTTCTGGGTCAGGCTGTCGGTCAGCATCGACACGAACTCGTCCATCGACCCCTCGGGCAGGACCATGTCGATGATCCCGGCGTGGGCGGCATAGTCGGCGTCGAAGATGTTGGCCGTCAGGAACAGCTGCTTGGCCCGGCGCGCGCCGACCGCCTCGATCACATAGGGCGCGATCGTCGCCGGGATCAGGCCCAGCTTGACCTCGGAGAACGCGAACCGCGTCCCCTCGACCGCCACCGCCATGTCGCAGGCGCAGACGATGCCCGCCCCGCCGCCCATCGCCGCGCCCTCGACCAGGGCGACCGTCAGGGCCGGAATGTCGTGCAGCGCCTTCAGCATCTTGGCCAGCATCATGGCGTCGTCGCGATTGTCGCTCTCGGACCAGCCGGCGGCGTCCCGCATCCAGCCCAGGTCCGCGCCCGCGCTGAAGGTCCCGCCCGCGCCCCGGATGAAGACCACCCGCACATTGTCGGCCCCGCCCAGCGTCTCGAAGGTCTCGTGCAGGGCGGCGATGGTCGCGGCGTCGAAGGCGTTCTTCTTGTGCGGCCGGTTGATGGTGACGAACACCACCCCGTCGGCCGTGCCGTCGACCTGCACCAGGTCATCGTTCGCGTCCGGGGCCGGATCGGGCACCAGCGGGTGCGAGATCGCATTCATTTCCAGCGCCTCGGCATCGGTGATGTCCAGGGCATTCAGGTCGTTTTCGGTGGGGTCGGCCATGGTGGTCTCCTGCGGCTGTCGCCCTATAACGCGTCTGGGGCCGAACGGAACATGGAGACGACGCCATGGCGACCAACACGACGGATCGCGTCCGCCGCATGAGCGTGTCCAGCGTCCACGTCCACTATGTGAACAAGGCCGAACGCAAGGGCCGCACGCGGGCGGAGGTGGACGAGGTCATCCGCTGGCTGACGGGCTATTCCCAGGACCAGCTGGAGGCCCTGCTGACGGCCGGAACGGACTTCGAGACCTTCTTCGCCGAGGCCCCCACGATGAACCCGAACCGCTTCCTGATCACCGGGACGATCTGCGGCCACCGGGTCGAGGCGATCGAGGACCCGTTCATGCGCGAGGTGCGCCACATGGACAAACTGGTCGACGAGGTCAGCAAGGGCAAGGCGATGGCGAAGATCCTGAGATCTCCGCCCGCCTGATCACATCCGGAAGATGCCGAAGGTCGTGTCCTCGACCGGCGCGTTCAGACTGGCGCTGATCGCCAGCCCCAGCATATCCCGCGTCTGCGCCGGATCGATGATCCCGTCGTCCCACAGCCGGGCCGTGGCATAGTAGGGATTGCCCTCGTCCTCATATTTCTGGCGCACCGGAGCCTTGAAGGCCTCGGCCTGCTCCGGGGTCCAGCTGTCGGCGTCGCGGTGGACGGTAGCCAGCACCGCCGCCGCCTGTTCGCCGCCCATCACGCTGATCCGGCTGTTGGGCCAGGTGAACAGGAAGCGCGGCGAATAGGCCCGGCCGCACATGCCGTAGTTGCCGGCCCCGAAGCTGCCGCCGATCAGGACCGTGAACTTGGGCACATTGGCCGAGGCGACCGCCGTCACCAGCTTGGCCCCGTCCTTGGCGATCCCGCCCGCCTCGTATTTTCCGCCGACCATGAAGCCACTGATGTTCTGCAGGAAGACCAGCGGGATCTTCCGCTTGCAGGCCAGTTCGATGAAGTGCGCCCCCTTCAGCGCGCTCTCCGAGAACAGCACGCCGTTGTTGGCCAGGATGGCGACCGGATAGCCCCAGATGCGGGCGAAGCCGCAGACCAGGGTGGTGCCGTACAGCGCCTTGAACTCCTCGAACTCCGACCCGTCGACCACCCGCGCGATGACCTCGCGCACGTCGTAGGGCGCCCGCACGTCATCGGGGATCAGACCATACAGCTCCTCGGCATCGAACGCCGGGGCCCGGGGCTCGCGCACATCCAGATCGACCCGTTTGACGGTGTTCAGATGGCCGACGATGCCCCGCACGATCTCCAGAGCGTGCTCGTCGTTCTCGGCGACATAGTCGACCACGCCGGACTTGCGGCCGTGCGTCTCCGCCCCGCCCAGTTCCTCGGCCGAGATGACCTCGCCCGTCGCGGCCTTCACCAGCGGCGGGCCGGCAAGGAAGATGGTGCCCTGGTTGCGCACGATCACCGTCTCGTCCGACATGGCCGGCACATAGGCCCCGCCGGCCGTGCACGATCCCATGACGCAGGCGATCTGGGGGATGCCCTTGGCCGACATCCGGGCCTGGTTGAAGAAGATACGGCCGAAATGGTCGCGGTCGGGAAACACCTCGGCCTGGTGCGGCAGGTTCGCCCCGCCCGAGTCGACCAGATAGACGCACGGCAGGTGGTTCTGCTCGGCGATCTCCTGGGCCCGCAGGTGCTTCTTCACCGTCATCGGGAAATAGGCGCCGCCCTTCACCGTCGGATCGTTGGCCACGATCATGACCTCGCGACCCGACACCCGCCCGACGCCGCAGATCATCCCGGCTCCGGGAGCCTCGTCGCCATACATGCCGTTGGCGGCCAGCTGCCCGACTTCGAGGAAGGGCGAGCCGGGGTCCAGCAGCCGCTCGACGCGGTCCCGCGGCAGCAGCTTGCCGCGTGCGACGTGCCGGTCCCGGCTGGCGTCGGAGCCGCCCCGGCCCGCCTTCTCCACCCGAGCGCGCAGCTCGGCGTTCAGGGCAGTGTTGTGGGCGTGCAGCGCCTTGAAGGCGGCGCTGGCAGGATCGACGGCGGAGGTCAGCTTCGGCATGGGGGTGGTTTAGGGGCGGTCGGGACGGAAGGCAAAGGGGGGCCCCTCTCCCCTTGCGGGAGAGGGCTTGAGCGCCCGCGAGCGAAGCGAGTGGACTTGCGCGAAAGGGTGAGGGGTCAGGCGGTGCCAACCGTCGAGAGCGATGTCACCCCTCACCCGCAAGGGGAGAGGGCTACTTCTTCAGCAACCGGTCCCGCGCGGCGTTCAGCTTCGCCGCCAGCCCCTCGGTGCCGCCCTGATCGGGGTGGGCCCGCCCCATCAATCGACGCCAGGCGGCATTGACCTGTTCGGGCGAGGCCCCGGTCCCGACCCCCAGGATCGACCGCGCCTCGGCATCGCCGATCGCCTCGCGCTTGACCGCCGCCGTCCGCATCCGCGAGGCCACCACCAGCCAAAGCGCCGCCCCGACCAGGCCGGCACCGCTGACCCATGCGCCCTTGGTCAGCGCCAGGACGCCGCCGACCAGCAGGGCGGCCGACACGAGCGTCGCCGCGACCCGCCAGTGACCTCTGCGCGGTCCTTCCGTCTGGCGACCCAGTCGGATCAGCGCCCACACGACGATGCCCGCCAGCACGAGCCAGATCAGGCTCATGCGAACTGTCCGATCAAGCGGCTTCGAGCGCCGGCAGGCTGACGTCGTCCAGGCCCAGGGCCTGCATCAGGTTACGCATCTCCTGGCGCGCCGCGACGTGGGCCAGCGACACCGCCACAGGCCGCACCTCGTTGGACAGGTCCGCCACGGTCAGGCCGAAGGGGAACAGCTCGCGATAGATGACCCGGTCGCGCAGCCCCGGCCCGACGCGGAAACCGACGCGCTTGGCCAGCTTCAGCATCCGCTCTTCCAGACGACGGCGGTTGCGCGCCTCGGCCACGGCCATGCGGTTGACCACGACGATCCAGTCGATGGCGGCATGGCGGCCCTCCTTGATCGCGCGGTGCTTTCTGGCCTCCCACACGCTCTCGGAATAGGTCGAGGGCTTGAGCAGGTCGAGGGTCACGGGATCGACGGTGCCCAGCATGTCGAAATCGACGAAGCTGTCGTTCATCGGCGTCACGATCTGGTCGGCACGGGCATGGGCGGCGCGCGACAGCGCGGTGTCCCCTCCCGGCGTATCGATCAGGATGACCTCGGCCCCGGACACCACCGCCTCGCTGAAAGCCGCCTCGAACCGCGCCAGTTGCTCGGCCTCCTCGGCCCGTGCCAGGGCCTTGCCGTCGCCCAGGTCCGGCTGCACCGGCATGGGCAGGGTGACGCCGTTGGCGGCCGTCCAGGCCGCCCGGTGCGAGAAGAAATGGGCCATCGACCGCTGCCGCAGATCCAGGTCCAGGATCGCGACCTTCCGGCCCGCGTGCATCAGGCCGCAGGCGATGTGGATCGCCAGGGTGGACTTGCCCGCCCCGCCCTTTTCGTTGCCGACGACGATGACCTGAGCCTGGTGCTGGGAGGGCTGCGTCATGATCCGATGATCCGGTGTTGGCGACCACCGACTCACTGGCCGGTCGTCATGGCCCACCAGAATCGGGCCCGCCGCCCCATCCGTCAACGAAAGGTTAAGCGACAGCTGTGGGAAGATAGCCGGCGACGCGGCTCAGCCCCGGCGCAGACACCCCAGATCGGCCGCGTCGGCGGCGCGACAGACGGCACGGGCCGCCTCGCCGGAGGTGGTGACCTTCAGCCGGGTCAGGGTGCGACCATCGACGTCGACGGTCTCGAACGCGGGCGTCAGATCGGCGACCGACGCGCCGGCCGCGCGGATGCGCGACCAGGCGGCCCGGGCCGCCGAGGGGCTGGAGAACGCCCCAAGTTGCAGGGTCTCGCTCGGGCCGGCCGTCGACATCCTCACAGATTCTTCTTCCACGGCACGCGTCGGGCGCATCGTCGGCAGACGGTCCGACACCTGCTGCAGCACCGCCTGTGTCACGACCGGTGCGGCGGCCTCGACCATCGCCGGTGCCGCCTGTTCCACGGCCCCGCGCAAGCCCAGGTCCCGGGCGTCCCACAGGGCATGGGGGTCCATGACCTCGACCTTGAGCGCACCGGGGTTGGCGATCGCGGCGGCATCGACGACGGCCGGGCGGATCGAGCCTTCGGACGCCTTCCGCGAGGGCCGGCTGGACCCATCCAGCGGTACGCTGGCCACGGCCTGGGCCATGGACTCGAACCGGTTCGGGTCGCCCTCGACCATGCCGCACGACGCGGTCGCGAGGCCGGCGAGACCGACGAGCACTGGACGAAGCATTCTGCTGGGCGTCATAAGCCGACCTGTAGCCCGGCACCATTTGCCGTCCGGTGCATGAACACGCTTAAGTCGAAGGGTTAATCCGGTAAGCATGAGCGAAAACTCTCCCTCCATGCCCATCGCGCGAAGCGTGGATGCGTTGCGTACCGCCGTTCGCGACTGGCGGCGCCAAGGGTTCACCGTGTCTTTCGTGCCGACCATGGGAGCCCTGCACGAGGGTCACCTGACCCTCGTGCGCGAAGCCGGACAGCGGGCGGACAAGGTCGTTGCCAGCGTCTTCGTTAACCCGACCCAGTTCGCCGCCCACGAGGATCTGGGCACCTATCCCCGGCGCGAGGCCGAGGACGCCGCCCTTCTGGCCGGCGCCGGATGCGACCTGCTGTTCGCCCCGACGGTGGGCGAAATGTATCCGGACGGCTTCGTCACCTCCGTCGCGGTCGGAGGACCGTCGCAGGGGCTGGAGACGGACTTTCGTCCCCACTTCTTCGGCGGCGTGGCCGTGGTGGTCGCCAAGCTGCTGAACCAGGTCCAGGCCGACGTCGCCGTGTTCGGCGAGAAGGACTACCAGCAACTGATGGTCGTGCGCCGCATGGCCCGCGACCTGGACATTCCGACCGCGATCGTCGGCGCACCCACGATGCGGGATGGCCATGGCCTCGCCCTGTCGTCGCGCAACGCCTACCTGTCGGAGCCCGAACTCGACGTCGCCCGCTGCCTTAACGGCGTCCTCGCCGAGGCCGCCATCAAGGCTGCCGACCGACGTCCCCTGGCCGCCGTCGAGCGCGACGCCTACTCGGACCTGCTCAAGGCCGGCTTCGAGCGGGTGGACTATGTCGCCGTGCGCCAGGCGGACAATCTGGCCCCGTTCCCGAACGGTGTCGTCGAGGCACCGGCGCGCATTCTGGCGGCGGCCTGGGTGGGAAAGACACGCCTGATCGACAATCTGGCCGTGTGACGCCTGTGGCGGCTTGACGCACCCCGACCTCTGATGTTCCGTCGCGTTCGGAGAACAAGGGGATCTGAAATGTCGCGTGCCATCGCAACCATCGCTGCGGCATCGGTCGCAGCCCTGCTCACCGCCTGCCAGCCGACGGCGGAGGCCGAGAGCTCGGCCCAGGCCGTCAGCGGTCCACATGTCGTCGCCGCCACGGACATCGAAGCCGGGCGCTACATCGTTCTGGTCGGCGGCTGCAACGACTGCCACACCCCGGCCTATGCCCGCACGGGCGGGACCGAACCACCCGAAAGCGAGTGGCTCAAGGGCAGCACCGAGGGGCACACCGGCCCGTGGGGCACCAGCTACGGCAAGAACCTTCGCCTGACGGTCGCCGGTATGACCGAGGACGAGTGGGTCGAAAAGCTGGCCACGGGCTCGAGCCTTCCGCCCATGCCCTGGCCCAGCGTCAAGGCCATGTCCGAGGCCGACAAGCGCGCGGTCTATCGCTACATCAAGGCCCTGCCGGGCGATGCGGGCCAGCCGGCCCCCGCCCCCCTGCCCCCCGGGGTCGCCCCGCCCGGACCACCCGCCGTCTGACCTAGCCGATCGCCCCGACGCAGCCCTCGGCGTCGCCGGGCGTCAGCGCGGCGTCGGTCAGGGCCAGGGTCCAGCCGTGGTGGGTGTTCAGACCCCAGCGGCGCGCGCCGCCGCCGTCACCGGCATCGCCCCCGGCCGTGACGATCACGCTGCGCCCCCTGGGCAGAGCAGCCGGATCGATCTTGCCGACCGCCAGGGACGTCGGCTGACCGCCGGTCTGGCCGAACCCGTCGAACACGCTCAGCGAGGACCAGTCGCGGCGCAGGCCCAGCCACCAGGGATCGTCGGTGTTGATCGCCAGCACGGCCACGCCCCTGCCCTCAGCGGCGAAGGCCAGGGCGGCCTGCGGGTCCCGCACCATGCGGATGGCGGCCGCCGCACCGAAGCGGTGCCGGGCCCCGTCGAAGGCCCGTGTCGGATCGGTCGGGGCCCAGACCTGGACCTGCAGCTGGCCCTGGCGCGCCAGACCCCAGCCCACGATCTCGCGCCACAGACCTTCGACCGCATCGGCATAGCCGGGCTCGGCCCTGGCCAGCATCCGGCTGAGGACGGTCTGCTCGCGGTCGGGCCGCAGCTTGGTGTGGGGGCCGTGCGGCGCGTCCTTGGCGAGACCGACCCTGGCGGCGATGTCCAGACGGCGCTGGAACAGGGCAAGAAGCTGGTCGTCGACGCTGTCGATCTCGGCGCGCAGCGCGGCCAGCGCCATCTGCTCGGGGGACAGGTCTTGCGGGGTCATGTCGGGCCAGACGGGCTGGAGGTTGGTTTTCGGCATGGGATCAGGGCTTTCACGGTGTGCATTTCGATGAGGGGTGCGTGGGTGCGCCGCCGCCCCGGGTCGGGGCGGTCGCCGGCGAGGCTGTCAGGAGCGGGTGCCGCTCGAGGCCTCAGCCGGCGTATCGAAAGCCGTAAAAGCGATAGCCGAAATAGAGGGCAGCCGCGCGCGAACGAAGCGAGAGGGTCGAAAGCGAGGCGCGCAGCGGGGACATGGGTCGGTCCGGTTCATCGGATCGGTGGCGATCCGTACCCCCTTATGACACGCAACGATCGTGCGCCGTCAACCCGCCTCGCGGGCCAGGAGAACAAATCGCGTGCGGTTATCGGCGGAATCCTGAAGATCGAGACGCAGGATCGACAGTCCGTAGACCTCCGCCGCAGCGACCGGTGCCAGGGCAGCGCGCGTGCGGTCCCCCGCCTCGGACACGTCGCGGGCAGCCCCGGCCGTGTCGAACGCCTCGACCATCGTCAGGTTGAGCGCGGTCAGCTTGCCGGAGCACTGGGCCAGGGCGATCGGGTGGCTGGCCACGGTCCGCAGCTCGTCGAGCTCGACGCCGTCGAGCGCCATCAGGGCCATGCGGATGGGCCGCCAGGCCTCGCCCACGACGGCGAGGCCGGAGGTCCTGACCAGGGTCGCGGCCGGTTCGACATCGCCGATGGTGGAGTTCTCGACCGGGATCAGCGCGCAGTCGCAGGCCCCCGACTTCACCGCGGCGATGGCGTCCTCGAACGTCTCGAACGGGACGTGTTCATCCCAGGGACGCAGCTCGACGCAGGCCTCGTGGCTGAAGGCGCCAGGCGCGCCCTGGAAGGCCGTGCGGCCGCCCCGGTCGTCGCCGGCCGGCCGCCCGATCGCGGCCTCGGTCACGCCGCGCGCGACTGATTCAGCCGTCCGCTCTTGAGCCGCTCGGCCACCAGGAAGGCCAGCTCCAGCGCCTGGTCGGCGTTCAGGCGCGGATCGCAATGGGTATGATAGCGGCTGGACAGGTCGTCCTCGGACACGGCCTGGGCCCCGCCGATGCACTCGGTGACGTTCTGGCCGGTCATCTCCAGGTGGACGCCGCCGGGATGGACGCCTTCCGATTCGGCCACGTCGATGAAGCCCTTCACCTCGCCCAGGATCCGGTCGAACGGCCGGGTCTTGTAGCCACTGGCGGCCATCAGGGTGTTGCCGTGCATCGGGTCGATCGACCAGATCACCTTCTTGCCCGCCGCCTTCACCGCCCGCATCAGGCCGGGCAGCCGCTTGCCGACCTTGTCGTGACCGAAGCGTCCGATCAGGGTCAGGCGACCCGAGATATTGTCGGGATTCAGCGCGTCGATCAGGGGCAGCAGGTCGTCGGCCTCCATGGTCGGGCCGCACTTCACGCCGATCGGGTTCCGGATGCCGCGCATGAACTCGACGTGGGCCCCGTCCAGCTGGCGGGTCCGTTCGCCGATCCACAGCATGTGCGCCGAGGTATCGAACCACTCGCCCGTGCCGCCATCCAGCCGCGTCAGGGCGCTCTCGACGTTCAGCAGGAGGGCCTCGTGCGAGGTGAAGACCTCGACGCGGCTCAGGTCGGGGTGTGTCTCGGGCGTAACGCCGACCGCCTCCATGAAGGCCAGGGCCTCGGCGATCTTGTCGGCCAGTTCGCGATACTGGGCTCCGATGCCGTGGTCGGCGAAGCCCTGGGTCCAGCGATGGATGTTGTACAGGTCGGCATAGCCGCCGCCCGCGAAGGCGCGCAGCAGGTTCAGAGTCGAGGCCGACTGGTTGTAGGCCTTCAGCAACCGCTGGGGATCGGGCACCCGCTCTTCGGGCGTGAAGGCCGAGCCGTTGATGTTGTCGCCGCGATAGGACGGCAGGGTCACGCCATCGATCTCCTCGATGGGCGAACTGCGCGGCTTGGCGAACTGGCCGGCGATCCGGCCGACCTTCACCACGGGCTTGCGACCCGCGAAGGTCAGGACCACCGCCATCTGCAGCAGCAGGCGGAAGGTGTCGCGGATGTTGTCGGTCGAGAACTCCTTGAAGCTCTCGGCGCAGTCGCCGCCCTGCAGCAGGAAGGCCTTGCCCGCCTCCACGTCGGCCAGCTTGGCTGTCAGCGTCCGGGCTTCTCCGGCGAAGACCAGCGGCGGCAGGGCCCGCAATTCGTCCTCGACGCGCTGAAGCTCGCGCACGTCCGGATAGTCCGTCGGCATGTGCACGACGGGCTTGTTTCTCCAGGATTCAGGGGTCCAGCGCATGGTCATGGCCGTAGAATAGGCCTCTCGCGGTTGCGAAACAACAAACTAGCCCGCCGAAGTTTCCTGGTTCTGCTTCACCTTCAGCGTCACCAGTTCCTCGGCCATGGTCGGGTGGACGGCGCAGGTGGCGTCCCACTGGGCCTTGGTCAGTCCGGCCTTCACGGCGATGGCGGCCAGCTGGATCATCTCCGGCGCTTCCGGTCCGACGATGTGGACGCCCACGACGCGGTCGTTGGACGCATCCACCACCAGCTTCATCAGCACCCGCTCGTCCGATCCGGTGAAGGCGTATTTCATCGGCCGGAACTTCGTCGAATAGATATCGACCGCGCCGGAACAGGTCCGCCTCGCCTCGCTTTCGCTGAGCCCGACGGTGCCGACCGGCGGCTGGCTGAACACAGCGGTCGCCACCGCCTCATAGTCGAAATGCTGGGGGTTGCCCTTGTAGACGGTCTCGTGGAAGGCGACCGCCTCGCGGATCGCGACGGGGGTCAGGTTCATCCGGTCGGTCACGTCGCCGATGGCCCAGATGTTGTCGGCCGTGGTCTTCGACAGCGTGTCGACCTGGATCGCGCCCTTGTCGTTCAGGGCGACGCCCGCCGTCTCCAGCCCCAGGGACTTCACGTGCGGGACGCGGCCGGTCGCGAACATGACGACGTCGGTCTCCAGCTCCATGCCGTTCTCCAGCACGTTCACGAGACCGCTGTCGGTCTTGCGGATTTCCTTGTGCTGGCAGCCGAGGACGACCTTGATGCCGCGCTTCTCGATCTCTCCGGCCAGATGGGCGCGTACGTCGTCGTCGAAGCCCCGCAGGATGTTCGGCCCGCGATAGATCAGGGTCGTCTCGACCCCCAGCCCGGCGAAGATCCCGGCGAACTCCACCGCGATATAGCCGCCGCCCGCGATCAGGATGCGCTTGGGCAGTTCCGGCAGGTGGAAGGCTTCCTCCGAGGTGATCGCGTGCTCGATGCCCGGCAGCTCTTCCGGCATCCACGGGCGGCCGCCCGTTGCGATCAGGATGCGCTCGGCCGTGACGGTCAGGTCGCCGCCGTCCTCGCCCTTGCCCGCGATGACCACCGTGTGGGCGTCGGTCAGGACCGCGCGGCCATGGATCAGCTCAACGCCCGCCTTGCCGAGGTTGGCGGCATAGATGCCCGACAGCCGGGCGATCTCGACATCCTTGGTCTCGATGAATTTGGGCCAGTCGAAACTGGCCTCCACCGTCCAGCCATAGCCCTCGGCGGTGTGGAACTGGTGGGCGAAGTCGCTGGCCATGACCATGAACTTCTTGGGCACGCAGCCCCGGATCACGCAGGTCCCGCCGACGCGGTGCTCCTCTGCGATCGCCACCTTCTTGCCGCCCAGCGCCGTCAGGCGCGCCGCCCTCACCCCGCCCGAACCGGCACCGATGACGAAGAGGTCGTAGTCGTAGTCGGCCATGCCGGGCTCCGCGAAAAATACCGTCCGACCCGTCCGACCCGTTCGGGTCGACCGCCTGCGTCCATGGGGAGCCGCGCGGGGGACGCAGGACTTAGTGACCCGGGGTCAGAGCGGCAAGGCTTGAGGCCTGCGCCAATCAGCGCCTAGGGCACCAGCACCTCGACCCCGTCGTCCCGCCCGATGATCGCCTCGTCGGCCAGATCGAGGAACAGGCCGTGCTCGACCACGCCGGTGATCAGCTTCAGGTCGTCGGCCAGGCGAACCGGGTCGTGGATGGCGACGCATTTCGCGTCGTAGATGACGTTGCCGCCGTCCGTGCGGACCACGCCCCGATCCGCCTGGCGCAGCCGGGCGGGCATGGTGATGTCGTGGTCGGTCAGCACATCCATGATCCGGTTCGCCGTGGCCTTGTGGCCGAAGGCGACGACCTCGATCGGCAGGGGGAAGGCCCCCAGCACCGGCACCACCTTCGCCGCATCGGCGATGACGATGCAGCGGTCCGACGCCTCCCACACCAGCTTCTCGCGCAGCAGGGCCGCCCCGCCGCCCTTGATCAGGGCCAGCCCCGGGCCGACCTCGTCGGCACCGTCGACGGTAAGGTCGATGCGCGAGACATCCTCCAGCGTCGTCAGCGGCAGGCCCAGTTCGCGGGCCAGGTCGGCGGTCTTCTCTGACGTCGGCACGCAGCGCAGCCCGGTCAGGCTCCGCGCCGCGAGCGCCTTCACGAACCAGCCCGCGGTCGACCCGGTGCCCAGCCCCACCACCATGCCCGCCTCGACCCGCAGGGCCGCGGCCTCGCCGGCGATCTGTTTCTGGTGATCGCTCATTTCGATTTCGCCGCCTTGATCGCCTTCGCCCGTTCGCGGAACGCCGCCCCCGCGCCCGGCATGTTCACCTGACGCCCGCGTCCCAGGGCCATGGCGTCGGCCGGCACATCCTCGGTGATGACCGAGCCCGAGCCGATCACCGCTCCCGCCCCGATCGTCACCGGCGCGACCAGCGCCGAGTTCGACCCGACGAAGGCCCCGGCCTCGACCTCGGTGCGGACCTTGTTGAAGCCGTCGTAGTTGCAGAAGATCGTGCCCGCGCCGATGTTCGCGCCCACCCCCACCGAGCCGTCGCCCAGATAGGACAGGTGGTTGGCCTTGGCCCCCGTCTCCATCCGCACGTTCTTGACCTCGACGAAATTGCCGACCCGGACGCCCTCGCCCAGGTCCGCGCCGGGGCGCAGCCGCGCATAGGGTCCGACCTCGGCCCCCGTCGCGATCGTCGCGCCCTCGATATGGCTGAAGCTGCGGATGCGCGCGCGTTCGGCCACCGTCGCGCCGGGACCGAAGACCACGAAGGGCTCGATCACCGTGCCCGCGCCCACCCGGGTGTCCCAGGCGAAATGCACCGTCTCCGGCGCGCTCATCGTCACGCCGGCGGCCAGGAAGGTCTCGCGCTGCACCTTCTGGAACAGGGCCTCGGCGGTCGCCAGCTCGGCCTGGGCGTTGACCCCCATGACCGAGTCCTCGGACGCCATCACCGCCCGCGTCGGCGCGCCGCGCTTGCGGGCCAGCTCGACCACGTCGGTCAGATAGAATTCGCCCTTGGCGTTCTCGTTGGTCACCTCGGCCAGCAGCTCGAACAGGAGGCCGACGGGTGCCGCCATGACGCCCGAATTGCAGGTCTTCAGGGCCAGGACCTCGGCCGAGGCCTCCTTGGCCTCGGTGATGGCGGTCAGGGTGTCGCCTTCCATGACCAGACGGCCATAGGCCCCCGGATCGGCCGCCTCGAAGCCGATGACCGTCACCCCGTCATGCGCCTCGAACACCGCCTCGATATCGGCGGCGCGCAGCAGGGGCACGTCGCCATAGGTCACGACCACCTGCCCGACGAAGTCGCCGAGCACCGCTTCAGCGGCACGGACCGCGTGGCCCGTGCCCAGCGGCGGGTCCTGGACCGCGATGGACTCCTCGCCCAGCCGGTCGACCACATGCGCCCGCACTTCCGGAGAGTGCGCGCCCACCACGACCACGATCCGCTCGCAGCCCAGGGCCTCGGCCGCGTCGATGGCGTGGTCCAGCATGGCGCGGTGACCGACCGGATGAAGCACCTTGGGCACCGGCGACTTCATCCGCGTGCCCTGGCCGGCGGCGAGGATGATGGCGGCTCTGGGGTGGCTGGTCATGAATCGGTCCGGCGGCTAGTCAACGGCCGAGGTCTAACCCATCGGGCGGCCCGACGGGAGAAGGCAAGATGATCGAACGCGACCTTGAAGGCTGGACCCTGGCCTTCGACCTGGACGGCACCCTGGTGGAGACGCATCAGGACCTGGTCGGCACCCTGAACCGCATGCTGGTGTCGAAGGGTCTGCCGCCTGCCCCCATGGAGGGCGCCCGCGACCTGATCGGCGGCGGGGCCCGGGCCCTGCTGGAGCACGGCTTCACCCTGGCCGGCGCGCCGCTGGAACAGGCACGCAACCCCGACCTGTTCGACGCCTTCATCGCCGACTACATCGAGCACATCGCCGATGAATCCGCCCCGTTCGACGGCGTGGTCGAGACGCTGGAGACCCTGTCGGCGCGGGGCGCGACCCTGGTCGTCGTCACCAACAAGCGCAGCGACCTGTCAGAGCTGCTGCTGGGCAAGATCGACCTGACCCGCCACTTCGCCGCGATCGTCGGCCCCGACCGGGTCAGCGAACGGAAGCCTTCCGGCGCTCACCTGATCGAGGCGATCAAATCGGTGGGCGGCGACCCGGCCCGCGCCGTCATGGTCGGCGACGCCGCCCCTGACGCGGGCACGGCGAAGGACGCGAACATCCCCTGCGTCCTGGTCAGCTTCGGCTACACCCCGATCCCCGTCGAGGATCTGGGCGGCGACATCATCGTCGATGCCTTCGAGGACGTGGAAGAGGCCGTCGATATGATCGTGGTCGATCATTACGTGAACAAGGCGATGTTCGGGGGCTGACCCCTACCCCGCCTTCGCCGCGTCGAAGGCCGCCCGGGCCGTCTCGATCCGCGCCAGATGGGCCTCGGCCCAGGTCCAGACGCCACAGAAGGCCTCGGCGAGGCTGAAGCCCATGTCGGTCAGGCGGTACTCGACCTTGGGCGGCACCACCGGGTGGACGGTGCGGACCACCAGGCCGTCGCGCTCCATCTGGCGCAGGGTCTGGGTCAGCATCTTCTGGCTGACGCCGCCGGACAGGGCCGCCAGCCGGGTGAAGCGCTGCTCGCCGTGCTCGGCCAGGACATCCAGCACGATCATGGTCCATTTGTCGGCGACCCGGCCGATCACCTCATTGACCAGGGCCTCGACGCGCGGATCGACCGGCGGGTGATCGAAGATCGCGGGGCGTTCGGCAACGGGCCTGGCGGCAGCGGCGGACATTGGTTTCCCTTCGGTGCGTATGGCACGTTTCGGTGCCTGCTTTCGATCAGTGCGTGATCGTTCTATCTGCTCCGGCACGGGGCCGGAACCCCGAAGGAGCGACGACATGAACACCGCACACGACACTGTCCTGATCACCGGCGGCGGCACCGGCATCGGCCGCGCCATGGCCGAGGCCCTGCACACCAGGGGCGCAAAGGTCATCATCGCCGGCCGCCGCGCCGAGGTCCTGGCCGAGGTCTGCGCCGCCAACCCGGGCATGGCCCATGCGGTGCTGGACGTGGCCGATCCCGCCTCGATCCCGGCCGTCGTGGCGCAGGTGATCGCCGACCATCCGGCCTTGAACGTGGTCATCAGCAACGCCGGAATCATGAAGGCCGAGAATCTGTCCGCCGGAGCGTTCGACGCCGCCCTCGTCGACGAGACGGTGGCCATCAACCTGCTGGGCACGATCCGGGTGGCGGCGGCGGTCCTGCCGCACCTGCTGCAACAACCGGCGGCGACCTTCGTCACCGTGTCCTCGGGCCTCGCCTTCGTGCCCCTCGCCGCGACGCCCACCTACTCGGCCACCAAGGCGGCGATCCATTCGTGGACCCAGGCGCTGCGGACCCAGCTGTCGGGGACCTCGGTCAAGGTCGTCGAATGGGCCCCGCCCGCCGTGGCGACCGACCTGATGCCGGGCCATGCCGAGAACCCCAACTCCATGCCCCTGGCCGACTTCACCGCCGAGAGCCTCAGCCTGTTCGAGGCCGGGCACGACACGGTGCTGGTCGAGCGGGTCAAGTTCCTGAGCGGGGCCGAGGCGCGGGGGGACTATGCGACGGTGTACGGGATGTTGAACGGGGCGCACTGAAGGCCTTCCTTCTCCCGGAGGAAGAGGGTCTGGGGCGTCGATAGAATTCATCGCCACCGCGCCGGTTGCAGTCGTGCCTGGCAGGCAACATGTTGCGGCTCCTCCCCGGAAAGACCGCCGTCATGCTCGCCAGATTCTTCGCCATCCCGCTGTGGCAGCGCACCGCCGCAGGGTTCGCGCTCGGCATCATCGCCGGGCTGATCCTGAGGGAACAGGCGACGGTGTGGCTGCAGCCGATCGGGGACGTCTATCTGAACCTGATCCGCATGGTGGTGGCGCCGCTGGTGCTGTTCACCATCGCCTCCTCGATCGCCAAGCTGGGCGCGGGCGCGGGCGCGATCCGGTTGGGCGCGCGCACCATCCTGTGGTTCGCCATCACCTCCCTGCTGGCCGTGCTCGTCGGTTTCGCCTTCGGTCACCTGATCAACCCGGGGCTGGGGCTGTCCAACCTGCCGCTGGGCGAGGTCAAGGACCGGGTCATCCCGACCCCGCTGGAGGTGCTGCTCGGCATCGTTCCGACCAACCCCTTCGCGGCGCTCAGCGAGGGCAAGGTGCTGCAGATCATCTTCTTCTCGGCCCTGGTCGGGGCGGCGCTGGTGGCCCTGGGAGACCGGGCCCAGACGGCGCGGCGGCTGGTGGACGAGGGCGCGGCCATCATCTTCCGCATCACCCGCTGGGTCATCCAGCTGACCCCGTTCGGCGTGTTCGGCCTGATCGGCTCGGTGGTCGGCGGCTATGGCTGGGAAGCGCTGCTGCCGCTGGGCAAGTTCATCCTCGCCATCTACGCCGCCTGCCTGTTCCACATCCTGATCGTCTATTCCGGGCTGCTGAAGCTGCACGGACTGAAGGCGACCAGCTTCTTCCGCGGGGCCTTCGCGGCCCAGCAGACGGCCTTCGCCACCTCCTCCTCGCTCGGCACCCTGCCCATCACCCTGCGCCAGACGGTCGAGCGGCTGGGCGTGCCCCAGGCCTACGCCGCCTTCGCCGTGCCGCTGGGGGCCAACGTCAAGATGGACGGCTGCGGGGCTATCTACCCGGCCATCGCCTCGATCTTCATCGCCCAGTATTTCAGCATCGACCTGACCATCACCCAGTACGTCCTGATCGGGCTGACGGCGGTGCTGGGGTCGCTCGGGACCGCCGGGGTGCCCGGGACCAGCATCGTCATGCTGACCCTGACCCTGTCCACTGCGGGCCTGCCGCTGGAGGGCATCGGCTATATCGTCGCCATCGACCGGATCATCGACATGATGCGCACGGCCACCAACGTCACCGGCCAGATGCTGGTGCCGGTGCTGGTCGCGAAGGAAGAAGGCCTCCTGAACCAGGGCATCTACGACGGCCACGTGGCCTGGCTACCCGGCGACCCGGAAGCCGAGACGCCCGAAAACGTGGTCGCCGCCGGCATCTGATCCTCTTGCCTCCCGCCGGGGAGCGGGCTATGTCCCCGCCTCCCCGCATGGACCGAGGTCTGCGGGGCCCGAGATGGATGCGTAGCTCAGCGGGAGAGCACCTCGTTCACACCGAGGGGGTCACAGGTTCAATCCCTGTCGCATCCACCACTCTCTCCCCCTCCGCCGCTGAAGGTCACCTGCAGCCCCGTTCCGTTGCCCTTGTCGGCATTGCGGCGGAGAACGGTGGCGCGGACGTCACAGCATAATCCGAACACTGCACAACTTTGAGTATGGACCATGCCTCTGGAACGGGTCATCGTCCGCGAAAGATGCGCCTTTGTTGCAGGCGCATCGAACGTCAGTGCTCGAGAGTTCGTTTGCCGCAGTATCGCTTACATCTCCACGATGGGCCCACCAGGCCATCCGAGACCCGATACATCGATCTGCCCAGCAACGAGGAAGCGCTCGAGTTGGCGCGCGACGCCCTGATCGATAACGAGCAGTTTTCCCGTGCCGAAGTGTGGACCGACGACCGCATCGTCGTGGTGTTCGAGCGCGGCGGGGACAGGCCCTAGCCGCGGCGTCGCGTTTCGGCTGTAGCGCCCCGCGGTCACCGACCGAGGCAGGCCGGCTCCGTTACATCGCGGGCTGACGGGTTCGATCCCTGTCGCATCCAGCCTCTTTCCGCTCTAGAACCCGAAGCGCCGCAAGCCAGCGACCTGCTGTCCTTGCGAACCGTCATGCAAGGGGCCCGACCGTGATCCACGAAATCGCCGAGATCGATATCATCCCCGGTCACGAGGCGGAGTTCGAGGCGGCGGTGGCCGAGGCGGCGTCGCGTTTCCGCAGTGCGCGGGGCTGCCGCAGCCTGGCCCTGAACCGTTCGGTCGAGCACCCCCGGAAGTATCGGCTGGTCGTCGGCTGGGACACGATCGAGGATCACATGGTCCACTTCCGCGAGAGCGAGGCCTTCCAGGTCTGGCGCGGTCTGGTCGGACCCCATTTCGCCAGTCCCCCGCAGGTCGAACATGTCGAGACCGTGCTGGAGGCCTTCAGCCAGTGACCCTGACCTTCCCCTCCGCCCCGCCCGTCCTCGCCCCCACCACCACCGGCGAGCAGTTCCCCGTGCGTCGCCTGTTCTGCATCGGCCAGAACTACGCCGCCCATGCGCGCGAGATGGGCGGAAATCCGGACCGCAAGCCGCCGTTCTTCTTCACCGCCTGGGCCGAGACCGTGGTCCCGGACGGCAGCGTGATCGCCTATCCGCCCATGACCGCCGACTATCACCACGAGGTCGAGCTGGTCGTCGCCATCGGCGCGCCCGGTCGCGATGTGGCCCCCGCCGACGCCCTGGCCCTGGTCCATGGCTATGCAATCGGCCTCGACATGACCCGCCGGGACCTTCAGGCCGCTGCCAAGGAAGCCGGACGTCCCTGGGATGCCGCCAAGAACGTGGAAGCCTCCAAGCCGCTGGGGCCGATCCACCCCGCCGCCGGCTTCGATCCTGCGTCCGGGTCCATCACGCTGAGCATCAACGGCCAGCCCCGTCAGGCGGGCGACCTGGCCGACCAAATCTGGTCGGTGCCCGAGATCATCGCCCATGTGTCGAAATTCTACCGGCTCGAGCCGGGCGACCTGATCTACACCGGCACGCCCGCGGGCGTCGGCCCGGTCGTGCCCGGCGACACGCTCGTCGCGGCGATCGAGGGCCTCGGCACCCTGACCGTCACCGTCGGCCCCGCCGCGCACTGAGGCTCCGACCATGATCCTGCACGGCTATTTCCGCTCCTCGGCGGCCTGGCGCGTCCGCATCGCGCTTCATCTCAAGGGCCTGCCGGTCGAGACCCGGTTCCAGCACCTGGGCAAGGGCGAGCAGCTGTCGCCGGCCTACAAGGCCGTCAATCCGCAGGGCCTGATCCCCAGCCTGGTCTTGGACGACGGGGCGGTCCTGACCCAGTCCCTGGCCATCTGCGAGTATCTGGACGAGGCCCATCCCGAACCGCCCCTGCTGCCGGGGGCACCGCTCGACCGCGCGCGCGTGCGCGCCTTCGCCCAGGTCATCGCCTGCGACATCCATCCGGTCCAGAACCTGCGGGTGCTGAAGGCGCTGCAGGCCCGGGGCCAGACCCAGGACGACACCCGTGGCTGGGCACGCGAGGTCATTTCCGGCGGCTTCGACGCGCTGGAAACCCTCGCCGCCGATCGGCCCGGTCCCTTCGCCTTCGGCGACACCCCGACCCTGGCCGACATCTGTCTGGTGCCCCAGATGGCCAATGCCCGCCGGTTCGGCGTGGAGCTGCGCTGGCCGCGCCTGTCCGCCATCGAGACCGCCTGCCTGGCCCTGCCCGCCTTTTCCGAGACCCACCCGGACCGTCAGCCGGATGCCGAATAGGACCCAGCCATGAAGGTCGTCATCGTCGGTGCCGGTCACGCGGGCGGATCCGCCGCGGCCCTGCTGAAGGCCTCGGCCTTCGAGGGGGAGATCGTCCTGCTGGGCGACGAGCCCGCGCTCCCCTACCAGCGCCCGCCCCTGTCCAAGGCCTGGCTGAAGGGCGAGGCGGATCTGGAGTCCCTGCTGCTGCGGCCCGAGAGCTATTACGCCGAACAGGGCATCACCCTGCGCACCGGTGTCGTCGTCTCCGCCGTCTCACCGGCCGCGCGCACCGTCACCCTGTCGGACGGCAGCGTGGAGACCTACGACACCCTGATCCTGGCCACCGGCTCGACGGGTCGCCGCCTGCCGATCCCGGGCGCGGACCGGTCCGAGTTGATCGAGCTTCGCACCTTGGCTGATGCCGAGCGCCTCAAGGGCCAGCTCGGACCCGGCCGTCGGCTGGTGATCGTCGGTGGCGGCTATGTCGGGCTGGAAGCGGCGGCCTCGGCGCGTGCGCTGGGCGCCGAGGTCGTTCTGCTGGAGCGGCTGGACCGGGTGCTGAAGCGCGTCGCGTCCGAGCCCCTGTCGGCCTTCTTCACCGCGCGACACCGGGCCGAGGGGGTCGACATCCGCCTGGACGTCGAGGTCGCGGCCTTCGAGGACGGCGGCGTGCGGCTCGCGGACGGTACACTGGTCGAGGCCGATGTCATCCTGGTCGGGGTCGGGGCCCTGGCCAACGACGGTCTGGCCCGCGCAGCCGGTCTGGCCTGCGACCCGGCGGGCTCCGGCGGCATCGTCGTCGATGAGACGGCGCGAACCTCGGATCCGTCCATCTACGCCATCGGCGACGTCACGGTCCGCCCCGTGCCCGTCCATGGCCTGACGTTACGGCTGGAAAGCGTGCCCAACGCCCTCGAGCAGGCCCGACAGGCCGCGCACGCGATCGTCGGCCGCGCCCAGGTCGCGCCGGAAGTGCCCTGGTTCTGGTCGGACCAGTACGACCTGAAGCTTCAGATCGCGGGCCTGCCGCAGGCGGCAGACCGGACCGTGGTGCGCGGCGATCCCGCGACCGGCCGGTTCGCCGTCTTCCACCTGTGCGAAGACCGCATCGTCTGCGTCGAGGCGGTCAACGCCCCGCCCGAGTTCATGGCCGGCAAACAGATGATCGGACGGCGCACGCCGGTCGATGTCGCCAAACTGACGGACCTCGCCGTCTCGATGAAGGCGGTAGCGCTGGAGCCCGCCGCCTGAGCCACGGCGGGCCCTCCGTCAGAGTCCGCCGCGATACGAGCCGTTGGACGCCAGCCGCACCACGATATCGTCGATCTGCACCCCGCCCCGGTCGATGACCAGGTTCTGGTAATTGCGCTGGCCTTCCATGGTCTCGGACTCGACGCCCTGAACCTCGGCCACGAACTGGGCCCGCAGATAGGTGGCCAGTTCGCCGGCGGTCACCGCCCCGTCGCCGTCGCCGTCGCCTTCACCCGCCAACCCCGCGCGCAGGAAGTGGGACAGGTATCCACCGGCCTCGAACTTGTCGGCCACCGCGCTGGTCAGGTCCTCTTCGGAGCTGAACAGGCCCATGACTCCCGGCCGATCGACGACGTTCCGCGCAAAGCCGCCCGAGAAACAGCTGTCCAGCACCAGCAGCGACAGCCGGGTATCCAGGCTGTTGAACAGCCGCGCCATTTCGGTGTCCGTGATCTCTCCGTCGGTCAGGATGATGGACTCGGTGCGACCGTCGGGTTCCTGGGCACTGGTGACCGAATCTTCCTGGCTGCCGTGGCCAGAGAAGAAGAACAGGAACATGTCGTCGGGCCCGGCCTCGCGCGCGACCTCGGTGAAGGCGCGACGCACGCCCGCCACCGTCGCCTCGGCATTGGTCAGGACCACGCTGGAGGCGTTCAGGACGCCCTCGCGGTCCAGTGTCTCGGCCAGTTTCTCGGCGTCCTCGTCGGTGTAGGGCAGGTTGTTGGCCTCATCGCCGTAGTCGGAGATGCCGACCATGATGGCGAACACCCGCGGGCCACCCTGAACCGCCGCCTGGCGCTGCGATCCCATGCTGGGCGTCACGCTGAACCGGTAGGATCCCGTCTCGCCGGGCTGATAGCTGGTAACCGCCACCGTGTATTCGCCGTCTTCCGACAGGACGGTGTCCAGGCGGCTGTTGGTGCCGTCCTCGCCGTCGTCGTTCTCCAGCTGCTCGCCCGAGGGCGTGGTCAGCAGGACATAGGCGTCGAAGGCCGAGGACGTCAGCTCGGCCGCCACCCGCTGGCCGCGCTGGCCCCGGAAGGTGAAGGTGTCGACGTATTCGCCGCTGTCCAGCTGATCGTCGCCCGACTGCAGGCTGCCGCCGACGGTATCGCCGACCCGGATCGTGCCGCCGGCCACATCCTGGCGGCCGCGATCGTTCTCGACATAGCTGTCCTGCTGCGGCCGTCCGGCCTGCTGGCGGCCGGTCGCCGGCACGACGCTCAGGCGATAGTCGCCGGCCTCCCCGGCCTCGTAGCTGGTGGCCGTGATCCGGTATTCGCCATCGGCCGGCAGGGTCACGAACAGTCGGCTGTTCAGGCCGTCGCCCTCGGAGTCGTCATCGTTGAACTCCGACAGCCCGCCGGGCCCCTGGATGGCGAGGTAGGGGTCGAAGCCGTTGCCGGTCAGGCGCAGGTCCAGCTGCTGCCCCCGGCGTCCGCGCACGGTGTAGGTGTCGATGTATTCGCCCGAGTCCAGCTGGCGGTCGCCGCGCGCCAGCGAGCCGTTCACCGTCTGGCCGACCGTGATGGCCCCCTGCACCGGACGCTCGGGCGGCTGATAGGCCCCCTGCGGCGGACGTCCCTGCCCGGTCGAAGATCCCCGTCCGCCTTCCTCCAGCGCGATCTGGTAGCGGCCGGTCTCGCCGCTTTCGAAGCTGGTAGCCGAGACGTTGACTGTCCCGTCGGCGGGCGCGGTGAAGCGGATCCGGCTGTTGCGGGTCCCGCGCTGGCCGGTGTCGTCGTCGTTGTCCTCCGACAGCCCGCCTGGTCCGCGCAGGATCAGATAGGGATCGAAGTCGCTGGCGTTCAGGCTGACCGAATAGGTCTGGCCACGCCGGACCGGGAAACTCCACGCATCGGCGAACTCTCCGGTCGACAGGGTGCGGTCGCCCGACGCGAGCGCGCCGGAGGCCGGGCGATCGGCCGACAGGACACCGCCGCCTGCGTTGCCCCCCGTGTTTCCACCGCCGCCGCCCCGCGGGCCGTTGCCACCGCCGGTCCCCAGGCTGATGGAATAGCGACCGCTTTCGCCGGACTCGTAGCTGGTGGCCGTGATCCGGTAGGTGCCGTCGACCGGCAGACGCACGTCCAGCATGGAGTTGGTGCCGTCGTCGCCGCCGTCGTCGTTGTCTTCCTCGAAGTCGCCGGGCCCGCGCACCATCAGATAGGTGTCGAAGTCGTCCGAGCGCATCGTCACCGCCAGAGGCTGACCCGCGCGACCCTGAACCTCGTAGACGTCGATGAACTCGCCCGAGTCCAGCTGGTCGTCGCCGCGCGCCAGCTCGCCCTGCACCTGTCCGCCCGGCCGCAGCTGGGTCTGGGCCCAGACCGGCCCGGTCAACAGCGGTCCACCCGCGAGGCTGACCGAAAGGACCGTCGAAAACAGAAGCTTGCGCATAAAGATTCCCCCGAATACCGGCGGCACACTGCCCGTGGGAAGCTTCGCTGTCATCCCGTCGCGTAACCGGGGTCAGATTCCGACATCTTTCGGCCACCACCACCATTCGGCCTTGATCGGGGAGCATACGCCCCGCCCTCCCGAAACGACCCAAAGACGCTCACGCCTCGCCAATCCGGGCGAAGCGCACTACGGAATTCATATGCCCTTCCCCGCCAGTCATCCCGCGCTCGACCGCGCCCTCTCCGAACGCGGCTATGCCGAGCCGACGCCTGTCCAGGCCGCCGTGCTGGAAGCCGCCCTGTCGGAGGACGGCAGCGTCGATGCCGAAAGCGGACGCGACCTTCTGGTCTCGGCCCAGACCGGGTCGGGCAAGACGGTCGCCTTCGGCCTGGCGCTCGCCCCCACCCTGCTGGGCGAGGCCGAGCGGTTTACCGACTTCGGCGCGCCCCTGGCCCTCGTCATCGCCCCCACCCGCGAACTGGCCCAGCAGGTCGCCAGCGAGCTGACCTGGCTCTATGCCCAGACCGGAGCGCGCATCGTCTCCTGCGTCGGCGGCATGGACCCCAAGGTCGAGCGTCGGGCGCTCGAGCGCGGAGCCCACATCGTCGTCGGCACGCCCGGCCGTCTGCGCGATCACCTGGAGCGCGGCGCGCTGGACCTGTCCGAGGCCCGCGCCGTCGTCCTCGACGAGGCCGACGAGATGCTGGACATGGGCTTCCAGGAAGACCTGACCTTCATCCTCGACGCCGCGCCGCCGACCCGCCGCACCCTGATGTTCAGTGCCACCCTGGCCCGCGACATCGTCCAGCTGGCCAAGACCTACCAGCGCGACGCGATCCGCATCGACACCGTCGCCGGCAACAAGTCCCACGCCGACATCGAATACAAGGCCATCCGTTGCGCCCCCAACGAGATCGAACTCGCGGTCGTCAACGTGCTCCGGTACTTCGAGGCTCCCGGCGCCCTGGTGTTCGCCAACACGCGCGAGCGGGTGAAGCACCTGACCGCCTCCCTGCGCGAGCGCGGCTTCTCGGTCGTCGGCCTGTCCGGTGAACTGACCCAGAGCGCCCGTTCCGAGGCGCTGCAGGCCCTGCGCGACGGCCATGCCCGCGTCTGCGTCGCCACCGACGTGGCTGCTCGCGGTCTGGACCTGCCCGATCTGGGTCTGGTCATCCACGCCGAGATCCCGGTCAACAAGGCCGGCCTGCTGCACCGTTCGGGCCGCACCGGGCGCGCCGGCAAGAAGGGCGTCTCCGTCCTGCTGGTCAGCTACACCCGCCGCCGCAAGGTCGAGCTGATGCTGCAGTCGGCCGCGATCGTCGCCGAATGGTCGGGACCGCCGAGCGCCGAGATGATCCTGGAGAAGGACCGCGAACGCCTGCTGGCCGACCCGGCCCTGACCGCCCCCGTCGAGGACGCCGAGGCGCTGGAACTGGGCCGTCTGCTGCTGGAGCGCACCACGCCCGAACAGGTCGCCGCCTCTCTGATCCGCCTCTATCGCCAGAAGCTGCCCGCGCCGGAAGACGTCTATGACGACGACCGCATGAAGCGACAGCAGGAGACCGGAAAGAACGACCGCGGCCAGACCGACGCCCCGTTCCAGGACTTCGCCCGCGGCGGCGAGATGGCCTGGTTCCGCATCAACATCGGCCGCGACAAGAACGCCGACCCGAAATGGCTGCTGCCCACCATCTGCCGCATCGGCCATGTGACCAAGCGCGACATCGGCTCGATCAAGATCTTCGACCGCGAGACCAAGTTCGAGATCACCAAGGAGGCCAAGGCCAAGTTCAAGGCCGCCGTGGCCGCCTCGACGGAGGACGGCGTGACCGTTCAGGACGCCGTCGCGCCCGGGCCCAAGGAGCGCCCCGCCAGCCGCTGGGACAAGACGCCCGTCGGCGGCGAGCGCCCGGAGCGCGCCGAGCGCAAGCCCTGGGCCAACAAGACCGAGGGCGACCGCGCACCCCGTGGCGACAAGCCGCCCTTCGAGAAGAAGCCGTGGGTCAAGCGCGAGGGCGCTCCGACCGGCGAGAAGAAGCCCTGGGTCAAACGCGACAATCCCGAAGCGGTCGAGCGCACGCCCTGGGCCGGCAAGGTCGAGACCGGTGACGCCCCGGCGAAGAAGCCCTGGGTGAAACGCACAGCCGACGCCCCGACGCCCGAGGGCAAGAAGCCGTGGGTCAAGCGGGACGACCCGGATCGTCCGAAGACCCCTTGGACTCCGGCCTCGGATGCCACGCCCTCAGCCCCCGGCGAAAAGCCGTGGAAGGGCAAACCCAAGGGCGGCGACCGCCCCTGGGCCGCCAAGGACGCGCGCGGCAAGCCGGCCGCCAAGCCCGCGGGTGACAAGAAGCCGTTCAAGAACAAGAAGAAGCCGAACGGCTAGGGGCCAGAACCCTCAGCGCTCCGGTTGACGCAGGGATGTCCAGCGAGCGGTTCATCACAGCGACCACAGCGGGCCACGGCGAGCACAACGGGATCAGGACTGCGGCACCACCGCCGGGCCCTTCCTTCTGAGCAACGTCCGCCGAAGCGAGGCTCGGCGGCGACGCCGCCCCCGGTCTCGTTGCGGTGCCAGGAGCGATCGACGAGCGCGACTACCGCTCGGTCCCGTCGTGTCCTCCGTGACCTCGCTGTGCTCGCTGTGATGAACCTGAGCGACGGCCGCGCCAACTCAGCCGACAAACGCCCTAGAGCGCCCGGAACCACCGGTCCAGCAGCGCGGCCTCCGCGCGGCGGGCCTCCGTGCGTTCGGCATTGTCGGCGTCGACGCCCCACTGTCGCTCCTGGAAGGCCTCGTCCAGGCGACTGATCTCGAACGCAGCCGCGCCCGACAGGGCACCGCGCTGCACGGCCAGTCCCAGGATCGCGCTGCCGAACAGCGGGACGGCCGTCGCCAGCCCCGTCAGGGCGAAGTCGTCCAGCTCGAGCGCCAGGGTCTTCACCCGGGCGAGGGTTTCCGGCGGCTGGGGCCGGTGGATGATGCCTTGGGTGGCCTCGACATGGACGCCCAGTTCGGCCCCCGCCCAGTGCCGCCACGGGGCCCAGTCCCGCGCCTGCTCGGCGACCAGATTGGTCGGGTGTTCAGCCAGGTAGCAGAGCAGGTCTGACCCCACATAGGAGGCGATCTCGTCGGCTACGGGTTCGCGCGTCTGGCTGACCCGGTCGATGGCGGTGGCCGCCAGCCGGGTGGCGGGCATGGTGCCCGGTTCGATGAACTCGCCCTGGGCCGCCCACTCGTCGGCGACCAGTCGCGCCGCCGCCTCGGTCGGCAGGACCATTCGGGCATGGGCCGGAGTCTTGGGGGCCCGCCCGTCCAGCAGGACGACATGGCCCTCTCCGTCCGGCGCAACGGACGCGTCCTTCCAGAACCGCTTCAGCCGTTCCTCGGATTCGCGAAACCCCTTCTTGGCGGCGACGCGCGGGTCCAGCGGCGGGATATGGCTCATGCGAAGGCTCTCGAGGCGAAACGGTCCAGCGCGACCTCCAGGTCGGCGAAGTCGGTGGCGACATGCGGTGCGCCCGCCGCGATCTGTTCCTCGGGCGTATGAAACCCCCAGGCGACGCCCTGCGGCCGGACCCCGGCATTCAGCGCCATCGAGATGTCATGGGCCGTGTCGCCGATCATGATGGTGTCGGCCGCGCCGGCCCCGGCCGCCGTCATCGCGGCGTGCAGCATGGCCGGATCGGGCTTGCCGGGGCCGTCCTCGGCGCAGTGGGAGGATACGAACAGTTCGCCCCAACCTTCGCGCGCCAGGTTCCGCGCCACGCCGCGCCGGTTCTGCCCCGTCGCCAGCGACAGCCGCCAGCCGTCGCGATGCAGGCGACGTAGCGTGTCCAGGGCCCCGGGATAGAGCGGCTCCTCGTGGCCCGCGTCGAACATCCGCCCGAAGCTGGCCCGGAAGGCCTCGGTGAACCGCTCCAGCTCGGCCGGGCCGAGGTCCGGCTCCAGCACGGCCAGGGCATGCGGCAGGCTCAGGCCCACGATCTGGCGCACCCGGTCATAGTGGGGATCGGGCAGGCCCAGATCCCGCGCCGCCTCGGTCGCCGCCTGCAGGATCGACGCGCGGCTGTCGACCAGGGTCCCGTCGATGTCGAAGACCGCCAGAGGGCGCTTCATCGAAATCCTCCCCCATTGGGGGAGGTGGCGCGGCGCATCTTCGCGCCGTGACGGAGGGGGCCTACCGCGAATGCCGGAGTGTGGGGCGAGCCCCCTCCACCCCCGCGCAAGCGCGCGGCGGTCCCCCTCCCCCTACGGGTGAGGATTGCCATCATCGCTGCCGCCTCACCCCCGCGAAGGGATCGTGGTCCGACTCGTTCTCGTCGAAGCCGAAATGCTCGAAGCCGGCCCGCAGCTCGGCGCTGATCGGGGCTTCCACGACCAGCGTCCCGCCCGCCGGATGGTCCAGTTCGATCCGCCGCGCGTGCAACTGCAGCTTCAAGGGCCCGCTCAGCTGGGTCGAGGCGTCGTCGCCGTATTTTGGATCGCCCAGGATGGGATGGCCGATCGCCTTCATGTGCGCGCGCAACTGGTGGGTCCGGCCGGTGAAGGGTCGCAGCGCCATCCACGACGCGCGCTGCGCCGCATGGCTGATCACGGCATAGGCGGTCTCGGCCGGTTCGGCCCCCGGGTCCTTCGGGTCGGCGGGACGCATGATCTCGTAGTCGTTGATGCCCGACTTCTTCAGATGAACGCTGATCTGGCCGTCGGCGGGCTTGGGCAGACCCATCACGATGGCCCAGTAGGTCTTCTTGGCCTGACGCCGCGCGAACGCCCCCGCCAGCCGCTTGGCAGCCTCCGGTCCCTTGCCCAGAAGCAGGACGCCCGAGGTGTCCCGGTCCAGCCGGTGCACCAGCCGCGGGCGTTCCATCCCCTCGCCCCAGGCCGACAGCAGCCGGTCGACGTGGCGCGTCGTCTTGGTGCCCCCTTGCACGGCCAGGCCCCACGGCTTGTTCAGGGCGATCACCAGATCGTCCTCATAGATGACCATGGACTTGGCGAAGGCGATGTCGGCGGGGGTCAACGCCATATGCTCGCCCGGCGCGCGCACGATGGGCTCAGGGATCGGCGGCACCCGCACGGCCGCGCCCGCCGTCAGCCGTCCCTCGGGCTTGATGCGGGCCCCGTCGACGCGGATCTGGCCCCCGCGCGCCATCTTCTGCACCTGGATGTTCGACAGATGCGGCCAGCGCCGGCGGAACCAGCGGTCCAGCCGGATGCCGTCCTCGGCCTCGGCGACATACAGGATCTGGGCCTCGCGCGCGCCGACCGGCCCCTTGGGCTCCGGCGCGGCGGGTGTGGTTTCCTTGGGATCGTAACTCACAATGCCGCTCCAAACGCCCGTCGCGCCATCATCAATCCCGCCATCAGCGCCGCGATCGCCAGCACCACCGACAGCCCTACATAGGCCGCCGCCATTCCATAGTCCCGCCGCTCGATCATCAGCACCGTCTCCAGCGAGAAGGCGCTGAAGGTCGTGAACCCGCCGAGGATGCCGACGGCGGCGAACACTCGCACGGTCTCCTGCGACGCCTCGGCCCGCAGGCCTATCCAACCGACCAGCAGGCCCATCGCCAGACCGCCGACGACATTGACCGCCAGCGTCCCCCACGGCCAGGCCCCGGCCGGGAACAGCCGCCCGGCCGCCAGCCCCACGCCATAGCGCGCCATGGAGCCCAGGGCCCCGCCGATGGCGACCAGCAGAAATCGTGTCATGATCGGGGGCTTATAGCGCGCAATCGCCGAAAGCACAGGGAGGCGTCCATGCTCGATCTGGTCCTGGCCATCGTCCACCACCTGCTGGTGTTCGGACTGGCGATCATGCTGGCGATGGAGCTGGCCTATCTGCGCGCCGACCCGGTGCCGGTCGCGCGCCTGACGAAGCTAGACGGCGGCTACGGCGGGGTGGCCGCCCTGGTCGTCGCCGTGGGCGTGGCCCGCATCGTCTGGGGGGCCAAAGGCTGGGTGGCGTACGAGGCCAACCCCTTCTTCTGGGCCAAGATCGCGACCTTCGCCGTCATCGTCCTTCTGTCTGTCATGCCGACGATCCAGTTCATCAAATGGGGCCGGGCGCTGAAGGCCGACGCCGGCTTCCGCCCGCCCCCTTCCGCGGTCGCCCGCACGGCCCTCTGGGTCCGGATCGAGGTCCTGCTGCTGCTCCCGCTGGTGGGGTTCGCTGCGGCGATGGCGCGCTGGCCGCTCTAGACCGAGCTGGGTGCGCTTATCCACTGTCCGGGCTCGCGTGGCCAGGGAGCCTGCCCACCCATTGGCATCGGGTTCAGCGGCTGCCTTCGCCCAACGGGGCAGGATTACCTGACCAAAACGTCACTTGCCGCCTGCTACGGTTAACGGCGATATCCAGCTTCGCGTCGCGAGAGAACACCGTCCGCCCGGCGGCGGGGTCTGTCATACTGCCGGGTCAGAGTTCGCAGGGGTTCACGGCCTTTCTCATGTCACACGACGATCCTCACGCGCCGCATCCGTCCGTGGAACCGATCCCGCATACGCCGGAGGCTCCCCTTGCGCCGCCGGCCGACACCATCCCGCGCACGCCTCCGCCGGCCACGCCGCCGCCCCAGCCGAACCCGACGACCTCGGACGACGGCATCCTGCGTCCGATCCAGGAGAGCGACTATTTCACCATGGATCCCGAGGCGATCCGGGTGATCTCGGCCAACATCGACCAGTATTTCAACCAGCCGCTCGACATCTTTCCGTTCTGGGAGACCGAGAACAAGCCGGACCGCTTCCACGTCCTGTTCAATCGACAGATCGAGGAGCGCTTCCCCGCCGACGCCGACATCCGGGGCCGAATCTACGGTTACGGCCGCCGCGTGTTCAACGCTCTGCGCGTTCATGTGATCACCAAGCGCCTGACGCAGGCAATGGCCCTCATCGCCTTTGCCGCCCTCGCCGTTCTCGGCCCCGGCCTCTTCGCCGAATGGACGGGCGGCCAGCCCCAGGGGCTCGGTCTTGCCGTCCTCGGCATGCTCGTGACCCTCGGCATCTTCTTCGGCGTGTCGTCGATCCTGTTCGTCCAGTACCGCTTCCGGCTGGAGAACGATTCCTATGAGCTGTCCCGCGAGGTCGTGCAGCGCACCCGCGAACTCCAGAACCTGTTCACGAACGCCCGCGCCCTGTCTGACCAGGCCGAGACCCAGTTCGCCACGGACGGCAAGGGCTGGGGCATCCGCGCCCTCTTCCTGACCCGGCTGGTCCTGTGGATCGGCGCGCGCATGGAGTATCTGGAAAAGTTCGCCCAGATGACCCTGTGGCGCACCCGTCGCGAGCGCTACTGGATGCGCTGGGTCGGCCGGATCACGACGCCGCTGGTGCTGCTGGTCTGGATCGCCGTGTTCGCCTTCTGGCCGGCGCCGGCCGGCAACGAAGGCGGCTTCCGGGTCCTGCAGGGCATCGCCCTCGTCCTCGCCGTGCTGGTGTCGTGGCTGTCCTTCTTCCGCTGGCAGACGCCAACGGCGGCCGTGAAGGACAAGCTGGGCGTCGACGGCTGGGTCCGCTACGCCTCGCTGGACGTCGACAACACCGTCGGCGACCAGGTCCGGCGCGACAAGGAACGCCTGGTCGAATACCGCGCGCTTACCCGCGGCCGCTGAGGCTGTAACGCACCTCGCGCGCGTCGTAGGCCTCCACGCTGTCCGGCTTGGCCCCGCGTCCCAGCCGGACCTCGAGCACCGTCGAGGTCGGGGACGGTCCCTGGAAATTCAGCCCGACGCCGACGCCCGTGCTCGTGCCCGAATAGCGGTATCCGCCATATCGACCCGAGCTGGAGCCGACCCCGACCGAGACGCTGGGCCGGAATCCGCCTGCGCTGTCTGGGCGACCGTTGATGTAGCGCTGGGTCACCTCGAACCAGTCATAGCCCTGCTCGATCGTCAGGTCGGCGGCGCGCAACAGGGCCATGTCCGCGACCGGACCCGGGGCCCCCACGCCGTTGTAGCTGACGCGATATCGGTCGCTTTCGATCCGCTGCTCGGCATAGCCCTGACCGCCCGGTCCGCCCTGGGGTCCGTAGGGGGCCAGGCTGGCGCAGGCAGAGGTGGTCAGGACGACGGTTGCGATTACGCCCGCCAAGGCAACGCGATTGGGATTGAAGCGCTTGGACATGTCAGTACCCATTTTTGTTCGGGGCGTGTGTTTGTCAAAAATCGGAAGCCGGCTTCGAAGCGAGGACTATCCGGCCATGCAAACCTTCAGCGCCGGTTCATTGTCCGAAAGCCTTCACGCGCTGCAGGGTTCCGAACTGCTGGCCAACGGCTGCGTCAACCTGATCGGGCTGGACGCCATCCGTGACCGGGCCGGGCCGATGTGGGCCCGCAAGCAGGAACTCGTCTGGGAGTTCACGGCAAAGAAGCTGCAGGAGAGGCTGGGGCCGCACGACCTGCTGCTCCGCGTCGATGACACCACTTTTCTGGTGGCGGTCGTCACCGACTATGCCAGCGCAGCCCAGGCGGTCTGTCTGCGCGTGCTGGAGGAGGTGCTCCTGCACTTCATCGGCCACCTCGACCGTGCCGACATCCGGTTGCGTCGGGTCGAGGATATCCGGGACGGCGAAGTCGTCAGCAGTAGCCTGGACCCGACCCGCATTCCCAAGCTGGAGGATGCCCCCCGGTCGTCGGCCGCCATGGCCCCGGACCCGGTTCGCGAGGCCGAGAAGAATCCCCTGCTTTTCAAGTCGGTGTCGGGGCGCGTGCTGCGCGTGGACTTCGCGCCCCGGCCGGTCACCAGCCTTCAGCATGGCGTGCTGACGGCGCTCCACCTGTCCCAGGCCATCGTGGATACCGAGACGAACATGGTGCTCGACGCATCCGGACGGGACGATCTGACGGACGCCGATCTGATCCGGATCGACGAGGCCAGCCTGGACTATGCCTCCCTGTTCGCCATGGGCGACCAGGCCGCCGGCTACGTCGCCCTGATCATTCCCGTCTCGTATCGAACCCTGCTGAACCGGCGCGGGCGTGCCGCGCTGATCGCCCATAGAGCCGGCAGTGTGGCGCTGAAGACCGGCGGGTTGTTCGAGATCATCGACATGGACCTCGGAACGCCGCCCAGCCGGATGGACGAGGCCGTGTCCATGGCCCGCACCCTCTGTCGCGGTGCCCTGGCGCGCCTTCCCGAACGACACGGGTCCCTGACTCCGTTCGCCGGCATCGGCTTCGCCGGTCTGACAGTGCCGCTATCGCGTCAGGGGACCCAGGCCATGCAGACCGTGCGGCTGCTGGCCTCCCGCAGCGAGTCGCTGAAACGATCGTTCCGCGCCATGATCGCCCTGGACGCGCCAGCCGGTAGCGCCGAACGGCTGCGCGCCCTGGGGTTCACCCACAGCAGCACCGAAGTCGCCTTCAACCCTTCGGCCAGCCCGATCCCAGATCGAGAGACGCTGCCAGCGCGCTGAAATCCTCAGGCAGGCCCGCGGTCACCGTCCGTTCCCCGCCTTCGGGATGCGGGAACGTCAATGACACTGCATGCAACATCAGCCGGGGCGCGGCCCGCCCCCCCGCCGTCAGGGCCCCGCCATAGCGGACGTCCCCGATCAGCGGCCGCCCGATGTGCGCCATGTGCACCCGCAGCTGGTGCATCCGGCCGGTGAACGGCTGAAGCTCGACCAGGGCCCCGTCGTCGCTGGACGCCAGGGTCCGGTACCGGCTGCGCGATCCCTGTGCCCCCTTGGTGTCGAAGGCCGCGACCCGCATGTAGCTCTCGCGCCCGATCTCCTGGCGCACCAGCGGCACATTGATGTCGCCCTGGGGCGGCTCGGGCGCGGCCGAGACCAGCGCCAGATAGGTCTTGGTCAGCCGGTGCGCCTGGATCGCCTTGCCCAGAAAGCTCGCCGCCGGCTTGGTCTTCGCCGCGAGGATGACACCGGAGGTGTCCCGGTCCAGCCGGTGCACCAGCTCCGGCCGCTTCCCGTTCGACCGCGCGAAGGCCCACAGCAGGTCGTCCAGGGTATGCGCCTGGATCCGCCCGCCCTGGCTCGACAGCCCCGCCGGTTTGGCGAAGGCGATCACCGAGGCATCCTCGTGGATCACCCACGACCTTACGGCGGCGATCTCGTCTTCGGTCAGGGATACGGGGGTTCTCAGGGTCACACGCCCGGAGTTAGAGCCTGATCCCGAAAAGTGTAAGCGGTTTTCGGTTCAGATCAGGCGTCTGCAATCAGCGCAGGAAACCCCGCGCCGCCATCATCCGCGAATACCAGACGAGGAACAGACACCCCGCGAGGATGACCCCATTCATGATCAGGGCCGTGTCGCCCATGACCGCCGCCCCGTTCGACAGGCCATAGCTATAGACCAGGCTGATGAGAAACGCCGCCAGCGACGCCACGAACACCGGAAAGGCCAGCCTGCGCCGCGCGAGCAGCAGGATCGCCCCCAGCAGCCCGGCCCACACGCCGATGGCCCAGACGCCCGTCATCCAGACCGGCATCGCATGGAGATAGGCGATCTGGGGATCGGTCATGCCGACCCCGCGCAGATACGCGTCTCCGCCCGTCTGCGTCATCGTGTAGTCGAAGGGCCCATAGCTGTTCCACAGCAGCCCGATCACCCCGACCACCCAGTAATGCCAGGGCGTCCGCCCCGACCGCGTGTCGCTCATGATGCTGACCATCGTCCCCTCCCAAGGATGTCCGGGGAACGACGATACGCCTCTGGGCCGTACGGGCAACCTCGACCGCGTCAGCTCGTGCCCGACTTCGCCGCCCGCATCGCCGCCCAGCGTTCCAGACGGGCCTTGACCTTCTCCTCGTGCCCCTCGCCCTTCGGTTTATAGAAGACACGCCGGTCCATCTCGTCGGGGAAGAAGTTCGCGCCCGAGAACCCCTCCTCGGTGTCGGGGTCGTACTGGTAGCCCTTGCCGTATCCGAGCGACTTCATCAGCTTCGTCGGGGCGTTGCGAATATGGGCCGGCGGCATCAGCGAGCCCGTCTCGGCCGCCGCCCGTTTCGCCGCCTTGAAGGCCTCGTACACCCCGACCGACTTGGGCGCGGTCGCCAGATGGACCACCGCCTGGGCCAGCGCCAGTTCGCCCTCGGGGCTGCCGAGGAAGTCGTAGGTGTCCTTGGCCGCATTGGCGACCAGCAGCGACAGCGGGTCCGCCTCGCCGATGTCCTCGACCGCCATCCGCACGATCCGGCGGGCGAGATACAGCGGATCCTCGCCGCCGTTCAACATCCGCGCCAGCCAGTACAGGGCCGCATCCGGGTCCGATCCCCGCACCGATTTATGCAGCGCAGATATGAGGTTATAGTGTTCTTCTCTCGACTTGTCGTAAGCCGGAGCCCGCCGCTGCAGCGTCGCCGCCAGGGCCTGGACGTCCAGCGGCTCGGGCGGCAGGGCGAACAGCGTCTCGGCCATGGTCAGCAGGTATCGACCATCCCCGTCGGCGAGGGCCAGCAGCGCCTGACGCGCCTCGAGCGTCAGCGGCAGGGGGAGACCCTCCTCCGCCTCAGCGCGAATCAACAGTTGATTCAACGCCGCATCGTCCAGCCGTTTCAGGACGAAGACCTGGCTGCGCGACAGCAGCGCCCCGTTCAGCTCGAACGACGGGTTCTCCGTCGTGGCCCCGACCAGGGTCACCACCCCCTCCTCCACGAACGGGAGGAAGCCGTCCTGCTGGGCGCGGTTGAAGCGGTGGATCTCGTCCACGAACAGCAAGGTCGACTGCCCGGCCGCCCGCCGGACCCGCGCCTGTTCAAACGCCTTCTTCAGGTCCGCCACGCCCGAGAACACGGCCGAAATTTGCTGGTACTGATAGCCGGCTGCCTTGGCCAGCAGGCGCGCGATCGTCGTCTTGCCGGTCCCTGGCGGCCCCCACAGGATCATGGATCCGAGGCGTCCGGCCTCGATCATCCGCCGGATCGGCCCGCCCTCGCCCAGCAGATGATCCTGCCCCACCACCTGGTCCAGCGACGCGGGCCGCAGCCGGTCGGCCAGGGGCGCGTCGGGAGGATGGATGCCGGAGGCTTCGAAAAGATCGCTCATGACGCTATGTAGGTCGCTCGCGCGCCCGGACAAAGGACAGACGATGACCGATCAGACCCCTGCGGCCCCGACCGGCGGCGTCATCCCCTATCTGACCATCCCGTCGCGCGGCGGTCAGGCGGCAGTGGAGTTCTACCGCGCCGCCTTCGGGGCCGAGGAGCTGTTCCGCAACCTCGCCGACGACGGCGAGCGGGTGCTCCACAGCCGGCTGCTGATCAACGACGGCGTCGTGATGATCTCGGACGAGTTCCCCGAATACGGCAACGCATCGGACATCGTGCCCGTCGGCGTGGCCCTGCACCTCCAGGTCGACGACGCCGACGAATGGTGGAACCGCGCCGTGACCGCAGGGGCCGTGCCGCTGATGCCGATGGCAGACCAGTTCTGGGGCGACCGCTACGGCCGGGTCATGGACCCGTTCGGTCACACCTGGTCGATCGCCGCGCCGATCAAAGCCTAACGCACCCGCCCCGACATCGCCCGGCCCTGCCGCAGCATGGACACCTCCGACCCCCGCGTGGCGCGCTGGATCGCCGACAGGTCGCGCACCGGCCGCCCGTCGATCTGGGTCACGACATCGCCCGGCAGGAAGCCGTTGGCGCGATAGGCATAGCTGTTGCGCGCCACGTCGGTGACGATCGCGCCGCTGGCGAAGGGATCGCCGCCCAGCCGGTCGGCCAGCGCCGGGTTCAGCGCCGCGACCTGCGCCCCCGCGAACGGGCCCTGCTCGATCGTCTGGCCATTGCCCTTGGCGTCGCCCGGCAGGCTCTGCACCCGGGCGTTGAGCGTCTGGGACTGCCCCTCCCGCAGCACCGTCACCGCGACGGAATCGTTGGGGTCCCGCGTCCCGATCCGGAAGTTCAGTCCGCCCTGGTCGTTGATCTCTGCCCCGTCGATGGCGGTGATGACGTCGCCTTCGCGCAGTCCCGCCCGCGCGCCGGGTCCGTTGGCATAGACGTCGGTGACGATCAGGCCCTGCGGCCGCGCGAGACCCAGCGACCGCGCGATATCGGCCGTCACGCTGTCGCCCTTCACGCCCAGCCAGGGCCGCACCACCGCCGTCGCGCCGCCCAGCGCCGAATCCACCACCCGCCGCACCATCGAGGCCGGCACCGCGAACCCGACCCCCGAGGAGGACCCCGACCGCGAGAAGATGGCCGTGTTGATGCCGATCACGTCGCCGTCCATGTCGACCAGCGGCCCGCCGGAGTTGCCCGGATTGATCGCCGCATCCGTCTGGATGAACGAGCCCGAATCGCTGATGCCCGTCTCGGTCCGATTCAGCGCCGAAATGATCCCGTTGGTCACGGTCTGGCCCACGCCGAACGGATTGCCGATGGCCAGCACCAGATCGCCGACCTGCTGTTCCTCGCGGTCGTCGATGGCCAGGACCGGCAGCTGCTCGGTGACCCCCGTCAGCCGCAGCACCGCGATGTCGCTGCGTTCGTCGGCCAGGATCACCTCGGCCGGGAACTCGCGCCGGTCATTCAGGACGACCCGGATCTGCTGGGCCCCCTCGATGACGTGGTTGTTGGTCACGACGATGCCGTCGGACCGCACGATCACGCCCGAGCCGGCGGATTCCGCCACCCGCTCCCGCGGCATCCCGCCGCCGAACATCTGGAAGAAGGGGTCCGCCTGCACTCTCTGGATCGATCGCGCCGAGATGTTCACCACCGCCGGGGCTGCCTCGCGCACGACCGGAGAGAAGCTCTGCTTCATGGTCGAGACGTCGGTCGGCGTGGTCCGGTTCGTCGGCTCGGCGAACACGCCGTCCTGGGCCTTGGTCGAGTTGGCATTCCCGCACGCGGCCAGAGCCAGCGCCGCGGTCAGGGCGAGGGTCGAGGTCTTCATGGCATTCCAGGGTTCAGTCATAGCGGACACCCATATCTGTACCGATTTCGGGCCGCATCAAGGCGGTGTCTTACCGTCTTATGGCCGGCAGACTATCGGCCGCACGCCCGTCCCCAACCGGAACCGCGATCCCCAGAAGCCGCCCCAGCAGGGGCTGCACATCGACGCTGTCCATGTCCCGCAACACCACGCCCGTCCGGATGGACGGCCCACGGGCGATGAACAGGGCCTGCATCTCGGTCGAGGCATTGTCGAACCCGTGGGCCCCGCCCGGTGACCTCAGGGGCCGCGCACGGCTTGCCAGATACCAGCCGATGTCGGCCAGGCAGACGATCGGCGGCACGCGTGGATTGGTGCCCAGCACGAACCGCGCCGGAAGCTCTCCACGCCGCCAGCATTCGTAGTGGTCTTTGCGCCCGATCAGGGCCGCATCCACCGCCGCCTCATGACCCGGCATCGGGGCCAGATAGGCGACCCCGCTGGCGTAGATGACGTCCAGCGCGCCCGCCGGCAGCGCATCGTCCAGATAGATGGTCTGGTCAGGGCGGATGGGGGCCATGCCGTGGTCCGACACGATCACCAGCGTCGTGCGGTCATACAGACCCCGGTCCTTCAGCCCCTGCACCAGCCCGCCGATCGCGGCATCGACCTGACCCGCCGCCGCCAGGGTTTCCGGTGACCCCGGCCCCGTCGCATGGCCCACCGTGTCCACCACGTCGAAATACAGCGTCACCAGATCCGGCCGCCCGTCTGCCAGGTCCAGCCATGCCAGCACCTGATCCACCCGCGCCTCATTGCTGACCGCGCTGTCATAGGGCCGCCAGTACGTCGGCCGCCGCCCCCGGATTTCCGTCTCCGACCCCGGCCAGAACATGGTCGCCGCGGTCAGCCCCGCCGTCTCGGCCGTGACCCAGATCGGCTCGGCCTCGTTCCACCACCCGGTTTCCTTCCGTGCCTGGTTGAAACGGCCCAGCACCGGATCGTCGAAATTGTTGCCCACCATGCCGTGGTGGTCGGGATGCAGCCCGGTCACCAGCGTGTAGTGGTTCGAGAAGGTCAGGCTGGGAAACGACGGCCGCATCGGCCCCGTTGCCCCTTCGGCCGCCAGTCCCGCCAGCACCGGCGTCGCGCCCCGGTCCAGATAGTCCGACCGGAACCCGTCGATGGAGATCAGGAGGGTCAGGGGTCGAGACTGCGGCGGACCCGCCGGAGCGGTCGCGCAGCCAGCGAGGAAAAGGGTCAGCAGAACGATCAGAAGACGCGGCATGGGTCGGCCTTGAAGCAGAAGCCGTCCGGCATAGGGTCGATATGAGACAGGGCGGCGACACCCGGTCGTCCGACCACGCCCGCCGCGGCCGGGCAAAACCGCGCGGCGACGGAGCGCTCGCCACAGCAGGGCGTTCAGCCTTCCAACCCTCACCGGAGCCGGACCATGAGCCAGACGCTGAACACCACCTTCGCCACCCGTCGCGACGCCGAGCTCGCCATCGAACGTCTGGTCCAGGAACACGGCATCGAACGTACGGACATCTTCGTCGCGCCGGAGGGGGCCGCCAACTCCGCCGGCGAAGACGTCTCCGGCTCGGATCAGGCCTCCGCCGCGCCCGGCCAGCCCCAGCGCAACGACGGGGCCCTCAACGGGCGGATCGAGGTCTCGGTGGATGTCGGGAACGACGACGACGTGGCCGTGATCCAGGCCGCCTTCACGGAGATGGGCGGCCAGGCGGCGAAGGGCTGATCCGACGATGGACCGGCCGGTGGTGACCCTGCTGGGCGACTCCCTGTCGGCCGGCTACGGCCTGTCCGTGGACCAGGCCCTGCCCGTCCAGCTGGAGCGCGCCCTGTCCCGCCTGGACGTCCCGGCGACCGTCATCGGCGCGGGCGTGCACGGCGACACGACCGGCGACGGTCTGGCCCGGATCGACACGGCCGTGCCGCCCCGCACCCGTCTTTGTGTCGTCGCGTTGGGGGCCAATGACATGATGCAGGTCCGCGCCCCCGACCGCATCGAGGCGACGCTCGACGCCATCGTCTCGCGTCTGCTGGCCCGCGGAATGGATGTGCTGCTGTGCGGCATGCGCGCCCCGCCGTGGCTGACCGGCTATGCGCCCGCTTTCGACGCCGTCTTCCCGGCGGTGGCACGGCGGCACGACATCCCGCTCTATCCCTTCCTTCTGGACGGCGTCGCGCTGGATCCCCGCTACAACCAGCCCGACCGGATCCACCCCAATGCGCAGGGCATTGCCCTCATCGCGCAACGGCTCGCGCCGGCTGTCCATCACGCGCTGTCCCGCCAGCACATCCGGAAGAGGGGATGACGGCGCCGGTCTATCCCGACACGCCGGACGGCCGATATTTCGTGGTCCGGGGGCGGCTCTGGCGCAGGTCCAACCCCGCCCTGCCGGAGGCCGAACGGCAGCAGCGGGTCTCGGACCTCATGCGGGGCCGAAACGCCGTGCGGCTGGCCCGGCGCTCCGGCGACGCAGCGGCGATGGCCGAGGCCCGCAGGCAGGTCGACGACGCCAAGATCGCGCTGGGCGAGCGCGGACCCGTCTGGTGGACGGACGCCAGCCCCGACCTGAACCGCCACATGGCCCGCACCACCATCTATGCCGACTGGTTCGCCGGGCTGGAGCCGGGCGCCTAGACCCAGTGATCCTGGATCTGGGTCGGCAGCCAGGGCAGGGCTGCGTCGTGATGCGGCAGCGCCGGGCCGTCATGCCAGGTCACGGCGTCCGCGTCCCACGCCTGCAGGCTCGCCGCCTTGGACGCAGTCTCCTCGAGCGGCGAGACCGGGGCACCGGCGGGGGGGCCGTTGAAGGCGAAATTGTGCACCGTCAACTGTCCGATGGTGACGTTGCTCAGCGTCAGCGACTGCGTCTCGCTGACGGTGATGATCACGTTCGATCCCGACTGGGTCATGGCGGCCTGGACGGCGGCGAAGTTGGCGAACTGGCTCTGGGACAGGACGATCATCTCGCCTGAGCCGGTCGAGAAGTCGGTGATCCGGTCATGGCCTCCGCCGGCCAGATGCCAGAACTGGTCGACGCCCGCCCCGCCGGTCAGGATGTCGTTGCCGGCGTTGCCGTTCAGGATGTTGTTCAGCCCGTTGCCGACGATCGTGTCGTTGCCCGTCGAGCCCAGCCCGACCCGGCCCGAACCGACGAGGTAGAGCGCCTCCACGTTCAAGGACATCTGGTAGGTGTCGATGTAGGAATAGACCGTGTCGGTGCCTTCGCCGGCGGCCTCGTAGACGACGTCGCCCGCCTCGGTGACCTCATAGGCGTCGTTGCCGAGCGAGCCGACCATGATGTCGTTGCCGGCCCCGCCGATCAGCACGTTGTTGCCGTCGTTGCCCACGATCATGTTGTTCAGCGCGTTGCCGGTGGCGTTCACGGCCGTGCCGACCAGACGCAGGTTCTCGACATTGGCCCCCAGCGTGTAGGTGACGTAGCTGAAGATGGTGTCGATGCCCTCGCCGGCGGCCTCGACCACGACGTCGCCGGCCTCGGTGACCTCGTAGGTGTCGTCGCCCGTGCCGCCGTAGAAGGTGTCGTTGCCGGCTCCGCCGACCAGCAGATTGTCCAGCCCGTTGCCGACCAGGGTGTTGTCGCCCGCATTGCCGTAGCCGGTCGTCGCCGACCCCACGAGGCGCAGTGATTCCGTGTTGGCGGCCAGGGTATAGCCGCTGGCATAGGCGAAGACGGTGTCGAAGCCCTCGCCGGCCCCTTCCTGGATGTTGTCGGCGACCTCGCTGACCTCATAGGTGTCGTCGCCGTCGCCGCCGACCATGATGTCCGCGCCGTCGCCCCCGACCAGGACGTCGATCCCGCCGTAGCCGAACAGCACATCGTTGCCGCCGTTGCCATAGAGGCTGTCATAGCCGTCGGCCCCGTTCAGGACCTCGCCGCCGCCCGGGTTCCGACCAGGGTCTGGCCGGTCGTCAGGACCACGACCTGGTCCGAGAACTGGATCCGCTCCACCCCGGCCAGTGTGATCGTCCGGGCCCCCGCCGGTCACGGTGGTGATCCCGCTGTTGGTGGCGATCGTGAACCCGGCCCGCGCCCCGCCGATCACGGCCGTGTCGCTGCCGCCGCCGCCGATCAGCACGGCCGAGCCGCCGCCGACGGTCAGGGTGTTGTCCAGGGCGTTGCCGATGACGGTCCCGCCGTCCGCATTGGTCGACCCGTTCCGCGCCCGCCCGGCCAGCTCAAGCCGCTCGACATTGGCCGAGGCCGTATAGGTCTCCAGATAGGAATAGACGGTGTCCGTGCCCTCGCCGGCGGCCTCGACCACCACGTCGCCGGCCTCGGTCACCTCATAGAAATCGTCGCCCTGGCCGCCGACCATCCGGTCGACCCCGGCCCCGCCGACCAGCAGATTGGCCCCGGCATTGCCGATCAGGGTGTTGTTCCCGGCATTGCCGATGCCCGCCCGGGCCGACCCCACCAGCGCCAGCGTCTCGACATTGGCCGCCAGGGTGTAGCTGTCCAGATAGCTGTAGACGGTGTCGCTGCCCTCGCCCGCCTGCTCGGTCACGACATCCCCGGCCTCGGTCACCTCATAGGCGTCGTCGCCCTGTCCGCCGATCATCGTGTCGTTCCCCGACCCGCCGATGAAGACGTCGTTGCCGCCGCCGCCCGACAGGACGTCGTCGCCGCCGTAGCCGTAGAAGGTGTCGCTGCGATCCGTGCCGCTCAGCACGTCCCCTTCCGCCGTCCCCTGAACGGTCAGGCCGGCGAACGTCGGGATCACGTCGCCCAGGGTGATCGTGCCCAGCACGCGCACCGCAAAGGCCCCGCCCGGTGTCTGGGCCGAGACCAGCGTATAGGCGCCATCCTGGCTCAGGGTGACGCTGGTCGGCTGGAGGTCCGTCAGATCGATGACGTCGAGGCCGGTCTGGAAGTCCTGGATGATGTCCAGGCTGCCCGCCCGCGAGTCCTGCGCCGACAGATAGCCGAAGATGTCCGCCCCGGCCCCGCCGGTCAGAAGGTCGCTGCCGCTGCCGCCGACCAGCACGTCCGCGCCGTCGCCACCCGCCAGGATGTCGTTACCGCCTCCGCCCGTCAGGAAGTCGTCGCCGCCGGCACCATCGATGTCGTCGATGCCAGCACCTCCGAAGACCACGTCCACGCGGGCTCCGCCGAACACCTTCGAACCGTAGCCCCCCAGAGCCACCAGCTCCATGTTCCGCAACACCAGACCCTCGGTGCCTCCGGTGGGGTCCAGATAGACGATGGTGCGATAGCGGACAAAGGTCAGGTCGACGATGTCCTGACCCGCGCCACCGTCCATGGTCGCGGTCCACGACTCGGCCCCCTCGCCCTCCATCTCGAACTCGTCGTCGCCATTGCCGCCCAGGGCGACGTCGTTGCGTCCGATGAGCAGGGAGTCATTGCCCTCGCCGCCGTCCAGATCGTCCCGCACCTGATCCGGGGTCGCGATGCCCGTATTACCGTAACCGCCCCCCCACAGCAGGTCGTCCCCCGCCCCGCCGAACAGGACGTCGGTGCCGGTGCCGCCCAGAAGAACGTCGTCGCCGTCGCCGCCGGTGATGAAGTCGTTGCCGCCCATCCCCTCCAGGATATCGTTGCCGCCCAGCCCCGAGATGTCGTCATCGCCAGCAGACCCGCGCGTCGTGTCGTTTCCAGGAGTTCCATTGTAGGTCGGCACGTCGTCTCACCTGATCAAGCGCGTCGCTACTGACGCGGCGGGCACATTCGTCGAGAAATGTGACAGCCGCAAGCTGCACCAGGCGTGCCCACGTCTATTCACGGTTGGTAGGACATGGCGGCGCCCTCCGGCCGCCACGGCCACGCCATCGCCAGCCCCTGCGCTCCGGAACGACTGCCCCACACCTGTCAGAACCTTAATCTCCGGCCGCTTGCCGACCGCCCGTCTCCGGGCGATGGTCCGCCCATGAACGCTGTGATCGAAACCCGCGCCCTGACCAAGACCTATGGGACCGTGCGCGCCCTGGACGGTCTCAGCCTGACCATTCCGCGCGGCGGGGTCTATGGCGTGCTCGGCCCCAACGGTGCGGGCAAGTCGACCCTGTTCCGCATCCTGCTGGGCCTGATCCGTCCGACCGAGGGCGAGGCCATCGTCATGGGTGGCCGGGTCGGCGACGTGGCCGCCAGCCGGCGCATGGGCTCGATGATCGAGACCCCGCGCTTCCCGCCCTACATGACCGCCCGCCAGGTGCTGGAATGGCTGTCCGTCGCCCACGGCCTGACCCCCGACGCCGCCCGCGTCGCCGGCTGGCTGGAGTGCGTCGGCCTGACCGAGGCCGCCGACCGCAAGGTGCGCGGCTTCTCCGTGGGCATGCTGCAGCGGCTGGGCGTCGCCGCCGCCCTGATCACCGAGCCCGAACTGGTCATCCTCGATGAACCCACAAGCGGCATGGATCCGCCCGGCATCCAGGAGATGCGCGCCCTGATCCGCTCCCTGTCGGAAAAGGACGGCATCACCGTCGTCCTGGCCAGCCACCAGCTGCTGGAGGTCCAGCGCGTCTGCGACCGGGTCGCCATCCTGAACCGGGGCAAACTGGTCCGTGAGGGCTCGGTCACCGACCTGACCTCCTCCGGCGAGCGCCTGCGCCTGTCCCTGACCCCGATGGCTCCGGCTATGGCCATCCTCGGCGACCGGGCCACGGTCGAGGGCGACGCCCTCCTGGCTACCCTGCCCCGGGCCGAGGCCCCCGCCCTGCTCCGCGCCCTGATCGAGGCCGGTGTCGATATCGAGGAGGCCCGCTGGATCGGGGCCGATCTGGAAAGCGTCTTCATGACCGAGACAGGATCCGTTCAGCACGTGGAGGCGATCCGATGAGCGTGACCCTGCTGCCCGACGCCGTGCGCTCGGAGGCCTACCGGCTCGTCCGCAACCGCATGGCGGTGTTCTGGAGCGTCTTCTTCGTCCCGCTGCTGTTCATCGCGGGCGGCGCGATCTTCCACTTGGTCAACAAGGGCAAGGCGGCCGAACTCGCCGGCGCCACCGGTCTGCCTGCCGACCTGCTCACCGCGGCTCCCGTGAACCTGATGGACGGATTTGGGATCGGGGTCGGGGCCATCGCCAATGGCGCGATCCTCGTCTTCATGCTGATCGGGGCGGCCACCCTCTATGCCGGGGACTACCGCTGGGAGACCTGGCGACTGACCAGCGCCCGCAACAGCCGGGTCAACCTGCTGCTGGGCAAGCTCGCGGTGTTCAAGCTTACGGCCCTGGCGACCATGGCGACGTTCCTGATCGCCGGCCTGCTCTTCAGCGTCACCGAGGCCGTGATCTATGGCCGGTCGCTGACATTCGACGCCGAAGGCTTCAAGGCCGGGCAATTCGGCCTCTTGGTCCTTCTGGCCTGGGTCCGGATCGTCCAGTACGCGATGATCGCCCTGCTGGCGGCCATTCTGACGCGGTCCATGCTGGCCACCCTGTTCGTGCCCGTGGTCGTCGGTTTCGCGCAGTCGCTGCTGGGCGGGCCCGGGCTCGGTCTGCTGGGCTGGGAGCCGACGGCCTGGCAGTCGCAGCTGCTCTTGCCCGGCCTCGCCTATGACACCCTGAAGGCCGCGATCGGCGGCGCGCCCGGACTGGCCGACGGTCTCACCCTTAAGGCCGTCGTCAGCCTCGCCCTGTGGACCCTCGCCCCCCTCGCCGCCGCCATCGCGTTGTTCAGCCGTCAGGACCTGTCGAAGGAATAGGACGATGGGCAAGGCCTGGGCGCTGCTCTGCCTGATGGTGCTCGGCAGCCTGGCCGCAGGCTGCGCGGCGCTGCCGGGCCGGGTCGATCTCGGCCTCGTCCCCCGCTGCGAGGTCTCCGCGGATGGAGATCTGACCCTTCGGGGCTCCACCAACGCCGCCATGCTGGCCTGCGTCCAGCAGCACGCCCCCCTCTCGGCGCGGCGGGTTATCCTGAGCTCGCAAGGTGGCGATGTCTCGAGCGCGCTTTCGATTGCCGAGATGCTCCAGCCGCTCCGCGCGGAAATGATCGTCCGCCGCGACTGCCACTCGTCCTGCGCCAACTACTTCCTTCCGGTGGCGCGGCGGATCGTGGTGGAGCCGGGGGCCTGGGTCATCCTGCACGGCAGCATAGACGGGCACATGCTGGCCCGGATGGAAGCCCTGGCAGCAGAACGCGCCGTCACCTTCGACTTCCGGGCCCTGCACGACCGCCAGATGGCCTTCGCGGCCCGCAACGACATCTCGCTCGGATGGCTCTCGTACCGCACCGACGCCGAGTTCAATGACGGCGTTCGTGGCCGCCACCAGACCGGCAGTGTGGAGACGTGGAAAACAGAGGATCCCCGCGAGGCCACCATCGCCTACATCGTGGTCGAGGAAAGCATGATGCGGAGCTGCCTCGGCGAGGTCGACATCGCGCCCTTTGTCGACACCCGCGTCCAGCGCGCCTACGCCGACCGCCGGCTGCGGACCCGCTGGTCCCGGCAGGACACCTACCCGTCCGGCAGTCTCGCGTGCGTCGACGACGGTTTCGTGGCCCCGGACTGACCGGTCGACCCGACCCTCAGTCCTCGTCCGGGGCGCCCAGCGGGAAATAGTTCCGGTACGGCCGCGCCTCGTCCAGCGCCCTCGCATAGCTCGGACGGGCCAGCAGGCGACGGCGATAGGCCCACAGGTGGGTCAGATCCTTCGGGATCGGATGGGTCCAGTGGGCATACAGCAAGCCCGGCGCGGCCCCGCAATCAGCCAGGGTGAAGACCTCGCCCGCCGCCCAGGTCCGGCCCGACATCACCCCGTCCAGCCAGGCATAGGCTGTCTCCAGCCTGGCCTTCGCCTCGGTCGCGATCAGCGGATCGCGGTCCGCCTCGGGACGGAGGGCGTTATAGATGATCCGCTGCTGGTGGGCCTGGACGTGGTTGTCGAACACCCGGTCCATGAACCGTGTCTCCAGTGCCAGGTCCGGATCGGTCGGGATCATCGGGATATCGGGCGATATCTGGTCCAGCCGCTCGATGATGATGGACGTCTCCGCGAAGTGGCGTGCGCCGTCCTTCAGCACCGGAAACTGCCCGAACGGCCAGGCCGCCTTCAGCTCACCCATCGCCCCCTCGTCCTCCAGCATCCGCTGGGTGAACGGCAGGGCCTTCTCGTAGAAGGCCACGATCGCCTTCTGGCAGTAGGAGGAGAACGGGTGGCTATACAGGATCAGGTCGCTCACAGGCGCTTCTCCATCCAGACGTTGCACCGGGCATAGGGCGTGGGCTGCGGCGGAAGATCGACGAAGCCGAACCGGCGATACAGGGCGATGGCATGGGTCTGGGCCGCATTGGTCTCCAGATACAGGCGGGGCGATCCGGCGGTCCGGGCGTGGCCCTCGCAGGCGTCGAGCAGTCTCCGCCCCAGCCCGAGCCCCTGCGCCCCGGCCGCCACCGCCATCTTGCCGACCTCATAGCCCCCGTCCGGCATGGCCATCAGAGAGCAGCAGCCGACCGCCTCGCCGTCGCGCTCGGCCATGAAGATGGCCCCGCCTTTGGAAAGGATCGCCCCGTCCGGATCGTCCAGCACCAGCCGGTCCTTGGCTTCGAGGGCGTAGCCGCCGGCCAGGATCCAGTATTCGTTCAGAGCCACCCACGCGGCGGCGTGGTCCGGGCGATAGGGAGCGATCTGGATCTGCATCGCCGGCACCCTGCCCCACCCCCGGCCAAAGAAAAAGGGCGACCCGGTCACCCGGATCGCCCCTTCAAATCCGTCTGTGAGACGAAGCCTATTCGTCGTCGCCTTCGTAGACGGCGACCGGGCCCGAGTCCTGGCCCTTGGCCGAGGTGTCGCGGTCGACGAACTCGATCACGGCCATCGGGGCGTTGTCGCCGTGGCGATATCCGGCCTTCATGATGCGGATGTAGCCACCCTGACGGTCGGCATAGCGCGGGCCGATCGTTTCGAACAGCTTGCCGACCTGGGTCACGTCACGGACGTGGCTGATGGCCTGGCGACGGGCGTGCAGATCGCCCTTCTTGCCCAGGGTGACCAGCTTTTCGACGAAGGGGCGGAGCTCCTTGGCCTTGGGCAGGGTCGTGGTGATCTGTTCGTGCTTGATCAGCGACGCGGCCATGTTCGCGAACATGGCAGTGCGGTGGCTGGCCGTGCGGCCGAGTTTGCGGTGGGCGGCGCCGTGGCGCATCGGGGTCTCTCCTACTCCGGCCCTGGTTTCCCGCTTCCGGGACCCGTGACCGCATTATTCTAACCGCTCCAGAGACCAACAGGCGGTCCGGGCGGAGGGTTGAAACTAGATCTGGTCGTCGAACTTCTTGGCCAGGTCTTCGATGTTTTCCGGGGGCCAGTTCGGCACATCCATGCCGAGCGACAGACCCATGGAGGTCAGCACTTCCTTGATCTCGTTCAGCGACTTGCGGCCGAAGTTCGGGGTGCGAAGCATCTCGCCCTCGGTCTTCTGGATCAGGTCGCCGATGTAGACGATGTTGTCGTTCTTCAGGCAGTTGGCCGAACGGACCGACAGTTCCAGTTCGTCGACCTTCTTCAGCAGAGCCGGGTTGAACGGCAGGTCGGGCTTGCCGTCCACCTGTTCCACGGCCTTCTTCGGCTCGTCGAAGGTGATGAAGATCTGCAGCTGGTCCTGAAGGATGCGCGAGGCATAGGCCACGGCGTCCACGGGCGACACGGCACCGTTGGTTTCGACTTCCAGCACCAGCTTGTCATAGTCCAGCGACTGGCCCTGACGGGTCGGCTCGACGCGATAGGCGACGCGCTTGACCGGCGAGTACAGGGCGTCGACGGCGATCAGGCCGATCGGGGCGTCTTCCGGACGGTTGAACTCCGAGGCGACATAGCCCTTGCCGTTCTGGACGGTCAGTTCCATGCGGATCGAAGCGCCGTCATCCAGGGTGCAGATGACGTGGTTCGGGTTCAGCACCTCGATGTCCGAAGGGACCTCGATCTGACCGGCGGTCACGGGCCCGGGGCCGGTGGCGCGCAGGGTCATGCGCTTGGGGCCCTCGGCGTGCATGCGCAGCGCCAGTTGCTTGATGTTCAGGACGATGTCGACGACGTCTTCACGGACGCCTTCCAGCGACGAGAATTCGTGCACGACGCCGTCGATCTGGATCGCGGTCACGGCCGCGCCTTGCAGCGACGACAGCAGCACGCGCCGCAGGGCGTTGCCGAGCGTCACACCGAAACCGCGCTCGAGAGGCTCGGCCACCAGGCGGGCCTTGCGTTGGGCGTCGGAGCCCAGCTCGATCTGCGGCTTCTCGGGACGGATCAGCTCTTGCCAGTTACGTTCGATCATAGGTGTCCCTCGAAACGAGTATCGCCGGACCCTCTCACCTCGTCAGGGAGGCGGGTCCGGCGGAGAAATAGGGTCGGCGGCGGGGTAGCTTAGACGCGACGGCGCTTGGGCGGACGGCAGCCGTTGTGCGGCATCGGCGTGACGTCGCGGATGGTCGTGATGGTCAGGCCGACCGACTGCAGGGCGCGCAGGGCCGACTCACGGCCGGAACCGGGACCCGAGACGTTGACTTCCAGCGTCTTGACGCCGTGTTCCTGGGCCTTCTTGCCCGCGTCTTCGGCGGCCATCTGGGCGGCGTAGGGCGTCGACTTGCGCGAACCCTTGAAGCCCATGTGTCCGGCGGACGACCACGAGATCGCGTTGCCCTGGGCATCGGTGATCGTGATCATGGTGTTGTTGAAAGACGCATTCACGTGGGCGACGCCCGAGGTGATGTTCTTGCGCTCGCGCTTCTTTACGCGACCCGGTTCCTTGGCCATGTGTCTGTCTTACTTCTTCTTGCCGGCGATCGGCTTGGCGGGACCCTTGCGGGTGCGGGCGTTGGTGTGGGTGCGCTGACCGCGGACCGGCAGGCCCTTGCGGTGACGCAGGCCGCGGTAGCAGGCCAGGTCCATCAGACGCTTGATGTTCATCGACGTCTCGCGGCGCAGGTCGCCCTCGACGGTGTGGTCCTTGTCGATCGTCTCGCGGATCTGCAGGACTTCGGCGTCGGTCAGCTGGTTCACGCGGCGCGAGGCCTCGATGCCCACCTTGCCCACGATGTCCTTGGCGGCGGCCGGGCCGATGCCATGGATATACTGAAGCGCGATTTCGACGCGCTTGTTGGTCGGAATATTGACGCCAGCGATACGGGCCACGAAGATCTCCAAGTACGCGCAAACCGGACGCAACAAACGCTCCGGTCAACAGACCAGGAGCGTGGCGCCCTTCGCGGGAAGCGCGCCTTATACAGGCGATTCAGATTGCGTCAACGCCTGAGCGAGACACGAAGGATATTCGCCGCCTACTGACGACCGAACAGGACCACCACGGTCGCCCGAAACCCCTCGACCGAACGCCCGGAGGCGGTCGTCGGCGGACGGAAGCGGAAATAGGTCTCTGCCACCCGCGTCGCCGCATCGCCGAACCCGAGCCCCTGCGGGCTCTCGGACACCACGCGACAGCCCTCCAGCCGCGTGTCCGGGCGGATCACGCAGTTGACCGAGGCCCGGCCCGCGACCCGCCGGCGGCGGGCTTCGGGGGGCACCATGCCCAGGATCTCCCCGTTGGACGCGCCGCGCAGGATGATGGGTCCGGATCCCGACCCGGGACCGTCGCCCTCCCCTTCGCCGTCGCCCGTGCCATTGCCCTGTCCCCCCTGCCCGAAGCCCGGCACCGTCCCGGGCTGATCGGAGGCGCCGACGATCAGGGCCGGCGCAGGGGCGGGCCTGGGCGGGGCGGGAAGTTCTGGCTGCGGCACGGGACGGGGCGTCACCCGCACGACCGACGGTGCCGCGGGCGCGCCACCCCCGGCATCGGGTGCGGGCGGCTCCGGCGGCGGCGGAGGGGGCGGGGGTGGGGTCAGTTCGACCAGCTGCACATTGATCGGCGTCTGGATCACGACCGGCGGCGGCACGTGGCCCAGGCCGCTCAGCGCGAATAGCCCGGCATGCAGGGCGACGACGCCCAGGACGATGCCGCCCTGACGCCAGCGTCTTGCGGATTTGGGCGTGGCGGGAATGATCATGGCTCCGGTCGCGGCGATTGCCGCCAGGCTGGGACGGGCAAACGCGCCGTCCCGTCGGAACGATCCATAGCAGACCCGCAGCGACGACGCCTGACGACGGGGCTCACGTCCCGTTCATCCGGCGTGGGCTCAGGCGCGGGCCAGGGCCCCGGAGATGGCCGTGGCCACGGTCTCGATCGAACCCATGCCATCCACCTCGGTCAGCAGACCCTTGTCGCTGTAGTACGGCAACAGCGGCGCGGTGTTGCGGTTGTAGGCGTCCAGCCGGACCTTGAAGCTTTCGGGATTGTCGTCCGGCCGGCCTTGATCGGCGAACCGCTTGGAGACCCGCTCCAGCAAGGCCTCGTCGTCGACCTTCAGACGCACCACGGCGTCGATCTTCTTGTCCAGCTTGGCCAGCATGGCGTCCAGGGCCTCGGCCTGGGCGATGGTGCGGGGAAAGCCGTCGAAGATGGCTCCGCCAGCCTCCTCGGCCTCCGTCAGCCGCGCCTCGATCAGGGCGATGACGATGTCGTCGGCGATCAGGCCGCCCTTCGACATAATCTCCTTGCACTGCTGACCCAGGTCCGAGCCCGAGGCGATCGCCTCGCGCAGCATGTCGCCGGTCGACAGCTGGACCATGCCGCGCTGTTCGACCAGCCGCTTGGCCTGCGTACCCTTGCCGGCCGCGGGGGGCCCGAACAGGATCAGGTTCATGCTCGGTGCCCCTCCCCGGGCGTTCTTAGCGTCGGACCGGCGCAGGTGCGCCGCGACCGCCGCGGCCGCGCAGCTTGGCCTTCTTGATGAGGCCCTCGTACTGGTGCGCCAGCAACTGCGACTGGATCTGCGCCACCGTGTCCATCGTCACCGAGACCACGATCAGGACCGAGGTGCCGCCGAAGTACAGACCTTGTCCGAAGTTGGCGGACACGATCTCGGGCAACAGGCAGACCGCGGTGATGTAGGCGGCACCGATCACGGTCAGGCGGGTCAGGACATAGTCCAGATATTCCGCCGTCCGCTTGCCCGGACGGATGCCCGGCAGGAAGCCGCCGTATTTGCGCAGGTTCTCGGCCGTGTCCTCGGGGTTGAAGGTGATCGAGGTGTAGAAGAAGCAGAAGAACACGATCAGCAGCGCATACAGCACCATGAACAGCGGCTGGCCGTGCGTCAGCTGGGCCGCCACGGTCGGCAGCCAGGCCAGCCACGCCGGCAGGTTGGCGGTCGCGGCGAAGTTGGCGACGGTCGACGGCAGCAGCAGCAGGGACGATGCGAAGATCGGCGGAATGACGCCGGCGGTGTTGACCTTCAGCGGCAGGAACGAACGCTCGCCCCCCGCCATCCGGTTGCCTTCCTGGCGCTTGGGATACTGGATCAGCAGACGACGCTGGGCCCGCTCCATGAAGACGATGAACACGACCACGGCCACCACCATCACCACGATGAACAGCAGGGCGAAGGCCGAGATCTGGCCTTGCTCGGCCAGACCCAGCAGGCGACCGATCGTGCCCGGCAGGACCGCGACGATCCCGGCGAAGATGATCAGCGAGATGCCGTTGCCGACGCCGCGCGCCGTCACCTGCTCGCCCAGCCACATCAGGAACATGGTGCCGCCGGTCAGCGAGACGACCGTCGTGGCGAGGAAGAAGATTCCGGGGCTGTCGACCAGATTGGGCTGGGCGTTCAGTCCGACGGCGATGCCGAACGACTGCGCCAGAGCCAGGATCACGGTCAGGTAGCGGGTGTACTGGTTGAGCTGCTTCCGCCCGCTTTCGCCGCCTTCCTTCTTCAGCTTCTCCCACGGCGGATACACGCTGCCCATCAGCTGGACGATGATCGACGCCGAGATGTAGGGCGTCACGTTCAGTGCGAAGACGGCCATCCGCTCCACCGCGCCACCCGAGAACATGTTGAACATGTCCAGGATGCCGCGCTGGCCATCGGGATTGTTGAAGAACTGCAGGAAGGCTTCGGAGTTGATCCCCGGGATCGGCACATAGGTACCGATGCGATAGACCAGCAGTGCGCCCAGCGTGAACAGCAGACGCTTGTGCAGCTCGGTCGCTTTCGCAAACGAGCCCATGTTCATATTGGCGGCGAGTTGTTCGGCGGCCGAAGCCATGTGTCGTTACCCCGACTGATCAGTACGCGGCCGATCGAACGAATCCGGGGCCAACGTCCAGATAGGCGAAGGGCGGCCTCTTAGCGAGACCGCCCCCCGTGCTTTTATTGTTAGGCTTTCGAAGCCGTGCGGGTCGTGCGTGCCGAGATCTTGTTGGCATCGCCACGCGGTGCCTTGGCGGCGGGCACCTTGCCCTTGGCGGCGTTGCGCTTCTCGACGCGCGCGGCGGCCTTGGCTTCGGCGGCGATCCGCTCCTGGACGACCGAGCCACCGGCGGCTTCGATCGCCTTGATGGCACCGGCCGAGGCCGACCAGACGACCAGCGTCAGGGCCGACTTCACTTCACCGGTACCCAGGATACGCACGCCGTCCTTGACGCGGCGGATCACGCCGGCGGCGACCAGGGCGTCGCCCTTGATCTCGCCCTTGGCATCCAGCTTGCCGGCATCGACGGCGTCCTGCAGGCGCCACAGGTTCACTTCGGCCAGCTTCAGGGCGTTGGGATTGTTGAAGCCGCGCTTGGGCATCCGCATGTACAGCGGCATCTGGCCGCCTTCGAACCCGCCGATGGCGACGCCCGAACGCGACTTCTGACCCTTGACGCCGCGACCGGCGGTCTTGCCCTTGCCCGAACCCGGGCCGCGGCCGACGCGCATGCGCTTCTTGTGAGCGCCCTCGTTGTCGCGGATTTCATTCAGTTTCATGTGCCTGATCCTTTCGGGTTCTAGCGCCTGGCGCGCGGCCAGACTCGGCTTTGATTTTCATTTGGGAACGGACGGATCCGACCCCGGAACGCGATGAAGGGCGGCCTATAGCCGCCCCCACCCTGTCACCGCAAGGGCGACGCCCTCCCCCGTCAGGGAGAGGGCCATTTACGCAATTACTTTTCGACGATCTCGGTCAGGTGGGCGACCTTGGCGATCATCCCGCGAACCGAGGGGGTGTCTTCCAGCGTGGACTCGCGGCCCATGCGGTTCAGACCCAGGCCCACCAGGGTGGCGCGCTGGTCGTTCTTGCGGCGGATCGGCGAACCGGTCTGCTTGACGGTGACGGTAGCCATAATCAGGACTCCACGGCTTCGGGCGCGGCCTCGATGGCCGAGGCGCCGTCGTTGCGGCGGCCCATCAGGTCGGAGACCTTCTTGCCACGCTTGGAGGCGACCTGACGCGGCGAGGACTGGACTTTCAGTGCCTCGAACGTCGCGCGGATCATGTTGTAGGGGTTGGACGAGCCGGTCGACTTGGCCACCACGTCGGCGACGCCGAGGGTTTCCAGGACGGCGCGCATCGGACCACCCGCGATCACGCCGGTGCCGGGAGGGGCAGCGCGCATCATGATCTTGCCGGCGCCCCAACGGCCGTTGCCGTCGTGGTGCAGGGTGCGGTTCTCGCGCAGCGGCACGCGGATCATCGTCTTCTTGGCTTCTTCGGTCGCCTTGCGGATGGCTTCCGGCACTTCGCGTGCCTTGCCGTGACCGAAGCCCACGCGACCCTTGCCGTCACCGACGACCATCAGGGCTGCGAAGGAGAAGCGACGGCCGCCTTTGACGGTGGCGGCGACGCGGTTGATGTGCACCAGCTTCTCGACGATGTCCGAATCCGGACCGTCGACAGCGGGGGCGTTGCGGTTGTCGCGACGGTTGCGGTCGTTGCCGCCTTGTCCGCCGCCACGTTGGGGTGCTTGGGCCATCTGTCGGTCCTTAGAAGTTCAGGCCGGCTTCACGCGCGGCATCCGCCAGCGCCTTCACCCGTCCGTGATAGATGTAGCCACCGCGATCGAAGACCACGTCCTTGATGCCCTTCTCGATGGCGCGCTCGGCGACCAGCTTGCCGATGGCGGCAGCGGCCTCCTTGTTGGAGCCCTTCGAGGTTCCGGCCTTGTCGCCTTCCAGCGAAGAGGCCGAGGCGACCGTGATGCCCTGGGTGTCGTCGATGATCTGGGCCGAGATGTTCTTGTCCGAACGGTGCACGGACAGGCGCAGGCGACCGTTGCCCATCGCCTTGAGGCGGCGGCGGTTGCGCTCGGTGCGCTTGGCGGCTTTTTGCTTGAGGGTCGTTGCCATGGCTTACTTCTTCTTGCCTTCCTTGCGACGCACCTTCTCGCCGGCGTAACGGACGCCCTTGCCCTTGTAGGGCTCCGGCGGACGCAGCTTGCGGATGTTGGCCGCCAGTTCACCGACCACTTGCTTGTCGGGGCCGGAGATCTTGATCTCGGTCTGCTTGGGCACCGCGAAGGTCACGCCGGCCGGAGCCACCACGTTCACTTCATGCGAGAAGCCCAGCTGAAGCGACAGGTCATTGCCCTTCATGGCGGCGCGGTAACCCACGCCGACCAGCTCGAGCGTGCGCTCGAAGCCGTCGGTGACACCGACGACCATGTTGTCGACCAAGGTCCGCGACAGACCCCACATCGCGCGGGCGCGCTGGGTGTCGGCGCGGATCGCCAGGCTCAGCTCGCCGTCGTTCTGGGTCAGCTCGACCTCTTCGGCCAGGGTCCAGGACCGCTCGGCCTTGGGGCCTTTCACGGTGATGGTCTGGCCGTCGATGGTGACGGTCACGCCTTTCGGCACGGTGATGGGACGTTTTCCGATACGGGACATCTTTAGTAGACCCTGCAGAGGACTTCGCCGCCGACGTTGGCGTCGCGAGCGGCAGCGTCGGACATGACGCCCTTAGAAGTCGAAAGGATCGAGATGCCCAGGCCGTTCTTGATCGGCTTCAGGTCGGAGATCGCCGAGTAGACGCGGCGGCCCGGCTTGGACACGCGTGCGATCTCGGCGATGACCGGCTGGCCGTCAAAGTACTTGAGCTCGATCTCGAACTGCGGGAATTCACCGGGGTTCTGAACCAGCGAATAGCCGCGGATGTAGCCTTCGTCCTGCAGCACGTCGAGGACGCGCTGGCGCAGACGGGAGGCCGGGGTGAGCACTTTGGAACGCTTGCGCATGGCCGCGTTCTTCATGCGAGCGATCATGTCGCTCAGGGGATCGTTGATCATCATGTCTGTTCGCTCCCCTTACCAGCTGGACTTCGTCAGGCCCGGGATCTGGCCCAGGTTGCCGAGTTCGCGAAGCGCGATCCGGCTCATCTTCAGCTTGCGATAGAAGGCCCGCGGACGGCCCGTCACTTCGCAGCGGTTGCGGATCCGGACGGCCGCCGAGTTGCGCGGCAGCTCGGCCAGCTTCAGGCGGGCGTCGAAACGCTCTTCCAGAGGCAGGCTCTCGTCGTTGGCGGTCGCCTTCAGCGCGGCGCGCTTGGAGGCATATTTGGCGACGAGGGCTTTCACCATCTCGTTGCGGTTCACGGCGCTTTTCTTAGCCATTGTGCTTTTCCCTTCCCGCTCAGTTCTTCACGAACGGGAACTTGAACTCGGTCAGAAGCGCGCGCGCCTCGTCGTCGGTCCGAGCCGTGGTGCAGACGATGATATCCATGCCCCACATCTGATCGATCTGGTCATAGTTGATCTCCGGGAACACGATGTGCTCCTTCAGACCCATGGCGTAGTTGCCGCGGCCGTCGAACGACGTGGGCTTCAGGCCCCGGAAGTCCTTCACGCGCGGCAGGGCGATCGTGATCAGACGGTCCAGGAACTCGTACATCTGGTCGCCGCGCAGGGTGACCTTGCCGCCGATGATCATGCCTTCGCGCAGCTTGAAGCCGGCGATGGAGGTGCGGGCCTTGGTCGGAACCGCCTTCTGGCCGGCGATCTGCGTCAGATCCTTGAGGGCCGCATTGGCCTTCTTGGAGTCAGCGACGGCTTCGCCGATGCCCATGTTCAGGACGATCTTGTCCAGACGCGGCAGCTGCATCGGGTTGGTGTAACCGAACTTCTCGGTCATCACGCCCTTGATGCGCTCGTTGTAGTCGCCCTTCAGGCGGGGGGTGTATTTCGTATCGGCCATCAGATGACGTCTCCCGTCGTCTTGGCAAAGCGAACCTTCTTGTCGCCTTCCATGCGGAAGCCGACGCGGCTGGCCTTGCCGTTGGCGTCGGCGATCGCGACGTTCGACAGGTGAAGCGACGCTTCCTTGTTCTTGATACCGCCCTGGGGGTCACCCTGGGACGGACGGGTGTGGCGCTGGACCATGTTGATCCCGGTCACCATCACGCGGTTCTCGGTCGGCAGGACCTTGGCGACTTCGCCAGTGCGGCCCTTGTCTTTTCCGGCCAGGACGACGACGCGGTCGCCCTTCTTGATCTTGGCGGCCATGACTACAGAACCTCCGGAGCCAGCGAGATGATCTTCATGTGGTTCTTGGCGCGCAGTTCGCGGGGAACCGGGCCGAAGATCCGCGTGCCGACGGGCTCGTTCTGCTTGTTGACGATGACGGCGGCCGACTTGTCGAAACGGATGACCGAGCCGTCCTTGCGCTGGATGTCCTTGGCGGTGCGCACGACGATGGCGCGAACCACTTCACCCTTTTTCACGCGGCCGCGAGGAATGGCTTCCTTGACCGAGGCGACGATCGTGTCACCCACCGAGGCGTAGCGACGGCCTGCGCCGCCCAACACCTTGATGCACATGACCCGGCGAGCGCCCGAGTTGTCGGCCACCTCCAGGTTAGTTTGCATCTGGATCATATGATCAGATCCTTCTGATTACGACGCCGAGGCCGGGGTGTCCTTCGAGAGGACCTCCCAACGCTTCAGCTTGGATTTCGGGGCGCACTCACGAATGCGGGCGACGTCGCCTTCCTTGAAGGCGTTCGCTTCATCGTGGGCGTGGTACTTCTTGGACAGGCGCACGATCTTTTTCATGACCGGGTGCAGCAGCGTGCGTTGGACGACGACGACGACGGTCTTGTCGCCCTTGTCGGACACGACCACGCCTTCGAGAATACGTTTGGGCATGGGGTTTCCTTACGAAGCCGAGCGCTTCTCACGCAGAAGCGTGGAGATGCGGGCGATGTCTTTGCGGACTTCACCGACGCGGTGAGTCTTTTCCATCTGGCCGGTGGCGGCCTGGAAGCGCAGGTTGAACTGCTCCTTCTTGAGCGACAGCAGCTGGTCGCCCAGCTGGTCGTTCGTCTGGGAGCGGAGATCGGCGATCTTGGTCATCAGGCGACGTGCTCCACGTGCGAGACACCGGCGTCCAGGCGGGTGACCACCTTGGTGCGGACCGGCAGCTTGGCGGCACCCAGACGCAGGGCCTCACGGGCCACGTCGTCGGCAACGCCGTCGATTTCGAACAGGATCCGGCCCGGGTGGCAGCGCGCCGCCCAGTGATCCACCGCGCCCTTGCCCTTGCCCATACGGACTTCGGCAGGCTTGCCCGAGACGGGAACGTCCGGGAACACGCGGATCCAGACCCGGCCCTGACGCTTCATCTGGCGGGTGATCGCGCGGCGGGCCGCCTCGATCTGACGCGCGGTGATGCGTTCCGGCTCCAGCGTCTTCAGGCCGTAGGACCCGAAGTTCAGCGAGAAGCCGCCCTTGGCAGCGCCGTGGATGCGGCCCTTGAAGGCCTTGCGATACTTGGTTTTCTTCGGTTGCAGCATGACTTAGCCCTCACGCCCGCGACGTTGACCGCGGTCGTTACGACCGCCGCGATCACCACCACGGCCTTCGTTCGACGACGGACCGGCCGCTTCCAGAGCCCAGCGCTTGTCCTGCGCCATCGGATCGTGTTCCAGGACTTCACCCTTGAAGACCCAGACCTTCACACCGATGATGCCGTAGGTCGTCTTGGCCTCGATGAAGCCGTAGTCGATATCGGCGCGCAGGGTGTGCAGCGGCACGCGGCCTTCGCGATACCATTCCATCCGCGCGATTTCGGCACCGCCGAGGCGACCCGAGACGTTAATGCGGACGCCCTTGGCACCCAGGCGCATGGCCGACTGCATCGAACGCTTCATGGCGCGGCGGAAGGCGATCCGGCGTTCCAGCTGCTGCGCGATGTTCTCGGCGATCAGCTGGGCGTCGGTCTCGGGCTTGCGCACTTCGACGATGTTCAGGTGAACTTCACCCTCGGTGCGGGCCGAGATGTCCTTGCGGAGCTTCTCGATGTCGGCGCCCTTCTTGCCGATCACGACGCCCGGACGGGCGGCATAGATCGTCACGCGGCACTTCTTGTGCGGACGCTCGATGATGATGCGCGAGACGCCGGCGGCGTTCAGACGCTCCTTCAGCCACGTGCGCAGCGCCAGGTCCTGGTGCAGCAGACGGGCGTAGGACGGGCCGTCGGCGAACCAGCGGCTGTCCCAGGTACGGTTCACGCCGAGGCGGAAACCGATCGGATTGATTTTCTGACCCATCAGGCGGCCTCGCCGGCTTCACGGACCACGATGGTGATCTCGCTGAACGGTTTCAGGATGCGGGACGAACGGCCACGAGCACGGCTCGCGAAACGCTTCATCACCAGGTTCTTGCCCACGAAGGCCTCGGCAACGACCAGGCTGTCGATGTCCAGGTTGTGGTTGTTCTCGGCGTTCGACACGGCGCTGTAGAGCACCTTGCGGACGTCGTCCGAGATGCGCTTGCGGCTGAATTCCAGCTCGTTCAGGGCCTTCTGGACCGGCAGGCCACGGATGGACTGGGCGACCAGGTTCAGCTTCTGCGGGCTGATGCGGACGTTCGTCAGCTTGGCGCGCGCTTCCGTTTCGCCGACGCGGCGGGTGTTGTTGGTCTTGGGCATGTTACTTCCGCTTCGCTTTCTTGTCCGCGGCGTGGCCGGGGAACGAACGGGTGGGCGAGAACTCGCCCAGTTTCATGCCGACCATGTCCTCGTTCACGTGCACGGGGACGTGCTTGTGACCGTTGTGGACACCGAACGTCAGACCGACGAACTGCGGCAGGATGGTGGAGCGGCGCGACCAGGTCTTGATCACGTCCTTGCGGCCCGACGTCGAAACGGCGTCGGCCTTCTTGAGCAGATACCCGTCGACGAACGGGCCTTTCCAGGAGGAACGGGCCATCTTTAGCGAGCCTTCTTGAGGTGGCGGCTACGGATGATGAAGCGATCCGTCGCCTTGTTCTTGCGGGTGCGGGTACCCTTGGTGTCCTTGCCCCACGGCGTGACCGGGGTCCGGCCGCCGGACGTCTTGCCTTCACCACCACCGTGCGGGTGGTCGACCGGGTTCATGGCGACGCCGCGAACGTGCGGACGGAAGCCCATGTGACGAACGCGACCGGCCTTGCCGAGGTTCTGGTTCATGTGGTCGGCGTTCGAAACGGCGCCCACCGTGGCCATGCAGCCGTCCAGGACCATGCGCAGCTCGCCCGAGCCGAGGCGGATCTGGGCGTAACCCTGATCGCGACCCACCAGCTGGGCATAGGCACCGGCCGAACGGGCCAGCTGAGCGCCCTTGCCGGGCTTCATTTCCACGCAGTGGATGATGGTGCCGACGGGGATGGAGCGCAGCGGCATGGCGTTGCCGGGCTTAACGTCCGTCTTTTCGCCGGCCACGATCGTGTCGCCCGCCTTCAGGCGTTGCGGCGCGACGATGTAGGCCTTTTCGCCGTCCTCATAGGTGATGAGGGCGATGAAGGCGGTACGGTTGGGGTCGTACTCCAGCCGCTCGACGGTCGCCGTCTGGAACTTGCGACGCTTGAAGTCGATCTTGCGATACAGGCGCTTGGCACCACCGCCGCGGAAGCGGACGGCGATACGACCGCCCTGACCACGTCCCCCCGACTTGGTCAGGCCTTCGGTCAGCGACTTCTCGGGACGGCCCTTGAAGAGCTCCGAGCGGTCGATCAGCACCAGGGCGCGACGGCCCGGCGATGTCGGATTGTAGGTTTTCAAGGCCATCTGTTTAGAGCCCCGTCGTGACGTCGATCGACTGGCCTTCAGCCAGCGTCACGATCGCTTTTTTGATGTCGACCCGACGGCCCATGATGCCGCGGAAGCGCTTGGTCTTGCCCTTTTGAACCAGGGTGTTGACCTTCAGGACGTTGACCTTGAACAGGCTTTCGACCGCAGCGGCGATCTCGTCCTTGGTCGAGGTGCCCGCGACGCGGAACACGACCTTGTTCTGCTCCGACAGGATCGTCGCCTTCTCGGTGATGATCGGCGACAGGATGGTGTCGTAGTGTTTGGCGGTTGGAGCGGCGGCCATTACGCGGCTTCCTTCTCGGCTTGCTCGCGACGCGAGGGCTTGTAGTCGGCGTAGGTGGCCTCGATGGCCTCCACGGCAGACTTCGTCAGCACCAGCTTGTCAGCGCGCAGGATGTCATAAACGTTCAGGCCGGCGTTCGGCAGGACGTGGATCTGGGGGATGTTGCGCGACGCCAGGGCGAAGTTCGCATCCACTTCCGGTCCGGCGATGATCAGCGTGCGGGTCCAGCCCAGCTTGCCGAACGTCTCGCGCAGAGCCGAGGTCTTGGCTTCCTTGACGGTCAGGGCGTCGACGACGACGAGATCGCCGGTCTTGACCTTGGACGACAGGGCATGACGCAGGGCCAGGGCGCGGACCTTCTTGGGAAGGTCGAAGCCGTGATCACGGACGATCGGGCCGAAGGCGCGCGAACCGCCGACGAACTGCGGGGCACGGCGCGAACCGTGACGAGCGCCGCCGGTGCCCTTTTGCTTGTACATCTTCTTGCCGGTGCGAGAGTTCTCGTTCCGGGTCTGGACCTTGTGGGTACCGGCGCGGCGCTTGGCCAGTTGCCAGTTGACGTAGCGGGCTAGCAGGTCGCCGCGGATGTCGGTGATGCCGAAGATGACATCCGACAGCTCGACGTCGCCGGCAGCCTTGCCGTCAAGGTTGATGCTCGAGAGTTTCATGCTTCACCGCCTTCGACGGTCTCGGCCGGGGCCTGCTCTTCAGCGGGCGTCTCGGCCGGAGCGGCTTGAGCGCCGCCCTTGGTCTTGAACGAACCGGGGAACGGCAGGTCGGCGTGCGTCTTCTTGTGCGCGTCGCGGACCTTGACCCACGACCCTTCGTGGCCGGGGACAGCGCCCTTGACCAGGATCAGGCCGCGCTCGGCGTCGACACGGACGATCGTCAGGTTCTGGGTGGTGATCGTCTCGTTTCCGAGCTGACCGGCCATCTTCTTGCCCTTGAAGGTCTTGCCCGGATCCTGACGCTGACCGGTGGAGCCCAGCGAACGGTGCGAGACGGACACGCCGTGCGTCGCCCGCAGACCGCCGAAGTTCCAGCGCTTCATACCGCCCTGGAAGCCCTTGCCGATCGTCTCGCCCTGGATGTCGACCTTCTGGCCCACGACGAAGTGGTCGGCCGACAGGGTCGCTCCGACGTCGATCATGGCGTCGTCCGTAACACGGAACTCCATGACGACGTGCTTGGGCTCGACTTCCGCCGTGGCGAAGGTCGTGCGTTGAGCCTTGTTGGTGTTCTTTGCCTTCTTGGTCCCGGCACCCAGCTGCAGGGCGACGTAGCCGTCCCGCTCCTGAGTGCGTTGACCGACGACCTGACAGTCGTCGAGCTGGAGCACAGTGACCGGAACGTGTTGGCCGTCATCGGCGAACACGCGGGTCATGCCCAGCTTCTTGGCGATCACGCCCGTGCGCATATCGGATCCCGCCTTTGTTTCTTTAAATCTTGATCTCGACGTCCACACCGGCGGACAGGTCGAGCTTCATGAGCGCGTCCACGGTCTGCGGGGTGGGGTCGACGATGTCGAGGACACGCTTGTGCGTGCGGATTTCAAACTGCTCGCGCGACTTCTTGTCGACGTGCGGCGAGCGGTTCACGGTGAACTTTTCGATCAGGGTCGGCAGCGGGATCGGACCACGTACAGTGGCGCCCGTGCGCTTGGCCGTGTTCACGATTTCGCGCGTCGAAAAGTCGAGGACGCGGTGATCGAAGGCCTTGAGCCTGATGCGGATGCTTTGATCCATATCGGTCGTATTTCCCAAGCAGGCGAACCTGCGTCCCTGTGAACCATTTCAAAGACCGGAGGCCTTCAGGCACGAATGCCTTCAGAGTACGCACGTCCGCAAAAACGATCGGCCCACGCAGTCACCCGCGAAGGCCGTTGAAGTCCTGGATCGCTACAAAGAACGGGCCGGGTCGTTCCTGCGAACCGCGTCTGCAACCCGAGAGCTGCACAGCCGGTCCAACAAGAGTTGGCGCTTATGACGATTGAGTCCCGTTTCGTCAAGCGCGTCGAAGGGCTTCGAGCCGGATTCTGTGGGAAAGACGGCCCGGGGGGTTCCACGCTCCCGGGCCGCCTCCATTCGGCGTTCTGACTCGGGGGAGAGATCAGTTGCCGATGTGGACCCGACCGCCGCCCATGACGGACTGGGAGACCGCGCCGGTGACCCGGCCGACCCTGACGTCGCCGCCGCCGACCAGACTGGCTTCGAGGCTGTCGACCGTGCCGGTGACCGTGACATTGCCCGATCCGGCAATGGCGGCCTCCAGCGGACCGGTGTCGCCCTGGATCACGATGTCGCCCGAGCCGCCGATGGAGGCGTCGACGGAACGGGGCCGCCCGCCGCCGACGCGCACATCGCCCGACCCGCCGATCGCCGCTTCCACCGCGCCGGTCGCCTGGGTGACGGTGATGGTGCCCGAACCGCCGATGGCGGCGTCGAGGTCGCCGGTCGCGCCCGCCGTGACCCGGCCCGAACCGCCGATGGCCGCTTCCAGGCTTCCGGACGTCCCGGCGCGGATGCTGCCCGACCCGCCGATCGACAGGTCCGCGTGGCCCGAGGTGTTCGCGATCGTCCAGTCACCGCAGCCGCCGGCCCCCAGCTCGATCGAGGTCGCGCCGCGGCCGATGGCTCCGAAGATGGCCGAGTCCTCGGTCGAGACGTCCACGGTCCGCGGGGTGCGCACCACGATCAGGGGCGCGGCCGACAGATCGACCCGGCCGTTCCGGCGCACCTCTACAGAGGCCCCCTCGCCCGGCTGGCGCGCCTCGGCCGGTCCGCTGCGGCAGTTGCGGATCGGATTGCGGCCCAGACCGCCGTCGATGCGGATCTCGTTTCCGGAGCGCGTCACGGTCGGCATGGGCAAACCACCCGTTCCCGGCTCGATCTCGACGGCGACGTCGGTCCGGTCCTCGACGATCACGACCATGCGCGCGGCGGCGCGGCGCACGCGGACCTCGGGGCCTTCGGCGGCGGAGGCCGGCGCGGCGGCCGCGAAGGTGGCGGCGACGGCGGCAGCGATGGCGAAGGCGGCGGTGATGGACTTGGTCATGATGGGCTCCTCCCTGGTGTTAAGGCGAAGGTGATCCCGCCACCGGGCGAAGTCATTTTAACTCGACGTCATGACCTCGAATTAATCCGGGCCCCGTTGTCGATACGGCCAAGCCTCGCGCGTCTTTCCTTTGTCGTGCAGGATCGGAGCGTCCGATCAGGCGACCGCAAACACGGAGGCTGACCCCATGCACTATGCCCTGCTGATCCACGAACCCGAGGCCGAGTCCTATCCCGAGGGCGAGGCCAGCCCGTCCTGGCACGCGATCCTCGACGCCCACGGCCAATACGGCATGCAGATGGGCGAGGCCGGGGTCTTCGTCGGCGGCGCGGGCCTGAAGTCCGCCACCACCGCCACCACCGTGCGGGTGACCCCGTCCGGCCGCACCGTTCATGACGGCCCGTTCGCCGAGACGCGCGAACAGCTGGGCGGCCTCTATATGATCGACGTGCCCGACCTGGACGCCGCCATCGACTGGGCGAAGAGGTTGCCGATCGCGCGCAACGGCTCGATCGAGATCCGGCCGATGCTGCCGCCGCCGCCGCAGGGCTGATCCGTCCCGGTGAGCCGTCTCCTCGACCAGACGTTCCGGGACGCCGGCGGCCGGGTGGTTTCCGCCCTCGCTGCCGCCTTCCGTGATCTCGATCTGGCCGAGGAGGCCTTCGCCGAGGCCTGTGCCCGCGCGCTGGAACGATGGGGCGACGCCCCGCCGGCCGATCCGGCGGCCTGGCTCTATGCCGTCGCCCGGCGCTGGGCGCTCGACCGCTTCCGCCGCCGCGCCACCGCCGCCGCCTGGCGCCCCGACGATGCGCCGCCCGAGCCGACCCCCGAGGACCACGTCATGGCGCTGGATCAGCCCATACCCGACGAGCGGCTGCGGCTGATCTTCGTCTGCTGCCACCCCGCGGTCAGCCCCGACGCCCGCGCGGCCCTGACGCTCCGTACCGTCTGCGGCCTGTCGACGGTCGAGGTCGCCGCCGCCTTCCTGACGCCCGAGCCGACCCTGGCCCAGCGGCTGGTCCGGGCGAAGCGCAAGATCGCCGAGGCCGGCGTGCCCTACGACGTCCCCTCCCCCGACCGCTGGCCCGAGCGTATGGACGCGGTCCTGTCGACGCTCGAGGTCGCCTATGCCCAGGCGCATGCCGATGCCGCGGGGGACGGGCCCCATGCCGACTTCGCCACCGGGATGCTGAACCTGACCGGCCTGCTCGCCCGGCTCGCGCCCGACGATGCGGAGGCGCAGGCCCTGGCCGCCACGGTCCGCTATTCCGAGGCCCGCCGCCCGGCCCGCCTCGCTCCCGACGGGGCCATGGTGCCCCTGACCGAGCAGAACACGGCCGACTGGAGCCCCGCCCTGATCGCCGAGGCCGGGCGGTTCGTGGCTCGCTCCGCGGCCATCTCCCATGCCCGGCGCGCCGTGCCCGGTCCGCGCGCGCTCCAGGCTGCGATCCACGGGGCTCATGCCGACCGCGCCACGACGGGTCTTACCGACTGGGCCGCCATCCTTGGCCTCTACAACCTGCTGCTGCTCCAGCGCGACGACCCGGTGATCCGCACCAACCGCGCGGTCGCCCTGGCCGAGGTCGAGGGTCCGGCGGCCGCGCTCGACGCCCTGCTCTGCATCGACGCCCCGGGCTGGTTGCCCCTGCACGCCGCCCGCGCCGAGATGTTCGCCCGTCTGGGCTGGGACAAGGATGCCCGCGAGGATTACGACGCCGCCCTGGCGCTGGGTCCGTCATCGGCGGAGGCCTTGTTCCTGAAGGCCCGACGGGATCGTCTCCTCCCCAGCGCGCAGCGTTGGGGCTTGCGGTCGGCTCGTATACGAGCCGATCCTCAAGGCAGCGAGCCCTTTGCGAGCTGACGGAGGGGTTCTTCGTGCACGAAGAACCCCTCCGTCTCCTCCGCTTCGCTACGGATCCACCTCCTCCTGCTTCGCACGGGGAGGAGACGCTGCTAAGCCTCGCTGCATGAAGCGCATCGCCCTGACCCTCGCCGCCCCGATCCTATCCGCCCTGGCGCTCGCCGCCTGCGCCACCGCGCCGGTGCCGACGCCCGCCCCGGCCGCCCATTCGACCCCGGCAGAGTACGAGGCCGGTCAGGCCGCCTATCTGGCCTGGAACGGTCAGCGACGCGGCTGGACGACCACCGCCTCCGGCCTGCAGTACCGCCGAGAGGGCCGCGCCCATCCCGAAGGTCGCCAGCCCACCGCCACCGATACGGTCAAGGTCCACTACGAGGGCACCTTCATCGACGGCCGCAAGTTCGACTCCTCCTACGACCGGGGCGAGCCCGCCGAGTTCCCGCTGAACCGCGTCATCCGTGGCTGGACCGAGGGCGTCGCCCTGATGCGCGTGGGCGAGACATTCTACTTCGCCATCCCGGCTACCCTGGGCTACGGCGACCGCTGGGTCGGCGGGGACGAACTGCCGCCCAACTCCACCCTGCTGTTCAAGGTCGAACTTCTGGACGTGAGCCCGGGCGCGTAGGACCTTCTCCATGACCCTGCACGCCGCCTACGACCCGTCCAACATCTTCGCGAAGATCCTGCGCGGCGAGATCCCCGCCGTGAAGGTCTGGGAGGACGACGGCGTCCTGGCCTTCATGGACGTTTTCCCTCAAAGCGAAGGCCACGTCCTGGTGATTTCGAAGACCTCGACCGCGCGCAACCTGCTGGAGGTCGAGCCCGAAACCCTGGCGACCCTGACCGCCGCCGTGCAGCGCACCGCCCGCGCCGTGGTCGGGGCCCTGTCGCCCGAGGGCTTTTCGATCATGCAGTTCAACGGCGAGGCCGGCGGCCAGACCGTCTTCCACCTGCACGTCCACATCATCCCCCGCTGGGCGGACCGGCCCATGAAGGGCCATGGTCAGGCAGGGATGGCCGATGTCGAAGCCCTGAAGGCGACGGCGGCGAAGATCGCCGCGGCCCTGGACTAAAACGGCCCCCGGAACACGAACCACGCCCCCAGGAAGATGAAGGCGAACCCCACCCCGTGGTTCAGCGTCAGCCTCTCGCCCAGGACGGTGACCGAGAAGACCGCGAACACCAGCAGGGTGATCACCTCCTGCATCGTCTTCAGTTCTGCGGCGGAATAGACCTGATGCCCGATCCGGTTCGCGGGCACGGCCAGGCAGTATTCGAAGAAGGCGATGCCCCAGCTGACGATCACCACGATCCACAGCGGCTTGGACCCGAACTTCAGGTGGCCGTACCAGGCGAACGTCATGAAGACGTTGGACAGCGCCAGCATGACCACGGGCAGGATGTAGGACGTGTTCGGCATGGCGTTTCATAGCTTGCGCCCGCCGCACCACGCCAGTTAAACGCTCCCAGCCCAAGGCCCCGGGCCGGCTTAGCTCAGTTGGTAGAGCGCCAGTTTTGTAAACTGGATGTCGCGGGTTCGATTCCTGCAGCCGGCACCACGCCTGCGCCCCACCCGGAACTACGCGGCAGACGACAGACCCGGGCCCGATGCCCAGGGCGGGACCGGCAGGCCCTTGCCGGCCAGGAACTCGGCGTTGAACAGCTTGGACGCATAGCGCGAGCCGGGGTCGCACAGCACCGTCACGATCGTCTTGCCCGGCCCCAGCTGCCGCGCCAGCCGCACGGCCCCCGCGATGTTCACCCCCGCCGACCCGCCCAGCGACAATCCCTCGTGCACCACGAGGTCGAACAACAGCGGCAGGAACTCGGCGTCCTCGATGCGATAGGCGTGATCGGGCGTGAAACCTTCCAGATTGCCCGTGATCCGCGCCACCCCGATGCCCTCGGTGATCGATGACCCCTCGGCCGTCATCACCCCCTGGGTGAACCAGTTGAACAGCGCCGCGCCCGCCGGATCGGCCAGCGCCACCTGGATCCCGGGATCCCGCTCCTTCAGGAAGGTCCCCGCCCCCACGATCGTGCCGCCCGACCCGACCGCGCTGACGAAGCCGTCGATCCGCCCGCCGGTCTGCTCCCAGATCTCGGGGCCTGTGCCGGTGTAGTGGGCCTCGCGGTTGGCGGTGTTGTCGAACTGGTTGGCCCAGATGGCCCCGTTCGGCTCCGAGGCGTCGAGCTCCCTCGCCAGCCGCCCGGAGTAGTGGACGAAGTGGTTGGGGCTGGAAAACGGCGCGGCGTCCACCTCGATCAGCCGGGCTCCCAGCGCGCGGATCGCCGACTTCTTCTCCTCGGACTGGGTCCGGGGAATGACGATCACCACCGGATGGCCCAGCGCCGCCCCGACAAGAGCCAGTCCGATCCCGGTGTTTCCCGCCGTGCCCTCGACGATCGTCCCGCCGGGCTTCAGCGAGCCGTCGGCCCGTGCGGTCTGGACGATGGACAGGGCGGCCCGGTCCTTGATCGACCCGCCGGGGTTCATGAACTCGGCCTTGCCCAGGATCTCGCAGCCGGTGGCTTCCGACAGACGGTTCAGCCGGATCAGCGGCGTGCGGCCGATGAGGTCGATGATGGAGTCGGTGGGCATGGGGGTCTCGGGATGCGTCAGACTGCGGGGACCAGTCGCCCGCCAAGGTGGATGCCGCACTCGGTCTTGTCCACGCCCGACCAGCGTCCGGAGCGGGCGTCCTGCCCCTCCGCCACGGCCGAGGTGCACGGCCAGCAGCCGATCGACAGATAGCCCTGCGACACCAGGGGATGACGCGGCAGGTCGCGCGCGACGGCATGGTCCTCGATCTGCTCGGCGCTCCACCCGGCCAGCGGATTGATGCGCAGCTGCCCGTCCAGAACCTCGAAGACCTCCAGCGCCTGTCGCGTCCCGGCCTGATAGCGCTTCCGCCCGGTGATCAGGGCGTCGAACCCCGCGGATGCCCGCGCCAGAGGACGGACCTTGCGCAGGTTGCAGCAGGCATCGGCATCGCTTCGCCACAGATCGTCCTTCGGGTCGAGGTCGGCCCGTTCCCCGGCGTCGGGCACGACCAGCCGGACGTCGGTCAGGCCCAGCCGCTCCGTCAGCGTGCGTCGGTACTGCAGGGTCTGCAGGAAGTGCTGACCGGTCTCCAGGAACAGGACCGGCGTGTCCGGCCGCGTCCGCGCGATCAGGTCCAGCAGCACCGCCGCCTCCGCCCCGAAAGACGACAGGGCCGCGATCTTCAGACCCGGCACGGCGAAAGCCGCGCGCAGGACGTCGAGAGGTTCGGCCTCGCCTGCCTCGGCACTCAGCCGGGCCGCGAGCGTCTCGGGATCGTGTCTCGCCTCAGCCGCCCGCCGTCGCCAGGCCGGCACGGTCTCGTCCGCCGCCGGCTGATAGGCCACGTCGAACGCCGCCAGCATCCGCTCCCACGGCCCTGCATCGTCGCCGGCCGGACGCTCGACCGCGTCGAAGCCCGACCGCTTCAGATGCCGCGCCTGGTCCGGCAACACATGCCCGGCCGCCACCAGCCGGCCGGTCCAGCCCCGCTCGCGCAGGATGGAGGCCAGGGAGAACCCCCGCCCGTCGCGAAACGCGCCGAACTCCAGCACCAGGCTGTCGGCACTCCCGGCCGCCGCCTCGACCTCGTCCAGAGGGGTCGAGACCGGCAATCTCAAGCCCGGCACGGTCGGCTCAAGCAGTCGCATCGATCGTCTCGTAGATGGCCTGGCGGAACGGGTCGGCGCCGACCCGGCGGACGGTGTCGATGAAGCGCTCGCTCCCGGTCCGGATGACCAGATAGCGGTCCAGCGCCCGCTGGATGGCCGGAGCGACCTCGTCGGCGGGCAGGCTGCGCCCCACGATCTCGCCCAGCGACGCCTGTTCGTCAGGCGAGCCGCCGACCGTGATCTGGTAGTATTCCTCGCCCTTCCGGTCGACGCCCAGCACGCCGATATGCCCCACGTGGTGGTGCCCGCAGGCATTGATGCAGCCGCTCATGTTGATCCGCACGGGCCCGATCCGCTCCTGCCACGCCATGTCGTGAAGACGTCGCGAGAGGGCCTGCGCCACAGGGATGGAACGCGCATTGGCCAGACTGCAGTAATCCAGTCCGGGGCAGGCGATGATGTCGGTGACCAGATCGGCGTTGGCCGTCGCCAGCCCCGCCGCCTGCAGCGCCCGCCACAGCGCCGGCGTGTCGTCCAGCCGGACATGGGGCAGGACCAGGTTCTGCTCATAGGCGGCGCGCACCTCGTCGAACGAGAACCGCGCGGCCAGATCGGCCACCGCCTCCATCTGCGCCGCCGTGATGTCGCCCGGCACGCCGTCGACCGGCTTCAGCGAGATCACCACGCTGGCATAGCCCGGCTGGCGATGGCGGCGGATGTTGTTGCGGCTGAACCGGGCGAAGTCCGGATCGGCCAGCACCGCCCGGTCGAACGCGCCCGACGTCTTGGGCAGGTCGGCGAAGGCGGGCGGGTCGAAATAGGCGCGGATTCGGTCCATCTCGGCGTCGGGGATGCGCAGATCCTCCTGCCGCAGGGTGGCGAACTGCCGCTCCACCTCCTCGCGGAAGGCCTCGATGCCCAGCGACGCGACCAGGATCTTGATCCGCGCCTTCTGATTGTTGTCCCGCCGACCCAGCAGATTATAGGCCCGCAATATGGCCGTCAGATAGGCCAGGATCTCCGATCCCGGCACCGCTTTGGCGATCTCCTGGCCCAGATACGGCAACCGCCCCTGACCGCCGCCGACGAAGACCTGGAACGCGGTCCCGCCGTCTTCCCCGCGCACGATGCGCAGGCCGACGTCGTGGGTCTGGATCGCCGCCCGGTCCTTCTCGGCCCCGATCACCGCAACCTTGAACTTGCGCGGCAGGAAGCTGAACTCCGGATGGATGGTCGACCATTGCCGCAGGATCTCGCACCACGGCCGGGGATCCTCGACCTCGTCGTCGGTCGCCCCGGCGAAGACGTCGGTGGTGACGTTGCGGATGCAGTTGCCGCTGGTCTGGATGGCGTGCATCTCGACCTCGGCCAGTTGTTCCAGGATCGCCGGCAGGTCGCTCAGCGCCGGCCAGTTGAACTGGATGTTGGTGCGGGTGGTGAAGTGGCCGTAGCCCTTGTCGTAGGTCCGGGCGATGTGGGCCAGCCGCCGCATCTGGGCCCCGCTCATGACTCCGTAGGGCACCGCGACCCGCAGCATATAGGCGTGCAGCTGCAGATAGACCCCGTTCATCAGCCGCAGGGGCTTGAACTCGTCCTCGGTCAGGGCCCCGGAGACCCGCCGTTCGACCTGGTCGCGGAACTCCTCGACCCGCTGACGCACCAGCGCCGCGTCGAACTCGTCGTAGCGATACATCAGACGGGCGCTCCCGACAGGCTGTTGCCCACCGTCGGTCCCGCCGAACGGATCGACTCCTTCAGGCGGTCGCGGCCGACGAAGGCGTGATCCGCCACCTCGACCAGATAGGGGTTCACGAACACCTCGGGCCGCCCCGCCGCGCGATCCCGGGCCGCCTCGGCCCCGTCGTCGTCGAACGCGACCGCCTCGGAGACCGAGTCCACCGGCCGGTCGCCGTCCCCCAGATAGATCACCCGCCCGTCGCTGAGGCGGTTCGCGGTCACGATCCTCACGCCGCCGCCTCCGCCCGCACGTCCAGCTGGGCCGCGCTGAAGGCCGCGCATTCGCCGACGAACAGCAGGGCCGGGCCGGTCAGATTCGCGCGTGCGACCAGCCCGCCCAGATCGTCGAGCGTCCCGGTGATGACCCGCTCGTCCGGTCGCGAGCCGTTCTCCACGATGGCGACCGGCGTCGCGCCGGCCCGCCCCGCGGCGATCAGCGAGGCCGCGGTCTCCGCCGCCCGGCCCGTGCCCATATAGATGGCCAGGGTCTGGTTCGGTCCGGCCAGCCGCTGCCAGTCCGGCGCGACCCCGGCCGGCTTCTCCTGCGCCGTGACAAAGGTCACCGACTGGGCATGGTCCCGGTGCGTCAGAGGAATGCCCGCAGAGGCCGCGCAGGCCAGGGCCGCCGTCACGCCCGGCACCACGAACACCGGCACGCCCGCCGCCCGCATGGCTTCCAGCTCCTCGCCACCGCGCCCGAAGACGAACGGATCGCCGCCCTTCAGCCGCACGACCCGCTGCCCGGTGCGGGCTTCGGCGATCATCAGCTGTTCGATCTGGTCCTGCGGCACGGAGTGGTCACCCCGCGTCTTGCCGACATACAGCCGTCGCGCATCGCGGCGGGCCCGCGCCAGAACCGCCTCGGGCACCAGCCGGTCGTGGATGATGACGTCCGCGTCCTGCAGCACCCGCAGGGCCTTCAGCGTCAGCAGTTCCGGATCGCCCGGCCCCGCGCCCACGATGTGCACCACGCCCTGTTCCGGCGCGGCGACGTTCATCAGCCGCAGCATCTCGCGCCGCGCCTCGGCCACCTTGCCCGCCCCGACCAGATCGGCCGCCGAGCCGCGGAAGGCGCGCTCCCAGAACCGCCGTCGCGCGAGGAAGTCCGGCACCGTCGCCTTGACCGTATCGCGCAGCTCGCCCGCCAGCCGCGCCAGCGGCCCCAGGGCGGCGGGCAGGATGGCCTCGATCCTCGAGCGCAGGTCCCGGGCCAGGATGGGGGCCGCCCCCCCGGTCGCGATGGCCACGACGATCTGGTCGCGGTCGATCAGGGCGGGGGTCTGGAAGTCCCCCAGCGCCGGCCGGTCCACGACATTGACCTGCGCCCCGGCCGCCCGCGCGACCCCGGCCAGCCGTGCCGCCTCGGTCTCGTCGTCCAGGGCGATGAAGACCAGCCGCGATCCCCACAGATCGTCCTCGACAGGCGTCCGCTCGATCGGCACGGGGCCGCCCCGTGGCATGGAGGTCGCCCCGGGCAGGCCCTCGGGCGCGAACCACAGGACCTCGGCCGGGCTGTCGGCGAACAGACGGAGTTTCGCCAGCGCCGCCTCGCCGCCGCCGATCACGACGACGCGGGCATGGTCCAGGGGGATGGAGGCGAGAAAGACACGCATGGCGACGGCTCCGCGCCGGACGTGCCAACAGCACTCTGGCGTGCCGCTCCTATCGACCCCCGCCGGCAAGCTTCACAAATCAGATTGTCTTCGCGTCGCTGATAGGATTTCTAGGGGCATGGCCAGACCCCTTCTTCCCCTCAACGCCCTGCGCGCCTTCGAAAGCGCGGCGCGCCATCTGAACTTCACGCGCGCGGCGGATGAATTGTCCGTCACGCCCGGCGCGGTCAGCCAGCAGATCCGCCTGCTGGAAGACACGGTCGGCGGCCCCCTGTTCAAGCGCGAGGCCAAGGGGCTGCAGATCACGGACCTCGGCCGCGCGGCCGCGCCGCTGCTGCGCGAGGGGTTCGAACGGCTGATGGACGCCTCCGCCCTGCTGCGCGAACCGCCCCGCCGCCGCCAGATCTCGGTCAGCGTGGCCCCGTCGTTCGCCGCCAAATGGCTGATGCCGAGGATGGACGATTTTCACGCCGCCCACCCGGAGATCGAGGTCTGGATCTCGGCCGACATGGAGCCGGTCGATCTGACCGAGGGGGCCGCAGACCTCGCCGTCCGGTACGGCCCCGGCAACTACGGCGGCCACGTCTCCCAGTTGCTGATGACCGAGACGGTCCTGCCCGTCTGCGCCCCTCGCCTGATGACCGGCGATCATCCCATCCACTCGCCCGGCGATCTGATCCACCATACCCTGCTGCACGACGTCTCGTCGGACGCCGACCCCAGTCGTCCGGACTGGGCCATGTGGCTGAAGGCGCGAAAGGTCCGCCACCCCGATCCGCGCCGGGGCTCCCGCTACAACCAGTCCAGCCTGCTGATCGAGGCCGCCATCGCCGGTCGCGGCATCGCCCTGGCCAAGCGGACCCTGGCCCAGGCCGACCTGGCCGCCGGACGACTGGTCGCCCCGTTCGCGGACGGCTCGGAGGCGGTGGGTTTCGCCTATTCCGTCATCATGCCCCGCGACCGACCGGCGTCGGCCAGCGCGCTGGCTTTCACCGCATGGTTGAAACGCCAGGCCATCGACCATGACAACAACATGGATGTCCTGTAGGGCTCCTGAATGGAGCGCCGTCAGTTTTCCTATCACCGACGCGCACGATTGCTCGTTCGACGTGAACGCCAGGGTCCGGCACTGCACGGGCCTTGCCGAGGATCCGACGTGCACGCCGATCTGACACTGACAGCCCACCCTGCCACCGAGCCGCGCGCGGCCGCCGCGCCGGTCGCCACGGCCAACGCGCATCTGCGCCGCCTCGAGAGCGAGGCCATCGAGATCCTGCGCGAGGTGGCCGCCACCGCCCGCAATCCGGTCATGCTGTATTCGATCGGCAAGGACTCGGGCGTGATGCTGCATCTGGCCCGCAAGGCCTTCTTCCCGGCCCCGATCCCCTTCCCGCTCCTGCACGTCGACACGACCTGGAAGTTCCGGGAGATGATCGCCCATCGCGACGCCATCGCCGACCTCTATGGCGTGCGCCTGATCGTGCATATCAACCCCGACGGCGCGGCGCGCGGTATCGATCCCGTCCGCTCCGGCGGCGAGACCCACACCCGAGTCATGAAGACCGAAGGCCTGAAACAGGCGCTGGAGGCCCACGGCTTCGACGCGGCCTTCGGCGGAGCCCGCCGCGACGAGGAGGCCTCGCGCGCCAAGGAGCGCATCTTCTCGGTCCGCAACGCCGCCCATGCCTGGGAGCCCCGTCTGCAGCGCCCCGAGCTCTGGCGGCTGTACAATACGCAGATCGAGCCGGGCGAAAGCCTGCGCGTCTTCCCCCTGTCCAACTGGACCGAGCGCGACGTCTGGGAATACACCCGCGCCGAGGCCATCCCCGTGGTGCCCCTGTATTTCGCCGCGCCCCGTCCGACCGTGATCCGTCAGGGCCAGCTGATCGTGCGCGACGACGACCGACTGCCGCTGCAACCCGGCGAGGTGCCGGAACTGCGCCGCGTCCGCTTCCGCTCCCTGGGCTGCTATCCGCTGAGCGCGGCGGTGGAGTCCGACGCGACCACGCTGGACGCCGTCATCGCCGAGCTGGATGCCAGCCGACACTCCGAGCGTCAGGGCCGCCTGATCGACGGCGAAGGCACCGCTTCCATGGAGATGAAGAAGCGCGAAGGGTATTTCTGATGGACGGCTCGACCCTCGCCGTACGCCCGCCGCGCCCTCCCGCCGGGTCGCGCGACCTGCTGCGTTTCCTGACCTGCGGCTCGGTGGACGACGGCAAGTCCACCCTGATCGGCCGGCTGCTGTTCGACCTGGGTCAGGTGCCCGACGATCAGCTGGTGACCCTGAACCGCGATTCCCGTCGCTTCGGCACGGACGGCGATGCGGCCGACTATGCCCTGCTGCTGGACGGACTGTCGGCCGAGCGCGAGCAGGGCATCACCATCGACGTCGCCTACCGCTATTTCTCCTCGCCCCGGCGCAGCTTCATCGTCGCCGACACGCCGGGCCACGCCCAGTACACCCGCAACATGGCGACCGGGGCCTCGACCTGCGACCTGGCGGTGATCCTGGTCGATGCGACCAAGGGCCTGTCGGAACAGACCCGCCGCCACAGCCGCATCGTCGCCCTGTTCGGCATTCGTCAGGTCATTCTGGCCGTCAACAAGATGGACGCGGTCAACGGCGACGCCGCCGTCTTCGACGCCATCGCCTCGGCCTACGCCGGGGTCGCCCTCGAGCAGGGCCTGACCCGGGTCACCGCCATCCCCATCAGCGCGCGTCACGGGCACAACCTGGTCCGCCGCTCGGCCTCCACGCCCTGGTACACCGGCCCCACCCTGATCGAGGCGCTGGAGACCGCCGACACCCAGGCCCCCGGCCACGACGCGCCGTTTCGCCTGCCGGTCCAGTACGTCAGCCGTCCGGATCAGACCTTCCGGGGCTATAGCGGCTCCATCGCCTCGGGCCGGATCGCGGTCGGCGATCCCGTCGTCGTCGCCCCCTCGGGTCGCGCCGCCCGTGTCGCCCGTATCGTCTGCGCGGGCGAGTGGGCCGAGGATGCCGGGGCCGGGGATGCCGTCACCCTGGTGCTGGACCAGGACATCGACATCGCGCGCGGCGACGTGCTGGCCCCGCCCGCCGACCGTCCCTCGGCCGTCGACCGGTTCTCGGCCCGGCTGCTCTGGATGGACGAGGCCCCGCTCGACCCGGCCCGCAGCTATCTGCTCCGCATCGGCACCGCGCTCGTGCCCGCGCGTGTGACGGCCACCGATGACGCGGCCTCTCTGGTCCTGAACGAGATCGGCGACCGGATCATCCACACCAGCGGCCGGGTCGCCTTCGACGTCTTCGCCGACCACCCCGGCACCGGGGCGCTGATCCTGATCGACCGGGACACCCATGCGACCGTCGCGGCCGGCATTGCGCTGGCCGCCCTCGACCAGCCCGGCGACATCCACCGCGTCGCCCCGGCGGTCGATCGCGCCGCCCGGGAACGTCGGAACGGCCACGGCGGAGCCGTCGTCTGGATGACCGGCCTGTCCGGCTCGGGCAAGTCGACCATCGCCGCCGCGCTGGAGCGTCGCCTCCACGCCGCCGGCGTTCGCACGGTGGTCCTCGACGGCGACAACCTGCGCCACGGCCTGAACCGCGACCTGGGCTTCTCCGACACCGACCGCAGCGAAAACGTGCGCCGCGTGGCCGAGGTCGCCCACCTGTTCGCCGAGACCGGGGTCGTGGCGATCTGCGCCCTGATCTCGCCGACCCACGCCCAGCGCGCCCAGGCCCGGTCGATCTGCGGCGACACGCCCTTCCTCGAGGTCTTCGTGAACACGCCCCTGGACCTGTGCCGCGCGCGCGACCCCAAGGCCCTCTATGCCCGCGCCGACGCCGGCGCGGTCGTCGGTCTGACCGGTGTCGGCTCCACCTACGAACCCCCGCTCGCCCCCGACCTGATCCTGCCCACCGCAGACCTGACGCCCGAAGCGGCGGCCCGCGCCGTGGCCGATCAGCTGACCGGGCTCGGCGTGACCCGCGCGATCTGAACCACTCTTTCGCCGCCCCAGGGGATGACGGGATTGGAGCGAGGTGCGATGGCTAGTGGCCAGACACCGCACACCCTCAACCCTCCTCCTCGCGCGCCCCGACTGCCCATGCCCGAACGCACCATCAACAAGCTGGGACACCGCATCGGCGCGCGGGGCGGCCGGACGCGCACGGCCATCCTCGACGCCACGCGGCGGCTGCTGGAACGCCGCCATCTGGGTGAGCTGCGCGTCGCCGACGTCGCGGCCGAGGCCGGGGTGTCGCCGTCGAATTTCTACACCTACTTCAAGACGGTCGAGGAGCCGGTCCTGGCCCTGTGCGAGGCGGCCGCCGTCGACTTCCAGCCCCTGTCGCGTCACCTGGACGGCGACTGGTCGGCCGACCAGGCCTTCGCCGCCGCCCGCGCCTATGTCGTCGATGTGCTGATGATCTGGCGCGACCACGGCCCCGTCCTGCGCATCGAGCACATGCTGGCCGACAAGGGCGAGGCGGGCTTCGTCGAGGCGCGCATCCGGCGTCTGCGCCGGGTCCACCTGTCGCTCGAACGTCGCATCGCCGTGGCCCACGCCACCGGCTATCACGCCCAGGGCCTGGACCCGCGCCTGGCCTCCTACGAGGTCGCGAATCTGGTCGAGTCGGTCGCCGCCGGGTTCGAACTGATGCGACGCGGAGACACGCCGTCGGACGCGATCCTCGACACCACGGCCCACATCGTCGTCAAGCTTGTCACGGGGCGTTGAGCCACGACCGATTCTGACGCAGCCAGCCCTTATGCTGGCTTGGCGACCACGGTCTTTGGCATCGTAAGATAGATTACCCCCCGAACGGGTCGGACGGGTCGAACGGGTCGAACGGGTCGGACTATGTTTTTTCGTCCGCCTGGCGCTACCCCCCGATCGGCCCGTACAGCCAGGTCAGCCAGACGCCGATCGCCAGGAAGGTCCCGAACGGCAGCCGGTCGCCGCCGCTCACGCTCCGCCGCGTGATCAGCAGCGTCAGCACGACGCTGAACCCCGCGGCACAGGCCCACAGCAGCACGCTGGGCAGCCCCATCCAGCCGACCCAGGCCCCCGCCCCCGCGAACAGGATCGGATCGCCGCCGCCCAGCCCGTCGCGCTTGCGGACCAGCCGGTACAGCGCGGCTAGCGCCCACAGGGACCCGAACCCGAAGGCCGCTCCGATCAGCGACGCAACCGGCCAACCCTGCGCGATGACCGCCGCCGCGATCAGGCCGGTCACAATCAGCGGCAGGGTCAGCTCGTCCGGCAGCCAGAAATTCTCGGCGTCGATCAGGGCGATCAGCAGCAGCTGCCAGCCCAGAACCGCCGTTGCGACGACCATGATCCAGCCCGCCTCGGCCCCGGACAGTCCGGCCCAGACCCCGATCGCCGCCGCCCCGCACTCGATCAGCAGATAGCGCGGCGACACCGCCGCCCCGCACATCGCGCACCGTCCGCGCTGCACCAGCCAGCTGACCACCGGCACCAGATGCCAGGCCTTCAGCGGGGCCCCGCAGCTCATGCAGTGCGACCGGCCGAAGACGACGTCCTCGTCGCGCGGCAGGCGCACCGTCACGGCGGCGATGAAGCTGCCGACGATCAGGCCCAGCAGGCCCATGATTATGGCGATGACGACAGGCGCGGGCACGGATCCCGCTTAGCGCGGTTCGGGCCTCAGCCGCCACCCAGGGCGACGGCCACGCGGTAGGTCACGAACGCCGCGCCATAGGCCAGGGCGAACATGTAGGCGATCATCACCCACATCCACTTCCAGCTGTTCAGCTCGCGTTTGACCACGCCCAGCGTCGCCACGCACTGGGGCGCGAAGACGTACCAGGCCAGGAAGCTGAGGCCGGTCGCCAGCGACCACTGCGCCGCCAGGGTGGCGCCGAGCAGGCTGCCGGCCGCCTCCGCATCGCCGATGGCATAGACGGTGCCCAGCGCGGCCACCGCCACCTCGCGCGCCGCCATTCCGGGCACCAGGGCGACGACCATCTGCCAGTTGAAGCCGATCGGCGCGAAGAGGGGTTCCAGCGAATGGCCGATCATCCCGGCGAACGAGTAGTCGATGGCCGGGTCTACGGCCCCCTCGGGCGGATAGGGGAAGGTCGACAGGGCCCAGACGACGATCATCAGCGGCAGGATGATCTTGGCCGCCCGCGCCATGAAGATGCGGGCCCGCAGCCACAGATTGATGGCCACCGATTTCACGTCCGGGGCCTTGTAGGCCGGCAGTTCCATCATGAAGGGCTCGACTGCCCCCCTCCAGAACACCTTGCGGATGACGAAGGAGACCAGCAGGGCGCTGATGATCCCCGCCGCATACAGGCCGAACATCACCAGACCCTGCAGGTTGGCGAAGCCCCAGACCGTCTCGTTGGGAATGAAGGCGGCGATAATCAGCGTATAGACCGGGATCCGGGCCGAGCAGGTCATCAGCGGGGCCACCATGATGGTGGTCAGCCGGTCCCGCTTCGAATCGATCACCCGCGCCGCCATGATCCCCGGAATGGCGCAGGCGAAGCTGGACAGCAGGGGGATGAACGCGCGCCCGTGCAGCCCCGCGCCGCCCATGATCCGGTCCATCAGGAAGGCCGCCCGGGCCATATACCCGAAGTCCTCCAGCACGATGATGAACAAGAACAGGATCAGGATCTGCGGCAGGAAGACCAGCACGGACCCCACGCCCGAGATGATCCCGTCGATCACCAGGCTCTGGAGCAGCCCGTCCGGCAGCACGGCCGCAACCTGCAGGCCCAGCCAGCCGAAGCCCGCCTCGATCCCGTCCATCAGGGGAGTGGCCCAGGTGAAGACCGCCTGGAACATGACGAACAGCAGCACCATCAGGATGGCCAGCCCGGCCACGGGGTGCAGCAGAACACCGTCGATCTTGCCGGTCAGGGTGTCGGGCCGCTCGGGCGGTCGCACGCAGTCGCGCATGATCTGCTCGGCCCGGCGGTGGGCTCCGCGCAGGGCCTCGGCATCCGGCGCGGTCCAGCCGTCGCCGGCGGACATCAAGCCCGGTCCGGCGGCCGTCTCGATCCCTTCGACCAGTTCGGCGATGCCGCGCTTGCGCGTCGCCACGGTGGTGAAGATCGGCACGTCCAGCGCCGCCGACAGCCGCTCGAGGTCGATCCGCAGGCCCTGGCGCTGTGCGATGTCGTACATGTTGAGCGCCAGCACCATCGGCCGACCGACCGCCTTCAGCTCAAGGATCAGCCGCAGCACCAGCCGCAGGTTGGTCGCATCGGCCACCGCCACGATCACGTCCGGCACGGCCTCGCCCTGAAGCCGGCCCAGGACGGCGTCGCGGGTGACCTCTTCATCGGGACTGCGGGCGCGCAGAGAATAGGTGCCGGGCAGGTCCAGCACCGACATCGACCGGCCGGACGCGGCCAGAACCCGGCCCTCCTTGCGCTCGACGGTGACGCCCGCGTAGTTGGCGACTTTCTGGTGGGCCCCGGTCAGGGCGTTGAACAGCGCGGTCTTGCCCGAATTGGGATTGCCGACCAGCGCGACCCGGACGGGCCTGACGGCGACGTCCATGCCTACTCGGCGGCTTGAGCGAACAGCTCGATGGTCAGGCCGCGCGCCTCGCGACGCCGCAGGGCGACACGCATGTCATCCACCTTCAACGCCATGGGATCCTTGCCGATCGCACCCTGATGCAGCAGCTGGATCACGGCCCCTTCGACCAGGCCCAGCTCCAGCAGGCGGCGCTCCAGCTCGGCTCCATGTTCGTCGCGGGCATCCGCGCCGACCCGGGTGATGACACCCTTGTCGCCCAGACGCGCTTCGGACAGGGAAATCACGTTGCTCATGACACTCGCCTTGTCAGGGACCAGCTCTGAGTCCCCGTTACATGCGAACGCTTATCAGACGCGGAAGACGTTCGTCCAGAGGCAAGATATTCTCCCTCGCCTTCACGGGGCGAGACGCGTCGCCGCAGGCGAAGCCGCGACCGGCATGACGGTGCTCACACCCAGGCCGATCCCGCCCTGACGGCGAGGCCGCGGCCCCCTCCCTCACGCGGGGTAAGGAAGGGAGACGACGGTGACTACTCCGCGGCTGCTGGGACCGGATCGTTGGCGGTGGCTTCCTGGGCCTCCCACTCCTCGATCTTGCGGGCCGTGTACTCGGGCGACTTGGTGAACCGGGCCAGGGCCCCGTAGATCACCGGCACGACGAACAGCGTCAGCAGGGTCGAGAACATGGCACCGGTGAAGATCACCACCCCGATCGTCTGACGGCTGCCTTCCCCGGCACCCTGCCAGAGCGCCAGCGGCAGGGCCCCGAAAGCGGTCGCGATCGAGGTCATGATGATCGGCCGCAGGCGCAGCGAAGAGCTTTCGATGATCGCTTCGGTGATCGATCGGCCCTGGTCCCGCAGCTGGTTGGCGAACTCCACGATCAGGATGCCGTTCTTGGCCGCGATGCCGATCAGGATGATCAGCCCGATCTGGGAATAGATGTTCAGGCTCGAGCCCGCCATGAACAGGCCGAACAGACCGCCCGCCGCTGCCAGGGGCACCGTCAGCATGATGACCGCCGGGGTGATCCAGCTTTCGAACTGCGCCGCCAGCACCAGGAACACCAGCAGCAGGGCCAGTGCGAAGGCCCAGGCCACGGCTCCACCCGCCTCCTGCTGGTCGCGCGCCGCGCCGCCGTACTGGATGTTGACCACCCCTCTCGGCTGTTCCGCGATCTGGGTGTCCATGAACGCCACGGCATCGGCGATCGTCGTACCCGGATTGAGGTCGGCCGACAGGGTGATGGCCCGTTGCCGGTCCAGACGCCGACGGTCCGGCGTGTCGCCCGACGTCTTGGTGGTGACCACCGACGACAGGGGCACCAGGGCACCCGACCCGGCTCCGACATACAGGGTTTCCAGATCGGCCAGCGACGAACGGTCCTCGCGATCCGTCTGCAGGATCACGTCGTACTCCTGCCCGCCCCGGATATAGGTCGTGGCCAGCCGGGAGCCGAACATGGTCTCCAGGGTCCGGCCGATCTCCTGGGACGAGACGCCCAGCGCTGCGGCCTTCTCGGGATCGACCTCGACCAGTACGCGCGGTGCGTTGGGCTCATAGTTCAGGCGTGGACGCGAAAAACCCGGGTTTTCCTGCGCCGCCGCCAGGACGGGCTGCAGCCAGTTGTAGATCTCGGCGTACTCGGATCCGGTCACGATCATCTCGATCGAGTTGCCGCCGCCGCCTCCCCGCTGGAAGGCTCCCGGAACCGACGCATTGACCTGCGCGCCGGTCTGGCCGCGCAGCTTGCCGTTCAGTTCCTGGGCGATCTCGTCCGCCGACCGGTCCCGCTCGGACCAGTCCTTCAGGATCAGCGAGGCGTTGCCGGAGTTGAAGCTGCCACCGCCGAAGCCGGGCGAGGAGATCAGATAGCTCTCGACCTCGCCGTTGGCCTTGTACTCGGCCAGGATGGGCTCGAGGCCCAGCATGATCTTGCGGGTGTAGTCGAAGCCGGCCCCCTCAGGACCCTGCACCCGGACCTGAACCCGGCCGCGATCCTCCGGCGGCACCAGCTCGTCCGGCAGGGTCACGAACATGGTCGCCGCACTTGCCCCGACCAGCACGATCAGCAGCGACACGCCGATGACGGCGATCCGCTTGCCGACCAGCATCTTCAGCGAGTCCGCATAGGAGTTCTTCAGGCCGTCCATGGCCCAGTCGACTTTGCGCGCCACCCAGCCGGATCCGGCGGCGGGCCGCAGGATCTTGGAGGCCAGCATCGGCGACAGGCTGAGCGCGAGGAAGGCGGAGAAGGCCACGGCCGCCGCGATCGCAGCCGCCAGCTCCACGAACAGCCGCCCGACGTATCCCGGAAGGAACAGAAGCGGGGCGAACACCGACAGCAGGGTGATGGTGGTGGCGATGACGGCGAAGAAGACCTGACGCGTTCCGCGCTCTGCGGCCACCAGCGGCGGCTCGCCGTGGTCCAGCCGGCGCTGGATGTTCTCGACCACCACGATGGCGTCATCGACCACCAGACCGATCGCGAGCACGAGGGCCAGCAGGGTCAGCAGGTTCAGCGAGAAGCCCAGCGGCGCCAGGACGATGAAGGTCGACAGCAGGCAGATCGGGGCCACGATGGACGGGATCAGCGCTGCCCGGAGGCTGCCCAGGAAGATGAAGTTCACCAGGGCGACCAGCGCCATGGAAATCCCGATGGTGATCCAGACCTCGTCGATGGCGTGCGAGGTGAAGACCGAGTTGTCGGAGCCCACGACCAGTTCGGTGTCGTCGGGCAGGCTGGGCCGGATTTCCTCCACCAGGGCCTCGACGCCCTTGGAGATTTCCAGATCGTTCGACTGGGCCTGACGCGTCACGGCCAGACCGATCTGATCCAGGCCGTTACCCCGGAACAGGCGACGCGCTTCCGCCGGAGCCTCCTCGACCCGGGCGATGTCGCCCAGGCGGGTCACATAGCTGGCCCGCGGCTGCAGCGCGCCGCTGGCCCCCGATCCGTTCGGAATCGACCCGGTGGAGACCGCGCCGGAGGCTCCCGCCGAGCCGATGGAGGCGGACCCGGTCGTGCCGATCGGCAGCTGGGCGAAGTCCTGGGCCCGCGCATAGGTCCGGGCCACGCGGACGGTGTAGTCCTTGTCGGTCGACTCCAGCGCACCGGCCGGCAGTTCGACGTTCTGGCTACTCAGGGATTGTTCGACGTCGGAGACGGTCAGGCCGCGCGCGCCCATGGCGTCGGCGTCCAGCCAGATGCGCATGGCATAGCGCTGCTCGCCATAGATCTGGGCTTGGGCCACGCCCGGCACGGTCGCCAGCCGGTCCAGCAGATAGCGGTCGGCATAGTCGGTCAGCTCCAGCCGGTTCATCGACGACGACCGCAGGAACAGGATCATGATCGGCTGGCTGTCGGAGTCCGCCTTGGAGACTTCCGGCGGCTGGGCCTGGTCGGGCAGGCGCCCCTGCACCCGGCTGACCCGGTCGCGCACGTCGGAGGCCGCGACGTCGATGTCGCGATCCAGGGCGAATTCGATGGTGACGTTCGAGCGCCCGTCCCGGCTGGACGAGGTGATCCGCTCGACACCCTGGATCCCGGCGACCTGCTGCTCGATCGGCTCGGTAATCCGGTTCTCGATGACCTCGGCCGAGGCCCCGGCATAGCTGGTGGAGACCGACACGATCGGCGGATCGACGTCCGGCAGTTCGCGCACCGGCAGGAAGAAGAAGGCAGCGGCCCCGATCACGCACAGCACGATGGCGGCCACGGCCGCCAACACCGGCCGCCGGACGGAAACGTCGGACAGCATCATCGCGCGGCCGCCTGCGGCTGAGCGGCGGCGTTCCGAGCGGCCGCGCCAGTCGGTGCCGTCGCTCCGGCCCGCTGTGCGCCTCCGGCCCCACCCACCGTCACCGGCGCATTGGGCTGGATGCGGTTCAGGCCGCCGGCGACGACCCGGTCGTTGGCGTTCAGGCCCGATACGATCTCGACGTAGCCGCCCTCGACCGCCCCGGTCTCGACCTCGACGCGCTGGGCCGTGGAGCCCCGCTCGCCGGCCGCGATGCGATACACGAAGGCTCCGTCGCCCTCATACTGCACGGCCGCTTCAGGCACGGCGGGCGTCTGGCGCTGGCCCTGCTGGATGGCCACCCGCATCAGCATGCCCGGCCGGATGCGTCCGCCCGGATTGGGGAACTCGGCGCGCGCCGTCACCGCGCGGGTCGTCTCGTTGATGCGGGTATCCACCAGCGCGATCCGCCCGGAGAACTGTTCGTTGCCATAGGCGTCCGCGGTGGCCGTGATCGAAAGCCCCGACCGCAGCACGCCGAGGTAGCGTTCCGGCACCGGGAAATCGACGCGGATCACCGAGGTGTCGTCCAGCGTGGTGATGACCGCGCCGGGGCTGATCAGGGTGCCTGCGGTGACCGTGGACAATCCAAGGGTGCCGGCGAAGGGCGCGCGGATGGAAAGGTCGCCCTGGCGCGCCAGCGCGGCCTGCAACGTGGCACGGGCGGTGGCCAGCTCGGCCCGGTATTGCTCGACCATCATCCGGGGAGCATAGCCCTGCTCGCCCAGCGCGGCGTAGCGTTCGTACTGCGTCTCGGCCAGCCCGACCCGGGCCCGCGCCTCGATGATGCCGGCCTCTTCCTCGCCGGCCTGCAACTGGACGAGCGGCGTGCCGGCCGCGACCCGCTGGCCGTCCCGGAACAAGACGCGCGTGATCAGCTGGCTGGTGCTGGAGGTGATGTTGACCGAGCGCTGACCGCGCGCGACGCCCAGCACGTTGATCTGGTCGCTGAAGGGGCGCTGCACGACCACAGCCGCCTCGACGGCCTGCCCGCGACCGCCGCCACGGCCCCCACCGGGGCCGCCCGCGCCCGCTTCGTCGCCGGCAAACGCCACGCGCATCACGGCGGCCACGATCATGAGACCCAGGACCACCGCCGCGGCGACGAGGAAGAAATGACGTTTGATCACGCGGGCACCGACTCCAGAATTCACGTCGGACGGCATAGCCGTTCCGCTTCACGAGGCAACTTAAAGAGTTTGTAACGTGAGCCGTTCCGGTTTCCGTCGCGGCATTCCACCACGGGTGCCCGGGTGTCAGAACCGCCGCCAGATCGCAACCACGGGACCCTCGGCCAGGGGCGTCTCGCGCCCTGCCACCGTCCGCCGCCAGCCCGCCTGCAGGCTCCAGGATCCAAGGTCACGCACGACCGACGTCTCGACCGACAGCCAGCGCGCGCCCGCGTCGTCGGTGACGCCTCCGAACGCCTGGCCCAGAACCATCCAGCCCTGCCCGAACCGGCTGCCGACCGTGAAATCCGCGCGCGTCTCGTCGGGCAGCCCGTCGCGCATCCGCCGCGCCGCCTGGACCTCGACGAAGGCCTGTCCGGGGATCAGACGGCCCGCCCAGCCCTGGCCGTCGCCAAACGACCGGCCGACCGATGCCCTCACTTCCCAATCCTGGTCACCGACGCCCGGCGCGGCGTAACCGGCGTTCCGCCCCTCGCCCGCGATCGCATAGCCGGCATACAGGCTGACGGCCGTCCGGTCGTCGCGCCAGGCCTGCCAGGTCAGCCCGATCTCGGCCGGACCCCGGCCCTGATAGTCGACGAAGGCATCCTCGCCCGACTGCCAGTCACCCTTGAACTGCAGCGTCACCCGGTCTGTCACGCCGTACTCGGCGAAGACCCCGATGGCCCGATCCTCGCGCGCCGCGGGCATCGGCACAGTCCGGCCCGAGGAATCGTAGCCGTCCCTCGCCCGCATCACCTCGGCCTTCAGGATGACCTGCGCCCGGCCCTTCTTCTGGGTCCAGGCCCCGGCCTCGACCGACGACGCCGCTGCCGCGAGCACAACGCCCGCAAGGCAGCGGCCCAGCATCAGGCGTCGTAGCCGGGCGATTTCCGCTCCAGCAGCCGCAGCGCGCCCGGCCAGGCCAGGCTGGAGATGAAGCCAATGCCCTTGCCCTGTTCCTTCGTCTCGGCCTGGGCGGCGTCGGGGGCCATCAGGACATGCTCGCGCCCACCCGACAGGGCGGCGATCTGCTGGGCACAGGCCCGCTCCAGGAAGAACATCCCGACCCAGGCCGCCGCCGCCGTCTGGCCGACCGCGAGCGTCCCGTGGTTGCGCAACAGCATCAGCGGCTTGTCCCCAAGGTCCGCCACCAGCCGTTCGCGCTCGTCATGGTTCAGCGCAAGGCCCTCGTAGCCGTGGTACGCGACCTGATGCTGCAGCAGGCAGGCGTTCTGGCCGATCGGCAGCAGGCCCTCCGCCTGCGCCGCCACGCCCACGCCCGCCACGGTGTGCAGATGGATGACGTAGTGTGCGTCCTCGCGGGCGGCATGGACCGCCGAATGGATCGTAAATCCGGCCGGATTGATGAAGCTCTGGGTCTCCTGGACGATATTGCCGTCCAGATCGACCTTCACCAGCGACGAGGCCGTGATCTCCTCGAAGTAGAGCCCGTACGGATTGATCAGGAAATGGTGCTCCGGCCCCGGGACGCGGGCGGAGATGTGGGTGAAGATCATATCGTCCCAGCCGTGCAGGGCGACGAGGCGATACAGGGCGGCCAGATCGACGCGCGCCTGCCATTCTTCGGCCGAAACACGCGACTTCAGGCTCTGGGCGGCACCGTCGGCCATGGTTCACTCCTGATCGGCGTTAACGAACGTCGGCCGGGACCCTCGCGCCAACCCGTGATGCGGTCAAGCCGGACCGCGTTCAGGCTTGATTAACCAAGTTTTCACGACCTGCGGCCAAGCTGTGCCGTGTTCGGATGCCTTCCGACCGGAGCCCCCCGTGACCGCTGTCATCCGCCTGCAGACGTCCCAGCCTTCCGACGCCGAGGCTTTGACGTCCGCATCGCGACTGCTGGAACTCGCCCGCGGCAAGACCACGGATGACCGTCGCCGGCTGCTCCTCGGGATCGCCGCCCTGTGCGATGCGACGCCTCCGGGAGCCGAAGCCTCCCCCCTGCTCGGCGACATCTTCATGATCATCGCCCGCCAGGCCGAGCGCGATATCCGCAAGGCCCTGTCCGAAAGCCTGGCTTCGGCGGAGTGGGCCCCGCCGGCCCTGATCGCGATGCTGGCGCTGGACGAGATCGAGATCGCCCGCCCCGTCATCGCCGCCAGTCCGCTGCTGAACGATCACGATCTGCTGCGCGTCCTGGTCGAAGCGACCATCGAGCACCAGATCGAGGTGGCTCGCCGGCCGCACATCAGCGGCAGCGTCGCCGACGCCATCATCGACCGGGGCGACCCGGCCACCCTGACGGCCTTGGCCGCCAACCGGACCGCCCAGGTCAGCGAGGATGCCCTGGGTCGCCTGGTGGAACACTCTCGCCGCATCGCCGCCCTGCGCGCGCCCCTGACGCGTCACCCGCGCCTGAACGACGCCCTGGCGACACAGCTCTATCAATGGGTCGGTCAGGCCCTGCGCGAGGCGATCGGCGAACGGTTCAGAGTGGACGAGAGCAAGCTCGCCGTCGCGATCGACGCCGTCACCCGTCCCCCGCTGGCCGAACCGAAGGGGATCGAAGAGGCGGTCTCCATCATCGACAAGGAGGAGATGGAGCGTCGGCTGGTCGCCAAGCTGCAGAGCGCCGGACAACTGCGGGCCGGTTTTCTGATCCGTGCGATCCGTGAAAAACGCCTCAGCCTGTTCGAGCACGGCGTGACCGCGCTCGGGGGCTTCACCCTTGACCAGGTCCGGGCCGCGATCGTCCGACCCAGCCCGGATGCGCTGTTCCTGCTGTGCGCCGCCGTCGGCATCGATCGCGCCGTCTTCCCCGCCGTGCTGGAGGAGATCCGCTCCATGAGCGACGGCTGGCCGGGCGGCGGCGACGTCGGCTATCACGGACGCATGTCCCTCCCCCCCTCCGCAGCCGCGCGCGAGTTCCGCGCCCTGATGGGTCACGTCGGCGGCTGACGCTTCGAAACGCCGTTTGACTTCACCGACGGCGTCGGCTTGTCCTAGACCGGTGAACGCGACGCAATCCCCCCTCAGACTGGCCTTCTGCGCCAGCGACCGACCCGAGGCGCTGGAGGCCCGCGCACGCCTGTCCGCCCTGTACGGGTCGGTGCCGGAGGCCGAGGCGGACGTCATCGTCGCCCTGGGCGGGGACGGCTTCATGCTGGAAACCCTTCACGCCAACCTGACGCGTCGCACGCCGGTCTACGGCATGAACCGGGGCTCGGTCGGCTTTCTGATGAATGACTATGAGGACGACGACCTGCCGGACCGGATCGCGGCCGCCGGTCGGGCGGTCATCCACCCGCTGCAGATGGACGCCTGGACGGAGAGCGGCGCGGTCCATACCGGCCTGGCCATCAACGAGGTCTCCCTGCTGCGCCAGACCCGCCAGTCCGCCAAGCTGAGGATCAGCGTCGACGGCAAGGTGCGGCTGGAGGAGTTGTCCTGCGACGGCTGCATGGTCGCCACGCCCGCCGGCTCGACCGCCTACAACCTGTCCGCCCACGGTCCCATCATCCCGCTGGACGCCCGCATGCTGGCCCTGACGCCCATCAGCGCCTTCCGCCCCCGTCGCTGGCGCGGTGCCCTCCTCTCCCACCGCGCCCGGGTGGAGTTCGAGGTGCTGGAAGCGGACAAGCGGCCCGTCAGTGCCGTGGCCGACAGTCTGGAGATCCGCCGCGTGGTCAAGGTCGCGGTCAAGGAACGACGCGACGTCGCCCTGACGATGTTGTTCGACGCGGGCCGGTCCTTCGAGGAACGCGTCCTGGCCGAACAGTTTATGGCCTGACGGATCAGGTCACGGCTTCTTAAGGGGGACTGTGCATTCTGCGATCACCACGTTCGCAGGAGTAAGCCGTGAGCAACCCGGCTCAAGTGACCCGCCCGCCCAACATGCTTCGCGCCAAGGTCGGCGGCGGCTTCAGCGGGATCAACGCCGAAGCCATCGCGCGCGCTGAAGAAGCGCTTAAGGCGATGTCGGGCCAGTTCGGGCAGTGGCTGCAGGACGAGATCACCAAACTGGACGCCGCCCAGGCCGCGATCCGCGCCGAGGGATACAATGCCCAAACCGCCGAGGGCCTGTACTTCCGCGCGCATGACCTCAAGGGTCTGGGGGCCACATACCAGTATCCGCTGGTGACGCGCCTGGCCGGTTCGCTGTGCAAGCTGATGGACGATCCGATCAAGCGCATGGATGCGCCGATGGTCCTGATCGACGCCCACGTCGATGCCATCCGCGCCGTCGTCCGCGACCAAATCCAGACCGACGACCACCCCACGGGCCGCGTCCTGTCGGAAACCCTCGAAGCCCAGGTCGCCGCGCACCGGGCGGGCTGAACGAGCGCCCCTCTCCCCTGGCGGGGAAGGAGTTTCTACGCCGCGTTCGCCGCGACCAGACGTCCCGGCGTTTCCGCCGGCCGGTCCAGCCGCTCCATCAGATAGGCCAGGTCGTCGCGCGAGGTGTTGGGCCGCTGGGTCAGGAACCGTTCCAGCATCCGCTCGCGGAACGCCTCGCCGGTCGTGTCCGCGCCTTCCGCCGACAGCTGGCGCCAGGTGTCGACACCGGCACGGAAAGCCTGGAACAGGCGCGGCGGCAGGCCGGCGCGATCATAGATGGCCTTCAGGCCCAGCGGACCCGCATCGTGCACCATCAGCCACGCCCGCTCGTGCGGCGTCGAGGCCAGTTCGGCGATCCCGTGCTCGAACAGGGTCATCTGTCCGCGCGCCAGGGCCCGCAGCAGCAGCGACCCGGTCAGCGCGCGGCGGGCATTCAGCTGGCCCACGAAGGTCGCGATATCCGCCGTCGTCGCGGCCTGGTCGATCAGGTCGACGGTCGCCCGCTCGCGCGCGAAGGTCGACAGCCGGATGGCCGTTTCGGGCGCGACGGCATGGCGGGTGATCAGGTGCGTCCGCACCGCCTCGCTGGCCAGGGCGACCAGCCGCTCGGTGATGTCCAGCGGCAGGACCTGACGATAGGCAAGGGCCGCCACGACCTCGGGCGACGATCCGAACCGGTCGACGACGCGCCCCATGGCGTTTTCGGAAATGTCGGCATTGTCGTTGGACGCCAGGGTTCTGACGGACTGTTCGCAGCCGTCGCTGCTCAGCACGTCGGCGACGTCGCGGGACACGCGCGGCCGCGCCGCCACCGCCACCTGACGCACCGCCGATCCGGCCTTCACGATCTCGATCAGGTCGTCGTCGGTGAACACCGGCGAGGAGCCGATGATGGGCAGGGCGATGGAGTCGACGTCCGCCGCCAGCATCCGCGCCACATCGTGCGGCAGCAGATCCGAGCTCTTGAGCGTCACCGCGAGGGCCCGCCGCACCAGCTCGGCGGCGTCTTGGGCCAGGACCCGCATGATCTTCTGGGCGGCTTCGCGATCGGCATCGTCCAGATCGATCCGGTCCATGCTGCGGCACAGCTTGTGGGCCGCCGAGGCGCGCTCGTCCTCGTCCGTCGCCTTGATCAGGCGGCGGATGTCGAACTCGGTCAGACGGGCGCGATAGGCGGTCATTGGGGGCTCAGATCGTGAGTCGCTTTGAAGCGTCCCTCAAAGTGAACCTGCTTGCTTAACGCCCAGTTTACCACCCGCCTCCCGACGGGGATCCTGTCCCGGTTCCAAAGGCCTTGGTGAAGCTGCCGCCCTTCTGGTCGCCTTCCTGGCCCAGCAGCAGGGCCAGCAGACCCTGATCCTGTTTCAGGCGGTCCATGCGTGCGGCGATGGCCATGTCCTTCTCGTCCAGCGCGGGCAGTCCCGGTGCGCCGGACCCGAGCGCCGGAGCGCCCTCGCCCGCGGTGCGCTGCAGATTGGCATGGACCTCGGCCACGGTCGCCGCGCGGCCGTCCCGGTAGAAGATCGAGCGGTTCGCCGCGGCCGCCTGCGGGAACATGGCTGCGGCACTGGCACCAGGCCGCGTCGCCATGGCCTCCATGATCTGGGCCGCCCCCGCCGGACCCAGGAAGTGCGCCGCATACAGATCGCCGGCGCCCGGCTCCCGTCCGGTACGCCCGCGCAGGTAGGCGGCGTTCGACGCCGTCAGTTCGCCCGCCATGGTCGAGGCCGCCTGCGGATCGAACCGCAGGTCCAGCACGACGTTGCGCGCCGATCCGTCCACCCGCCAGCGGCCGTCCGACCCGCGATGGATCAGATCCGCGTACTGGCCATAGCCGTGCTGGGCCCCGTGCTGCTTGACGGTCGCCAGCCAGGTCTGCTCGATGAACTGGAACAGGCCGGCGGCCGAAGAGGTCCGTGCCTTGGCCGAGGGGTTGAACGCGCTCTCGCGCCGCGCCGTCTTCATCAGGAAGTCGAAGTCCACGCCGGTTGCGCTGGCGGCACGACGGATCGCGGCCTCCACCCCTCCCGATGCTGGAATCGCTCCGACGGTCATGCAGCAAGGCTCGGAGATCGTGGTTAATCGAGCGTTAATGTCCGTTAACGGCAGTACTGGCCCGGATGTCGCAGGCAAGACCTGATCAGCGATCAGTCAGAAACCGACGTTTCTTCCGCCGCAATCCCGCCATCAGTCGCGCGCGTCATTCCGCTCAGGGTTGCTGGGGAGCGGCTTAAGAACGAGGGAGTGACGGCCATGATGATGCAGACCGCAGGCGGACCCCGACTGGTCAGCCCGATCGATTTCGGCGAACGCAAACGCCCCCTGCCCCGGTCAACCTGGATCACCATCGGGGTCGTGGGGCTGGCCCATGTCGGTCTGGCCGTCGCGCTTTACTACCAGCGGGTCGAGACCGAGGTCGTGCCCGACGCACCACCGGAACGGATCATCGACGCCCGCATGTACCGGCTGCCAGAGCCGGAGCCCAGGCCGGCGCCCACGCCCCCGGCGCCCAATCCGCCGGTGAACCGCACGCCCGCACCGCCGCAGACCGTCGAGACCCTGCCCACCGTCATGACCGACACGCCGGTCGCAACACCGGGCCCGTTCATCAACACGACCACAATCGTGGCTCCCGCGACCGCCACCGGCACGGCCAGCGAGCCGGTCGACACGACGCCGCCCGGCCCGCCCGTGATCACCTCCCCGCGCTGGATCAGCCAGCCCAGCGGCGAGCAGCTGGCGCGCGCTTATCCCGGCCGGGCGATCTCGCAGTCGGTGTCGGGCTCGGCCCGTCTCAGTTGCCTGGTCCAGGCCAACGGCACCGTGACCGGCTGCAGCGTCGTCTCCGAGACCCCCGGCGGGTTTGGCTTCGGCCGGGCCGCCCTGGGGCTGACCCGCTATTTCCGCATGAGCCCGCGGACCGTCGACGGCCAGGCGGTGGACGGTGCCCGGGTCAGCATCGGTTTGCGCTTCAACCTGCCTGAGAGCTGAACCGCAGGGGATCGAAGGCGGCCGCGTAGCGATCGCGCGGTCGCCCTTCGATCCCGTCGGCCACGACCTTCGCCACCATCGGCCCCAGCAGCCAGCCGTTCCGGCGGGGGGCCAGGGCGACGTGGATCGCGGGCTCGCGTGTGGGTCCGGCCATGGGCAGGCCGTCCGGGCTGGCCCCGCGCACACCCACGCGCCAATCGACAGCGTCTCCGATCGCGCGGCCCAGCAGGGCCTCGGCGGCCCGGACAAGGGTCTGCGATGCGGCGCGATCGGGCACGGGATGGCGCTCGCCCTCGACCATGGTCGCGCCGATCAGTGTGTTTCCCCCGGCTCCCGGCACGACATAGGACCCGTCGCCTCTCACGACCCGATCGGTCAACGGCCGCGCGACCCGGCCGATCTGACCTGCGATCGGCGAGACACGGGCCAGGATCTCCACGACCGCGTCCGGGAGACCCAGCACCGGACCGGCCGTGCCATTGGCCAGAACCACCGCGTCCGCTTCGATCGCGCCATCCTCGACCTGCAGCCGCCACCCCGCCGCGGTCCGTGCCATCCTCAACAGCCGTTGCGGCAGGATCGGCGTTCCGATCGAACGCGCCAGCGCCGCCAGGGCCTGCGCAGGTTCGAGCCGCACGTCGGACGGCAGATGCAGTCGACCGGCCTCCCACACCGTCTCGAAGCCGTGGTCGGCCAGCAGGGCCGCCGCCGCTTGCCGGTCCTCGCCCGCCCATTCCGCCGGTGTCGGATCAAGGAGGATCCCGCGATACGCCGCCAGATCCGGCCACAGCGCCGCCGCCTCGCGAAACACGGTCGCCACATCCCCGCCGGGACGGTCCAGCAGGATTTCCGCCGCCGGCGCGATCATGCCGGCCGCGACCGAGGACGCATTGGGTTCGCCCGGGTCGATCACCCGAACGTCCCGACCTCGCGACGCGAGCTCGCCGGCGACGCAAAGGCCCAGCACGCCCGCGCCGACCACCACGATGTCACATGAAATATCCGCCACGGCCGGTCCATCGACCGACCGTCCGGCGATTTCAAGTCGGGACTGGCGTTCCGGCTATTCCGCCGCCATCGCCGCGGCCTGATCCGCGATCCGCACGGCGGCCAGCCGCTCGGTCAGGGCGGCATGCTGGGCCCACAGCGCCTGGGGCAGCCGGTCGCCGAAGCGGACATAGAAGGGCGGGATCAGCCCGGCCTCCTCGGTCCACACCTCGGCGTCCACTTCCAGCAGCGTCGCCAGGTCGGCCTCGCTCAGCGACAGGCCCTCGACGTCCAGCGCGCCTTGCGCGGGCACCCGCCCGACCGGCGTGTCGACCGCGTCAGCCTCGCCGTCCAGCCGCTCGGCGATCCATTTCAACACACGCGCATTGTCGCCGAATCCGGGCCAGACGAACGTGCCGTCCTCGCCCTTGCGGAACCAGTTGACGAAAAAGATGCCCGGCAGCTTCGCCGGGTCGGCCTTGGCCCCCAGGGCCAGCCAGTGCGCGAAATAGTCACCCATGTTGTAGCCGCAGAAGGGCAGCATCGCGAACGGGTCGCGGCGCAGCTCGCCGATTGCGTTCTCAGCCGCGGCCGTGCCTTCCGACGCCACGGTCGAGCCCATGAACACGCCGTGTTCCCAGTCGAACGCCTCAGTCACCAGAGGCACGGCCGAAGCCCGGCGACCGCCGAACAAAATGGCGTCGATCGGCACGCCCTTGGGGTCTTCCCACTCCGGCGCGATGGTCGGGCACTGGCTGGCGGGGGCGGCGAAGCGGGCGTTCGGATGGGCCGCGGGCTCGCCCGAGGCCGGATCGTGCGCCACGCCCTTCCAATTGGTCATGCCCGCGGGCACGTCCTTCGTCAGGCCTTCCCACCAGACGTCGCCATCGGCGGTCAGGGCGGTGTTGGTGAAGACGGTGTTGGTGGCCAGGGTCGCCAGCGCGTTCTGGTTGGTGTTTCGGCTCGTGCCCGGCGCGACGCCGAAGAAGCCGGCCTCGGGGTTTACGGCATACAGGCGTCCGTCGTCGCCGAAGCGCATCCAGGCGATGTCGTCGCCGATCGTCTCGGCTTTCCAGCCCGGCAGGGTCGGCTGCAGCATGGCCAGGTTGGTCTTGCCGCAGGCGCTCGGGAAGGCGGCCGCCATATATTTCGACCGGCCCTTCGGATCGGTCAGCTTCAGGATCAGCATGTGCTCGGCCAGCCAGCCCTCGTCGCGGGCCATGACCGAGGCGATGCGCAAGGCGTAGCATTTCTTGCCCAGCAGGGCGTTGCCGCCATAGCCGGAGCCATAGGACCAGATCTCGCGCGTCTCGGGGAAGTGGACGATCCACTTCTCGGCATTGCAGGGCCAGGCCACATCGGCCTGTCCCTCGATCAGGGGCGCGCCCAGGGTGTGGACGGCCGGCACGAACACGCCGTCGTCGCCCAGGGCTTCCAGCGCGGCGGATCCCATCCGGGTCATGATGCCCATCGACACGGCGACATAGCCGCTGTCGGTGATCTCGACGCCGAGGGCCGACAGCTCCGAGCCCAGCGGCCCCATCGAGAACGCCACGACATACATGGTCCGGCCGGCCATGCAGCCGTCGAACAGGCCGTCCAGCCGCGTCCGCATTTCGCCCGGCTCGGCCCAGTTGTTGGTCGGACCGGCGTCGATCTCCTCGGCCGAACAGATGAAGGTCCGGCTCTCGACCCGGGCCACGTCCTTGGGATCCGACGCCGCGTAATAGCTGCCGGGACGTTTGTCCGCGTCCAGCGCCTTCAGCGTGCCCTTGTCGATCAGGTCGGCGACGATCGCGGCCTTCTCGGCCTCCGATCCATCGCACCAGTGGACGCGGGCGGGCTTTGTCAGGGCCGCGATCTGTTCGACCCAGGCGATCAGGCCGGCGTGACGGGTCGGCGCGGGCGCGAGGCCTGCGATGGTCGAGATGGAAGCCAAGCGAATTCTCCTGAACGTCGGCCCGGCTGGTCTGACGCCGCCGTGAACCGCCCCTTTTGTAACAGCGCCTCACGGCCTGTTACAGGCGCAATGACACCCGGGATGCCGCCGCGTCAACCGGTGCAGGATTTCACCCCCGCCCCGCGCGCGCATCGCGGCCTTGAGGTCGAATCCGGTCGCGCGACCGCCCGTCGCCCTGTATCTGCAACGCTGTGCAGACGCTCGATCCCATCACCGCCGCCGCCCCCACGGGCGCCATGGCCTCGCCCGCCGTGGCCCGGAACACCGACCCGATTCTGGCGGTGCTGAAGGCGCACCTGCCCGCCGACGGGCGCGTGCTCGAGATCGCCTCCGGCTCCGGCGAGCACGCCGTGGCCTTCGCTCGGGCCCTGCCCCGGACGACCTGGACGCCCAGCGACCCCTCGCCCGAGGCCCGGGCCAGCATCGCCGCCTGGGCCGCCGAGGCCGCCCTGCCCAACCTGAACCCGGTGCTGGACCTCGATGCCGCCCGCCCCGACGCCTGGCCCCCGGTCGACGTCCAGGCCATCGTCTGCATCAACATGATCCACATCAGCCCGTGGCCGGCGACCGAGGGGCTGATGGCCGGGGCCGCCCGCGTCCTGCCCGATCCCGGCGGGCTGCTGGTCCTGTACGGCCCGTTCCGCGAGGCCGACGTCCCGCTGGCCCCGTCCAACGAAGCCTTCGACGCCAGCCTGAAATCCCGCGACCCCGCCTGGGGTCTGCGCGAGGTCGAGGCCGTGGTCGCCCTGGCCCGGACGCACGGCCTGCACCTGACCCGCCGCGCGGACATGCCCGCCAACAACCTGATGCTGCTGTTCCGCCGCGTCGGCTGACCCTGGAGCCCGCCTTGAAGACCTTCGCCCCCCTGCTCGCCCTCGGCCTGGCCCTCGCGGCCACCGTCCCGGCCACGGCCCAGACCGCGCCCGCCCAGGCCGCGCCGACCGCACCCCCCGCCCCCGCCCCGCCCTACGGCACGCCGATCTCGCTCGACGCCGCCCAGGCCCTGATCGATCGCGCCGTGGCCTATGGTCAGTCGAAGGGATGGCGTCTGGCGATCGCGATCGTCGAGCCGTCGGGCGAACTGGTGGCCTTCGCCCGGATGGACGACACCCAGTACGGGTCGATCCATGTCGCCCAGCGCAAGGCCGAGACCGCCGCCCGCTATCGCATCACCACCGCCCTGATGGAGGAGCGCGTCCAGACCGGCCGCATCGTCACCCTCGCCAACTCCGAAGCCTTCGCCATCGCGGGCGGGATTCCCATCGTCGTCGAGGGGCGCATCGTCGGGGCCATCGGCGTATCGGGCGCGACCGCCGCCCAGGATACCGAGACCGCCACCGCGGCTCTGGCGGCCGACTGAGCTTGGCCTTCTCCCGCCTCTATGACGGCCCCGAGCCCAGCCGCATCAACAAATGGCTGGGCCAGAGCGGCGTCTGTTCGCGCCGCGAGGCCGACGCCCTGATCGCCGACGGCCTGGTCTCCATCGACGGCGAGGTCGTCACCGACGCCGGTCGCAAGATCGAGCCGGGCCAGACCCTGACCCTGTCCGACCGCGCCGAGACCGCCCTCGCGGCCGGGATCACGATCGTGATGCACAAGCCGCTCGGCTACGTCTCGGGCCAGCCCGAACCCGACAAGGTTCCCGCCGTCCGCCTGCTGACCGAGGCCAACCGGATCGGCCCCGGCACCGCCCCCGCCGCCGATGCCTCCCTGCCGCCCATCGGCCGGCTGGACGAGGATTCGCGCGGCCTGCTGCTGCTGTCCGCCGACGGGGTGGTGGCCAAGGCGGTGATCGGTCCGGACAGCGATCTCGACAAGGAATATCTGGTCCGGGTCGTCGGCGACGTCACCGAGAAGAAGCTCAAGATCCTGCGCCACGGCATCATGCTGGACGGCCGCCAGCTGCGCCCCGCCTACGTCAGCCGGATGGAGAGCTTCCGCCTCAAGTTCATCCTGCGCGAGGGCCGCAACCGGCAGATCCGGCGCATGTGCGCGATGGTCGATCTCGAGGTCGTCGACCTGATCCGCGTCCGCATCGGCCCGCTGAAGCTGGACAACCTGCCCGAGGGCCACTGGCGCATGCTGACGGCGGAGGAGCGGGTGGCGCTGGTCGGCTGAGGTCGGTGCCGGACTCGAAAAACACAGTCCGACCCGTCCGACCCGTCCGACCCGTTCGACCCGTTCGGAGAGCCCGCTTCGGGCGACGGTGATGGTTCAACTGTCAAAGACCGAAACCCCCAGCCTAACAGACCGATACGTCAGGATCGGTCGTATCAGGAGCCGCCGTACGGGCTGATGCTCTTGCGCGCCGCCGAGGTCTTGCATTTAACCTATCGGTTAATCATTATGCGCGAAACCGCACAGGAGCCCGCCCATGCCCGCCGACCGCAAGATCATCCCCTGCCTGTGGTTCGACACCCAGGCCGAGGAGGCCGCCAACTTCTACGTCTCCGTCATCCCCGACAGCCGCATCGACAAGGTCGTCCGCGCCCCCGCCGACTATCCGGGCGGCCGGAAGGACAGCGTCCTGATGGTCGAGTTCACCCTGGCCGGGGCCCCCTACACCGCCCTGAACGGCGGCCCCTATTTCACCTTCACCGAGGCCATCTCGCTGCAGATCGAAACCGCCGACCAGGCCGAGACCGACCGCCTGTATGACGCCCTGTCGGCGGTGCCCGAGGCCGAACAGTGCGGCTGGGCGAAGGATCGCTACGGCCTCAGCTGGCAGATCATCCCGGCCGGCTTCACCGACCTGATGAGCGACCCGGATCCGGCCGTGGCGGCCCGGGCCTTCGCCGCGATGATGGAGATGAAGCGGCTGGACGTGGACGCGCTGCGAATTGCCGCACGGGGCTAGCCCTCGCCGAACACCGGGATATTTCCTGCTCTGGTCAGTAACCCGGCAGTCGATCGGGCCGTAGACGACGCAGGCCGGGCGGAGAGGTTTCCTTGCGATCACTGCTTCAAAGGATGGTCCCCCGCTCGGGTGGCCGGCTTCACAGCCTCAAGGGCGCCTGGGCACTCCGCCCCGACGACTGTCCCTGCGACGTCCATTTCATCGAGTGGATGGAGGGCCGCGCCGTCCCGAACGAGGCCATCTTCCACTTCGGCACCGGCGACCATCACCACGTCGGCCTCAGGCTGGGCGAGAGCGACCTCGGCACCTCGGTCATGAGCATCACCGCGACCCGCCGCGAGTATGACAGCTACATCGATCTGGTGACCCACCGGCCGGAATTGGCGCGCGGCTACTGCGTCTATTTCGGCGACATCTACACCTCGAACCCGGCCCTGTTGCCGATGTTCGACGTCGTCACCCTGTTTCACCTGTGCGAGTTCAGGTCCGAGGAAAACGACGCCTACGGGGCCCTGACCGACCTGGAGCTGACCCGGTTGTTCACCGAGCGCACCCGCCCGGGCGGCCACCTGATCTTCTACACCGGCTCCTACGCCTACGCCCGGGCAGAGCCGATCATTGCCGAATGGGCCGCGACCAGCTCGGTGGAAGAGGTCGAGGGCTACCGGACCCTGCGCGTGTTCCGAAAGACCGGGGCGGTCTAGGGGATAACGGGCTGCTCGCCTGACGACCCTCTTCTGCAGCCGGACCAAAGACACTTCCCCTCTCCCAACGGGAGAGGGCTTGAGCGCACGCGAGCGACAGCGAGTGTTCTTGCGCGAAAGGGTGAGGGGTCGGTGCCCACCGGTGAGGGCTACCCCTCACCCTTTCGGCTGGCGGATCGCTGCGCTCTCCGAGCCTCAAGCCCTCTCCCGCCGGGAGAGGGAGCGCAGATGCGGCCCCACCTTCTTCTCCAGCAGGGCCACCAACTCCGGCTGCATGAACCCATAGTCGTCGGGGATATCCAGACACACGACCCGCGCCGCCTTCAAGCTCCGGCCGAACCGTTTCTGCAGCCGGACCCGATGCGCGCGCTCCATGACGAAGACGATGTCGGCCCATTCCACCAGTTCATCGGTGCAGGGCTCGTCCGCATCCGGCGCCAGCCCCGCCGACGCGGTCTCCACCCCCGGGCCAGGCGGCGAACACCTGCTCCGCCGTCGGCGAGCGGAGGCGGTTGCGGGAGCCGAGGAAGAGGAGGCGGGTCACGAAGCAAGGCCCGTTGCTTAATCGCTCAGCCGTTCTGATACTCTGCGAATGGACCAAGAATCTAACGCCATACCAACAGAGTCATTTGTGCCTACGCGGCGGCTCTTGTGTAGCGAGTCGTTGGCGACCTCGTTCATTGCATACCGCGACTCATTCGATTCATTCATGTTTCTGATCGAGCAGGCGTCGCGCGCTGATCAGACGCGAAAGATCGCGAGGGAGGCCCTTGGCAAAACCGATCCCGACGATGACCCCGAGCCAACTCAGAAAGCACTAAAGCGCTTTAGCAGGACCAACTCGGAGAATCTCGTCAACAACTCAGTGAATGCGTTTCAACGATATTTCTCGCAAATAGTCCAAGAATGCATTCGGAAGAAACCGGATATATTGACCTCAAACGAGCAGGTCCCAGTCCGAGATATCATTCACCTAAAGCGAATGTCCGATGTGATTGAGTTGCTCGTAGAAAGGCGCGTCAACAAGCTCGCTTACGAAGGCATTTCAGGAATCGAGTCGTATTTTCTAGATCGTCTAGGTTTAGCTATGTTTTCTAATGATCGAGAACGGCAGCTCACTCGCGAGTTCATCGAACTTAGAAACATCATTGTCCACAACGGGGGTATCGTAAATGCCATTTTTCTTGAACGCGTTGGGAGCTCACCTACGCGTCCATTCCGTCTAGGCAAGAGATACCATATTGGATGGGACGATTTCTGCGATTACGCCGCTAACATCATCGCCGTAACGTCAAACCTAGACAAAGCGGCCTGCACCAAATTCTCACTTCGCCGCAAGAAGTTTGGAACTTGGGTGGATCTAAAAAAGTCATAGCGGAATATTATCGTGCTTCTTCCAAGGGTTCGTCTGCACCTTCCCCTTCAGCGTCCGTAGCGCCCGGATCAGCCGCCGCCGCGTGCCGTGCGGCATGATCACGTCGTCGATGTAGCCCAGGCCCGCCGCCACGAAGGGGTTGGCGAAGCGCTCCTTGTACTCGGCCTCGCGCGCCGCCAGGGCTTCGGGGTCGCCGGCCTCCTTGCGGAAGATGATCTCGACCGCGCCCTTGGCCCCCATCACCGCGATCTCGGCCGAGGGCCAGGCGTAGTTGACGTCGCCGCGCAGGTGTTTGGAGCTCATCACGTCATAGGCCCCGCCATAGGCCTTGCGCGTGATCACCGTCAGCTTGGGCACCGTGGCCTCGGCATAGGCGAACAGCAGCTTGGCCCCGTGCTTGATCAGGGCGCCGTATTCCTGGCGCGTGCCGGGCATGAAGCCGGGCACGTCGACGAAGGTCACCAGCGGGATCGAGAAGGCGTCGCAGAAGCGCACGAACCGCGCGGCCTTGCGGGATGAGTCGATGTCCAGCACCCCCGCCAGCACCTGCGGCTGGTTGGCGACGATGCCGACCGACTGTCCGTCCAGACGGCCGAAGCCGCAGACGATATTCTTCGCGAAATCCGCCCCGATCTCGAAGAACTCGGCCTCGTCGACCGTCTTCAGGATCAGTTCCTTGATGTCATAGGGCTGGTTCGGATTGGCGGGCACCAGGGTGTCCAGCGAGGCCTCGTCCCGGTCGGGGTCGTCGTACGACTCGCGCACCGGCGGCTTCTCGCGGTTCGACAGCGGCAGGAAGCCGATCAGGCGGCGCACCTCCGACAGGGCCTCCAGATCGTTCTCGAACGCCCCGTCGGCCACGCCCGACTTGCCCGCATGGACCCGCGCCCCGCCCAGGTCCTCGTGGCTGACCACCTCGTTGGTGACCGTCTTCACCACGTCCGGGCCGGTTACGTACATGTAGCTCGTGTCCTTCACCATGAAGATGAAGTCGGTGATGGCGGGCGAATAGACGTCGCCGCCCGCGCACGGCCCCATGATCACGCTGATCTGGGGGATGACGCCCGACGCCAGGGTGTTCTGAAGGAAGATGTCGGCGTATCCCGCCAGGCTCTCCACCCCCTCCTGGATCCGCGCCCCGCCGGCGTCGAACAGGCCGATGATCGGGGCCCCATTGGTCAGGGCCATGGTCTGAAGCTTCACGATCTTGGCCGCGTGCGCGCCCGACAGCGACCCGCCGAACACGGTGAAGTCCTTGGAGAACACATAGACCAGCCGCCCGCCGATGGTGCCCCGCCCCGTCACCACGCCGTCGCCCGGCACGCGCTGGTGCTCCATCCCGAACTGGTGGCTGCGGTGCTCGACGAACATGTCGGTCTCTTCGAACGACCCCTCGTCCAGCAGGACCTCGATCCGCTCGCGCGCGGTCAGCTTGCCCTTGGCGTGCTGGGCCGCGATGCGGGCGGGGCCCCCGCCCTGACGCGCGGCTTCGCGGCGGGCTTCCAGCTGTTCGAGGATGGCTTTCATGAATCTCTCCTTGCGGCACCGATAGCCCTTCTCCCCTTGCGGGAGAAGGTGCCCCGGAGGGGCGGATGAGGGGTCACGCTGACATCAAAGGTCGTCGAGGCATCCGCATACCCCCTGCGCCGGAGTGACCCCTCATCCGTCAGGCTCCGCCTGCCACCTTCTCCCACAAGGGGAGAAGGACTGTTTCTTCCGGACCTGTAACCGCTTACAGTCCCGGCAAAAGAAGACGACCGGGATACAGGAGACGGAATGGCCGACGTGGCCCTGAGTGGAATTCGCAAATCGTTCGGCGCGACCGAGGTCCTGAAGGGCGTCGATCTGACCATCGCCGACGGCGAGTTCGTGGTCTTCGTCGGCCCGTCCGGCTGCGGAAAGTCCACCCTGCTGCGGGTCGTCGCGGGCCTCGAGGAGGCCGACGCCGGAGAGGTCTCGATCGGCGGCCGGGTCGTCACGGACATGAGCCCCTCGGACCGGGGCATCGCCATGGTGTTCCAGTCCTACGCCCTGTATCCGCACATGAGCGTCTACCAGAACATGGCCTTCGGCCTGACCCTGGCCAAGGCGGACAAGGCCGAGATCGACCGCCGCGTGCGCGCCGCCGCCGAGACCCTGAACATCACCGAATACCTGGACCGCAAGCCCAAGGCCCTGTCCGGCGGCCAGCGCCAGCGCGTCGCCATCGGCCGCGCCATCGTGCGCGAGCCCGAGGTCTTCCTGTTCGACGAGCCCCTGTCGAACCTCGACGCCGCCCTGCGCGTGCGCATGCGCTACGAGTTCGCGTCGCTCCATGGCCGCCTGAAGACCACCATGGTCTACGTCACCCACGACCAGGTCGAGGCCATGACCCTGGCCGACCGCATCGTGGTCCTGAATGGCGGCGTGGTCGAACAGGTCGGGGCCCCGATGGAGCTCTACGAGAACCCGCGCACCCTGTTCGTGGCCCAGTTCATCGGCAGCCCCAAGATGAACCTGATCTCGGCCGAGGTGGTGGAGGCCTCGTCCACCCGCGCCGTCGTCCGCACGCCTGCGGGCGAGACCCTGACGGTCGCGGCCCGGGCCTCGAACGCCACGGTCGGCCAGTCCATCACCCTGGGCATTCGGCCCGAGCACCTGACCCTGTCGGGCGAAGGCAGCGCCATCGCCGTGACCGTGGCCTTCGTCGAGACCCTGGGCAACGCCACCTATGCCTATGTCACCCATCCGGGTTCGCCCGAGACCCTGACGGTTCAGCTCCCCGGCGACGTGCGTCCGACGGTCGGGGAATCGCTGACCCTGCACATCGCGCCCGCCCACGGCCACCTGTTCGGGGCCGACGGGATCGCGTTTGCGCGGGGCTAGCGCTGCGCGCGGGCGGGCTCGTCCGGGATCACCGAGCCGACGACCAGGCTGACCAGACCGGTGATGATCGCGGCCCCTACCCCCGCCCACAGGCCGTCGACGCTGAACCCGCCGAGGAAGACCGCCACCAGTCCGATGGTCGCGGCGTTCACGACCAGCAGGAACAGGCCGAACGTCACCACCGTCAGCGGGAAGGTGACGAACACCAGGACCGGCCGCACGATCGCATTGACGATCCCCAGCAGCACCGCGGCGGCGACCAGCGACCCGGTCGATGAAAAGTCCACCCCCGGCACCACATAGGCCGACAGCCACAGCCCCAGCGCGGTGACCACGGCCTGCAGGATGAACCTCAGCATCGTTCCGCTCCGGATTTCGCCATCATCGTGAACCACGATATCGCCACGCTTCGGCGCCTTCGCAACCACGTCGGTTGACGGAACCGTAGCCGTTCACATGCGCTAACACGGCAGCCTCCCCGGCGCTTCAGATCAGAAGGACTTTCATCATGACCGACCAACGTATCGAAGGTGCCGCCAACGGCATCAGCGGCAAGCTCAAGAACGGCCTCGGCAACCTGACCGGCGACACCAAGCTGCAGGTCGAAGGCAAGTTCGACGAAGTGAAGGGCAAGGCCCTCGACGCCTATGGCCGCGCCATCGACAAGCTGGAAACCCTGTCGGAACGCGCCCCCGCCGACCTGCGCGACCCGATCAACACCGGCCTCGATTTCGCCCGTCGCAAGCCGCTGCTGACCACCGGCATTCTCGCCGGCCTGGCTTTCCTGCTCGCCGGTTCGGGCCGCCGCCGCTACTAGGCTTCAGCCTCCAGACAAACGAAAGGCCCGGGATCGCTCCCGGGCCTTTTTTATTCCTCCCCCGCGCAGCGGGGGAGGATTAAACCGCCTCGCCGTCCACCGTTTCCTTGACCGGCGCGCCGGTGGTGGGGGTGATGTCGAAGGCGATCTTGCCGTCGACCAGGGCGACCTTGACGTGACCGCCCCGCGTCAGACGTCCGAACAGGATGTCGTCGGCGAGCGGCTTCTTGATGTTCTCCTGGATGACCCGGCCCAGCGGGCGCGCGCCATACAGTTCGTCGAAGCCGTTCTTGGCCAGCCAGTCGGCCGCGTCGTCGGTCAGCTCGATGGTGATGTTGCGGTCCGCCAGCTGGGCTTCCAGCTGCAGCACGAACTTGGTCACCACCATGCGGATCGTCTCGGCCGCCAGAGGCTTGAACGACACCACGGCATCCAGACGGTTGCGGAACTCCGGCGCGAACAGGCGCTGGATGGCCTTCTCGTCCTCGCCCTCGACCTTGCCGCGACCGAAACCGATCGAGGCCCGGGCGTTGTCGGCCGCGCCCGCATTGGTGGTCATGATCAGGACCACGTTGCGGAAGTCGACCTTCTTGCCCACCGCGTCGGTCAGCATCCCGTTGTCCATGACCTGGAGCAGGATGTTGTAGACGTCCGGGTGCGCCTTCTCGATCTCGTCCAGCAGGACCACGGCGTGCGGGTGCTGGTCGACGGCGTCGGTCAGCAGGCCGCCCTGGTCATGGCCGACATAGCCCGGAGGGGCCCCGATCAGCCGGCTGACCGTGTGCCGCTCCATGTATTCCGACATGTCGAAGCGCAGCATCTCGATGCCCAGGGTAGAGGCCAGTTGCTTGGCCACCTCGGTCTTGCCCACGCCGGTCGGGCCGGCGAACAGGAAGGACCCGATGGGCTTTTGCGGATCGCGCAGACCGGCGCGGGCCAGCTTCATGGCCGAGGCCACCTGTTCGATCGCCGCGTCCTGGCCGAAGACAGCCCGGTTCAGGTCGGTCTGCAGCTCGCGCAGGCCTTCGGTGTCGGTCTTGGAGACGGACTTGGGCGGGATGCGCGCCATCTTGGCGACGACAGCCTCCACCTCCTTCTGGCCGATGACCTTCTTCCGCTTGGACTCGGGCAGCAGCATCTGCGACGCCCCGGCCTCGTCGATCACGTCGATCGCCTTGTCCGGCAGCTTGCGGTCGGTCATGTAACGCGCCGACAGCTCCACGGCCGAGCGGATCGCGGCGTCGGTGTAGCGCAGCTTGTGGTGTCCCTCGTAGGCGGTCTTCAGCCCTTTGAGGATCTTCACCGTGTCCTCGACCGTCGGCTCGTTGACGTCGATCTTCTGGAAGCGACGCACCAGGGCGCGGTCCTTCTCGAAGTGCTGGCGGTACTCCTTGTAGGTCGTCGAGCCCATGCAGCGCAGCGAGCCCGAAGCCAGCGCCGGCTTCAGCAGGTTGGAGGCGTCCATCGCCCCGCCCGAGGTCGCGCCGGCCCCGATCACCGTGTGGATCTCGTCGATGAACAGGATGGCGTCCTCGTGGGTCTCCAGCTCCTTGACGACCTGCTTCAGCCGCTCCTCGAAGTCGCCGCGGTAGCGGGTCCCGGCCAGCAGCGCGCCCATGTCGAGCGAGTAGATGGTCGCGCCCTTCAGCACATCCGGCACCTCGCCCTTGACGATCTTCAGCGCCAGGCCTTCGGCGATGGCCGTCTTGCCGACGCCGGGTTCACCGACCAGCAGCGGGTTGTTCTTGGTCCGGCGGCACAGGATCTGGATCGAGCGGTCGACCTCGGCCTGACGCCCGATCAGCGGGTCGATCTTGCCGTTCTTCGACTTCTCGTTCAGGTCGACGCAGTAGGCCTCCAGAGCCTCTCCGCCCGACTTGACGGCCGCGGCGTCCTCGGCCTCCTCGGGCGACTGGCCCTGGGCCTTGGGCGGACGCGCCTCGCCCGCGCCGGCCTTCTTGGGAATGCCGTGGGCGATGAAATTGACCGCGTCATAGCGGGTCATGTCCTGCTCCTGCAGGAAATAGGCGGCGTGGCTCTCGCGCTCGCTGAAGATGGCGACCAGCACGTTCGCGCCGGACACTTCCTCGCGACCCGACGACTGCACGTGGATCACCGCGCGCTGGATCACGCGCTGGAAGCCGGCGGTCGGCTTGGCGTCCTCGCCGTCCGAGGTCGCGAGGGCGGCGAGGTCGGTGTCGACATACAGCGTCAGCGCCGTCTTCAGCGCGGTGAGGTCGACGTTGCAGGCCTTCATGACCGCCGAGGCATCGGCGTCATCGACAAGGGCCAGCAGCAGGTGTTCGAGCGTCGCATACTCGTGGCGGCGTTCGTTGGCATAGGAGACCGCGCGGTGCAGGGTCTCTTCGAGAGGACGTGAAAACGAGGGCATGGGGAGATCCTCTCAGTCTTTTTCCATAGTGCACTGTAACGGGTGCTGGTGACGGCGCGCCGTCTCGACCACCTGGGCGACCTTGGTTTCGGCCACTTCGTAGGTGAAGACGCCGCAGACTCCGACGCCATGCTGATGCACATGCAGCATGATGCGGGTCGCGTCCTCGCGGCTCTTCTGGAAGAACCGCTCCAGCACATAGACGACGAATTCCATCGGCGTGTAGTCGTCGTTCAGGATCAGCACCCGATAGAGCGAGGGCTTCTGAAGCTTGGGCTTTGTCTCGGTGATGGTGGCGGCACCCTGGCCGCCCCCGTTCTGTTCACCTGGCCTTCTTGTCGGCATCTACGTTCCGGTTGGGAGTTCGAGTGTTCAGATAGGTGATGATGGCCTGATTTGAAGGGACGTCCAGTCACTTCTCCCTCCCGCAGCCGGCTGGGACCACGGGCCGCTCGAGGGTGGGGACGTCCGGCCGGCCCGGACGGACGGCGCGTGTCCATCGTCGTTAACGGCCGCATCCGCTCTGACAGGCCTTCGTAGCTACGGCCATGGCGTGCAAGATTCCCGAGACCGACGAAGAGCTTGATGTGTTGTGGAGAGCGGTATTCGGCCAGCCGCTGCCGGTGCTCGGAGCCCCCAAGATCGCCGGCGCCATCCTGGCGCGCCATCTGGCCGAGGGTGGCACCAAACCTGCCGGTCGATAGAACACCCCCGGGGCGAACAGCAAAAAGGCCCCGGCGTTTCCGCCGGGGCCCCTTCGTTACGCTACGATCTGTCTCAGGCTTAGCGGGCGGCCTGGAAGGTTTCGACGGTCGCGGTCACGCGCTCGTTGATCGGCTTGAAGCTGTCCTTGACCGAACCGGTCAGGGTCTCGGTCATCTTGGTGACTTCCGAGAGGTAGGTTTCCATGGCCGACTTGGCATAGTTGGTCTGCAGCTCGATCAGCTCCTGGACCGAACGGGCCTTGGCGATCGTCTGGGCGGCGGCGACGCCGTTTTCCCAGCTGGACTTGCTGTAGGACAGGGCCTGCGCCGACAGGGCCTCGACGCCCTTCTGGGCGGCGGTGGCCGAAGCGGTCAGGGCTTCCAGGTTCTGCTTCGAATGGGCCGACAGTTCAGCCATCGAGGCCGAGGTCTTGTCCATCGTCTCGCGCAGGGCCTGGGTGCCCGTCGCCTGCATCTTCTCGGCCTGGGCCTTGAACTGCTCGCCCTGGACCTTGGCGCTGGTGGTGGCGGTTTCGACGGTCTTCTTGATGGTTTCGGCGCTGTCGGCCATGTGAAGTCTCCTGAACCTGATGATCGCGGTTGGCCCGCGGAATGTTTCTCGTCCCAGGCGAGTCCCGGGCGACCCCGCCCATATGGTGCAAGTGCGAACAGAGGTCAAGACGATTTGTGCAGTGCAACATACCCACATTAGGGCACCGGGCGGGCGTCAGATTCTGCTCGTTCAAATCTGCGTTGATCTCTGCTTAACCACCCTGAAACCTGCGGCTCCCATGCTAAGGGATCACTTGCGACGCGCCGGGGGGCCGCCGCCGCGCCACAAAGGATGAGGCTTCGATAGGCGATGATGCGTGACCGTCCGTCCTTCCCGCGCCGCCTGCTGGCCCTCGGCCTGGCCCTGCTGGTGCTGGCGGGTCTGTCGGGGCCCCTGACGACCACACGAGTCGAGGCCCAGTCGGGCGAAAACAGCCGCTATGCCGCGATCGTGGTCGATGCCGGAACCGGCGAGGTCCTGTTCGCCCGTCACGCCGACAGCCAGCGCTATCCCGCGTCGGTCACCAAGATGATGACCCTGTATCTGGTCTTCGAGGCGCTCGAGAAGGGCACCGTCCACCTCGACGACGTGATCACCGTCTCGCCCCTGGCCGCCTCGCAGCCCCCGTCGAAACTCGGCCTCGCCGCCGGTCAGACGATCCGGCTGGATGACGCCATGCGCGCCACCACCGTCCGGTCGGCCAACGACATGGCCATGGTGCTGGCCGAGCACATCGGCGGCTCCCAGGCCCGTTTCGCGGCTCTGGCAACGCTGAAGGCGCAGGAGCTGGGCATGGGCCAGACCCGCTACGTCAATCCGAACGGCCTGCCCGACAGCCGCCAGCTGACCTCCGCCCGCGATCTGGCCATCCTGTCGCGCGCCATCATGCGCGACTATCCCCAGTACTACAGCTATTTCGGGATCCACGACTGGACCTATCAGGGCCGGGAGTATCGCAACACGAACGGCCTGCTGCTGGGCGGCAACGGCTATGACGGCATCAAGACCGGCTTCACCAATGCCTCCGGCTACAACCTGGCGGCCTCGGCCGTGCGGGGCGGCAAGCGCGTGATCACCATCGTCCTCGGCGGTCGATCCAGCATCACCCGCAACGCCCATGTCGCGGCTTTGATGGACACAGGCTTCGAGGTCGAGACCCGGCGCGCCGCCGGGGAGCGGATCGAGGAGGCACAGACCTTCTTCGAGCAACGCGGCTTTGGCCTTGGAGCCCCCGACGGCGGCGCGCCCGTGGCCTACGCGGCCCTGAACGGCCAGCCGGCTCCGTCCGAACAGGGCAGCGCCTATGTGACCGCGACCACGCCGCCGGTCACCGCCGTCGCCAACACGCGCCCGCCGACAACGACGCCACCGGGCTATGGCCCCAACGTCGTCCCCTATCAGACGGCCGTCGCCCAGGCCGCCCCGCGCCCGCAGGCGCAGCCGCCCGTCACCGCGCCGGTCCAGCAGGCCCCGGTCCAGCGCGCCGCGGTCGCGCCACCGCGCGGCAACCTGACCGCCAGCCTCAACAGCGGCGTCGCGACCTCTGCGGCAGGATCGTTGAATCGTCCCGGCGCGGCGGCGGCCAATCCGCCCCGCCCGACCGCACCCGCATCGGCCGCCGGCCGCTGGGCGGTTCAGGTCGGGGCCTTCCGCGACGCCACCGTGGCCCGTGACTGGCTGACCGAGGTCAACCGCCGCTTCCGGGCCCAGTTCGCCTCGGCCGAGCGCACCGTGGTGGATGCCGCCGGCTGGCACCGCTCGCGCTTCGTCGGCATGACCCAGGCCTCGGCCGAAAGCGCGTGCGAAGCCCTGTCGGCCCGTAACGTCACCTGCATGGTGGTGCGCCCGGGGGCGTAACCTCCGCGCAGACCGGAGCGACGTCGGTCAAAGCCGGCATCGCGCAAACGTTGCCGGGATTGGATCGAGCGCGCTAAACTGCACCAATATTATGCAGTTTGACGCATAGGGGGAATGGACGTGGCCACCGTACGCAAGACGATCACCCTCACCGTGCAGCAGGATGCCTGGATTGCCGCCCAGATCGAGGCGGGCAGCTATACCAACGACAGCGAGGCCATCCGCGACCTGATCCGCCGGGAGCAGGAGCGGACGTTCGAGATCGACACGCTTCGACAGGCCCTCAAGGAGGGCGAACAGAGCGGCGAGCCGGAACCGTTCGATTTCGCCGCCTTCAAACAGCAGAAAGCCGCGCAACATGGCTGAGTATCGGCTCAGCCCCCGGGCTCAGCGCGATCTCGCCGACCTTTTTGATCACACCGTGTCCCAGTGGGATCTGGACCAGGCCCTGCGCTACACGGATCTCATCGACGCCGCTCTCGCCAGACTCGCCGATGCGCCGTTCCGCGCCCAGGCCTGTGACGCCATCCGGCAGGGCTATCGCCGGCGGACCGTCCAGCAGCATGTCATCTACTTCCGGCCAATGCCTTACGGTATCGCCGTCATCCGCATCCTGCACCAGCGCATGGACGCGGCCCGTCATCTGTAAGGTGAGCATGCCGCTTGCCCCCGTCTTCGAAGCCGCTTTAGGTCACGACCATGCGCCACCCCCGGCCTGACAGTCTGGAAGCCGCCCTCGCGCGTGTGTTCCAGAACCAGAACACCAAGGCCAGCTGGTTCGCCCTGACCGGAGGCGAACTGCTGTTCTCGGCCGGTGAAGCCCCGGACAGCCTCTATCTGGTCCGCTCCGGCCGTCTGGGCGTCTTCCGCCAGGAAGACGACCAGGCCCCGCAGTTCCTGGGGGTGGTCAAGCCGGGCGAGCCCGTGGGCGAGATGGCCCTGATCGCGGGAACGCCCCACACCTCCAGCGTCGTGGCCCTGCGCGATTCCGAAATCCTCGCCCTGCCGGCCGAGGTCTTCTTCGAGGCCGTCCGCACCCAGCCCGACGTGATGATCGAGCTGTCGCGCCTGATGCTGCATCGCGCCCGGGAACGCGCACCGGGCGTCACCGAACCCAGCGTGTTCGGCTTCATCTCGGTGCGAAACCGGCCGATCCGGGCCTTCGTCGAGCGCGTCGCGGCGGCGGTCGAGGCCCAGGGCTTCACCTGTCAGGTCATCGACCATTCGGCCCTGTCGTCGGTGTCGGAATGGTTCTCACGCATGGAGGACACCCACGACTTCGTCCTCTATGTCGCCGAGCTGGACGAGCCGTCCTGGGCCAATCTGTGCGCGCGCCAGGTCGACCGGCTGTTCGTCGTCGGCGATGCCCTGACCGCGCCCCCGGCCTCGATCCCCAGCCGCACCGCCCACGGGCTGCAGCAGTTCACCGACCTGATCCTGCTGCGCGATCCCCGGATGTCGCGCCCGGCCAATACCGCGGTCTGGCTCAACGCCATCAACCCCGGCCGCTGGTTCCACGCAATGGAGTCCGATCCCCACGACGCCGCCCGGATCGCCCGGATCATCACGGGCACGGCGATCGGGCTGGTCCTGTCCGGCGGCGGGGCGCGGGCCTATGCCCACATCGGCGTCGTGCGGGCATTGCGGGAAGCCGGGGTCCGGTTCGACTTCCTGGGCGGCTCGTCCATGGGGGCCGTCATCGCGGCCGGCCCGGCCCTGAACTGGTCCGACGAGGAGCTGGACGCCCGCATCCGGCGCGCCTTCGTCCGCTCCGACCCCCTGTCCGACCTCGCTTTTCCGATGATCGCCATGACCCGCGCGGGCAAGGTCGCGCGTCTGCTGGAGGAGGCCTACGGCGACATCGACATCGCCGACATGCCCCTGCCCTTCTTCGCCGTGTCGTCGAACCTGACCTCGGGCCGGATCGAGGTCCACCGCCGGGGGCTGCTGCGCCGGGCCATGCGGGCCTCCATCTCCATCCCCGGCGTCATGCCGCCCGTGGTCATCGAGGGTCAGGTCCTGGTGGACGGGGCCGTGATCAAGAATTTCCCGACCGACGTGATGCGCCAGTTCAACGCCGGCCCGATCATCGGCGTGGATATGTCCCAGATGCGGGGCGTCGATCCGGGCGCGCTGGAGAATCCCCCGTCCTGGTGGCGCTGGATCGCGTCCGGGGCCTGGAAGAAGGGACCGCCCATCGTCTCGATCCTGATGCGCGCGGCGACCATCACCACCGATGCCGAGCTGGACAACTCCCGCGCGGAAACCGACGTGCTCATCCTGCCGACGCCGCAAGGCTCCGACATCCGTGACTGGAAGACCTACGACCCGGTCGTCGCCTCGGGCCATGCCGCGGCCCTCGAGGCTCTGGCCCGGATCGACGGGCCGATCGAGACGATCCGCAAGCGGAAGCGGGCTCCGATCGAGCCCCTGGCCGCGACACCCGATCCGGTCGTCATCCCGCTGACGCCGGCCTAGCCCCCGGCGGCGTTCGTGTCCGTCCAGGCCACGATCTGGCTGTTCAGGTCCCGCGTCGCCACGTCGTAGGCGTCGACGATCGTCGCGATCCGGTTCTCGCTGGCGGGCTGGCTGACCTCGAAGGTCTGCTCCGCCACCACCGTCCGCTCGGGGAACCGGAGCAGACGCGCCCGGGCGCTGATGACGATCGTCGGCACGCCGCCGGCATAGTCATAGCGCGTCTCGAAGCTGCGCATGTCGATGTCCAGCACCCGCGTCGTCGGCGTCAGCTCGCGCCGCCCGATCAGACGCACGGCCCGGGCCTGTCCGGCGAACGCGCCTTCCAGGCTGTCGGCATAGAGCTGTTGCGCCGGCGAGACCCAGCGCGCGCCCGCGATGAAGGCCGCCTGGGTGCCGGTCACGCCCAGCAGACGGTCGCCCTGCGAGGCCTGCGGAAACTCCACGGCGCGCAGCTTGACCTGCACCGGCTCGGCGACGGCCTGGGCCGGCGTCGCGCCCGTGGTCCCGAACCGGTAAAGCTGCACCGGATCCGGCGACGACAGCAGGGCACAGCCCGACAGGGTGACGGCGGCGACCGCGGTGGCAAGGATCGAACGGATCAAGGCTGGACCTCCAGTTCCTGGGACGGTGGCCGTCCGATGAAGTCTCGCGGGCTGGCCCGCACGTCGTCGACCAGGCCCTGCAGCGAATCCGTCGCCTCCTGCAGGCCCTGAATGGCCTCCAGCAGCTGCGGAATGCCCGTGGTGGTCAGCTCGCCGACCGGCCCTTCCAGGCCCGTCGCCGTGCGATTGATGCTGGCGATCGCGGTGCGCGCGTCACCGGCCGCCGCGTTGATGCTGGCCACGGCCTCGGCCCCGTCGGTGTTGATCAGGCGACGCGCATCGGCCCCCAGGGCCTCGTACTCGCCCACCGCGGCATTCGCCTTGGTCAGGGCCTCTTCCAGTTCCTTGAACATGCCCTTGCGCGCTTCCAGCTCGTTGGACAGCGATTCCACGTTCTTCAGCGTGGTCGAGAAGCTGCGGATGTTGTCGTCGGACAGGACCCGGTTGACGCGGTTCAGCGCGTCCACGGCCTGGGCCAGCACGGTGCCCGACCCGCTCAGCAGCTCGGCGAACGGCGAGGCCTGGCTCTGGATGACCGGCACCACATCGTCGGCGTACTGGGTCTTCAGCAGCGGGCTGCCCTCGGTCCCGGCAGTGATCTGCACGAAGTTCAGACCCGTGATGCCCTGCGGCTCCAGCTGGGCGCGGCTGGTGACGCGCACCGGCGTCGTCGCGTCCAGGCGGACCCGCGCGATGACCTGATCGCCCTTGTTGGGGTCCAGGTTCAGGTCGGTGACCTCACCCACCCGGATGCCGTTGAAATGCACCTCGCCGCCTTCCGACACCCCGTTCACCGGCCCGGTGAAGACGATGTCGTACAGGTCGTAGCTGTCGTTGAACTGCAGCCGGGCCAGCCAGATGGCGAACACCGCCAGGGCCGCCAGAAGGGCGACGGTGGCGATGCCGACGGCGGCGTAATGTGCGTCTCGTTCCATCTCGTTCTCGTCCTACGCAGCCTTGGTGGCGGCGCGACCGCGCGGCCCCAGGAAGTATTCCTTGATCCACGGGTGGTCGGATTTCTCCAGCTCCTGCACCGTGGCCTTCTCGACGACCCGCTTGTCCGCCAGCACCGCCACCTTGTCGCAGATGGCATAGAGGCTATCGAGGTCGTGGGTGATCATGAACACGGTCAGCCCCAGGTCGTCCGACAGCTTGCGGATCAGCTCGTCGAACGCTGCGGCGCCGATCGGGTCCAGCCCGGCCGTCGGTTCGTCCAGGAACAGCAGTTCGGGATCCAGCGACAGCGCCCGGGCCAGTCCGACGCGCTTGCGCATCCCGCCCGACAGTTCCGCCGGCTTCTGGTGATGGCTTTCGGGCTTCAGTCCGACCATGGCGATCTTCATTTCCGCCAGTTCGCGGATCGTGTCCTTCGGCAGGTTCGTATGCTCGACCATCGGGGATGCCACGTTCTGCAGAACGCTCAGCGAGCTGAACAGCGCGCCCTGCTGGAACAGCACGCCGGTCCGCCGCTCGATGTCGGCGCTGTCGGCCTCGGACAGGTCGCCGGTGTCGTGGCCGAAGATCCGGATCGACCCGCCCTCCGGCTCCTTCAGCCCGATGATGGAGTTCAGCAGCACCGTCTTGCCGGTGCCGGACCCGCCGACGACGCCCAGCACCTCGCCCCGGACGACGTCCAGATCGAGGTTCTCGTGGATCACCTGGTCCCCGAACTGGCTGCGCAGGCCGCGCACCTCGATCAGGTTGTCGGGGGCCGTAGCCGCGTCGTTGGCGGCCGCGACCGGGGGCTGATCGGTCATATGTCCAGCTCCAGGTAGATCAGGGCGAACACGGCATCCAGAAAGATGATCGCGAAGATCGCCTGCACCACGGCCGCCGTCACGCGCCGCCCAAGACTCTCCACGTCCCCGGACACGGCCAGACCTTGGCGGCAGCCGATCGCGGCGATGACGATGGCGAACACCGGGGCCTTGGACAGGCCCACCAGCATGTGGGTGAACATATCCGGCGTATCGACCATGCGCTGCAGGAAGAAGGCCGGCCCGAGCGCCAGCTGGCTCCAGGTCACGATCAGACCGCCGAACAGGCCCGCGATCATGCCGACGAACGTCAGCAGGGGGACCATGACCAGCATGGCGGCCAGACGCGGGATCACCAGAGCCTGGAACGGGTCGACGCCCATGACCTGCATGGCGTCGACCTCCTGGTTCATCCGCATCGAACCGACCTCGGCCGCGAACGACGAGGCAGACCGGCCGGCCAGCAGGATGGCGGTGATCAGCACCGCGAGCTCGCGCAGGATCGACACCCCGATCAGATCGACCGCGAACACGCCCGCGCCGAACTGGGTCAGCAGGTCGGCTCCGAGGAAGGCGATGACGGCCCCGATGAAGAAGTTGGTGACCGCGATGATCGGCATGGCGTCCAGACCCGAACGCTCGGCCTGGCTGACCCAGGCGGGCCAGCGGATGGCTCCGGGATGGCGGACCGCGTTCCCGGTCGCCGCCATCAGCCGCCCCAGGAAGGCCATGGACAGCAGGAACTCGGCCGCCGCGTCGTGAACACCGTGACCCATCCGCGCGAAGATGCGCGTCAGCGACGCCTGGCGTCGCGGCGCCGGCATCGACTTGCGCTCCAGCGTCTCGACCATGTCATAGATGCGGCCGGCCTCCGGGCGGGATTGCCAGGCGTCCTTGGGCAGGGTCAGTCCGGACGCCTGCACCAGCGCCAGCGCACCCGCCGTATCGAACCGGCCGAGTCCGCTCAGATCCACAGACTGGATCGTCCGCCCCGACAGTCCGTCCGACAGGCGAGCGGCCGTACGGCCCAGCGACATCGTCGTCCAGTCACCCGTCAGCCGCAGGACAGAGCCCCCGCCGGTCGCGTCGTCGATCTGGAAATCAGCCGTGCTCATGCGCTCTCCATAGCGGAGTGCGACTGAATCGCCCATGCCCGGCCAGGGCAGCCGGCACACGTCGTTCGACGGGAGTCATTCTTCGGCAACAACAGGCTCATCGGGTCAGAGAAGGGCCCGGACCTTGACCAGATCGCGCACGAAGGCGGCGCGCTCGCGCACCCTCGCCTCCTCGTCGGGCAGACGCAGCAGATAGGAGGGATGCACCGTGACCATGGCCCGAGAACCATCGGGCAACGGCAAAGGTTCCCCGCGCGTCTTCATCACGGCAACCTTCTGGTTCAGAACGGCAAACGCCGCCGTCGCGCCGAGGGTCAGGGTCAGGCTGGGTCGCACGAGCGTGCGCTCCTGATCCAGCCACCAGCGGCAGGCCGTGACCTCGCCCGCATTGGGCGTCTTGTGCAGACGGCGCTTGCCGCGCGGCTCGTGCTTGAAGTGCTTGACGGCGTTGGTGACGTAGACGTCCGACCGGTCGATGCCCGCCTCCTCGAGCGCCGCGTCCAGCACCTGGCCCGCGGGTCCGACGAAGGGCAGGCCGGCTAGGTCCTCCTGGTCCCCCGGCTGCTCGCCGACGATCATCAGCCTGGCACCCACCGGCCCGACGCCGCAGACGCCCTGGGTCGCATCGCGCCACAGCGGGCAGCGGCGGCATCCCTGGATGGCCTGTCTGAGTTCGCCCAGATCGCCGACGATCTGCTGGTCATCCAGCCCGCCGCCCCGGACGTCCGGCGCGACCGCGCTTGCCAGTTTCGCGTTCGGCAGCGTCGGCGCGCTGTCGACCATCGTCTCGGTGCGATCCCGCGAGGCCGCGATCAGCTCGGGGATCAGCGAGGCCTCGGGCAGGTTCTTCCAGTACCGCTTGGGCATCTCGCCCTGCATCGTCTTCGTCTTCAGCCGCGCCGGGTTGAAGGTCGAGGCATAGTAGGTCTTCCAGAACTCCTCGATCTCGTCGTCCTGCGGCGCGTCCTCGGCCCGGGCCCCGGGCCCGAAGCTCAGCGCGTCTCCGTCCCAGAAGGCCGAGCCCTCGGGCGTCAGGATCGACCAGCGCATGGAGGCGAACCGCCGGACGAAGAAGGGCGCGGTCTTCTCCAGCACCCGGTGCGCCGGTTCGAACCAGGCGACATAGGCCTCCCCCGCCGCGTCATGGACGATCCGGAACCGGACGAAGGCCTTCATCTTGTGCGAGGCCCGACTGACGTTCTTGGCCCGCTCCAGGGCATCGGCGACGTCGCCGTCGGACGTCACCTTCATCAGGTCCGGCTCGTCCCGCAGACGCCACAGCATCCGGTACAGCAGGTCGAACCGGTCGACCGAGCGATGCAGGATCACCTCGCGCGCGACGTCGACGAAGGCCTTGGGAACGGTAAAGCCCGTTTCGCGCGGTGCGGCGGGCCGGTCGGGCTCCGCCTGATCGAACAGCGAGCCCGACCCGTGCCCGCCCGCCACCACGAACCGCGCAGCCGCCGGCTCGACCCCCGCCAGCCGCAAGCGCCGCGCCGCCGCGCGCCACCCGTCGAAATCGGTCTCGGACGCCAGTTCTTCGATCGCCATCTCAGAACAAGCTCAGTTGCACCGCCTTGGGTTCCGGGACCAGACGCGCGCGCAGGTCGAACGCGTCGGTCAGGCCTCCGGGCGTCCAGTCCAGCGCGGTGATGAAGGGCCGGACCTTGTCGATGCCCCGGCACAGCCGCGCCACGTCTTCCAGCCTCAGCGTCCGGTATCTGCGGATGGAAATCATCCGGTTGACGGATTTCACCCCCAGACCCGGGACGCGCAGCAGGTCCTCGCGCGGGGCGGTGTTCACGTTGACCGGAAACCGCTCGCGCCGGTTCAGTGCCCAGGCCAGCTTGGGATCGATCGCCAGGTCCAGCATGCCGCCCGTCGTGGCCTCGCCGATCTCGGGCGGGGTGAAGCCATAGAACCGCATCAGCCAGTCGGCCTGATACAGCCGGTGCTCGCGCATGAGGGGTGGCTTGGACAGCGGCAGGGCGGCGCTGGAATCCGGAATGGGGCTGAAGGCGGAATAGTAGACCCGGCGCAGGCCGTAGCCGCCGTACAGCGACGCCGACCGGTCGATGATTTCGGTGTCCGGGGCCCCGTCCGCACCGATGATCAGCTGGGTCGACTGGCCGGCCGGCGCGAATTTCGGCGGCTTGGCGCGATCCTTCTTGCCCGGTTTGGCCGCCTCGACCGAGCGGCGCACGTCGGCCATCGCCTTCTTGATGACGCCGACATCCTTCTGCGGGGCGAACCGGCCCATGGCCTCGTCGCGGGGCAGCTCGACATTAGCCGACAGCCGGTCGGCGTACAGCCCCGCCTGCTCGACCAGCTTCGGATCCGCCTCGGGGATCAGCTTCAGGTGGATGTAGCCGCGGAAGTCGTGCTCCTCGCGCAGCTTCTTGGCCACAAGGACCATCTGCTCCATCGTGTAGTCGCCCGAGCGGATGATGCCCGACGACAGGAACAGCCCCTCGATATAGTTCCGCCGATAGAAGTTCAGCGTCAGCTCGACGACCTCGTCGACGCTGAACCGGGCCCGCTGAACGTTCGAGGACACCCGGTTGATGCAGTAGACGCAGTCGTAGATGCAGAAGTTGGTCAGAAGGATCTTCAGCAGGCTCACGCACCGACCGTCCGGCGTATAGGCGTGACAGATGCCCATCCCCTCGGTGGAGCCGATGCCCTTCCCGCCCCTGGAGTCGCGCTTGGACGTCCCCGACGAGGCGCAGGACGCATCGTATTTTGCTGCATCGGCCAGAACCGACAGTTTCTTCCTGAGATCGAGCTGAGCCATATGTTGCCATTATGTTCTTGTTTGGCAACAATGACTAGGGGCGTTGGGTCGCACCTCTCCAACCCCCGGCAAAGCGGGGCGGTCGCTACCTCAGATAGTTGAGCAGGCTGACGTCCCGCAGCTGGCTGACCACCTGCGCGCTCGCCTGCACCGCGATCTGCGACAGCTGCAGGTCCGTCACCGCCTTGGCCAGATCCGCGTCGGTGCGCTTGGACACCATCTCGTCCAGCGAGGTCAGCTGTCCCGTGTGGCTCAGCCCGATCTGCTCGACCCGCTTCTGCAGCGAGCCGTTGCGCGAGGCCGTGTCGACCGTCGCCGTCTTGGCCGCGTCCAGCCGCGACAGCTGGGCGGTCAGGAAGGCCTTCTGGGCGTCCGTCGGCTTGCCGGTCAGCGGCCCGGTCGCGGGGTTGTCGTTGTAGGCCTTGATGTCCTTGAAGATCTGGAAAATCGTGGAGCCCAGATCGCTGGCCAGATAGCCGGTCTCGATCGAGGTGTTCTCGGCCACCCGCGAGACCGGCTTGATCGTGTCGTTGTTGAAGGTGCCGGCCACGGTCGGCGCGGCGGCGAGGTCGGACAGGGTCGCCACCGAGACGGGCTGCTGGGTCGTATTGGCCCCGCCGAACAGATAGCCGCCCTGGTGGCGGGCATTCAGACCGCCGGTCACCGAGGCGAACTGGCCCTCCAGTTCCAGCATCAGCGTGCCCGCCGAGTCCGAGGCCAGGACCCCGCCGATCGCCTCGCGCGCCCCGCCGATCCCGTCGATCATCTGGTTCAGCGCCAGGTCCTGGGCCTCCAGCCGCGCGCCGACCACCTCGCCCGTGTCGATGAAGCCCTGCACCCGGCTGGACGCGGCCTTCAGCGCCGTCAGGGTCTCCGAGCTGCGCCCGAATCCGGTCAGGTCGGTGGCGTTCTTCTGGGTCGAGACGCGGTTGGCCGCATCGGCCTGCTGCTGCTGCGAGGCCATCAGGTTCAGCAGGGCGGACTGGAAGTTTCCGGTCGTTGAAACGCGGCTCATCGCACCATCCCCAGAAGCGTGTCGTACATGTCCTGCGCCGCCTGGATCAGGCGGGCCGACGCATTGAAGGCCTGCTGATAGGTCGTCATCAGCACCAGTTCCTCGTCCAGGTTGACGCCCTCATAGTTCGACTGGCGGGCGTCCGCCTCGGTGGCCAGCGCCTGGGCGCTCTGCTGGCGGGTCTTGGCCGAGGCCGCCGTCCCGCCGATCTCGCCCGACAGCTCGGACGCATAACGCGACACCGACAGGCTGCCCCCGGGACTGGTCCCGGCGGCCGAAAACCTCGCCGTCACCTGGCCCGCGTCGGCCAGCAGCAGGGCGCCGCGTCCGTCGCCCGAGCTCAGGGCCGCTGTCCCCGCCGTCGCCGACAGGTTCAGCTGGGCCAGCGCCAGTTTCGACGGGCTCTGGCGGATGTCGGTCCGGATGGTGAAGCCGTCGGCGCGCGAGGCCCGCACGCCGCCCCCGATCCCGAACAGCTCGGTCACCGAGACGCCCGACGGCACCTGGGTCGTCGTGTCTTCCAGCACGCTCATCCTGGCGGCCGGATCGCCGAAGCCGGTGAACTTCAGTTCGCCCGATCCATCCAGGGCGAAGGTGCCGTAGCGACCGACTCCGGTCGTCGTGTTGTTCAGCGCCGAGATCAGCTCGCCGACCGTGCCGGTGCCGGCCGGCACGGCGACCTCGATATCGCGCATGCGCGATCCGGTCTCGCTGGTGAACCGGAAGGTCAGGGTCTCGCCGGGCGTGAACCCGTGCTGGGACGTCGTGGTCAGGCCGGTATCGAACAGCGCGGGCCGCTCGGCCGACACCAGGTCGTTCAGGCCGAAATAGTGCGAGAAGCCTCGCCCCGCCTTGCTGCTCGGCGTCGTCGGGTCATCGGCGACGGCCACGCCGTTCGCGCCTGCCGCGGTGATCTTCAGCGCCCCGTTGGTGAAGGTCGCCGTCGCCGCTCCGCCCAGGGCCGTGTTCAGGTCGGTCAGGAAGCTGGCGGGCGTCGAGGCCGTGCCGTTGATGGTCAGGGTCGATCCCGAGAACACGATATCGGCCCGGGTCGTGATCGCGCCCGTCGTCGGGTTGACCACGGCGACGGTGGTTCTTCCGGCGAACCCGGTCAGGGCCGTGTCCAGCGCCTGGCCGACGTTTCGCCCGGTCAGGGTCGTCGGCGCGGGCACGGACGAGTTCGCATTGTGCGCGCGGTTCAGCTCGTCGGCGACCTTGGTGACCAGTTCGGCCAGACGCTCGGCCGTGGCCGGGGCCTCGTTGTCCCGCAGCTCCAGCAACCCCTTGATCTCGCCCGACTTCAGCCCGTCGGCCAGGGCCCGCGGCGTGCCGCCCTTCTCGGTGACATAGATGTCGTTGAAGCTGGTCTCGGCATTGACCGTGCCCGCCCGGTGATACTCCAGCGTCGCCGCGCCATTCCCGGCCAGCTGGATGCCGGCTCCGGTCCGGATCGACACCCCGCCGACCGACCGCTGGGTCACCTGTACGTCCAGCAGGGTCGACAGCTCATCGACCAGCCGCGCCTGCTGGGTCTGCGCTCCCGAGGCATCTCCGTTCAGCACGGTCGCCCGCGCGATGTCGGTGTTCAGCGTCTCGATCTGCTGCAGCAGGCCGTTGGCCTTCTCGATCGCGCTCTGGATCCGGCCGTCGGCGTCTTCGCGCACCGCCTGGATCTGGCCCGAGATCCGCGTCGCCTCGTCGAACACGGCCTGGGCCTTGAACAGGGCATCCTGCCGGCGCGGCCCCGAGGTGGGGTCCTCCGCGCTGGCCGCGAAGGAGGAAAAGACCTCGTCGATCTGGGAGAAGAAGCCGCTGTCGCCGCCCGGATCGCCGAACAGCGACTGGATGCGGTCATATAGTTCATAGCGGACGCCCTGGCGCGCCGCCTCGGCCCCCGCGCTCAGCGAGGCGGCCTGCAGGAAGCGGTCGGTGGCCAGACGGATGCGCGTGACCTCGACGCCCGACCCGACCCCCTGGGTGGTCAGCGACGTCTGCTCGGCGATCTTTCGGACATAGCCCGGCGTGTTGACGTTCGAGACGTTGTCGGAGACGACGCGCAGCTGCTGCTGGGCCGCCTGAAGGCCCGAGTTCGCGATGTTCAGGATGGAGTTCAGGCTCATCCGATTAACCCTCCGCCCGGCAAGGCCTGCCCGGACGTCGGCGCGTCTTGCCCAGCCGCCACAGAGCGCGGTCCGGCCAACCCGTTGAAATCACTGATACTGGTACGCGGTGCGTCGCTCATGATGGATTCCGGGCGCAAGGGTCGGGCCACGTCCGCAGCGCCGGCCCCGGCACCGGGCAAAAAGCGTCGCGACGCGGCAAGAAGCGACGGGCACCGGACGACCCAGCGGCGGGTCATCGCAGTGATTTCCTTCGTCCGAACAAGGGATTGATCGCAATTCCCGCGAATGGCCCAAGCCTTGCGACGGGCTGGTCGAATGTTCTGGCGCAGCAGGCGCCCTCGACCTCCAGCTTGAATCGCCTGCCGTCCGCATGTCCGCTCCCAGTCTCGCCCCCGCGCCCGTCTCCTTGACGGCCCCGATCGCCGCCCCCGCGCGGCGTCCGGCCCCCGTGCGCGCAGAGAGCCGGCCCGACACCTTTGCCGACGCCCTGAACGAGGCGACCGCAGCCGACAGACCGACCGCGCCCGCCCGCCCCGACAAGACCGCCGAGCCCGCCTCGCCCGACTCCGACGCCGGGATCGAGAAGCCGGGCGGCGCGGAGAACGAAGCGAAGGCCGACGCGGACGCGCCCGTGCTGACGACGGCGCCGGTCCAGCCGCCCGTAACGGCCCCCGTGGCGGTGACCGACGCCGAACTCACCGCTGCCCCGCCATCCGACGCGGCCGTCTCCTCCACCGCGCTCCCTGCAGCGCCGCCGGTTCCCCCCGCTCCGGTGGAAGCCGCCGCCCTCCCCGCCCCCTCGGCCGCGCCCGTCGCGGCACCCCCGCCCGTCGCAGCGCCCGAGGCATCGTCGGAAGACGCCGCGGCCCCGACCGAAGCCGCGCCTTCCGAGGCCGGACTGCTGCCGGTCCCGGAAGAAGCGCCGCCACCGCCGCGCCTGCGCGACACGCTCGAACAGGCCAGGGCCGGCAACGCCGCGACGGCGCCTGCCGAGGCCGGTACGGGCCAGGCCGCGACCGCCGACGGAACCGATCCAAAGACGGCGGACGCGTCCTCCCGGCAGAGCCCGCCGACCGAAGCCGCGCCCGCTGCATCGAAGTCCGCCGCCGAGTCCGCTGCGGCCAGTGTCGCCGCGCCGGACCCCGTCGACGCCACCCAGACCCCGCAGGGTGCCTCCGCGTCCGAAACCCGCGCCGCCCAGGCCACCGCCGACGCCGCCCCGGTCTTGTCGACCCTGTCCCAGGGGGCCATCCACGCCACGGCCCAGATCGCCGCCCAGATCGTCAAGAAGCTGGAAGGCCGCTCGACCCGCTTCGAGATGGCCCTGACCCCCGACGACCTCGGCCGGGTGGACGTCAGCCTGGACATCGACGCCGACGGCCAGCTGTCGGCCCGCCTCGCCTTCGACAACCCCCTGGCCGCCGCCGACCTGCGCGGCCGGGTCGACGAGCTGCGCCGCCAGCTGACCGAGGCCGGCTTCACCGTCGCCGACGACGCCCTGTCCTTCGACCAGCGCGAGGCCTCGGCCGGAAGCCACGGTTTCGATCGCGGCACCGACCCCCAGTCGGGCCGCCAGTCCGCCCGTGCCTTCGGGGCCGCGTCGCGCCTGTCCCTCGATGCGGAGGCCGGCCTCGTGCCGCCCCGCTGGATGTCTCTCACCCTGACGCCCGAGCGCGTCGATATGAAGGTCTGACCCCATGGTCGACGCCGTCACCACCACGACCGAGGCCGCCAGCCGCACCACCGCGGCCCGCACCAGCCTGACGTCGAATTTCGAGACCTTCCTGTCCCTGCTGACCTCGCAGCTGAAGAACCAGGACCCGCTCTCGCCACTGGATTCCAACCAGTTCACCCAGCAGCTGACCCAGATGTCGGGCGTGGAGCAGCAGCTGATGACCAACGACCTTCTGACCAGCCTCCTCGCGGCCCAGCAGGGCGGCGGTCTGGGCGGCGCGGCCAACTACATCGGCAAGGATGCGACCGCGGTCTGGTCCGCCACCAAGCTCGAGGGCGGCAAGGCGAACTGGAGCTACGAACTGGGGGCCTCGGCCTCGGAGGTCTCGCTGAGCGTGATCGACGGCACGGGCAAGACGGTCTGGACCGGCCCCGCCCCCGATCGCACCTCCGGCACCCACGACTTCGTCTGGGACGGCAAGACCTCGGCGGGCGGCCAGCTGCCGGACGGCGGCGTCTATTCGCTGAAGGTCACCGCCAAGAACGGCACCAACGCCGTCGAGGCCCAGGTCCTGACGCGCGGCCAGGTGTCCGGCGTCGAGCTGGCCAACGGCGTCCCCTACCTGACCATCGGCGCGGCCCTGGTGCCCCTGTCCTCCGTCATCGGCGTCAAGGACCACCCCGAGACATGACCGCCGTCACCCCCTTCACATCTTCCGCGTTTTGTAAGGAGCCCACCTCGTGAGCATCAACTCTGCCCTTCTGGCCGGTGTGTCCGGCCTGACCGCCAACTCCGCCGCCCTCGCCGCGATCTCCCAGAATATCGCGAACGTGAACACGGTCGGCTACAAGCGCACCGCCGCCGAGTTCTCGACGGTCGTCAACTCCCAGAGCCAGGGCGCGGGATACTCCGCCGGTGGCGTGCTGGCCAACACGCGCAACTACATCGCCCAGGGCGGTCAGCTGCAGCGCACGACCTCCTCCACCGACCTCGGCATCGCGGGCCAGGGCTTCTTCGTCACGACCGAGAAGGCCGAGGGCCTGGACGCCGGCGACGCCCGCCTGTTCACCCGCGCCGGAGCGTTCCGCGTCGATAACTTCGGCTACCTGAAGAATACTGCAGGGCTTTACCTCCAGGGCTGGCCCGTCAATGCGGAGGGCGACATCCCCACGGATCCGTCGGACCTCGGCAAGCTGACCTCGATCAACGTCGGCTCGGTCGGCGGCACGGCGGAAGCCACCACGCGCGCCCAGGTCAACGCCAACCTGAAGTCCAGCCAGGCCGTCTCGGCCGACATCGCGACCTACTCCACCGCCACCAAGTCGATGTCGACCTACAACGCGACCACCGGCACGGGCTTCAAGCCGGACTTCCAGATCACCGTCCCCGTCTCCGACTCCAAGGGCGGCCAGCGCACCGTCGCCTATTCCTTCCTGAAAACGGCCAACCCGAACGAATGGCAGACCGAAGTCCACGTGATCCCGGCGTCCGACATCGACAACGGCACGACGCCGTCCAACGGCATCCTGAAATCGGGTCTCGTCCTGTTCACCCAGGATGGTCGCCTGGACGTCGATGCGATGAAGGCCCGCGAGACGGCCACGCCCGGCTCCATGCTGTTCGCCGACCCATCGGTGGCCTCCATCACCCTGGGGGCCTCTGACGCCGCAGCCGGCACCGCCGCCGCGCCGAAGTGGAAGACGTCGCTCGGCATCGACAATCAGAACGTCTCGTTCGATCTGACCGCCTCGGCCGGCGGCCTGACCCAGTACGACTCGGACTCCATCGTCCAGGCCGTCGTGACCAACGGCACCGCCTTCGGCAACCTGTCGAACATCGAGATCGACGAGGAGGGCTATGTCACCGCCATCTTCGACAACGGCGTCACCCGCCGCATCGCCCAGGTCGCCCTGGCGACGTTTACCAGCGCCGACAGCCTGACCCCGGCCAGCGGCAACGCCTATCGGGTCAGCCAGGGATCGGGGACCTTCAACCTGAAGACGCCGGGCGCGGGCGGGGCGGGCCTCATCGGGGCGTCGCAACTGGAGGCCTCGACGGTCGATCTGTCCGCCGAGTTCACCGGCCTGATCACCACCCAGCGGGCCTACTCGGCATCGTCCAAGATCATCACGACGGCCGACGAGATGCTGGCCGAACTGATCAGCATCAAACGCTGATCGCCAAGTAACGCAGCGTTAGACTGAATGAATCGTATCTTTAAATCCGGGCGAAACCGCCGTTTGGTCAAAGTTGGATTTTATCCATTCCTTCACCACGACGCTAAACCGGCCCTTAGCGGCGCTTGGCTACAGTCACTGTCAATCGGTAGTGGTGAATGAGGCAAAAGCCCATGTTGCAAGAACGTCGCGTCAACAAAGAAGGCGAGCAGTACGTCGTCGGTCCGACGGGCACGCCCCTGACGATTCGCGATCTGCCGCCCGCCAACACGGATCGCTGGGTGATCCGTCGCAAGGCCGAAGTCGTCGCCGCCGTTCGCGGTGGCCTTCTCAGCCTGGACGACGCCCTGACCAAATACCGCCTGACGGCCGAGGAGTTCCTCGCCTGGCAGAAGGCGATCGACAAATGGGGCATGCAGGGCCTGCGCACCACGCGCATCCAGAACTACCGCTCCTAGGCTTTCTCCCCCGAGACCACGACGGCGGCCGCTCCCGGCGACCGGCGCGGCCGTTGTCGTTTGGGGTCCGGCCTCGAAATCGTCCCCCATCCCCTCTATATGCGCGCCATGACCCTTGAGACGGCCATCCTGGCCGAGCCCTTCTGCGCGATCCCCGACATCGCCGCGCCAGACATGGACGCGGCGATCGCGTCCGCGCGCGCGGCGGTCGGCTTGCCGGTCGGGTCGCGCGTGGTGGCGGCCATGTCCGGCGGGGTGGACTCCACCGTCGTCGCGGCCCTGCTGCACAAGGCGGGGTATGACGTCGTCGGCGTGACGCTCCAGCTCTACGACCACGGCGCGGCGCTGAAGAAGAAGGGGGCCTGCTGCGCGGGCCAGGACATCCACGATGCCCGCCTCGCCGCCGAGATGCTGGGCATCCCCCACTACGTCCTCGACTACGAAAGCCGCTTCCGCGACGCCGTCATCGACCAGTTCGCCGACAGCTATCTGAAGGGCCAGACGCCGGTCCCCTGCATCCGCTGCAATCAGACCGTGAAGTTCCGCGACCTGCTGGACGTCGCCCGCGACCTGGGGGCCGCCGCCATGGCCACCGGCCACTATGTCGGCCGCGCCGTCGCCGCCGACGGCCGGGCCCAGATGCGCAAGGCCATCGATCCCTCGCGCGACCAGTCCTATTTCCTGTTCGCCACCACGCGCGACCAGCTCGACTATCTGCGCTTCCCGCTCGCCGGTCTGGAAAAGCCCGCCGTGCGCGGCGTGGCGGCCGAACTGGGCCTGCGCATCGCCGCCAAGCCGGACAGCCAGGACATCTGCTTCGTCCCGTCTGGCGACTACCGCACCCTCATCGACCGCCTGCGTCCGCAGGGCCGCGAGGCCGGCGAGATCGTGCACATGGACGGCCGCGTGCTCGGCCATCATGCGGGCATCACCGACTACACGATCGGCCAGCGCCGCGGCCTCAACGTCGCCGTGGGCGAGCCCCTGTTCGTGACGAGGCTGGACCCCGACACCCGCCGCGTCATCGTCGGCCCGCGCGAGGCCCTGCTGACCGCCAGCCTGACTTTGGACGAAACCAACTGGCTGGGCGACGAGGCCTCGATCGAGGCCGCCGCCGCAGCGAACACCCCCGTTCTCGCCCGCGTCCGCTCGACCCGCCCGCCCTCGCCCGCCCGCCTGACCCTGGCCGACAGCGGGATTTCGGTCGTCTTCGAGACGGGCGAGGAAGGCGTCGCCCCCGGCCAGGCCTGCGCCCTCTACTATCCCTCGGATCCGGATCGCCTGCTTGGCGGCGGCTTCATCGCGTCCACGACGGCGGTCGTCGTTGTCTGAGAGCGACCTCGCCACCCGGACCGGCCTTCCCGACGCCTGTCGGTACCTGGTGGAAGAGCTGCCCCGTCTGCGCTGGCACGAGCCCCAGGTCGGATCCATGGCCCGCTTCTGGCTGCAGATGCACTCCGGCTTCCGGCGCGAGACCGCGGCCATGACCGGCCTGACCGCGCAGTGGCGCAGCGGAACCCTCGCCCTGCCCGACCTGCACCGTCAGCTGATCCCGACGCTGCAGGGGTTCCTCCAGCACCTGGACGGGCACCACAATATCGAGAGCCACCACTACTTCCCGACCATGCGCAGGGTCGAACCGCGCATCGGGTCCGGCATCGACCTGCTGGACCGCGACCACGACGCCATCCACGGCCACCTCGACGCCCTGTTCCAGTCCGGTCTCGCCTTCCATCAGGCCGTCGCCGGGCAGGCACCGACCGCCAGCGACGCCGCCGCCCGCCTGACCGACACCCTGGCCGCGGCCGAGCGCCCCCTGCTGCGGCATCTGGAGGATGAGGAGGACATCGTCATCCCCCTCATCACCCGCCACGCGGACGTCTTCAAAGGCTAGGCGGCGTCTTCCGTGGCCGCCTCACGGGGCATGACCTCGCCCACCGTCGGGCAGTTCTCGGTGCGGGTCAGCTTGATGTCGCGCCGGTTGACGATCTCGCCGCAGCAGCCGCAGGCGATGCGGGGCTGGAGCGAGTGACCACAGGTCTCGTGGACCATGTCGAACCCGGCGACCTCCTTGTCATAGACGTGTTTGGAGCCCCAGCCGTACAGGGCGACCAGCACGTCCGACAGGTCCCGGCCCTTGGCGGTCAGCACATATTCGTTGCGCGGCGGCCGTTCGGAATAGAGCACCGGCTCCAGCACGCCGTGCTGCACCAAGGTCTTCAGCCGCGCGGCCAGAACGTTCCGCGCCACGCCCAGCCGGTCCTGCCACTGCTCGAACCGCTTCACGCCCTGAAAGGCGTCGCGGATCACCAGCAAGGTCCACGGATCGCCGATGACCTCGAGCGTCGCGGCGATCGAGCAGCTTTGGCGTGAGTAGTCTGCGGTGCGTCCCATACGCATGAAAGTGACCCCGCGTCAGCAATTTGGCAAGAGGGTTGCCAAAAGGAACCCAGTCAGTCAGTCTTGTTTGGCAACGAACCTCACGATCCGTCGCGGCGTTCCTGCATTCCCGACTTCCGGGCGGCGGCGCGTCTGCCGCCCGTTTTTTTCCGCTCGTCGGTGCGGCAGCCGCCGGCTTCCGCCCGCGCCTTTGCAGGGCTATGCGACCGTCATGATCGAACAGACCCTTGAGCAGGCGCTGACCCTCACCCCGGCCGAGCCGGGCGTCCTGACCGCCGACATCCACGGCGATTTCTCGAACGGCCTGATCAGCGCGCCGCCCGAGAGCGGCTTTCCGTTCGGCGGTCTGATCGCCGCGCTCAGCGCCGCCGCCATGGCCCGGGGCCTCGGCCTGTCCGCGCCCCTGCGCACCCTGTCGGTCCAGTACATGACCCCTGCACGCTTCGGTCAGACCCTGGCGTTCCGCCCGCGTCTCCTGCGCGGTGGGCGCAGCGCCAGCTTCGCCGGCGTCGATGCCGTCCAGGGGGACCGGCTGACGAACCATGCCACCGCCACCTTCGGCGACGACGTCGCGGGCATGGCGATGACCCCGCTCCGGGCCCCGCCGCCCCTCGCCCGCCTGCAGGAAGGCGGCACCCTGACCGGGCCCCTGTCGCCCCGCTTTTCACAGCACGTGGACTATCGCTTCGACACCGGTCCGCACATCCTGCAGCCCGATCCGGACCGTCCGGTGGTCGAGCGGGCGTGGATGCGGACGATCGACGGCCGCCCACTGGACGCCCTGGGGCTGAGCTTCCTGCTGGACGCCATCTATCCGCCGGCCTGGACCGCTTTGGACCGGCCGGTCGGCATGTCCACGGTCGATCTGCGCTACGATTTCCTGACCGATGCGACGCCGGAGCTCTGCCCCGAAGGCTGGGCCTTCTTCGAGTTCCGCATGCTGGATTTCGGCCTGGGCTGGACCGTCGACGAGGCCATCGCCTGGGCCGCCGACGGCACCCCCCTCGCGGTCTCGCGCCAGCGCCGCAAACTGGCCCCCGTCCGCATGCCGCGCGTCGAGCGGTAGCGCTCCTGAACACCCGTCGCTCAAGTAGCGCGGAACCGCGCTCCGGGCGTAGCGCTTCGGAACATCATGCGCTCAAGTAGCGACACGCCGCGCGTCGAGCGGTAGCGCGCTCCGAAGGAGCCCCCAAAGATGTGCAACAACTATGCGATGAAGGTGTCGCCGGCCACGCTGATGGACAGCTTCGCCGATGCCGCGATCCCCCTGATCTTTCCTGAAGGCATGCCGAACGCCGAGCCGACGGAGTCCGTTCGCCCGACCGATCCGGCCCTGCTGATCCGGGGCGACGGAACCGGACAGGCCGCCCTGACGAGCGTCCGCTGGGGCCTGCCGCCGTCCGCGCCGAAACGGCCGCTGCTGATCAACATGCGCAGCGAGGGCCGCAGCTTCACTTCGGGCCGGGCCCTGGTCCCCGCCAGCTGGTTCTACGAATACACCGGCACGAAATACCCCAAGACGAAGTGGACGATCGCGCCTCTGGACCACGACTTCATCACCTTCGCCGCCCTGTGCAAGGCGACGTCGGAGGGCCCCCGCTTCAGTCTTTTGACCGTGGACGCCGGCCCCGACATCGTCGGCACCTACGACCGCCAGCCCGCCGTCGTCGCCCCCGACGACTGGGCCGCCTGGCTGGACGAGCGCGTCCGCCCCCCGCACCTCGGCCCGTCCAGGGCGGGCACGTTCCGGGTGTTCGAGTCGGCCAAGGGGTAAAGGTTCTCCCTCCCCGATCGGGGAGGGTGGTCGGAGCGCAGCGGAGACCCGGTGGGGAGGGCAAGGCAACCCGGACACCGATCTTTTCCGTCTCGCCTTGCCGCCCCCACCCGATCGCTTCGCGATCTGCTCTCCCCCGAGGGGGAGGGAGGGCCGGACTCCCCCCCCCCCCCCCTCGCAATCCCCTTTCCCCGGCGCTACATCCACCCCATCGAAACCGAGAGCCGCTCCATGTCCGATCCCGTCGTCATCGTCTCCTTCGCCCGCACGCCGATGGGCGGCTTCCAGGGCGCGCTGAGCGGCGTCAAGGCGACCGAGCTCGGGGCCACCGCGGTCAAGGCCGCCGTCGAACGGGCCGGTCTCGATCCGGCCAAGATCGAACAGATCTACATGGGCTGCGTCCTGCCCGCCGGTCTCGGCCAGGCGCCGGCGCGTCAGGCCGCCATCGGGGCCGGCCTCGGCCAGCACGTCGAGGCGACGACCGTCAACAAGATGTGCGGATCGGGCCTGCAGGCGGTGATGATGGCCTCCGACAGCCTCGCCGCCGGGTCCGCCGACATCATCGTCGCGGGCGGCATGGAGTCGATGACCGGTGCCCCCTACCTGATGACCAAGCATCGTGGCGGGGCCCGCATCGGCCACGATGTCATCGTCGACAGCATGTATATGGACGGGCTGGAGGACGCCTATACGCCCGGCAAGCTGATGGGCAATTTCGCCGAGGACTCGGCCCAGACCTATCAGTTCACGCGCGAGGCGCAGGACGCCTATGCCCTCGAAAGCCTCAGCCGCGCGCTGAAGGCGATCGAGTCCGGGGCCTTCGAGGCCGAGATCACCCCCGTCGAGGTCGCGGGCCGCAAGGGCACCGTGACGGTCAGCCAGGACGAACAGCCCGGCAAGGCCATGCCGGAGAAGATCCCGACCCTGAAACCTGCGTTCAGCAAGGACGGCACCATCACCGCCGCCAACGCCTCGTCCATCTCGGACGGCGCGGCCGCGCTCGTGATGACCCGCGAAAGCGTGGCCAGGGCGCTGAACCTGCCTGTGGTGGCCCGGATCGTCAGCCACGCCGCCCACGCCCATGAGCCGGGCCTGTTCACCACCGCGCCCGTTCCGGCGATGCAGAAGGCGCTGAAGAAGGCCGGCTGGAGCGTCGAGGACGTCGACCTGTGGGAGATCAACGAAGCCTTCGCCGTGGTCCCCATGATCGCGATGCAGGAGATGGGCATCGACCACGCGAAGCTGAACGTGAACGGCGGCGCCACGGCGCTCGGCCATCCGATCGGGGCCTCCGGCGCGCGCGTCCTGACGACCCTGATCGCGGCCCTGCAGGCCCGCGGCCAGTCGAAGGGCATGGCGTCGCTGTGCATCGGCGGTGGCGAAGCGGTCGCCCTCGCGGTCGAGCTCGCCTGACGCCATGACCCTGGATCGCCGCACCCTTCTGGGCGTCGCCGCCCTCGCCTCCGCAGCTCCGGCCCTGACACCGGTATCGGCGTCGGCTGCGGCCCAGATACCGGCCGTCGCTCCGCCCGATCCCACCGAGGTCGTCCAGCTGTGGCCCAACGGGGCACCGGGCGGCGAGAACGTCACCGTCACGGCGATCGTACCCGAACGCTCGACCGATCCCGCGTTCCACGACCGCTTCGCCCAGTACACGACGGACCCGATCCTGACGGTCATGCGGCCCGAGCGCCCCAACGGTGCCGCTCTGCTGCTGATCCCGGGCGGCGGCTACAGATGGGCCGTCGTGGACAAGGAGGGGATGGACGTGGCGCGGGTCTTCGCCGCTGCCGGGGTCACCTGTTTCGTGCTCCGCTATCGCCTGCCCGCCGACGGTTGGACCGCCGGTCCGGACGCGCCGCTGCAGGACGCGCAGCGGGCCCTGCGCCTGATCCGCGCCAACGCCGCCGACTACGGCATCGATCCTGACCGCATCGCCAGCCTGGGGGCCTCGGCCGGGGGCCATCTGGCGGGCCTGCTCGCCGCCCGGCGCGACGCGACCTATGCGCCGGTCGATGCCGCCGACGCCGCATCCTTCCGCCCCGACCTGAACGTCCTGCTCTACCCCGTCGCCACCATGGCCGACCCCTTCGTCCACGCCGGATCGCGCGAACAGCTGCTGGGGCCGACCCCGACCCCCGAACAGATCGCCGCCTGGTCGCTGGAGCGGATGGACTGGACCGGCGTCGGCCCGACCGTCCTGATCCACGCCATCGACGACCCGGCCGTCGTCGTCGAGAACAGCCTGAACCTGCTGGCGACCCTGCGGACCGCCCGCGTCACCAGCGAGGCGCATCTGTTCCAGGAAGGCGGACACGGTTTCGGCATCCGCCTGATCTCGGGCAGGCCGGCCGCCGTCTGGCCAGATCTGGTCCGGGCCTTCGGCGCGCGCAACGGCTGGCTCAGCGCCTAGGCACGGGCGGCTTCGGCGGCGGAAGCAACACCGGGCGACTGTCGACCCGCAGCAGACGGATCAGGGCCTCCCCTCCGGCGGTCAGAATGATCATCGGCTCTTCCTGCGAATGAGAATGGTTCGCAACATTGCGCCCGAGTCGCCGAGGTGGCAAGTCTCGTCCCGGCGGCTTCCAACAACGGATCACGAACCATGCGAAGCGACGGAAAACTCGACTACCTGGAGCTGCCGGCCACCGGCCTGCCGGAGACGAAGGCCTTCTACGAGGCCGCCTTCGGCTGGGTCTTCCAGGACTACGGCCCCAGCTACGCCGCCTTCGACGCGGGCCTCGACGGCGGCTTCGACGCCGACGCGGCGGACCGGACCAAGGCCCCCCTGCCCATCCTCTATGCCCACGACCTCGAGGCCATGCTGGCGAAGGTCGAGGCGGCGGGCGGCCGGATCATCAAGCCGGTCTATGCCTTCCCCGGCGGGCGGCGCTTCCACTTCGTCGACCCGTCCGGCAACGAACTCGCCGTCTGGTCCGAGAACGGATGAAGACCTGCGGCACCTGCGGCCTGTGCTGCAAGCTGATGGGCGTCACCGCGCTCGACAAGCCCGCGGGCCGCTGGTGCCGCCATTTCGGCAAGACGAGCGGGTGCGCCATCTATGACGACCGGCCTCAGGACTGCCGCGTGTTCAACTGCCTGTGGCTGCTGACGGAGGCCCTCGACGAGGCCTGGAAGCCCACGACCGCCGGATTCGTCCTGCACAGCGAGAACGGCGGCCAGCGCCTCATCGTCGAATGCGACGCTTCCCGCCCCCACGACTGGCGACGCGAGCCCTACGAGGCGCAACTCCGTCGATGGGCCGCCGCGCAGGATCAGGAAGTGCTGGTCTTCGCCGGAAAGCGGGGTCTCCGCCTCGGGACCACCGACACGGTCGTGCGCCGCGCCTGACGTCTAGCGCGCGTCCACGGACTGGCCGATCTGCTCGGCCAGCAGCCGGTCAGCACCGTCCAGGCTGGTGATCCAGACGTGGATCTCTGTCGGGGCCGCAGTGCGGGTGAACAGGTGCTCCAGCGCGACCCGGCGTCCCTCCTCGTTCGCCACGACCGAGGCCCGACCGCCCGCCTCGACCATCTCGCCCGAGTAGATCGGGAACTGCGACGCCGACCCGGCATAGACCATCACGAACGGCTGCCCGCCCCGCCGGATCGTATAGATATTGAAGTCCGGCCCGGGCCGGCCCGTGGTGATCGAGAACCCCGTCGGCAGGCTGACCGTGAACGGCAGGGCCGCGACGGCCCGGGCGTCCAGCGCGACCGGTGCAGGCGGCGGCGGCTCGACCGGCGCCACGACAGCCTCTCCGGTGGGCGCGGGCGCGGGGGCCGTGGTCGGGGTCGTGGTCGGGGTCGGGTTGGCGGGTCCCGGCGTGGGAGCGGGTCGAGGCGTCGCCGTCGTGCCCGAAGGCGCAGGGGCACGGACCGGCGCCGATGAGGTCGCCGGCGCGACCGGGGTCGTGCCGGACGAGACCACCGGGGCTGTCGCCGGTCGGGTCGTCGGTGTGGCGCTCGCGGATGTCGCCGGGGCGTTCGCGGGACGCGGCGCGGGCTGGGTCGCCGGCGCTGTGGGCCTCGGGGCGGACGTCGCGACCGGCGGCGCGCCGTTCAGCATCCGGGTCAGGTCGGTTCCGCCGGCGGCGGGCGCGGTCTGCTGGACGATCAGGGCGACGGCGGCGAGGATATGCAACATGGCCGCGATCATCGCGCCTCAGCCGCTGAACGGCAAGCTCCGCAGCACATAGGCGACCGCGGCCACGCTGACCGACCCGGCCAGGCAGAGCCCCACGAACCAGGCCAGTTTCTTCCACAGCGGCCCGGACGCCTCGTCGCCTTCGGGCGGGGGAACGGGATCAATGATGATAGCCGGCCTCCTCGTCGATCTTGCCGCGGAACACCCAGTAGACCCAGCCGGTATAGGCCAGGATCAGCGGCAGGATGGCCACCGTCCCCACCAGCATGAGGCCCAGCGCATTGTCCGGGGCCGCCGCCTGACGGAAGTCCAGCGCATAGGGCACCACATAGGGGGCGAACCCGACCGCCAGCCCCAGATAGCCCGACAGGAAGACCAGAATGGCCCCCACGAAGGGCCACCGGTGCGAGCCCCTGCGCGACATCACCCACACCAGCGCCAGCCCCGCCAGTCCCAGCAGGGGGATGGGCAGCAGTGGCATCAGGACCGAGGCATCGAGGGCGAACCCGTCTCCAAGGTCGAAACCCCAGCGCGCCGCGACCCGGGGATGGATCAGCAGGGTGGCGACACTCACCGCCACCAGCAGAACCGTCACCACGACCGACGAGATGCTGGTCCAGCGCTTGGCGTCCCCGTGCAGATTGTCCTTGGTCTTCATCATCAGCCAGGCCCCGCCCAGCAGGGCGTAGCCGGCCACCAGCCCCGCCGCGACCAGCAGCGTATAGGGCGTGAACCAGTCGAACGGCCCGCCGGCGAAGCGGTCCTCGCGCACCGTCACCCCCTGGATGAAACCGCCCAGCACCAGCCCCTGGGCCACGGCCGTCAGGATGGAGCCGCCGGAGAACATCTGGGTCCAGAATTTGCGCCCCCGGTTGCGGGCGCGGAAGCGGAACTCAAACGCCACCCCTCTCAGGATCAGCCCCGCCAGCATCAGCAGAATGGGCAGATACAGGGCCGGCATCAGCACCGAATAAGCCAGCGGGAAGGCGGCCAGCAGCCCCCCGCCCCCCAGCACCAGCCAGGTCTCATTGCCGTCCCAGACGGGGGCGATCGTGTTCATCATCACGTCCCGCTCTTCCTTCGACTTCGCGAAGGGAAACAGGATGCCGATGCCCAGATCGAAGCCGTCGAGCGTCACATACAGCAGCACGGCGACCGCGATCAGCCCGGCCCAGATCAGTTGCAGGTCGAGGGTCATGACACGGCTCCACGCAGGCCGCCGGGACCCGTATCGTCAGGCGTATCGTCGTCGGGCGATGTATCCTCCGGGGCCTGGGCCATGGGCGTTCCAGGCGGTCGCTGGCCACGCGGCGGCGGCTCCGCCTTCGCCGCGATCGGCCCTTCGGCCATCAGCCGCAGGATGAAGATGGCCCCGGCGGTGAAGACGATCGAATAGACGACGATATAGGCGATCAGGGAGGTGGCGACCTGGCTGGCGATGACGGGCGAGACCGCATCGCGTGTGCGCAGCACGCCATAGACCACCCACGGCTGGCGCCCGACCTCGGTCACCATCCAGCCCGCCAGCACGGCGATGAACCCCGATGGCCCCATGGCCACGGCGAACCGCAGAAACCACGGACTGTCGAAGATCCGCTTCCTCCAGATCAGCACCGCGCCCCAGAGGCCGAGGCCGATCATCAGGATCCCCAGCCCGACCATGATCCGGAAGCCGAAGAAGGGAATGAAGGGCGGCGGCTGATCCTCGCGCGCCCAGCTGTCCAGGCCCTTGATCACCTCATCCTTCGGCACGCCCTGGATCAGGTTGCCCACGCCGGGGATCGAGACCTCGAAATGGTTCTTCTGCGCCTCGCGGTCCGGGATGCCGAACAGGTGCAGGGGCTGGTCGGCCCGGGTCTCCCAATACCCCTCGATCGCGGCGGTCTTGGACGGCTGGTATTTGTGCGTGACCTCACCCGAGGCATGGCCGACGACCAGCTGCAGCGGGGCCAGAACCGCCAGCAGGCCCACGGCCATGACGAGGCTGATCCGGCTCTCGGTCCAGCCTTCGGTCTTCACGCCGGCGGCCCGTTCCTTGAGAAGCCGATAGGCCGAGGCCGCCCCGACCACGAGGCCCGTGGTGATGAAGGCCGCCAGCAGCATGTGGGCCAGCCGCGACGGCAGGCTGGGGTTGAAGATCACCGCCATATAGTCGACGGCCTCGAAGGTGCCGTCGGCCATGATCTTGAAGCCCTGGGGGGTCTGCATCCAGCTGTTGGCCGACAGGATCCAGAAGGCCGAGATGGTCGTGCCGACCGCGACCAGCACGGTCGATGCGAAGTGGAGTTTGGGCCCCACCTTCTTCCAGCCGAACAGCATGACGCCGAGGAATGAGGCTTCCAGGAAGAAGGCCGTCAGGACCTCATAGGCCAGCAGTGGGCCGATCACCCCGCCCGTCAGGCGGATGAACTCGGACCAGTTGGTGCCGAACTGGTAGCTGAGCACAACGCCCGAGACGACTCCCATGCCGAAGCTGAGCGCGAAGATCTTCACCCAGAACAGGTAAAGGGTCTTGAACGCCTCTCGCTTGGTCCAAAGCCACAGCCCCTCCAGAACAGCCAGAAAGGCCGCCAGCCCGATGGTGAAGGCCGGGAACAGGATGTGAAAAGCGATGGTGAAGGCGAACTGCAGGCGCGAGAGCAGCAGGGCGTCGAGGTCCACGGGCGTGTTCCTGGAATGACTGAGGCCACATGCGGTGCGCCAATGTCTTGGCCATGTCCACCCGCAGAACCCCCGCGCGACCCTGCGCCGCAGTATTTCACTGGGTGATGATTTTACGCGTCAGGCCGCGGGCAGCTCGATCCAGAAGGTCGAACCCTCTCCGAGATTGGACACGACGCCGATGGAGCCGCCTTGCAGTTCGACCAGACGTTTCGCCAGCGCCAGACCGATGCCGTGCCCCTCGACCGACGAGCGTTCCAGCCCCAGCCGGTTGAACGGCTCGAACAGTTGCGCCTGCTTTTCCGGGGTCAGACCCGGCCCGCGGTCCACGACCTCGATCCGGACGCCGTCGTAGATCCGCCGGGCCCGTAGAACGAGGCTGCCCCCGGCCCCGGCATACTTCACCGCATTGGTCGCCAGGTTGTCGATCACCTGCGCCAGGCGCTGCGAGTCCGCGATGGCGATCAGACCATCGCCCTCGCAGACAACGCTGACCGAGAGGGCCCGCGCCTCGGGCCTCAGAACGGTTGCCGCGCGGATATCTTCGAGAATGCCCGGGACGTCGGTCGGGCGCAGCTCCACCTTCACAGCTCCGGATTCGGCGCGGGCCACGTCCAGGAGATCGTGCGACAGCGCCTCGACCTGACGCGCGGTCTTCACCAGCATGACGGCCATCTCGGCCTGGGTTGGCGTCACGGGCCCCAGCTGTCCACTGGACCACAGGTCGCCGATGCCGATGACCCCGCCGATCGGACTCTTGATCTCGTGCGCCACGTTGGCGAGCAGACGCGACTTGGCGGCGGAGGCGCGCTCGGCCCTCAGTTGCCCGGCCTTGGCCCGCTCGGACAGACGGTCGCGTTCCTCCAGCAGGGAGGCGACCAGGACGATGGGCACGTAACCGAACAGGATCGTCAACTGGACCAGCAGGGCGCGCTCACCGATGTCGCTCGGGTCCCCCGCGGCAGGACCGGCTCCGATCAGCAACGAGGCCACGGCCGCGACCGCCACCAGCATCAGGGCGGCCGTGACCCCCGGAACTCTGAGGCGCGCAGCGATCAGGATCAGGACCGGAATCACCGCGAACACCAGCGGCAGATCGACGACGAAATAGACGACGGCGCAGACGCCCGCCAACAGGGCGAACAGGCCGACCGTCTCGGCCGCTCGCAGGGGCCGCAGCATGGCCGCCAGCTGCCGCTGCTCGTACGCCAGAATGAACGGAGCGATGACCGCCAGCCCCAGGGCATGGCCGAACCACCACGTCTGGAAGCTCATCAGGAATGAGGCGTCCCGGACCAGCCAGAGCATCACGGCCGACATCAGCCCGGCGGGAATGGGCGCAAGGCCCGCCACGCAGAACAGGAAGCGTGAGGCTCCGTTCACGGTCGCGAGGTTCAGGGTGGGTGCGAACCGCCGGGCCAGCAGCACAGCCACCACGATCTCGATCATGTTGGCCAGGGTGAACCAGAGGGCCAGCGTCGGGGTATTGCCCGCCAGAAACTCGCCGGCCAGCACGCCCAGCGCGATCAGGCCTCCGAAGCTCAGGTCGAAGCCGAGGCCCCGGCCGCTCCGCAGCCACACGCCGACGGCCAGCCCGTTCGCCGCCCACAGCGCGGCGACCAGTCCCGCGGTCCGCGCCGTCGTGATCGCCACGATCACCAGAACCGCGACGCCCAGCACGGTCAGCATCGGGGCCAGCGGCTGCGTAAACAGGCTGGCGGCGGTGGTCACGACCGGGCGCGCGGGCGCAATCTGTGCCTCAGCGTAGTCCAGATCGGTCGCGCCGAGGGCGCGGACATGGGGCATGGGTCGAACGCTCTGGCGAAAACACGAGCGTTCCTTCAACCACGAGCTTCCTAATATCCCCTGAAGTCAGTCGCCTGTGGCCATGATCGCAGCGAAACGACGAACCGCCGCGGCTTCGCCCTCGGCGTACCCCCAGACCCCGGCGCTGACCGCCAGGAAATCTGCCCCCGCCGTGACGAGGGTCGCCGCATTTTCGACGGTGATCCCGCCGATCGCGACGGACGGGATTTCCATGACCTCCTGCCAGATGGTCAGGATCTCCGGATCGGGACGATGTTCGGTCGTCTTGGTCGTGGTCGGAAAGAAGGCACCGAAGGCCACATAGTCGGCCCCCGCTTCCGCCGCTTCCATCGCCAGGTGACGACTGTCATGACAGGTCGCCCCGATCATCGCGGACTTGCCCATGATCCGGCGCGCCGAGGCCACCGACGCGTCGGATTGGCCCACGTGCACCCCGTCGCAGCCCAGCGCCGCAGCCAGGTCCGGGCGATCGTTCAGGATGACGGCGACGTCGCGCCGCTGGGCCAGCGGCGCCAGGCGTTGGACCGCTGCGGTGATCGTCGCCTCGTCTGCCGGCTTCAGCCGGATCTGGAGGGCGGCGACGGGCCCGGCGTCCAGTGCGCGTTCCAGACGGCCCGCGAAGACGTCCAGATCGTCGATGACAGGCGGTGTGATCAGATAGAGCTGGCAGCGGGGCGGGATCATGCCGCGCAGGTGCGTCAACGCGGCGCGATGGTCAACACCGAAGGCTCTTGCGAACGCGTTGCAATCGCCGTGCCGGCTGCTATAGAGAACCAATCGCAACTGGTCGACAGGATCGCCTGCCTTGTACGTCTGCAACTGCAATGGTCTTCGCCAACGGGACGTCGCCCGCGCCATCGAAGCCGGCGCCACGCGGCCTGCCGATGTGTTCCAGCGCAACCAATGCGCAGCGCAATGTGCTAAGTGCGTCTGCGAGATGCGCCAGATGATTCAGGACAGCCGGGACACCTTCGCTCTCGCCGCCGAATAGTCCGGTCCGAACACGAAGGAAGACAGCCATGAAGGGCGATCCCGCGATCATCCGCAGCCTCAATGCGGTGCTGACCAACGAACTGACGGCCGTGAACCAGTATTTCCTGCATGCCCGCATGTTCGAAAGCTGGGGCCTGAAACACATGGGCCAGATCATCTACGACGAATCGATCGGCGAGATGAAACACGCCGACAAGCTGATCAAGCGCGTCCTCTTCCTCGACGGCCTGCCCAACATGCAGGACCTGCACAAGCTCAAGATCGGCGAGAACGCCATCGAGTGCCTCGGTGCCGACCTGCAACTGGAGCTCGGCGGGCGCGACACCCTGCTGGCCGCCGTCGCCCAGGCCGAGCAGCTGTCCGACTACGTCAGCCGCCAGATCTTCATGGAAATCCTGTCGGACACCGAGGAACACATCGATTTCCTCGAAGCCCAGTTCAAGCTGATCGAACAACTGGGTGAGCAGAACTACCTGCAGTCCGCCATGACCGAGATCGCTCCGGACAAGTCCGCCACCGGCGGCTGAGCCTAGAGCACCTCGCGCCGCGTCAGGTGGACGACCGCGGCGACGAGCACGATCACACCCACGCCGCCTCCCAGCGCCAGCGCGGTGTTCACGCGCCAGGCCTCGGTCGCCAGCATGTTGACCGGCATCTGCCAGGGAAAGAACACGCCCTGCTTCGCTGCCGTCGCCACGACCGAAAAGAAGGTCCCGCCGATCCCCACGGCCAGGGCCGGCACGAAGCTGGAGAAACGGATCGCGATCCAGAACTGGATGGCAATCATCAGGATGGCGGCCAGCAGGACCTTCGCCAGCAGGATTGCCTGCGCACCGAGATCCAGTACGCCGGTCGGCGTCAGAACCGGCTTGATCGCCGCCGCAAGGGATACCGCGCCCCAGGTCAGCAGGAGGTTGAGCAGGCTCATCGCCGCGACGACGCCCAGCACGCAGATCGCCTTGGCCGCATAGAGCTTCCAGCGCGCGACCGGCAGGGCCCTCAGATGATCCCAGGCGCGCGGGCCATGCTCCATGTGGGCGACGAGGGCCGTCAGCGCCGTCACGCTCATCGGCAGCATGAAGAAGGCCCAGATGCCCGTCGCCCCCTGGGTATACATCTCCCAGTGTTGGGCTTCCTCGCTCCGCAGCATGTTGAAGAAGACGAAGATCGCGATCAGCGTCGGGGCCGCCAGAGCCAGCAGCAGGGCCAGCGAGCGGTTGAGCTTGCGCAGTTCGACGGCAAGAAAGGCCAGCATCAGACGGTCTCCGGTTCGCGCGCCGACGGCGACGCGGTGACGGTGCGATAGATCCCCTCCAGGGACGGGCTGCGGGCTCCGATGGCGAAGACCTGCACGCCCGCATCGACCAGGTCCCGGTTCAGGGCGGCCGTTGCGGCATCATGGTCCGCACCGGGACGCAGTCGCGCGACCAGACCTGCGGCGTCGCGGGTCAGCGTCAGGTCGTGGCGACGCAGGACCAGCCCGGCCCGCTCCGCATCGTCGACGCGCAGGCCGATCTCAGGAGCCAGTTCCGCCTTCAGCGCTGCAAGGTCGCCTTCCAGCACCAGCCGGCCCTCGTGGACGATGCCGATATGGGTGGCCGTCTGCTCGATCTCGCCCAGCAGGTGGCTGGACAGCAGCACCGTCGCCCCCGTCCGCTCGGGCAGGGTCTTCAGGAAGCGGCGCATGTCGGCGATGCCGTCGGGGTCCAGCCCGTTGGTCGGCTCATCCAGAACCAGGACCGGCGGATTGCCCAGCATGGCGCGGGCCAGCCCCAGCCTTTGCCGCATGCCCAGCGAATAGTCCGCGACGCGCCGCCGAGCGTTTCCGGTCAGGTCGACGACCTCCAGGACCCTGTCGATCTCGGTCGCGGCCAGGCCCATGAGCCCGCGGGTCAGGTCCAGGTTCTCGCGCCCGGTCAGGTTCGCGTAGAAGCCGTGCGCCTCCAGCAGCGAGCCGACCTTTCGCGCCGCGCCGATCCTGTCGCGTCCCACGTCGATCCCGCAAATGCGTGCGTATCCGGCGCTCGGGGTCAGCAGGCCGAGCAGCATCTTCAGCGTGGTGGTCTTGCCCGCGCCATTGCGCCCGAGAAAGCCGTAGACGGCTTTCTCCGGTACCGTCATCGACACCGCGTCGACGGCCAGATGCCGGCCGAACCGGCGCGTCAGCCCCTGTGTCTCGATCGCCGCGCCCATCGGCCAACCCCTGCCCGTTTAACTCTTACATAAACTTGCGAACCGTCGGCGTTTAAGTCAAGATTAAAGATCAGACAGGAAGTCGCCCGCATGCCCACCGACGATCTCGCCCGCTTTCGACGCCTGTGCGGACAGTTCCGCTGGCTGGCCGTGTTCATGGTCTGCAGCGTTTCCGCCATCATGGTCCTGATGTTCGTCGTCGCGCCGGCCGTGACGCTGTCGCGTGCGGCTTCACCGGCGGACGTCGGCCTGATCGACCTCGTGGAAAAAGCGATCTGGGCCACGCCGACGCTGTTTTATCTCTACGCCGTCTGGGCCATCGGATCGGCCATGGGGAAGGTGTCGAAAGGCCGTCTGATCCAGCCGACGCTGGCCCGGGCGCTGCGCCAAGTCGGGATCGCCCTGGGGCTGGGAGGCCTGCTCAGCGTCTTCGGCATCACCAATATCTCGCGTCTGATCGGCGGCAGTCAGGGCAGCTTCGCCTATTTCGACGTGGCGGGCATGACGCTGGGCATGATCGGGGGTGCCCTGTTCCTTCTGGGCCGGGTGATGGACCGGGCCGCCGACATCCAGGCCGAGCTGGACGAGATGATCTGATGCCGGTGCGCGTCACCCTGGATCGTCTGATCGTGGCCCGCGGCCTGAAGGCCCGCGATCTCGCGGCCGAGATCGGACTCAGCGAGACCCAGCTTTCGCTGTTTCGATCCGGCAAGGTGAAGGGGATCCGGTTCTCGACCCTGGCCCGGATGTGCGCCGTGCTGGGCTGCCGGCCCGCGGACCTGCTGGACTACGACGCCGATCCCGCCGACATGATCCGCCCCGACGACGAGACCCTCTGAGGCGGAACCCGGCCGTCGCCCGGCCATTCCGCTTCCTGCTGAAGGAGCGTGGCCATGACCGACATCGACGAAACCCTGGACGACGTGCGCGAAGCCGCCGTCGAATTTCTCAACGCCGGTGAGCGCAGCCCCGGTCATGTGGCGCTCGGCGTCGCCGTCACCGTCGGGTTCGCCCTGCTCGCAACGGCGCTGGCAACGGGCTCCATCAGCCCGCGTCGGCGCACCGTGGCCCAGGCGCGCGAAGGTGCCGCCCCCACAACCGAGCGGCCTCGCGGTGCGTTCAGCCTCGTGCTGCCGGCCGTGTTTTCGGCGACCACCCTGTCGGCCGTGCGGGTCTGGAACGCGCCGGCCCGTCCGGAACGGACCAGCGCCATGATCCTGTGGGCCGGAGCCCAGGCGATCAATGCCATCTGGATCGCGATGCGACCCGCGAGCCGTGGCATGCAGATCGCAGCGGCCATGACCTCCGCCGGTCTGGCGGCCGCCTTCGCGCACGAAGCCCGCAAGCTGGATCCCGGGGCCGGGAAGCTGGCGTCGCCGACCGGGTCGGGGGTCCGCTTCGGCAACCTGCTGGACCGCAAGGCGGCCGAGGTCCGTCAGCCGACCGTTCACTGAGGCGCATCAGGCGCAGTCCCCCTTCGGAAGCCATGGCAGCCCGGCCTTGCCCTCGGCTTGCCCTCGCGAGCGGCTTCCTCTAGGGATCGCGCCCGATTTCGCGCGCCCGTCACGGGACCGGCAGCGCCCCTCCAGACAGTGATCCCAATGGCGAAAATCAACGGCAACACCATCAAGCCCGGCATGGTGCTCGAACACAACAAGGGCCTCTGGGTCGTCACCAAGGCCAGCCACGTCAAGCCCGGCAAGGGCGGCGCCTTCGCCAACGTCGAGGCCAAGAACCTCGAGACCGGCAACAAGCTGAACGAACGCTTCCGCTCGGAAGACAAGGTCGAACGCGTGACCCTCGAGCAGAAGGAGTTCTCCTACCTGTACGAGCAGGGCGACGCGCTGGTGTTCATGGACGACGCCACCTACGAGCAGACCGAACTTCAGAAGGACTGGGTCGGCGAAGACCGGGTCGCCTATCTGCAGGACGGCATGAAGGTCGTCATCGAAATGCACGAGGACCGTCCTATCGGTCTGACCCTGCCGGAACAGGTCACGCTCGAAGTCGTGGAGACGGAGCCGACCGTGAAGGGCCAGACGGCCTCGTCGTCCTACAAGCCCGCAAAGGCCAACAATGGTGTCCGCATCATGATCCCGCCCTATATGGGCGTGGGCGAGCGCATCGTCGTCGACACCACGACCGGCGAATACGTTCGTCGCGCCGAATAGGCGAGACTGACCCAGAGACCGGAGGCGCAATCCTGCGCCTCCATGACCTTCTCCGACTGTCCGGGCCCCTCTAGCCAGATTGGGTGCCTTCCAAGGACCTTCGGACCAGGAGATCCCCATGGCGCTCGCCTCTGCCCTCGTTTCCGTCATCATCGACGCGGTCCGCAAGACCGCCCGACCCATGCTGCGCGACTTCGGCGAGGTGGCCCATCTGCAGGTCTCCCGGAAAGGCCCCGGCGACTTCGTCACCGCCGCCGACATCAAGGCCGAGGACACCCTCTACGAACTGCTGATGAAGGCCCGCCCCGGCTACGGCTTCCTGGGCGAGGAGCGCGGCATGATCGAGGGGACGGACAAGTCCCACACCTGGATCGTCGACCCGATCGACGGCACGACCAACTTCATGCACGCCATGCCGCATTTCGCCATCACGGTGGGGCTGCAGCGCTATGCGCCCGACGGCTCGTCCGAGATCGTCGCCGGCGTCACCTACAATCCGATCATGAACGAGCTGTTCTGGGCCGAGAAGGGCAAGGGCTGCTACCTGAACGACACCCGCATCCGGGTCGCCGGACGACGTGACCTGTCCGAAAGCCTGATCGCCACCGGCCTGCCCTTCATCGGCAAGTCGGGCCACGCCCAGTCGATCAAGGACATTCACGCGATCGGCCAGCGCGTCGCCGGCATCCGTCGCCTCGGCTCGGCCGCGCTCGATTTCGCCTGGGTCGCCTGCGGTCGCTACGACGCCTACTACGAGCGCAACCTGAAGCCCTGGGACGTGGCGGCAGGGATCCTGTTCGTCACCGAGGCGGGCGGGATCGTCACCACCATCGACCCGGACGGCGACCCCAAGACCGGCGCGTCGATCCTGGCGTCAAACCCGGAACTGCACCCGCAGCTGAGCAAGGTGCTGCGCGGCTAGGTTTCACCGCGGCGTCACGGGCCTCCCCTACCCTTGACGTATGATCAGGTTCATCCTCGCGGCCGTGATGGTCACCGCTTTTCCCGCCGCCGCCCCGGCTCCGCCTCACCCGCTGGTGATCGCCCATCGCGGGGCTTCGGGCGAGCGGCCCGAGCACACCCGCGCGGCGTATGCGCTGGCCATCGACCAGGGTGCCGATTTCATCGAACCGGATCTGGTGATGTCGCGGGACGGGGCGCTGATCGTCCGGCACGAGAACGAGATTTCCGGCACGACGAACGTCGCCGACCATCCGGAATTCGCGGACCGGCGCACCACCCGAACCATCGACGGGGTCGCGACCACCGGCTGGTTCACCGAAGATTTCACCCTGGCGGAGTTGCGGACCCTGCGCGCCCGCGAACGCCTTCCGACGCTCCGCCCGGGCAACGCCGCTTTCGCTGATGAAACGATCCTGACGTTTCAGGAGGTCATCGACATCGCCCGGGCAGGCTCGGCCCGGACCGGCCGGGTGATCGGTGTCGCGCCGGAGCTGAAGCACCCGACCTATTTCGCGGAAATCGACCTTCCGATGGTTGCGCCCTTCGTCGAGATCCTGCGCACGAACGGGCTGACGACCGCCGACAGCCCCATCATCATCCAGTGTTTCGAGGTCACAACCCTGCGCGCGCTCGACCGTCTGATCGAGGCCCCGTTGGCCCAGTTGATGTCGCTGTCCGGGGGCCCCGCCGATCTGCCTGGCCAAACCTATGCCGGAATGGTCACGCCAGAGGGTCTGACCGAACTGGCGACCTACGCGGACTGGGCGGCGGTGGAGACCGGCCTCGTCATCCCGCGCACCGCAGCGGGCGCATCGTCCGCGCCGACCCCATTCATCGCAGCGGCGCACAAGGCGGGCCTCAAGGTCGTCGTCTGGACCTTCCGCGCCGAAGACGTCTTCGTGCCGAGTGACTATCGCGGCGACTTGTCCGGCTGGATCCGCCGCTTCTACGGTCTCGGCGTCGACGCAGTATTCAGCGACTTCCCGGATGTGGCGGTCGCGGCCAGATCCTAGCGACCGGCGACCAGCCGGACCTGGATTGTCTCACCGGTCACGGCCCGCGCCGTCCAGCGGGTGCCCACCCCTCCCCTGACGATCGGTGTGCAGAACGACCTCGGCACGGGAATCGGTCGACGCTGTCCGAAACAGACCTGGCCGTCCCGGACGCTCCACCGGCCGCTGCTGCGTCCGCCCCGCCGGCCCTGCCCTTCATACCGGCCGTCCGGCAGAAGCCATGTCCGTGCGGTGCGCCCATCCGGGTAGGTCGACACCAGGGTGTTGCCGAAGGCGGGCGTGAGGTCCGTCGCATCCGGCGAGGACTGGGACAGGACAGCGACCAGAAGGAGGGTGGAGAGCATGGAACCGAAACCGCTCCGCGCCCGAACGGTTCACCCCTCGCGAAACTGCAGCTCCGCCAGCCCGGCATACAGACCGCCCTTGGCCACCAGTTCGTGGTGGGTGCCGGTCTCGACGACGGCCCCGTCCTCCATCACCACGATCCGGTCGGCGCGCAGCACCGTTGCCAGCCGGTGGGCGATGACCAGGGTGGTCCGGGTCTCCATCGCCTGATCCAGCGCCGCCTGGACCAGGCGTTCGTTCTCGGCGTCGAGCGCGCTGGTCGCCTCGTCCAGCAGCAGGATGGGCGCGTCGCGGACCAGGGCCCGGGCGATGGCCAGACGCTGGCGCTGACCGCCCGACAGGCTCTTGCCGCGCTCGCCCAGCGCCGTACCGAAGCCTTCGGGCAGGGCCTCGATGAAGCCCAGGGCCTGGGCCTCCTCGGCGGCGTGGCGGACCTCGGCCTCGGTGGCCGCCTCGCGTCCGAACCGGATGTTCTCCAGCGCCGAGCCGGAGAAAAGGGGTGCCTCCTGCGACACCCAGGCGAAACGGTCCCGCACCGCGACCGGATCGGCGTTGCGGACGTCGACGCCATCGACGCTGACCGCGCCCTCCTGAGGATCGTAGAAGCGAAGCAGCAGGCGGAAGACCGTCGACTTGCCGGCACCCGATGGGCCGACCAGGGCCACGGTCTCGCCCGGCCGCACCGTCAGGTCGAAGCCCTTCAGGGCCGGCAGGTCGGGGCGTCCCGGATAGGCGAAGCGCACGCCCGCCATGGCGACCCGGCCCTCGGCCGGGCTCGGAAGGGCCACCGGATGGGCCGGCGCGGCGATCGATGGCATAGCGCGCATCAGTTCGTCGATCCGCTCCATGGCCCCCGAGGCCTTCTGGACGTCGCCCCAGCTTTCGCCGAGCGCGCCAACGGCTCCGGCGGTGAAGACCGATAGTAACACAAACTGCAACAGTGCCCCCGGCGTCATGACGCCCCGGGCCACGTCCTGGGCACCCAGCCACAGCACGAAGGTCACGCCGCCGAAGACCACCACGATGATGACCGCCGTCATCCACGCCCGCGCCTTCATGCGGACGAGAGAGACGCCGAACGCCTCCTCGACCACACCCCCGAACCGGTCGATCGCGCTCCGGACGCGACCGAACGCCTGCACCGTCTCGATGGCATCCACGCTTTCGCCGGCAAACCCGACGGCGTTGGCGAAACGGTCCTGCGACCGCACGGTCAGTTTGCGGACGCTGCGCCCGAAGATGAAGATCGGCGCGATCAGGATCGGCGCGGTCAGAAGCACGAGGCCGGTCAGCTTGGGGCTGACGATGAACAGCAGTGCGACGCCGCCGAGCAGGGTCAGGAAGTTGCGCAGGGCGAACGACACCGAGGTCGTCAGCAGGGTCTCCACCAGAGCGATGTCGGTGGTCAGGCGGCTGAGGACTTCGCCCGTGCGCATTTTGGCGAAGAAGGAGGGATCCAGCGTCAGGATGCGGTCGAACAGGGCCTTGCGAAGGTCCGCGACCACCCGCTCGCCCGTCTTGGTCACGTAGAAATAGCGGACGGCCGTGGCGACGCCCAGAAGGACGGCGTTCAGCCCCAGGATCAGGAACCAGCGATTGATGTCCTGGCCCCCGTTCTCGAAGCCGTGGTCGATCGCGCCGCGCGCCGTTCCCGTCAGGGCCAGGGACGCGGCCGTCGATCCCAGCAGCCAGAACATGGCGAACAGGGCATTCAGGCGGTGCCGGATCAGATACGGCCAAAGGCGCAACAGCGGCCGGATATTGCGGCCCTTGGCCCGTCGGCCGCCCGCCTCGCCCATCTGTTCGACCAGAAGCGCACCCGCGCCTGGACGCCCCGCCGCCTCCGCCTGTCCTGTCATGGAATCACGGATCGGCGCGGCACTGTCTGTCATGGTGCGCGCCTCTTGCCCCCAAAGCCCCCCCGGTGTAAACGCCGCCGCTCATTCCCGCCGGGCGTTCTGGCGGGATTTGTCATTTTCACGCACCGACGGTCGGCATCGTCAACGCGTTCAGGACACCGGAAGACGACCATGAAAGCGGATACGCACCCCGACTACCACTTCATCACCGTCACCCTGACGGACGGCTCGACCTACCAGACCCGGTCGACCTACGGCAAAGAGGGCGATACGCTGAACCTGGACATCGATCCTTCCACGCACCCGGCCTGGACCGGCGGCAACCAGCAGATGCTGGACCGCGGCGGCCGCGTTTCGCGCTTCAACAACAAGTTCGGCGGCTTCATCAAGAAGTAGGTCCGACTGCGACCCCTACGACACGAAGAGCGCCGGTTTCTCGACCGGCGCTTTTTGTTTGGGCGGAACGTCGATAACATGTTGCCGTTCGACACCGGGGCGTGGACGCCGGGTTCAACGCGGCGTCGAACACAGAGCGACACGACTTATGAATCGACGTGAATTGACCCTCGGCGTGGCCGCAGCGGCGGTAGCCGGCGCAGCCTCGGCCCAGACCGTCCCGGCACAACTCGCCCAGGCCAATGCGGTCAACAGCCCCTATTATGCCGCCTACAACGACCAGATCGGGCGGCTGCCGCAGGGCGTGCAGGCCGACGTGCGGGCGTTCTACGAGCTCAACGGCTGGCGTCCGGTGTGGAACGCCGACCGGCTGCGCAAGCTGAACGATGCCTCCAACCGCGCCGAGCGCCACGGTCTGGCCCGGTCGGACTTCTTCGACTTCGTCGGCCTGGCCGCCGATCCGGACAGCGCCGACGTCCGCACCACGGGTGCCGCCATGGGCTATGCCAAGGTTCTGGCCAACGGCCGGGTGCGCCCGGAGTCGGTCGAAGAGCTGTGGGAGATGCAGAAGAACGTCGTCGACCTGCCCGGCGGGCTGAACGACGCCATGGTGCAGAACAAGGTCGTCGAATGGTTCGAAGGCCTGGCCCCCACCGACATCGGCTACAGCAACCTGTCGGCCGGCTACGTCCGCTATCGGCGGATCATCCGCAACGGTGGCTGGCCGCGGTTCCGCGCGGGTGCGTCGATCGAACCGGGCAGCAGCGACACGCGCGTGCCCATCATCATCACGCGCTTGGTGGCCGAAGGCGACATGTCGGAGGCGGACGGCGCGCGTCTGACCGCCCAGGGACTGGTCTATGGCCCCGAACTGGAGACCGCCGTCCGCAGCTTCCAGGCCCGTCACGGCCTGGCCCCCGACGGCCGCATCGGCGCGGGAACCCAGAGTTCGCTGGGCGCTTCGGCCGAGGATCGGGCCCGTCAGATCGCCCTGAACCTGGAACGTCGTCGCTGGCTGAAGCGCGAGCTGTCGCCCGAGCGGATCGAGGTCAACACGGCCGCTGCCATCATGGTCTACTGGAAGGATGGGCGGCCCGTTCACTCCAACCGCGTGGTGTGCGGTGCCCCGGCGACCCAGACCCCCAGCCTGGAAAAACCCTTCGCTTCGGTCGTCGCCAACCCGCCCTGGTATGTGCCCGCCGGCATCGCCCGGCGCGAGATACTGCCGCGCGGCCCCGCCTATCTGGCCAGCCAGAACATGTACGTTCAGAACGGCACGGTCATCCAGCGCGCCGGCCCGACGGCCGCGCTCGGCTACGTCAAGTTCGAGCTGCGCGACAGCTACGCCATCTTCCTGCACGACACCCCGTCCAAGGCGGCCTTCAACCTGTCGACCCGCCAGCGCTCGCACGGCTGCGTGCGCGTCCAGAACGCCGTCGAATTCGCGCGCATCCTGCTGTCGCCCGATCCCACCCTGCTGTCACAGTTCGACACGGCCCAGCAGACGCGCGAGACCAAGCGCATCCAGACGGGCCGCGAGATCAGCGTGCGCCTGCTGTACTGGACTGCATTCGTGGACGGTCAGGGACGCGTGGCCTTCCGTGAGGACATCTATCGTCGCGACCAGGTTCTGGCCGAGGCCCTCGGCATCGCCGTCAGCCTGCCGACCGTCGTCGATGACGGGGCCCGCGTGGCCAATGACGTCGGGCCGTAGAGCGTGATCGCTTTCGGCGGACCCACGGCGTGGGTCTGCCGAAAGCGCCCATCAGGCTTCGGAGGTCAGACCCGGAACGCGGCTTCCAGCATCCCCATCTGGCTCAGCACCGGGTTGGTATCGGACTCGGCGGGGGTATCCAGATACATCCGGCGATCGAGATACAGCACGCGGTCGTGCAGTTTCTCGGCCCGGACCAGATATTCGACCAGGGCGATCGGGATTTCGGGGTGCGTGGGGTCGGTCTCGACCTTGCGCTCGTTCAGGCGATAGCGCGCGTCGCACGCCGCCTCGGGCGTCATGTCGTCCTCGCGCACAGCCCTCTGAACCAGAAGCCAGGAGGCGATCTGCATCAGGCGGGTGGTCAGCTTCATGCTCTCGCCGGCGTAGGCCAGGGCGGCCGACCGGGACAGCAGCTTGGATTCGCGTCGCCCGTCTCCATCCAGATAGGCGGCGGTCTCCTCGACCAGATCCATGCCTTCCTGAAAGGTGCGCTCGAACAGTTCGGAGCGCGCGAAATCGCGCACCTCGCCCGACCGGGACCGCACCGCCGACTGTTGCTCGTCGCTCGCCATCAACTCAACCATACTCATGAAAACGACCGGCGTCCGCTGTTTCGTCGGGCCGTATCGGCACCGCACCCGGCTCGCCTGCAACGGCCATGCCACGGATCGGGCGCAGACGAAACGACATCAGGATCCGAAGTTGAACAGGGCGTCGGCGGCCGACTTCTTGGCGTTCTTGCCGGCGATGGCCGCCTTGGCGCGGTCGATCTCGCCCGTCAGGGCCTCGATCCGCTCGTTCAGTTCCTGGACGGAATAGAGGTCGAGGTCCTCCCGACCCAGCGCCGTCAGCATCGCCCCGCGTTGCGGCCGGGGGTCGAGATCTTCGAAACTCACCGTCGCCTCCTTGGCCATCGCCTGAAATCGCCCCATTTGAGCGCCCGGACACGGACGATTGCAAGACGGGACGCAACGACATGAAGGTGATCGAGATCGAGGGCGGCTCCGGCCCCGCCGACGCCCTGCGGATCGGCGAGCGAACCGATCCCCGGGCGGGCCCGGGCGAAATCCGCATCCGGGTGCGTGCCGCCGGGGTGAACCGGCCGGATCTGCTGCAGCGGATCGGTGCCTATCCGCCGCCCCCCGGAGCCTCAGACATCCTGGGCCTGGAGGTCGCGGGCGAGATCGACCAGATCGGCGAGGGGGTCTCGCGCTGGAGCGTCGGCGATCGGGTCTGCGCGCTGCTGGGTGGCGGAGGCTATGCCGAATACGCCGTGGTCGATGCGCGCCACGCCTTGCCCCTCCCCGACGATCTGGACTTCGTCCAGGCCGCCGCCTTGCCCGAGACGCTGTTCACGGTCTTCGCCAATGTATTCGAGGGCGGCCGGCTCTCCGCCGGCGAGACCCTGCTGATCCACGGCGCGACGTCCGGCATCGGGGTCATGGCCATCCAGATGGCCAAGGCGGCCGGGGCGCGCGTAATCGCCACCTCACGGGGAGCCGCCAAGGCCAAGGCCGCACTCGCCTTGGGGGCCGATGTCAGCCTCGATGCCACGGACGGAGATCTGGCCAGGGGGATCGCCGATGCGGGCGGCGCCGACGTCATTCTGGACATGGTAGGGGCCGCCTACGCCGGGCTGAACCTCGACGCGCTGAAGCCCTTCGGCCGCTGGGTCGTGATCGCAACCCTCACGGGCGGCCTGTCCCAGGTCGAGCTCGGCAAGGTCATGATGAAACAGGCGACCCTGACGGGGTCGACGCTGCGTCGCAGACCCGCTGACGAAAAGGCGCGTCTCGCGGCCGCCGTCGAGGCCCGCGCCTGGCCTTGGGTCGTCTCGGGACAGGTTCGACCGCCGATCGACGCCACCTTCCCGCTGGATGAGGCCGGACCCGCCCACCTCAGGCTTGAGGCGGGCGAGCACGTCGGCAAGATCATCCTGACTGTCTGAACCCTACCAGCGGTTTCCGCCGCGCACCGGGCGCATTGAGGAGATCCGGTCGTTCAACCCGCTGCTGTTCAGATTGCGGATGTTGCCTTCGATGATCTGGCAATAGCCGCGGAAGCCGGAATCCGAACAGACCTCCCAGGGACCATTGACCTGGATCGAACTGATCTGGTCGTTGAAGTCGGTATTGCCCAGATTGTACTGCTCGCCGCGGAACGTCTGGAAGGCACCGCGATAGTCGCGGTCGGCGAAGACCGTGATGCTGTTGCGGCCGCCGTTGTTGCCGCCGTTCCAGCCTCCGCCGTTGTTGCCGCCATTCCAGCTGCCGCCATTGTTGCCGCCATTGTTGCCGCCATTCCAGCCGCCACCGTTGTTGCCACCGTTCCACCCGCCGCCGTTGTTCCCGCCGCCGCCGCCGTTATTCTCGAAGCGACCGCGAATGTCGCCGCAGGACAGCAGACCATCCATGTTCGCGATGTCGCTGGACGAACAGGGCGCCAGCTCGATGGACGTGGATCGCGACCGGCTGCGGGTGTCGAGGCAGTCCGCATAGAGACGACCCTGGTTCACATAGGCGCCCGAGCAGGTCTCGGCGTAGCTACCGCGTGGTGCCCCCCGCGACTGGGCTTCTGCGGAATGCGGAACCGACATCAGTCCGCCCGTCGCCAGAACGGCACCGGCGGCGATGAACGCGATCGTCTTCATGGGTCTTCCTCCTCCAAGGTGGATGCCGAATGCATCCGATATGCCAGTGTTCCCCACGCTGGATGAACCGTTGCTGTATGCCACAACAGGACGTCGTTTTCTTTTCGCGCGAAACGGCCTATATCGCGAACATCAAGCGCCCGGTCGAAAGGCCGGGCGCCGTCGTATCCAGAGCCCGGCGACTGTGCCTGGGCCGCAGCCTATCCGGGACCAAGCCCATGACCGACATCCTGATGCCCAAGGCGACCGCCGTCTGGCTGGTGGACAACACCTCCCTGACGTTCGAGCAGATCGCCGACTTCTGTGGCCTGCATCCGCTGGAAGTGCGCGGCATCGCCGACGGTGATGTGGCCCGCGACATCCGTGGCGTCGATCCGATCACGGGCGGACAGCTGACGCGCGAGGAACTGGACAAGGCCCAGGCCAACGAGACCTATCGCATGACGGCGATCGTCAGCCGCCACGCCGAACTGCTGAAGACCCACAAGCCCGCTCCGAAATACACCCCGGTCTCGCGCCGTCAGGACCGCCCGGACGCCATCAGCTGGTTCGTCAAGAACCACCCCGAGGTCACGGATGCCCAGATCGCCAAGCTCCTCGGCACCACGAAGTCGACGATCGACAGCGTGCGCAACCGCACCCACTGGAACAGCCCCAACATCAAGCCGGTCGATCCGGTGACTCTGGGCCTCGTCGGTCAGCTGGTGCTCGACGATCTGATCTCCAAGGCGGCCGACAAGAAAAACCGCGACGACGCCAAGAAGGGCGGCCCGGCCCTCGAGCCCATCGCCAGCGAGCCGGTCGAGCCGGAATTCGTGCCCGAGGAACGCGAACGCCGCACGGCCGAACCGACCGCGGCTTCCGTGTTCGGCAACCGCGAATAGGACCTACTGCGCGTAGGCCGCGCTGCGCGGCCGATACCAGCTGGGCGAGGCCGGGGGTGCACAGTTCCGTTGCATCCCCAGTCCCTTCAGATAGGCCCGGCGCGACCGCCCGGCCTGAATGGCGGACTGGACACTCCGGCTGTGTTGATCGGCCCCGGACAGCCGACGGATCCAGTTCCGGCCCGGAATGAAGTCGGTCACGCTGTTTCGGATCGCATCCAGCGCCGCGCGCGCTGCAGCATCCTGGGCCCGCTCGCTGAGCCGGGTGCCGTCGTCATGCGGCGGCTCGTCCGTATCGGGCCCCAGGGCGTCGTTCAGCCGGATCACTTCGGCCGCGATGGTCGTGCACTGGTTCAGGTTGCGGGTGTCATAGGGATTGCCCTCGGCCTGCAGCAGGACCGTGGGAATGAACTCCCGTCGAAGGTTGAAGTCGTCCAGCGGGGCCGTGACGGCCGCGCCGACGCCATCCCGCACCTGGCTTGCTGCCGAGCAGCTTCCGAGGCCTGTGGCCACCAGGAGCAGCGCAATGCCGTGCTGAAGCGAAGCCATACTCAGATACCTACCTCTGCGCGGCTCTCGACCCTGCCCATCATCGCACTGGTCATCCGGCGTGCTCAAGCCGCAAGCGGCGATGTCGAAAGCGTCACCACGCAAGGGCGCCGATGGTACGTCCTCTCGGGCTCGAACCGAGGACCCTCTGATTAAAAGTCAGGCACCGAAGCAAACAAATTCAACAGTCTCGACCGCTACGTGCGTAAACGACAAAAACCCCGTCCTCAAGCGAGCATTCCCGTTGGCGAGCGAAAGCGCAACCTTCTTAGGTTGACTCATTTGCGCCTAGCCCATCCGATCACTCCTTGGAGGAATCATGGCGCAGACTGCGGTACTGGAACTAGGTCCCGATAATGGGAGCCGGTCATTCTCGACATACGCTGGGCTGTTGCGCTGGATTGTGGACGAGCGAGCGAAGTGGGTTTGGCTCGAGGGGCAATCGGACCCGGGAAACTCCATCAACCGCGTTCTGGGACGCTTCAACCAGTTGGAAGCGCAAGTCCAGCGGCGACGAGATGAAGGCATCCCTCTCACGACGGCAATCGATGAGATCCGAGGGTATTTCGAGCCCAACGGGGACGAAGTGTATCTTGCTGGGTCCTCAGCTGGGCGGCAGATCCAGCTGATCGGCGAAGTGCATGGCCGAGAGAGCGCAGCGACCGCGCTATCGCTCGTCCGCAACTGGATGGCACCCTCAAACCTATCAACCTTGGATCAGTTCAAGGGCGCACTCGGTCTGTCCCTACCGTCTACTCTCACCGGCGAGAAGTCCAACCAGGCATTGGACGCCGAGCGCAAAGCCTTTCGAGCGTCGGCTCGGAAAATGGTCTCTGAAGGTGAAACGGCTGAGGCAAATCGGGCGGCTGCAGTCGATGCCGAGTTGGTCGCCTTGCGCCGCGAAACAATGGATTTGAGACGACGGTTGACACGCCGTTGGGGCCAGAGGCGGCGAGCCCAACGAGCAAGGCACGAGGCAGCTATCAGTGAAATTAAGGCGGTGACTGTCGCCTACAACGAGTTCATGCACCTGCAGGCCCCCGCTGATTATTGGGCCAAAAAGGCCAGCGCTCATAAAACAGCGGAAGACGCTGCAAGGGGCCGCCTCTATGTGTTCTTCCCGATTGCTCTCGTCGGGATATCTTTGGCCTTCGCTGCGGTAGGTGCCGCTCTGCTGCGTCCGGGACCCGGCCCGGCTACACCAGTGTATGTGGTCGTCTCAGCAGGACTGGCGACGTTCGCTGGGCTGATCTTTTGGGTAGGACGCCTGCTCACTCGGCTTTATCTGAGCGAACATCACCTGCGAAAAGATGCGGAAGAGCGTGAGGTGATGACGACGACATACCTCGCCCTGACCCGCGATCAGGCGGCCGACGAAAAGGATCGCCATATCATCCTGTCGGCCCTTTTCCGCAACTCTTCGGATGGAATCGTGAAGGAGGATGGCGGCGTCGATCCCACCATGGCGGGCATGGTCGCGCGCCTTGGGATGGGCCGATAGTCACAAGAGCCTCTCCTGCGCTGCCGCCGGTGCCAGATTCACGCCCCGCCCGATGAGCAGCTCGCCCACGTTTGTGTCGACATGCACCCCACCCGCGATCGAATAGGTCGTCTTCACCGCCTCAATATCAGCCCACGCGAACATCTCGCGCACCTCGGGCCGGTCGTTGATCGACAGCAGAAACATGCCCTGCCCCGCTCTCAGCCGATCGGCCATGCGCTGGAAATCGCCCCGGATGAACAGCCCGGCCCCATAGTCGCCTTCGCTGCCCCAGTACGGCGGGTCCAGATAGAACAGCGTCCCCGGCCGGTCGTAGCGGGCCAGGAAGTCCAGCCAATCGAGGTTCTCGATCACGACGCCGGCGAGGCGGTCGTGCAGCCGCTCGATACGTGTCTCGAGACGGCGGAGGTCAAAGTTCTGGGGCCCTGTCGCACTGACGCCATAGCTCTGGCCGGTGACCTTTCCGCCGAACGCCAGGGTCTGGAGATACAGGAACCGCGCCGCCCGCTCGATGTCGAGCAGATCGCGGTCGGCCGTCTCCTTCAGCCGGTCGAACTCGGCCCGCATCGCCGGCCGCCACCGCAGCTCGCGCAGCAGCACGTCGGGGAACCGCTGCAGGACCCGGAACAGGGTGACGACCTCGCCGGAGATGTCGTTGATGACCTCGACCGGCGGCCGGACACGTCGACGCAGGAAGACGCCACCCATTCCGATGAACGGCTCGCAGTAGGCGGTGTGCGGCGTCGCGGCGAGCGCGGCGCAGATCCGCTTCGCCAGGTGGCGCTTGCCGCCGATCCAGGCGGCGGGCGGATCACAGTCGCCCACAGGCGCATGGGTGACGTTGAGAACATTTCGTGAACTAATCATTGCGGGCAGACCTTTTGCGCGAGTAGGAGTCCCCGGCTCGCGTGAGCGGGGGCGGCGACCGGCCGGGCGGCCGATCGGTCCAGTCGTGCGGGGGTCTGCCCGCAGATCGACGCGTTGGCGCGCGCCGATCCCGCCCCGGACGTGGGGCATGGGATGAAGAAAGGAATGAGGGTGAACGACAATCTGAAGACGTCGCCGGCGGCGATCAGTCCGGCGAGGCGAGCTGACCGCGTGGCACGCCATGCGGCCCAGCTGGGCACCGGACCAGAAAGCCGCATACGCGCCGCCCAGATCCTGCGCGACATCGAGGCGCTGCACCCGGGAGAGGTCGAGCGACAGGCCGCGCGGATACAGGCGCAGCGACTGGGCGTCTCTGCCCTGCCGCTCGACACGGCGGCCCTGGACTGGCCCGAGGCTTAGCACCGTGTCGGGCTCGACCTTGGGATACCTGACGGCCAACGGCGGCAAGGTCCGCTGGCGCTGCGAGACCGGCCACGCCGGGCCGGTCGATCTGCAGGCGATGATCGCGAAGCATGGCGAGGACTACGACCTCACGGACACCTATCCCCCGTGCCGCGAGTGCCCGGGCGTCATGACCTTCAACGACTGCAACAGCATGTGGCCCCGCGAACTGACCCAGATGAAGGTCAACAGCGCGGAGTGGTGGGCGCATACGCAGAAGCAGCGCCAGAAGCTGGAGGCGGCAGGTTGGCGCGTCCGGATGGGGAAGTGGATCGGGCCCGAGACGAGATCGCTTCGATCAGGCTAAGGCCGAGGAGTCTTTTTCCCAAGCCAAGGCATATCAAACCCTGGCACCCAACCACGGGACGTTCTGGGCTTTGGCTCGTCTGCAGTCGGTGCCGGTTCGGCTCGGCCAGCTTCAATCGTCATGTGATCGATGCGAAAGCCCGGTTCCCCGACCGGGCCAGAGACATCGAGGGTGCCCTTGTTGTCCAAAGTGCCGCCCGTTTGATGAAAAGCTGTTTGGCGGCCCGTGATCGTCATCTTGCCGTGATTTGTGATGCGCCCACCGTCCTGCCTGAAGCCAACAGGACCCTGAGGCGCATCCTCAGTTTTCTTCGTCACCCTCGATCTCCCGAACCACAAGCAGGCGAGCCAGATAAGACTGAAAAGGACCATCGCGGCCCCAGCATACAGGCCCCATCTCCACCAACCCTCGCCTGGGTAGAGCGCCCCCGCGGCGGCCATGAAAATCCCGAGGCCAATACCGATGAGGGCGGCAGCCCACGATTCGCTTCGTCCCATGGCTTGCGAATACCAGCGATCTGAATGCTGGCCTATAGTCCGCCTCGGCCAGCCGGGGCGCCCCAGAAACGACGAAGGCCCGCTCCGGCGAACCGGGACGGGCCTGAAATGCGGAGCCGCGAGGCTCGACGCGGGGTCGCAACGAGAATCCTCGTAATGGTCTAGCCGGGCAAGAGGCGGCTGTACCACGGCCGCTCGACCTGTCGGACGGCGGCGGCGTCGCGGGCCTCGCACCGGCGCACCGTCTCCAGCGCGTCGGCCTTGTCCCGGTTGGCGATGTTCAGCTGGCCCGTCTGGGCGATCCCGAACACCTGCCAGTCGAGGGCCGGGTCTCCGCTGTTGTCCAGCACGGCGCTAGCCACCGGATCGCCCCAACGAGACGCGACCAGGGTCGAACATCCTTCAGCGGGGGCAAGCACCCGGATTGAGGTTGCACAGCCGGCGGCGGGCAACAGCATCACGCTCAGCAGGATCAGTCGTGCGGCGCACTTCATCGGTGGCATCCTTCACGGTGTTGAGGGTTGAGGCGTTGGCGGCGTCATTGGCGTCCCGGACGACGCTGGCGTCCTGGGCCCCTTGGGTCCGGCCGTCTGCGATGGTCGCGGCGGCCTCGGCCTTCTTCGCCGCGTTCCGAGCCGGGCCGGTGATCGTCCAATAGCTCAGCAGCAGCAGGGCGACGATCGCGAGGCCGACCGCGAGCAAGCCGGCGCGGCTGAGGGTACGGGCAAAGTCCATCAAGCCAGCTCGAAGTGCGGGCCGTCGGTAAAGGCTTTGCGCCCCTTCGCTCGCTGGCGAGCGCCGTAGGCATCGACCGCCGCTTTCATCGCCGCGGGAGTGCCGCCCTTGATATCGCGCATGTCGATCCAGGCACCGCCCCAGCGAAGTGGGACGCCCTCATCCTTTGCGGCCTGCCAGACGGCTGCGGCGATCGGATAGATGGCCGGCCACTCCCAGCGGAGCTTGCCGTTGATGTAGGGCACCAGGTCCACCGCGTGTCCGAACCCGTCGGCTTGCGGCCGGTGCATCGAGTTCATGGTCTGAGAGACCCCGGCCTTCACATAGGCCCGCTGCTCGGCCTCGGTGCGCAGTCCGTCGTGGACCCCGAAATCCTGAGCGGTGATCTGGATCGCTCGCTTCACCACCCGAACAAGGTCGGGGTGGACGCCGTTCAGTTCGGCAAGCGACTTCGCGCCAAGGGCAAAAGCCATGGTCGTCTCCTGTGATGTGGGGGATTGGCGCACGGTGTGCGCCGAGGTCAGGCCGAGGACGGCCGGATCAGAATTGGTCGGCGTGATGGATGGCGTTGAACCGGTCCATGACGGTTCGCCCGGCATCGATCGTGTGGGCGTAGGTTCCCAGAAAGATGGTCGGCGACTTCCAGCCGCCCGCGTCCATAGCCACCCGCACGCCGACCCCGGCGTTCAGGGCATTGGTCGCAGAGGCGTGTCGCCCGACGGCATGCGACGCCTTACGGGGCAAGCCTGCCCGGTCGCAAACCGCCGCGATTCGCTCGTTGACCGAGTATCGGGAGCTGTAGCGGAATACGCGATCGCCCGGCCCAGGAGCCAGATCGCGGATTCTCTCGACAAGGTGGTCGGGTAGGTAGCGCAGGCTGTTGAAGTCGGTCTTGGTCTTGACCAGCAGAGCAGTGCGACGACGCAGATCGACGTTCTGGCCCAGCAGGTTGACCGCCTCTGACACCCGCGCGCCGGTCAGGTTCATGAAGAGGACGCAAGCCGCGACGTGCGGCAGCCGGTCCGCGTCGCAGCGGTCGACGAAGGTCTCCAGCCAGCGGCGGCTCGCGGGCGTCACCTTGCGCGTCGTCGGCGCGGAGAACAGCCGAACCCGCGCCGGCATGCGCCATCCCAGTTCGTGGGCATGATACAGGACCGCGCGGGCCGGGGTGACCACCTGCCGGTTCCAGGTCGCGGGCGAAGCGTCTGGGTACAGATGCTGCGCAGCTTGCCGCACGGCCATCGGCGTGATCGAGGCGACTGGGTCGGGGCCGAACCTTCCGACCAATCGGGGTAGATAGCGGGCCTCGCCGCTGTGGTTCACATAGCTATCGGCCGCCAGGGCGAAGGTTGGGGTTTCCATCCAGCCATGGATTCAGAGGTCAGATTCCCCATCCAGCGCTTGCACCCGGGAATTGTCGGACATGGTTAAGGTGAGTCCTGACAGGAGAGAGCCACACCCCCCCACATTTGGATCAGGGGCGTGGGGTCTAGCTCTTCCGCATTATGGCGGCGCGGCTGATGTCCACGGTGACCGAACCGCCCGCTTCCAGGAACACCCGGACGCTGGCGTGCAGGTAGCGAACCGGCTCCGTCAGGGTCGGGATCACCAGATCGGGCGTCTTGAGATGGAGAAGCGGCGGGGCGAAGTCCGAGCCGACGCCATAGGTGCCATTCGTCGGGAAGTTCAGGGCCGTGGCGTACTGAGGCTGGAGGGTCGTCGTGTACAGTTCGAGAATGAGCAGCGCGCCCATCCCCTTACCGGCCGTCAGGGCTGAGAACTCAAGGTCGGCTTCCGCGAAGAACACGTCCCCCGCCGCCGGCATCTTCTGACACAGCCAGATGGCCGTGCCGCCGTCGACGACCGTACCGCCCTCCGTTGTCGGCCAGGTCGGTTCGGTGTTGCTGGACGTGCCGGGCTTGACGCAGAGGTAGATGAAGCCGTTCGGCGTGGTCGGAAGGCGGCGCTCGCCCAGAACGCGCGTGGCGGACGCGTTCCAGGTCAGGTCGTAGCGACCCGCGCTGAGCGTGTTGCCGATCCCTCCGAAGTAAAAGTATCCGGCGTCATAGTTGGCCGCCGCCGTGATCTCCATTCGGGCCTTGCTGTCGCGCCGCCACGAGCCGGTGCGAGCGACCTTGGACGCGACGACGGTGGCGGTGTTTCGGCGAATGATCTGGCAGGCGTCCGGCCCGGTCCCGCTGATCCCCGACGCCGCAGGAAACGCAAAGCCGTTCGTCCCGCTGGCATTGTCTCCGTTCATCGTCGGGTTGGCGCTGTAGTTCGTCCAATCGCGCGCCGTGGCGGGGTAGATAACGGGCGGTGGCGCGATCTTCGCCAGGACGTCCGCATAGCAGCGCCCTGCGATCATCGCGCCGCGCGCGTTCATGTGAAGGGTGTCGGCCGAGGCGTCGGCGTACATATAGCCTGTTGCCGGGTCGGTCAGCGCGAACGCCAGATCGACCAGATAGACGCCGCGCGTGGTCGCAACGTACTGCTTCAGCAGCCGGTTGATCGTGCTCTTGCGCGTGATCTCGGCATCGGTTTCGCTGCCGGACGTTCGGAGGAAGACGGTCGAGAGGACCACGACGCTGCCGTTGGCCTTGTGGGCCTCGCACATGGCAATGACCGTCGCGGCCGTGACCGTGGCCAGGGTTGGTTGGCCCGTCCCAGCGTCCGTGCTCTGATTTTGACCCGCAAGCAGGCAGACGACGTCCGCCTTGTAGGCCAGAGCGGCGCTCAGGCGCATCGCGATCTGCTCAGCGCTCTCGCCTGCGACGCCGAGGTTGGCCGCGATATTGAACGGGTGGCCCAAAAGCGAGTTGGCGACTTCGAAGAACCCCTGCGCCGTCGTTTGGCGATAACCGGCCGCGTTCGCTTGGCCGAGGGCGGTATGACTGTCGCCCTCCAGCAGAACGCTCAGGCCCAGGCGGTAGTCGGTCGGCGAAATCAGGCGTCCGGCCATCAGGCCCTCCCATAGAGATACTGGCCGTCACGGCCTTGAAGCGGCGCGCTGTCGCGACCGAAGAGCAGGGTGAGCGTCTGACCGCTGACGATGATGGTGTCTGGAGCCCCCCCGCCCTTGTTCAGGGTGGCAACACGTCGGGTCAGTCGGCTCATGCCACGCCTCCGCCCAGAACGGCTGCAGCGGCGGTGCCGCCGATATTGGCGCGCACGCGCAAGCTCATCTCGCCCCATTGACCGGGCGATTTCAGACCAGCCTGGGCATTCACGGTCGCGCCTGCGCCGGCGGCCACGGTCACCAGCCCGGCCCCTGTCTGCGACAGGATGCAGTTGAACCCGACCGCCAGCGTGTTGGGCACGGTGACCGTGACGGCGGCGGCGTTGTTCAGCTCGACCACCTTGCCGGCGTCACTCGCCTGCAGCGTATAGGCCGTGCCGGTCTGGGTGTTGATCGTGTCGAGGATGGCCGCCTTGGTCCCGACCGTGGTCACCAGGGCCGCCAGCGCGCCTTCGTCGGCGGCCAGGGCGTCCGCAATCTCCTTGAGGGTATCCAATGCCCCCGGCGCGCCGTTGACCAGGGCACTGATGGCCGTGGTGATCGCCGTCGACACGTCGGCACTCGACGGCTTGGCGGCGATCAGGTCGCTCAGCTTCTTCAGCGTATCGCCGCTGCCGGCGACGCCGCCTTTCAGTGCGGTGATCGCAGCGGCGATGGAATCCGCCACGGCCGTAGCGTTCGGAACACCGAGGGCGTCCAGGGCTTCGGATAGCTGGATGGGATCGGCCATTCTTAGATCTCCGCGATGACGGGCTGGCTGCCGAAGAAGATCGGCGCGCCTGAAAACTGCACGAAGCCCAGGCCCAGCTGGGCCAGCACCACGGCATAGAGGGAGGCGATGGCGTCGTTGACGTTGTCCGCGCCCAGTTGGGTCGCCGTGTCGTCGAAACTGACCAGGGCGGCCTCGTTCGGGCCCTGAGGGCCCACCGGCCCCGCCCCGCCCCTCACGACGCTCACCACGCTCTGCCGGCTGACGACCACGCTGCCGACTGCGGACCCATCGCCCACCAACACCGGCCCGGAGGCTGGCTCGGCGACCAGGTCGCTGACGCCCCGGACGAGCCTCAAGCTGAACACCGCAGCATCGTCGATGGCCGCATCGTCGATCCGGCGGACCTGGGCGGAATAGGTTCCGATCGGTCGGTCCGCCCATGCGCCTGCCGGGATCCGGATGGCGCAGGCCGCTTCCGACGTTGGCGAAGCCGCGATGACTTCGAAGGTGCAGACCGGGGCCCCCTGCCGGGCAAAGGCGATACGGACCTCGGATCCCGTCCAGTCCTCGGCCGGGAACATCAGATCGAAGGCCCAATCCGCATCGGTCCGGGCGACGGGCACGAGGGTCGAGGGAATCAGGGCAGCCGACATCGACGTCTCCGGGTCAGAGTGTTTCGGGGCCCGGCGCACGGCGTGCGCCGGTTACTCGGCCGGCTTCTGGGCCAGCTTCAAGGCCTCGTCCGCCCGGGCATTGGCTTCGCTGGCACCCTTCGATGCGTTGAACAGGAACCCGATCGCGGCGAGGAACCCGGTCAGGACGACGGCCTGGGCGATGGCCTTGAAGAACTCGCTGGGCTCCTGACCGAGAGCAGGCCGCGACCACCAGAGGATGGCGGCCGTCAGAACGAACAGGCCGATCAAGGCACCGCCTCGCGTGTCCGGCCACCACCAGGGGGCACGAGAAATCGGGTCGGTCATGGGTGGCTCACCTTTACATCGCCGTCGGCCATCTCGATCAGGGCTCCCGACAGAACACCGCCCGGCCGGGTGGCCTGGGGATCGCGCAGCTGGCGCATCAGACTGTCCAGCTTCTGCTCGAGCTGGCGGGCGGCCTGGCGCAGAGCTTCGCCCTCCGCGCGGCATTCGACGTTTTCGGCCTTCAGGTTCTCGATCTCGGCTTCCAGCCGCTCCTGATTGGCGATCAGATCCGCCACCGTTCCCTTGGCCGCATCGTTCAGGGCGACCTGAAACGCGGCAGCGGCGGTCACAAGGTCAGCCGCGTCCTTGGTGGACGAGGGCCGCCCGGCCCGCTTCTCGATCCAGATCTGCGCGACGCGGAACGCCAGCGCACCGACGCCTCCCCCGATGCCGACCAGGGTGAGGCCCTCCGCCAGGGGAGCAGTGTTGGGCATAAGGCGATACTCCGCGCCTGGGTCACAGGAAGGATTGGGCGGCCGACGCGCGTGGTTGGGCGGGCCGAGCGTGATAGTGGGACCGGGTCGGGCGAGACATTTTCGTTCGCCGGGGCCTGTGCGCCGCGAGGGGGTGACGCCCCACCGCCCGACACGGCAATCGGACGCGAAGGCGCGGGCGAGGCCTAGGGGGCGTTCATCGTGATCTCGCCAGAACCGCCCCAACCTCCGGGCGGATCGGCCGGCGGATCGAACACGCCGCCGCCGTCCGGCGTGGTCTGGAAGCCGATGAACAGCCAGCCGCCCGAAGCCTTGTAGTCCGGCACGTCGGCCAGAGGGACGGCGGTATAGCCGTCACCGTCCCGGTAGAAGACGCCATAGGCGGTCGATGGGTCCAGACCGGCGATGTCCTCGGCCGGAAGCGTCTTCACAGAACCGTCCGGCAGCACGGCATTGAAGGCCGACACGCTGATCGTGTCGCTCAGGGCCGAGGTCGGGAAGGTTACGTCGCGCGAGATCGGCGTGATGGCGGGCTGCTGGCGGCCCGGCACGAACGAGGGCGCGCCAATGGTCGGCGGCGGGGTTGCCTCGACTGTCTCGTCGTCGTCGATGGTTGGATCAGCCAGGATGACGTCGAAGACGACCTCGGCGTTGGCGAAATCGACCTCGACGTTCATCACCTCGACCACGACGTCGGCCATGGACGACAGCTCCGGGTTTTGCACCCGGATGAACCGTTGCCCGAGGCCGTTCAGACCATAGATGCTTGCGCGCACCGATCCTCGCCGCGGGGCGGCCAGCCGGATCATCTTGCGGCGGGCCAGGCGCATGGCCTGCGTCGGGCGGTCCACCCAGGTCAGCTGCAGGGGTTCCGATCGGACCTTGCCCCGGGCCGCGATGTCGCCGTCGTCGGTATATGTCCCGGCCTCCACCTCGGTGAAGTCGTGGTCGGGCGAGACGTAGGACACCACCAGTTCGTTGATGGCCTCTTCGTCGGTCTGGAACGCCCGCCAAGAGTAGCCGCGGATATGCTCCGGCGGCAGGGTGAAGGTGGGGGCTTCGTAGCGCCCGGCCTTGATGACCAGGCAGCCCTTGCCATCGACCGACAGCCAACCGTCGAAGGTGGCCAGCAGCGCTTCACGGACCGCCTGGGGCTCCAAAGTGATCGGATAGTTGCCGGCGCAGCGGTAGCGGGTCTCTCCGTCCACCGTCCCGTCGCAATAGTTCGCCTCGGCCGTCAGGTCGGACAGGACCGGGGCGATGCATCGATCCCAGTTCCGGCCGTGCCGATACCATTCGACGAACACCAGCCAGACGACCGGGTTGGCACAGGCCTGCCAAGTCGAAGGATCTTCTCGATCCTGCCCGGTGTCGCGCCAGTCGTAGCAGACCGGCGTCCCGACGACGGACGGGATCGGCTCGCCATTGCGGAAGTGGCGTGAGAAGCTCTCGCGGCTACGGTGTTGCGCCAGAAACGCCAGCGATGCGATCCCGTCGCCGCGCGAAGTTGTCGGCCACACGGAGCCGAAGTCGGCCGTCAGAAAGCTGTAGTGCGTCTCGGTCGGCTCCCCCAGCCGCGTCTCCAGCCGCACCAGATCGCCGGAGCCGTACAGCTCCCCATCCATGCCCTGGACGAACCCGCCGGACACGGTGACGACGTCGTCGTGCAGATAGACGGCGTCGATCGACGCCAGCCGGCCGTCACACAGGGCGATAACCACGCCCAGCTTGTTCCCCTTCGACTCCCTCAGCATGTAGGGCCCCGACATCCGCGACGGACCTCCGATGGCGTGATAGCGGACCGGGCGAGGCTGTTTCCGCGTGACCTTCTGGCCTTCGACGTTCGGAACCTGAGACTGCGCGACGGCTGTCAGCCCCACAGTGATGGCGGCCGAAATCCCGACATAGGCGGCCGCATATGCAATGGCGTACACGGTCTGGGCGACGACCAGACTGGTGGTGCTTGTGGCGGTGATCGTCGCTGCAGTCGCCCAGGATGCGAAAGCGGCTGCGGCAGCACTGATCGGATCAGCCATGGGGCACCCTCCAGGCAAAGATCACGGAGTCGGGGAAAAAGACGTCGACGCCACGAGACGATTTCACGGCCCAGCGCTGACCGGTACAGATCCCCGCCAGCACCTGGCGGCCCATTCTCAGCGTGCCGACATCGCCCCGCGCCGGCTGTGAAGCCGGACGGAGACCGGCCAGAAGGGCGCATTCGGCCACAACGGCATGCAGCCCGCCTTTCGCACGCACCAGTCGCTCGCGCTGTAGGGCAGTGCTGTAGCGCCCTCTCAGGTGGGAGGCCGGGTCAGGAAACCCCGTGGCGACCATTACCCAGTCGGCCAGCGTGAGGGCGCAATCGCTCTCGCCGTCGACGAAGGGCGTTGCGGCCATGGTCTCCAGAAATGCGTCCAGCATCAGGTCGGGGCGGGCCAGGTGATGGTGCTCTCGACGGTGTAGCGGGACACGCGAGTGCAGAAGGTGTCGGTCGGGGACCGGCGGCGCTGGTCCGCGTCCGTGTAGTACGACAGCTGCGGCCGGGTGCGGTCTGTGAAGGCAGACCCGACCGACAGGCTCACGCGACGGGTGATCTGTTCCTCGCTGGCCTGACGGTCGACGGCCGGCACGTCGGCGGTCCCGTTCCACAGCCAGGCGACCGGATCGACGGCCTGCCAGTCCGTCCCGAAGAAGACGATCCCGACGTGAACCGGGGCGTTCCGGACCTCCTCGGCCGATCCGTCTGCGAGCGAAAGGGTCTGCTCGTCCGCTCCGTTCAGCGTGAACTGGACGCGTTCGGCCAGCCCGCCCACCAGCTGGCTCAAGGCCGGGATGTCACCGACCAGGCCGATGCCCAGATAGGTGCCGCCGACCGTGTCTACATCGTCCGCCGGCAGCGGATAGTCGCCGACGCCCAGCCAGGCCCGCACCGGTCCGGACGCGGCCTCCATGTAGAAGAACAGCGAATAGTAGGGCGCGCCCATCGCCGACATCGCCGCTGCCTGATCAGGCAGCATCGAAGCTCTCCACCCAGACGGGATTGGCGACGCTGGTGTGCAGTCCGTCGATGGCGTCGAGGAAGTCGTCCGGATTGGCCAGACGCATCTGACAGGCGGGCGTGTCGAACTGGGCCGAGACGTTAGTAAGAACCGCCTCTCGAAGGGGCGGCCGGATGGTGACGGTTTGGACGCCGCCGACCGCCGACACGATCGAGGCGACCCGATAGAGCCGATACCCTTTGCCGGGGTGGAACATGGAGAAGTCTTCGCCGCCCTTTAGGTTTTGGGTGGTGACGTTGCCGTAGTTCTTCAGGACCAAGGTCGTGGCGCGGAGGGCGGCCGGGGCGTCGGTGAAATAGCTGTGCGACCCCGGTCCCGGCTTGGTGGCACCGGTGAAGGCGAACACGATGGCCGGACGAGAGCCGCCGTCCAGCGCCGCCATCAACCGTCGGGCCTCCTTCAGCTGCTCGGTTTCGTAGAGGTCGATCTCCGTCTGTTCGCAGACCCAAAAGCCGCCGCCGTCTGTCCGGGCAAGGCCGGGCGCTCCCGCGACAGGCACGCCGCCGCCGATCGTGCTGCCCGCGATGCGCCAGCGCTCTTTGGTGGGCACGAAGAGGTAGGGATTGAAGACCTCCATCAGGTAGTACCCAGGCGACGCTGCCGCCCCTGAAGACCCGGGGCGGAGCGACGGGCGATGTCCGTAGCTTGTGCAACGGCCTCCTGGCGCGCCCTGTTCGCCCGGGCATCCATGCCCGCCATGAACTCGGCTGTCGTCACGGCTCCTGCGAAGTCGTTGTGGTAGTGATGTTGGTGCACCGTCGTGGAACCGGCTCCAGTACCGCCGTCGCCCATTCCCTGCAGCATCGCGGCCGTGTCACGCGCGTTGAAGACCTGACCGCCCGTGCCGAACAGCGCCAGCTCGGGGCCATGCTCCGCCATGCCGTAGCGGTAGCCTGATTGCAGACTTCCGCCGGCGGCGCGGCCGCCCCCGAAAAGGGTCTTGCCGAAGCTGATGGCGGCGCTCAGGTACCCGCCTCCTCCGCTGCCCTGGCCGCTGCCCGCGCCACCCATCATGTTGAACAGGGCATCCAGCGCGCCATCGAGGAGGCGCTGCTTCAGCTGATCGCCAATGTATTCGCCGATGCGCCCATCTTGGATCGCGTCCACGACCTCGCGACCATAGTCCTTGAACTGTTCGCGAAGCCGATTCTGCTCGTTCACATCAAATAGTGCGACCTCGGCCGCCTGACGCTGATCGAGCCGCGCGAGGCCGTTCCGCTCATAGCCGGTGACTTTGCCGTCAACCTTCGCTTCGGCCGCGAGCGTGGCCCGCTCAAGCGCCTGCTCGGCAAGGAGGATGCGGCGGCCGATCTCGAATCGCTCGCGCGCCGTCGTCGCCATCTGCTCTTGGATGGACAGAAGGTCGATCGCGCTCTGGTCGGCGGATTGCTCATCCTTCAAACGCTCAGCCGCCAGCCGACGACGCTCTTCGAGGATCACAGCCCTGTCTCGGTTCGCCGCCAGTTCGTCCTGAGCGTCTTTCAGTTCGTTGAGCCGTACTTCGACGATCTCATCCAAGGCACCGGCCTTCTCGAGCGAAGCACGAAGGGCCCCGCGAGCAGCCTCCTGAGCCGCTTGCGCGATTTCGATGTTGGCGAGTTCCAGATTGGCGGCGTTCTCCTCGGTGCCCCCGGGGCCAAAGCGGGCGCGGATACGGTCACGTTGGGCGTCGAGCTCCTGACGTTGGAGGTCGCTCAGCGCGCGCTCGCGTTCGCGCTGCCGCTGTTCCGCCGCCCGCGCGGCCTGTGCCGCGGCCGTCGATCGCGAGGTCGATCCGCTCCGGGTCGTATGGCCCTGCGTTTCAAAGCCGGGACGGGTGTCGGATTGGCGAAGCCCCGCCAGAAAGGTCTCGCTGCTGATCGAGACAGGCGCGGGGGCGGCCCCTCGACGGCCTCCGCCGGTGACGATACCGGCTACGGTCCCGGTGAGCCCACCGGCATTGAAGGCGGTTTGGCGAATACTCGAGGCGAGGGCCCCGCCCACGGACTGCAGAGCTCTCACCCAGCCAGGCGCATCAGCCTCGACCTTTCCGAACTCAACGATCAAGGCTGTGACCGAGGCGGCCGCATCGCCCAAAGCTTCTGCCAGCGGTGACAGGGAGACCAGCCTCAGGGTGTCCATCTGCTGGCCGGTGATCTCCATCTGCCGGTCGGCCGCGTCCAGCTGGGCCCGGACTTCGTCATCCAGCACGATGCCCAGCTCGCGGCTGCGGTCCCGGAGATCCGCAATCCCGTCGGAGCCAAGCCGCAGAAGCGGGAGCAACTCCTCGATCCCGAGGGACCGGGACAGCTTCACCTGTTCGGTCCGGTCTCTGACCTGACCGAGGGTATCGGCCAGCCGGTCCAACAGTTGATCGGACGTCTCGACGTTCGCCAGCTGCTCAGCCGTGATGCCCAGCTCTTCGAAGACCGGGCGAAGTTTCGCGTCACCGATCCCCAGCTTGAATGCCCCGAGGACACCGTTCAACTTTTCGAGGCCGGCGTCGAGGCTGCCGGCCGACACCCCCGCGTCTTCCGCGGCGAACCGCCACTCCTGCAGGGCCTCGGCGTTCACGCCGATGCGATCCGCCTGGTCCGTCAGGTCTGCGGCGTCACGCATGGCCTGAAAGGCTCCGGTGGCCGCGATCGCAACCGCCCCGAGAACGGCCCCCACGGCTACGCCCGCCGCGCCAAAGGCCCCCAATACGGCGCCGGCCGAGCCGGTCTCGGAGGCCAGACCGCGAATGCCGGATTTCGCCTCACCCACGCCAACCGAAAGGGCCCGGATGGCGGGGTTGGCAGCCCTGTCGCCGAGGGCGATCTGGGCCCACATCTTCTTGCCGCTGTCGGCAACCTGATCGAACGTCCGCCGGACGACTTCGCCGCCCTGGACGAAAAGCCGGATCCCGACACCGCTCTTTCCTCCGCTTGCATCCGTCATTCGGGATTGTCCTCGGCTTGGCGGTTGGCCCGGCTGGCGGGCTTCCTTCGATCCTCAGCCACCCGCGCGGCATCCAGGGCGGCGGGCTCGAAGGCGTCGATCAGACTGTCCACGATCCAGCCGGGCGCATCCGGCATCCTCGCCCTCACCGCAGATCGATCGACCCGACGGGGCGACATGCCGCCACCGGACCAACCGCCCGACCGTGAGACGGCATCCCAGACCGCCCGGCCTTCGAACGTCGAACACGCGTGCTCGACCTGGGGGCATTGTTTGCCGGCGACCGTCAGTCCCCTTGCGCAGGGCTGGTTCGTCTTCACACAGTTGCTGCAGTACTCGGGGCCCACGCCATCGTCCCGGGCCCCGAAGAGCCAGGTGGCGAGGCCCCTTAGCGCTCCCCCTCGACGAAAAGGATCCTCGCGGCTTGATCCAGTTGGGTCGTGATCTGGTGGCTCAGCGCCTCGTCCAGCATCAGGGTCTCGATGATCTCGCGCTCGACCGCCGCGGGCTTGCCATCTTCGCCCAGGATGCCGGTCCATTCGGAAATCCCACGGACAGCGCACTCGACCGCGCCCAGCCAGACGCCGATGCCGGACAGGAAGGCGGCGTACGCCATCACGTCCTTGTCCTTCATCCGCTTCCAGGCCTTCACCCCGCCCTCGGGCAGAAGGTCGTGCTTGACCAGCAGGTTCAGCAGCTCGGCATCGTTCCGCAGGATCGCCTGGGCCGCCTGTTGGGCCTCTCCATAGTGGGAGGTGGTCAGGCGTTTCAGGGTGACGGTCACGTCGCCATAGGGAGGACGGAGCGTGACCGTCACGGGCTCACGGTTCGTGCCGATGCGGATCATGCGTAGGCCGTCACGTCGTTGACGATGGCGATGGTCAAGGCAGGGGTAGAACCCGTCTGGAACGGTGCCCAGTTCAGCGTCCGCTCGATCGTGCCCGGTCCAGAGATCGGTAGCGGGCTCGGCTGCAGCAGGGCCGTAGCGTGCTCGAACCGGATGAAGTGATCCGCCACGACCCCGTAATAGTTCAGCTGGGCGCTGAACACCGTGTCGGCCTCTTCCATCGTGTCGAAGACGGCGCCGATCGCGCGGAAGGTCGCCGAGCCCGAATGCGAGCCGCCGTTCGGACGCAGCGACGACACCGTCGGCGCGGCGCTCAGGAACACGCCCTCCTGCAGCTGGCGATCCCAGCTGAGGGACGACGACAGCATGTTGCCGGCGGCGACGTTATCGACCGAGAAGATCGCCCTCAGGATCGGTGCCTCGGCCGGACAGGCGGTAACCGTGCCGGTCGGCCAGGACGTTGCCTTGGCGCGGCTGAGGCCCAGCAGGCTCAGGTTGATGTTGAAGTCCTGCGTGTTCTCGCCGGTGTTCTGGATCGAAAGCTGCGAAAGCGTCAGCCCCTGATAGATCCGGAAATCGCTGGCCCCGACCTTCACCACGATATCGAAATACTGCTCGGTCTTCGCTCCCGACGCGAAGGTGTGAAGGAAGAGGGCAGATGCCGTCGTGGTCGTCGGCGAGCCCATGGCATGACGCAGCCACAGCGGCAGGGACCGGGTGTCGGCATCCAGAACGACCTCGGCGCTCTCGCGGTAGAAGCCCTTGCGCGGCTTGATCGGATCCAGCGTGTTCACCCGGGCGGCCGGGTTGCCCAGCTTGGGCCGGTCGCGCCATTCCTGCGTCGGGTTGACGGTCAGGCTCATGAACTCGACGGACTGCCAGGTCGTGGGCGGGGTCGTCGCGTTCGCGCGCTTCCCGATCCGCGTCTCGCAGTCGGCACCGTACCAGATATCCGTGGGCATGGGGGTTCGCTCCTCGGCGAGGGTGGATCAGAGAGAGCCGCTCAAGCAGCGTGCGAGCGCGTCGCGCGCGGTAGCGGCAAGGGATGCAGCGCACGGCGTGCGCCGCCAGATTGGGGAAAGGTCAGGAGCCCGCCGGCGCGCGGGGCTAGACGCACCGGCGGGAAACACCGCCGTCGGAAAGCCGGAAACGACGGCGGCGAATGATAGCCCTCAAGCAGCGCGAGACCGCGTCGCGGGTGTTAGGGCACAAACAGCTTCAGCGTTCGTCCTCGTGGACGCCCGCGATCTCGAAATCGCGCTCGGTAGCGGCCCGAGCTTTCCCGGCATCGATGGCTGAGCGCCCCTTGGTGGACGCGACGCGCTCCAGGCCGGTCAGCGGACGGACGATCCAGATGGGCTTCTGCGCCTTCGGACGGCGGGCCCGGTTGGGTTTGGGGGCACCGGCGGACGCTGCGCTGGCGACAGGCTTGGCAGCGGCAGTAGTGGGCGCGTCAGTCATCGGTTTCTCCTCAGAAAGGTGCGTTGCGGCAGCAACCTGCCGCGTAATGAGGCGTCTCGGCCTACTCGCTCATGCCCAGAGGATCGCCGGAACGGACCCTCAGGACGAAGGTCAGGAAAGTGGCAATGCCGTTCGGCGGCAGATCCTCGTCGGTCATCTCGCCCATCAGAAAGCGCTCGACCGTGCCGCCCAGCGTCGGATCCTGCTCGGGCAGCATCGCCAGGGCAGACAGGGTCTCGAGATCGACGGCCAGCCGGGCTTCGCGGTTCGGCCCGGCCAGAGCCAGCTCCAGGCGGCATTCCCGCTCGACGACGTAGCGCCGCGCGCCAGCCGGGCGACCGACAGCCTGTCGCGCGACATAGGTCCGGACCTTAACGAGGGCGGCGGCGCTGACACGATCCGTCTCATCTCCGGACGGTTCGAAGGGCGATTCCGGGTCGATCTCCAGCACCGCCGTGTCGGGCATGAACAGGGTGGCCCGCAGCGTCTGTTCCAGCCGTTCGGCCAGGGTGGCATAGGCGGTTTCGATGCTCATGCCTGCGACGGGCCTTCCAGCTGAAGCGGCAGATCCGGCTGCGCAAAGTATCGGACGAACCGCTGCTCGACGCCCCGGTCGGCGTTCTGCCGCGCGCGGTCCCGGATCACCCGACCGCGAAGCAAGCGAGGCAGACGCGCCTCGCGTACTAGGAAAAAGACGACGATTGTGACCAGGCCGCGCCCCGTGCGCTGGGCCGTGGCGCTGGCCCGGCGGAACGTTCCGGGACGGGCAGCGCTTTCGCGCACCTCCGCGACCAGCAGCGACGCCTTTCCGGGGCGATAGACGAAGCGCAGCTTTCCGAACCTCTGCTCGGCCAAGGCGATGGTGTTGGATCTTTGCCCGCCATTCCGCTTCGGCCGGGCGACCCGTCCGCCGGGCCAGACGTCCGGGTTTGGAATGGGCAGATAGAAGCCGCTCTTGGAACGGATCACGGTGTTGGCCTCAAAGGCCCGCTGAATGATCGGAAAGTTCGAATAGACCAGGACGGCGGGGTTCAGCCCCTGGTTCTTGTACCTGCGCAGCCGGATGGTCTTCGTCAGCGCACCGGCGTTCCGAAGGCCGGACTGGCCGATGTCCTGACGCCACTTGCCCTGCACTTCGTCGGCCGCGAAATCCCATAGGGCGGCCTGCACCGATCGCTCGACCCGCGTTAGCGCTGCCCGCTCCTCGCGGTCGAAATCTCCCTGCAGTGCGGCGCGCAGCTGGAGCCCGAGCTCACTCACGCGTCAACGAGTCCCAAAGGCTCCACCTCCGCCCGCCAATGACGGCCATCGCCTGGCCGCTTGGGCGCTTCCGCGATCCGCCATCCCGTGAAGGGAGCCACGGCACCGACCAGGACACAGTCGCCCTTGACCAGAACCGGAACCGAAGAAATTGAAATCTCGACCCACGGCCGGGAGCGCTCGATCCCTGCCCCGATCAGCCGATCGGTCTCGCTGGGATGCTCGATCGCGATCCGCGCGGACACGTCCGGCCCGCCCGCCTTCGGACGAATCCACCCGTCGTCGCGCAGGTGGGCGTCGATGGCGGCGTCGAGCCCAGCCAGATGGCGGGAAAAGTCCATCACGGCCCCCTGTCATAGCCAAAACGGCACCGGGGCGCACACCGTGCGCCCCGGCTTATCATAGTCAGGGTGCGGCGGCAGCGGTCACCTTGACCAGGGTCGCCGGGCGACGCCACAGAGGCAGGGCGTTCATCTGACCCGACCATTCAAGGCCACGACCGTGCTTCAGCATTTCCTCGCTGATGTGGATCAGGTCTTCGTCCGAGCCGCCTTCGGCCGGTTCGCCGTCCAGCTCGCGGATGTCGAGCGGCGGGGCGGCATAGGTGACGTGGCTGTCCAGCGTGCCATCGGGATAAGCGATACCGGTGTCGCCGGGGAAGGGCGTGTAGAGCGACTTGTCCGCCATCGGAATCTTGGCGTTGTACTCGCGGAACAGCACCCCGCCATGCGCAAATTCGCGGGGGCGGTACTGCCCGTCGTCGCTGCGCACGATCGCCGCCAGGGCCAGGGCGTTCGCCGTATTCAGGTACAGTTCCCTGACGGACTTGTGCGCGACCAGCTTGTTGAAGAACCCCGGCGAAACCCGCGCCACGACGCCGTTCATGCTTTCGTCGTTCAGG